>JAYWHT010000051.1:0-48174 GCA_043777595.1 Spirosomataceae bacterium
TATGAGTGCGATTGTGGCGTAAACGACAGTCAGAACAGTAAAAAACGTTTGGACACGGCGTTTTTTTATCTCCCATGCTTTTAGGCGATAGGCTTCAACGTAAGCTGGGTTTTCACCTTTGTCGATAGGCATATTTAAGTTGTCGGTGGGTGCTGTTTCTAACTCATTTTGCATGATGAGATAACCTCCTATTGGTGTCAGCAACCAAGACAAAAGTATGCCCTTTATTAAAAATGAATGGTCTTTGTAGTACACAACGGCATCTCTGGCAGCTTCGGCTCTGATATTATCTGGCTCTTTATTGACAACCAAAACGCTATCTGTGTGAGTAACACTCTGGGCGGCATCGGCATCAAACCCATTACCACAAAGTAGTATCAGCAACACAAATAATTTTTTGATGTAATTGGTCTTCATGTTCTTATTTATTTTACGGCCTCAAAGCAATAAATACTATGGTCGGTGGTGGCTATGATTTTGCCTTTTTTACCATTTTGGGCTGGTACACCCGTTACAAAACCCTGAAACCACGAATCTGAAATTTTGTTGAGTTTTATATCTGGCGAGGGTATGTCCCAGAGTAATTTGCCTGTTCTATTCTATTGACCAAAACTTTGTTATCATCAACAAGTATATCGCTTATACTTTGTGGTAAAAACTTGTTGCGCCATTTCCATTGACCTCAAGTGCAGCATCGCTTGCCGTTCGTGCGTTTGAGAATGTGTTTTTCTCAGGGGTTTCCAGAAACGACTTTTTGTCGTTACAACCCGACCCAATAGATGCAACCGTTACCACGGACACCAGCCAACTCCAATGCTTTTTCATGATTTTGTATTGGTTTTAAATGAAATAGTTAGTTACCACGAAGCCTCACCTAAATCTGTCAAGATGGGTACGAAGATTTATTTTTACAAAGTTCAGTACTATTTATGACTAATGTATGTGATGTAAATCAATTTTGAATGTGACATAAATCAATTTTTGTGCTTGCCGCTCATGTATCTGCTCAGAGTTTCACGGGCTATGCCTAAGTAGGAGGCAATGTGGTGGTTGGGTGTTTGCTCAAAAATAGTGGGATATTGAGCCATAAACTGACTTATACGAACCGATGCAAGGGTACTCCGCATGACGTTCACTCGTTTGTTGTACATCAATATATATTTTTCGGTTACGAGCCGTCCAATTCTATCGGCCGCAGGGTAGTTGTCGTAAAGTTGGGTGAGTATATGTAGCGGAATGGCAACAATTTCTGACTGGCCCAACAGTTCTATGGTTTCCAATGAAGGCATTTGTGTTAAAAAACTTTCGGGCGAATAAATAAAATCGCCACTTTCGGCCAATAACGTCGTTATGTCTTCGCCTTTGTCGGACGCTAAATATGCCCGTGCCAGTCCACTTTCTACAAAATAAATATGACCGCAAACCTGACCGACATCTAACAAAACAGTACCTTTCTGGTATTTGCGAATGGTCAAGTTTTGTTTCAAAAATACCTCAATTTCTTTTGAGATAGGGGTATGTACGCCGAGGGTTTCGATTAGTTTCATGGCTATTTTTTGTTCTACAATAATTGATAAATAGTGAATAGTGAAAAACGAACAACGAAAAGTGTTATAATTAGCTAATAATCAGATATTTAAAATAAACCAGAACTTTGTTTATTTATACGCAACTACTGGCAACGATTATAAGTGAAAATTGAATCTTAAATTACCAATTATTTTGTAAATTTTTGTGATTAAAAAACAAAAAACATTAAATAACTGCGGTTCTTACAATATCGTATTAAGCCGATGCGCTATTTTTGATTTATTTAGCCAATCTCAATTTTATCGGACTGTTCAATCTGTCAATCTGGCAGTTTTGACGGCTTTGGTCTAAGTTTTGTGAATGTTCAATCAAAACGACTTGAAAGTAGTGGTCTGAGAGGACTCAGACCACGGAAATCCATCGTTTTTTAGAACCTTAGTACTGTGGCAATTTATTATCAATTATTCATTATCAATTTTACATTATTTTAGATATGACTGAAAAAGGACAATTATCGATTCACACGGAAAATATTTTTCCGATTATTAAAAAATTCTTGTATTCTGACCACGAAATTTTCTTGCGTGAGTTGGTCTCAAATGCCGTAGATGCTTCGCAAAAAGTACAAAAATTGGCCTCTTATGGCGAATATGGCGGCGAAGTGGGCGAACTCAAAGTAACTGTAAAGCTCGATAAAGAAGCCAAAACGATTACAATTTCTGACAATGGCGTGGGTATGACTGCCGATGAAATCAAGAAATATATCAATCAGATTGCGTTTTCGGGGGCAACAGAGTTTATTGAAAAATACAAGGACAAAGGCGACGAAAAAGGCATTATTGGCCACTTTGGACTGGGTTTTTACTCGGCCTTTATGGTGTCCAAAAACGTCGAAATCATCAGTAAGTCGTATCAAGAAGGTAGCGAGGCTATTCGCTGGATTTGCGATGGTTCAACCGAATTTAGCATCGACCCATCTGACAAAACGACACGTGGCTCAGACGTAGTGCTACACATAGCCGAAGATTCAGAAGAGTTTTTGGAAGAATACCGCTTGACTCAAATCTTAGAAAAGTATTGTAAGTTCTTGCCAATTCAGATTGAGTTTCAAGACAAGGTTATCAACAACCCGACACCTATCTGGACAAAAGCACCAGCCGATTTGAAGGACGAAGACTACTTGGCGTTTTATAAAGAACTACACCCTTACTCGGAAGACCCACTGTTTTGGATTCATCTCAACGTGGACTATCCTTTTAACTTGACAGGCGTGTTGTATTTTCCAAAATTAAAAAATGATTTTAGTCAGCGTAAAGAAAAAATACAATTATACAGCCGCCAAGTTTTTATTACTGACGAAGTAAAAGACGTAGTGCCAGACTTTTTGCAGATGCTACACGGCGTGATTGACTCGCCAGATATCCCACTAAATGTATCTCGCAGTTATTTGCAGGCCGATGGAAACGTCAAAAAAATCAATGGTTACATTACCCGCAAAGTAGCTGATAAACTACTCGAAATTTTTAGAAATGACCGTGAGGGTTACGAGAAAAAATTTGACGACATTGGCCTTTTTGTCAAGTATGGTTATATTTCAGAAGAAAAATTTGCAGATAAAGCCAAGGAGTTTTGTCTATTGAAAAACGTTGATGGCAAGCACTTTACCTTTGACGAATACCGTGAACACGTACAGGCCAACCAAACCGATAAAGACGGCAATGTAATTTGGCTTTATACCAACGACGTGGCCAAGCAAGACGGCTACATACAGTCGGCTAAGAAACGAGACTATGACGTGTTGGTGCTGGATACGGTCATTGACAGCCACTTTATAAATGGTCTCGAAAGTAAATTAGAAAAGACAAACATCAAGCGTGTAGATGCCGATATATTGGACAAACTCATCGAAACAGAGTTTAAATCGGTAACGGTGATGTCGAGTACAGATATTGAAAAAGTACAAAAATTATTTACAGACACCCTCAACGACAAAAAGCTAACAATAGCCGTAGAAGCCATGCCCGTAGATGAGTTGCCTGTAATCATTACCCAAAATGAGTTCATGCGCCGTATGCAAGACATGGCAGCAACGGGCGGCCAGAATATGTTTTATGGTTCTATGCCTGTGATGTATAATGTGTCGGTGAACGCCAACCATGAAGTAACTCAAAAAATACTAAATACGACTGACGAAGCCGAGCAAAAAACATTGATAAAGCACGCCTATAATTTGGCTTTGCTGTCGCAAGGGTTGCTGACAGGCTCAGAACTCACAACGTTTATCCAGCAAGCCGCTGCGAGGTTGTAGGTTGCTGAAAATCTTTTTGCCAACGAAGCCTTCGCTTAGAGCGAAGGCTTCGTTTTTTATCCCCTATTATTTTTACCATTAAATAAATATTGCTGCCGCAAGAATTGCTGACAGGCTCAGAACTCACAACGTTTATCCCTTTTTGCTAAGGAAGCCTTCGCTCGGAGCGAAGGCCTCGTTTTTTACTTAGATTTTGTCTTTGTGCATCAGCGTTGCTACGCCTACAATAGTTTTCTTTTTGGTAGTTTTATCGATTATTTCGCCCTGAATCTCGGCAACGTGCTTCTCTTCGTTGATTGATATAACGGTAAAAGTTGCCTCGTAGTCAGTATCGACAAACATAGGGCGTATAAACTCAGTTGTTTGTTTGATATAAACAGACCCATAGCCAGGAAACTCCGTGCCTAACACTTTCGTAAAAATACTCGAACTCAACGCACCATGAACAATAGGCCGTTTGAAAGGCGTTTGGGCAGCATAGTCGGGGTCAAGATGCAGGGGGTTGTCGTCGCCAGTGAGTTGGGCAAAAGCGATTACGTTGGCCTGTGAAAAACTAAAATCGTGTTTGTGCGTATCGCCAAGTGCCAGTTTCATAGATTTTTTAGGGTGGTTTTGTTTGTACAAATTTACACAATTTTTATAGACCTGTTGCTACTGCCGAGCTACCTCTCTGGGTAATTAGAGTTTCTCTTATTTTATGGTTTCTAAACAATCCAATCGGGTTCAATGCTCCACCTGAGCGCAGACGAGCTTCAGCCACCAATGCCCGTACATCTGTACGAAACGCCCCTTGCAAAATCTCTTGAGCCGTTACCACATCATTGTTCTGTCTGGCTACTTCGAGGGCCGCTTCGTCCACCAGCATTGCTTGTGCATAGCTTGTCATAATGGCTTCTACCGACTGCAATAGATCTTCGAGAGGGTCTTTGACGTTGTGCGAGGCGTCTATCATCCAGCCAAAAGCCGCAGCCCCCAAACCCCCGAAAGGGGCTTTAACTCCTCCGCCAAACGGAATTTGGGGGGCTATCAATTCGCAAAATATCAAAAATAATTGATACGGATTGATGCTACCACAAGTCAGGTCATCGTCGCCATATTTAGAATCGTTGAAATGAAAACCACCCAATTTACCCTCCATCAACAACAAAGCCACAATCTGCTCAATATTGGCATTGGGCAAATGATGCCCTAAATCTACAAGCGTATAGGCTTTGGGGCCAAGTTTTTGGGTATATAACAACGACTGCCCCCAATCGCCGACCGTCATCGAATAAAAGTTAGGTTCAAAGGCTTTATATTCTACAAACATTTTCCAGTCGGTAGGTAGCTGGGCATAGATTTGGTGCAGACTTTCTAAGGTATTTTCAAAGGCGTTTCTAAAATTCAGTTGCCCAGGAAAACAAGAACCATCTGACAGCCAAACGGTTATAGACTTTGAACCTAAATCTATACCATGCTTAATAACCTCAATATTGTGGTCGATAGCTTGTTTGCGAATGGCCTTATTGACGTTTTGTAGCGAGCCAAATTTATAAGTATGTGCTTGATTGGGTTGGTCTTGAAAAGTATTAGAATTGACAGCATCGAAGAGCAAACCATACTGGGCGGCCAATGTCTTGATGGCTTGGGCATCTTGTGGAATATCCCACGGAATATGCAATGAAATTGCCCCTGATGACCGATTGAGTGCGTGAAGTAGCCCTACATCTTCGATTTTTTCTTCTAAATTGCGTGGCTCACCTCCACCCGCAAATCGCCCAAAGCGAGTACCGCCCGTACCCAAAGCCCACGAAGGTATGGCTATCTGAAAATCTATCAATCGTTGAATAATCGCCTCAGACTGGTCGGTTTCTGAACTAATAAAAGCCAGTCGTGAGTTGTGTTTCTTGTATTCCAAATCATTGTGATTTGCGATAGATGCGGTTGTGAGGGTCATTGTTGTCAAATGTTAGTTTGTAGTTGTAGAAGTATTACAGTCATGGTTTATACCGACTTATTATTTGATTTCCCCCAGTCATCATTTATATTATTGCAAATTTGCCAATAAAAATCATAAATTGTGCCAAAAACCAAAACAAGCATGAATCTAACAATACAAAATCTTTCTAAAACTTACTCAAATGGTGTACAAGCACTCAAAGATGTTTCGCTTACTATCAATCAAGGAATGTACGGACTTTTGGGGCCAAACGGTGCAGGCAAATCGTCACTGATGCGAACTATTGCTACACTTCAAGAAGCCGACGGCGGTAACATCTGGCTTGGCAATGTCGATGTACTAACCAACAAAGCAGATGTTCGTAAACAATTAGGCTACTTGCCACAAGAGTTTGGAGTATATCCTCGAGTAACAGCCGAAACTATGCTCGACCACATTGCCAGCCTCAAGGGAATATCTGTGGGTAGAGAGCGCAAAGAAGTTGTAAAAACATTGCTCGAAAAAGTAAACCTACATCAGGTCAGAAACAAAAATTTAGGTACTTTTTCGGGAGGAATGAAACAACGTTTTGGTATAGCTCAGGCACTCATTGGCAACCCCAAACTGATTATTGTAGATGAGCCAACGGCTGGCCTCGACCCTGCCGAGCGCAATCGGTTTCATAATTTACTTTCTGAAATCGGTGAAAACACCATTGTCATACTCTCTACGCACATCGTCGAAGACGTTACTAATTTATGCTCAGACATGGCCATAATTTGTCTTGGAGAGGTAGTAGCCAAAGGCGACCCCAACCAGTTGGTGGCAGCACTCAGCGGTAAAGTTTATAAAAAGTCAATCCTAAAAACAGAGCTTGATAGGTATCGTGCTGACTATCAGGTTATTTCGAGCTCGTTGAAAATGGGAAAAACTCAGATTAGAATCGTATCGGACGAAATACCAGCCGACTTTGAAGCCACCACACCCGACTTAGAGGACGTATATTTTTCGGAAATCACTACTCGGCAAGGGCTGGCAGTTTGAGTAAAACAAATTGGTTGCCACAAAATTTGCTAATTTTTCACAGACATTTTCCATAAAAATACCATGTTCTCAGAAATACTTAAATTTGAACTCAAATACCGCTTCAAGCGGCCAGCCACTTACGCCTATTTTGGTGTTTTGTTCTTTTTTGCTTACGTACTTGCTATTTGGGCCAGTATCGGCGGTTCCGAAAAAACAAACATCAACTCGCCCGACACCATCATGCAGGCACTCTCCTTGATTAGTGTTTTTGGCATCATGCTGGCTTCGGCCATTATGGGTGTTCCTGTTTTTAGAGACATCGAACACAAAACAAACGGCTACTTTTTTAGCTATCCTATCACCGAAAAAGGCTATTTATTGGGCCGTTTTGTGGGGTCGTTTATTACGCTTATTTTTACTATGTGCGGTGCTATGCTGGGTTATTTATTTGGAACAATCGCAGCGCATTATTTTGGTTTTGGCGACAATGGCGAGCGGTACGGGGCTTTTGGTTTGTCTTATTTTTTGTGGCCAATGCTCATAGTCGTCATTCCCAATTTGTTTTTGGCGGGAAGTCTGTTTTTTAGCTTAGTGGCCCTCACAAAGCGCATTTTTGTGGCCTATTCTGGGGGTATTTTATTACTAATCGGCTACCTGATTTCGAGTTCACTGATGGAAGACTTAGACAATAAAAAAATAGCCAATCTCTTCGACCCTTTCGGCCTAACGGCCATCGGCAACATTACCAAATATTGGACTCCAGTTGAGCGCAATGTCAGACTTATGCCACTCGAAGGCGACTTTCTGCTCAATCGCTTGCTGTGGCTTGCGGTTGGTTTTTTGCCGTTGCTCTATCTGTTGTTTCGTTTCGACTTTCAGAAATTCTTAGTTGTACCCTCGGGCAAAAAAACAGAAACCAAGAAAACACCGTTTAGCTTTCCTAAGTCGCTGTCAGAGTTATCGATTTCACCCCCAGTGTTTTCTACCAATATTTATCTAAAACAAATGCTTGGCTTGGCTCGCTTGGAGTTTAAGAACGTTGTCAAAGACCCGTTTTTTATAGCCATTCTACTCGCCGCTGCTTTGTTTATGTTTATGGACTGCCGCTACAATGGCATGCTCTATGGTACCAACTCCCTGCCCGCTACGCAGTACATGATTGAGGCCAAAGACGGCACTTTTTATTTTATCGTCATTATCCTCATCGTGTTTTGTACCGGCGAAGTCGTACATCGAGACCGTGCCGTCAATTATCACTTCATTGCCGATGCCCTGCCCGTACCCAACTGGTTGATTTATGGCTCTAAGTTTCTGTCAATGATTGGAGTCATGTTGTTTGTGCCATTAGTTGGGATATTGTGCGGTATTGCGTTTCAGATTTCGCAGCTTTATTTTAAATTTGAGTTGCCACTTTATTTTCAGGGCTACTCGGTTGCAACCGTCCAATGGCTATATTTAGTGATGCTCACGTTTTTTGTGCATATTTTGGTCAATAACAAAATGCTCGGCCACGTGGTCAATGTCGGTCTTTGGGTTGTAATTTACGGTTTGCGGGGCTTTACCGAAATCAATTACCGTACTTTGTTTTTTAATAGTGTGCCAACCAATACCTACTCAGCTCTCAACGGCTTTGGCAACCTTACACCTACGCTCTGGTATTTGTTGTGCTGGGGCGGCTTGGCTTTGGTGTTTTTGACGTTGGGCAATTTGTTTTGGGGGCGAGGCACCGACGACTCGCCCAAAGCACGGTGGGCATTGGCCAAACAGCGATTCTCGCCCACGTCCAAACTACTTTTGTCTTTGTTTACTTTTGTCTGGCTTGGCTCGGCGGGCTATATTTATTACAATCAGAGTATTCTAAACAAATACCGAAACCCTGAGCAAAGCCGAGAGCTGGCGGTGGCTTACGAAAAAAACTATCGCAAATATTACCGCCGCCCACAACCCAAGATTACGAGCATGAAAATAAACGTTGATTTGTTTTTGAAAGAACGCCGTGTAGAGTCTTCGGGAGTGATGACAATAACCAACAAAACAACATCGCCAATCGACTCGCTGCATTTGGAAATAAGTAGCGGTTTCTCACATTTTTTACTCAAAACCCTCACAATCAATGGCCTAACGCCCAAGCAGATTTTTGCCGACGACGACAACCGTTATTATATTTATAAACTACCCCAAACCCTACAACCCGGCGACTCGGCCACGATGGCAATAGCGACCACGGCACAATTAAAAGGTTTTAGAAACGGTGGAGAAGAAACATTTGTCATTGCCGACAACGGTACGTTTTTTAATGCTGGCGATATTTTTCCGACTTTTGGGTATAATCCTCAAAACGAAATGACCTCTGAAAAATATCGCAAAAAATACAAACTGCCCATCAGAGAATTTACCGCTCCCGCTCGCACAGATGCAATTGGCCTGCAAACGTTTTTGTTTAATGACGATGCCGACTGGATTACGTTTGAAGGTACCGTTAGCACCGACCAAGACCAAACAGCTGTGATGCCCGGTTATTTGCAAAAACAATGGACGGCCAATGGGCGCAAATATTTTAGCTACAAACAAACCGAGCAAATGGATTTGTTTTTCAGTATTGCCTCGGCCCGTTATGAAGTACATCGTGAAAAAATAAAAAATGCAGATGGTAAAGACATCGCCGTAGAGATTTTTCATCACCCCGACCACAAAACAAACGTCCAGCACTTTGTCGATGGCCTCAAAGACGGGCTGAGTTATTGCTCGGCTAATTTTAGCCCCTATCAGTACAAACAAATGCGTATTATGGAGTTTCCACGTTATGCCACCTACGCTCAGTCGTTTCCCAATACAATTATGTATTCTGAAAATTTTGGATTTTTGGCCGATTTTTCTGACCCCAACAAAACCGACTACGCTTACTACGTTACGGCACACGAAGTAGCGCACCAGTGGTGGGGGCATCAGGTGATGCCGAGTTTTACGAGAGGTGGTAATAATATTTCAGAAACAATGGCCGAATATTCGTCGCTGATGACTTTGAGCCATAAATACGGTCCCGATGCCATGCAAGATCGTCTCAAATATGCCTTAGACCAATATTTGGGCGGCCGTGGCGGCGAGAGCAAAGGCGAACAAACCATGATGGACAACGAAGACGGAGCCTATATTTGGTATGGCAAAGGCTCACTCACATTTTATGCCTTGCAAGACATGATTGGCGAAAAAAATCTTAATAACGCACTCAAAGATTACGCCAAAGCCACATCTTACCGACAAAAAGCACCTTACACAACAACAGACGAATGGTATAAATATGTAGCTCAAAACACGCCCGACTCGCTCAAATATTTTGTAGAAGACTGCATGAAAAAAATTGTACTCTACGAAAACCAAATCAAAAAAGCCGAAGCCAAAAAACTCAGCGGCGACCAATACCAAGTTACGCTCACCCTCGACAGCCGAAAGTTATATTATGACAAAAAAGGAAACGAAATTGGCAAAGGCAAAGCCGCAGACCTGATAGAGGTAGGGATTTTTGCCGAAGAAGGCAAAAATAGAAGCGGTATGAAACAAAAAATGCCACTCTATCTCAAAAAACTCTGGCTCAAACCAGGCCAACAAACGCTGACAGTTACCGTCAAAGGCAAACCCATCAAAGCGGGTATTGACCCTTACAACAAACTCATCGACCGTGTGTCGGACGATAACTTGATACAGATTGATGGGATTTGAAAACTCAATCTATAACTTTATTTAATCCTTGAACCACTTAACACAAAACAACCTAAACAAAAAGCATTTCGATGTAGTTTTGAAATTAGGCTTATTCACCAAATCATCCATTCACTTTCTATGTGGCAATTTATTAAATATGTATTAGCAACCCTTTTGGGCTTGACTTTGTTTTTTGTTATTGGTTTAGTTTTAATGATTGGCGTGGCAGCAGCCGTTGGGTCTTCGTCGGGCGATAAAACAAAAATTGAAGCAAAGTCTGTATTGAAGTTAGACCTCAACGGCTCTATTCAGGAAATTAGTGTCGAAAATCCATTTGCCAAATTAACAGGTGGGCAGGGCGATGTTCAAGGGCTTTTTGATTTAAAAGAAGCCATCGCCAATGCCAAAATAGACCCTAATATTGAAGGAATTTACATCGATACACAGTCGCCAGCAGCGGGCTGGGCTACTATCGAAGAAGTCAGAGAGGCTTTGATTGATTTCAAAAAATCTAAAAAATTCGTTTATTCTTATGCTGAAACCATGACCGAAAAAGCGTACTACTTGGCCTCAGTTTCTGACAAAATTTACCTAAATCCGGCAGGTGGTATGGAATGGAACGGCCTAAGTGCCGAATATGAATTTTATAAAGGCACATTAGATAAGCTCGACATCAAGCCGCTTATTTTTAGGGTTGGCGACTTCAAAAGTGCCGTCGAGCCATTCTTCCTTGAAAGTATGAGCGATGCCAACAAGCTACAAAACAAAGTATTGGTGGACGCTATCTTTGGCCACGCCATTGTCAACATCGCAGCCTCACGCAAGTTGTCAGTACCTGCACTCAAAAACTGGGCTGACTCACTTACTATTGACTCGCCACAAGATGCCCTTAGCCATGGCATGATTACAAACGTGGCTTACTATGATGAAGTAGAAACTGCGCTCAAAAAAGAATTAGGCTTGCAAGAAAGCCAAAAAATAGCATTTGTAAGCATCAGTAAATATGCCGATGCCGACAAAATAATCAAAGAGAGTACTTCTGAGAACAAAATTGTGGTCATAGTTGGGCAAGGCGGTATATCGTCGGGCAAAAGCGGCGATGATGGTATTGGTTCTGAAACTATCGCAGAACAACTACGCAAAGCCCGTAATGATAAAAAAGTGAAGGCGGTCGTGCTTCGTATCAACTCGCCTGGTGGTAGTGCGTTGGCTTCGGACGTGATGTGGCGTGAGGTAGAATTGACCAAAAAAGTAAAACCTGTCGTGGCTTCAATGTCGGACGTTGCCGCTTCGGGGGGGTATTATATGGCCATGAGTTGCGACAAAATCGTAGCCCAACCCAATACCATTACTGGCTCGATTGGCGTTTTTACGGTATTGTTTCAGTTTGACGACTTTCTGAAAAACAAACTTGGCATCACCTCAGACCGTGTAAACTCAAACACCCACGCCGACTGGCCGACCGTAACTCGTGAAATGACCGAATTTGAAAAAGGGCGTATTCAGAACAGTACTGATAATATTTATGCCAACTTTACGGCCAAAGCTGCCGCAGGGCGAAAAATGCCTGTCGAAAAACTACGGGCCATTGCTTCGGGGCGGGTGTGGGCTGGCTCAAATGCCAAAGCCAACGGCCTGATAGACGAGCTGGGCGGTATCGACAAGGCCATTGAAACAGCAGCAAAATTGGCCAAATTAAAGGCAAACGATTACCGAGTAAGTTATTTGCCAGAAAAGAAAAATGTTGTCGAAGCCTTTTTTAGTAAGTTTTCGGACGATGCCGAAGAGCGTGCCGCACGTAGTCAGTTAGGCCAATTTGCGCCCTATCTAAAAACCATTCAAAAATTACAAAAAATAGAAGGTACACAAGCACTCATGCCCGCAGTAGAGATACGTTAAGGTTGATGAGAGATGTTAATAAGCAAAACTGTGCGAATATCAAAACGTTTTCGGCCAGAGGCCGCCCCATAAGCATTACTCGACAGAACCGAGCAACAGAAACAAACAAAATATTTGAAACATATCGTAATTCTCAAAAAAAGCCGAAGTTTACTTCGGCTTTTTTTATACTTTTGTTTTTCCAATCGCCGTATTGTTCACAACCAAGCGGCCAATGATTTAGAAGCAATATCAATTATGGCAAATATGCGTTTTAAAGCCCTCGAAATGGCCTTTACCCGTCAGGCAGTTACAGTCGAAGCACCCAAAGAAAAAGTATCAGACTATTTTGGTTCTTATACTTTTAGCGATAGTGTCATGAAAACCATGCTCTCGCCAGAGGCTTTTCAGAAAGTGTCAAACTCTGTCAAATCTGGCTCGCTCGACCGTGAAGTGGCCGACGAAGTGGCCACGGCCATGAAAGCCTGGGCAACTTCCAAAGGCGCAACGCACTACACGCATTGGTTTCAGCCATTGACGGGCGGTACAGCCGAAAAGCACGATGCTTTTTTTGACATTTCGCCCGACGGCAAAGCCATCGAAAAGTTCAAAGGCTCGGCACTCATTCAGCAAGAACCCGATGCTTCGTCGTTTCCGAGTGGTGGTTTGCGAGCTACTTTTGAAGCCCGTGGCTACACAGGTTGGGACCCCAGCTCGCCCGCTTTTTTGATGGACAACGGCGCTGGTGGCAAAACGCTCTGTATTCCGTCGGTTTTTATTGCCTACACTGGCGAAGCCCTCGACTACAAAACGCCCCTCCTCAGAGCCATTCATGCCTTAGACAAAGCCGCTACGCACGTCATGCGGTTTTTTGATAGAGACGTGGACAAAGTAATGGCAACGCTTGGCCCCGAACAAGAATATTTTTTGGTGGACAAAGCCCTTTATTACGCCCGCCCCGACTTGATGATGGCTGGCCGAACCGTTTTTGGACATAGCCCCGCACGAGGACAGCAGCTTGATGACCATTATTTTGGGGCTATTCCGCTTAGGGTCAATGCTTTTATGGTCGATTTTGAATATGAAGCCTGGAAACTCGGAATACCCGTTCGGACCCGACACAACGAAGTAGCCCCTGGCCAGTTTGAATGTGCGCCTATCTTTGAAGAACTTAATCTTGCCATTGACCACAATGCACTACTGATGGACTTGATGAACCGAATTGCCGATAAACATAACTTTAAGATACTATTTCACGAAAAACCTTTTGCGGGCATCAACGGCAGCGGCAAGCACAACAACTGGTCGATGTTGAGCGATACAAAAGTAAACCTGCTCGCTCCAAGTAGTAAACCCAAAGAAACGCTACGGTTTTTGGTGTTTTTGATGAATGTCGTCAAAGCCGTTCACGACCATGCCGACCTACTCCGTGCCTCCATTGCTTCGGCAGGAAACGAACATAGATTGGGCGCAAATGAAGCCCCACCAGCTATTATGTCGGTGTTTTTGGGAACAGAGCTAATAAAACTATTAGACGAAATGGAAAGTAAAGGGTCTATTCAGCTCGAAAAAGGGGATAATGTGTTTTATAAAATTGGAATAACCAGAATGCCGCCCCTCATGCGAGACAATACTGACCGAAACCGAACGTCTCCGTTTGCATTCACAGGTAATAAGTTTGAGTTTAGAGCGGTAGGTAGTAGTGCCAATAGTGCTTCAACGATGATTGTACTAAATACTATCGTGGCCAATCAGTTACAAGAATTTAGAAAAGAACTTGATGCTCGATTGGAAAAAGATGAAAAAAAAGAACTCGCAATCGTCGAAATTTTGAAACAATATTACCGACAATCTAAAAATATACTCTTTGAAGGAAACGGCTACTCGGACGACTGGATGGCTGAGGCCGCCAAGCGAGGACTTTCAAATATTACATCGACACCACTTGCTCTCCAAAAGTACATTTGCCAATCGTCAATAGATGTATTTAAAAAAGTAGGGGTACTGAACGAACATGAAGTAAAGGCACGTTATGAAATTGAACTTGAAAATTATATAAAAAAAATACAAATAGAATCTCGGGTCATTGGCGACTTGGCCTCAAACCATGTTGTTTCGACAGCCATTAAATACCAATACCAAATGGCCGAAACTGCCAAATCGTTAGTATCTTTGGAATTGACTGACGAAGCCAAGCCAGTTTTAGAGATTATCAAAGAAATTTCGAGTCGAGTACGGGTCATAAAAACAGAAGTAGAGTCAATGACCGAAGCCCGCAAAGAAGCCAATAACACCGAAGGTATGGCCGAAAGGGCAATGTTGTACGGAACAAAAGTAAAAGACCATTTTGAAAAAATACGTTATGAAGTAGATAAACTCGAAATACTGATAGATGACGAAGACTGGCCGTTAGTCAAATACAGAGAATTGCTTTTTGTGAAATAACCTGATAGGTCGTGAGTCATGGGTCGTGGGTCATGAGTTATGATAATTTTATCAACGACTAAAAAACTATGACTAATGACCCCATGACTAATGACCAATACAACTATGACAACCAAAACACAACTTTTAGATGCTATTCCATCGTTGGACTTAGCTGATTTTACTTCGGGCAGTGCGGCCCAAAAAGCCAATTTTGTAGCCCAGCTCGGCGAGGCTTTTAATGACATTGGTTTTGTGGCCATCAAAAATCACGGCCTGACAGATACTTTACGGAATAATCTATATGACTCCGTCAAAGGCTTTTTTCAGCAATCCAACGAAGTAAAGGCGCAGTACGATTTTCCAGAACTAAACGGGCAGCGGGGCTATATTGGCAAAGGTCGAGAAAAAGCAAAAGGCTTCAAGGTTGCCGACCTCAAAGAGTTTTATCATGTAGGCCAGCCACAGCCCGAGGGCGATATGCCCGCCAACGTATTTCCTGCCGAAGTGCCTGATTTTGAAACATATACTCTCGAAGTATTCAGGACTTTTGAAAACACAGGACGGGCTATTCTAAGAGCTATTGCCATTTATCTAAATTTGGACGAAGATTATTTTGAAGAAAAAGTACGCAATGGAGACAGTATTTTGAGGGCATTACACTATTTTCCACTCGACCCCAACACCGTACCTGATGGTGCAGTACGGGCAGCGGCTCATGGCGACATCAACCTCATTACGCTACTCATGGGTGCAAGTGCCGACGGACTGGAAGTGCTGAGACGAGACGGTAAATGGATAGCTATTACGGCTCTGCCCGACCAAATAGTAGTAAACGTAGGTGATATGTTGGACAGACTCACGAACCACAAACTCAAATCAACGATACATCAGGTAGTAAATCCAGCCCGAGAGTTGATGAACCAGCCTCGCTATTCGATTCCATTTTTTATGCACCCACGTGCCGACATGAACCTGACTTGTTTGGATAGCTGCGTCGATGCCACTCACCCACGAATGTATGTCGATATGACGGCTGGCGAGTTTCTGAACGAAAGACTGATTGAATTGGGGCTGAAAAAATCTTAATAAAAGACGGTCTAAAAAAACAACAGTGTCAAGCACTACTACTCATACACCCATTCGCCACATTCGGTATGTTATTTTTCTGAAAGACGTACTGATACTGTCGCTCACTTGTTTTGGTGGGCCGCAGGTGCATTTGGTTATGTTTTTGAGGCGATTGGTAGAAAAACGTCGCTACCTTACCGAAGCCGAACTCTTTGAGTTACAGGCACTTTGTCAAGTATTGCCCGGCCCAACGTCCACACAAACTATTACGGCATTGGGCTTCAAAATCGGCGGCCCGGGCTTGGCTTATTTGACTTTACTCATCTGGGCTTTGCCAGCCGTAGCCCTTATGACTGCCGCCGCCATTGGTATTCGTTATTTAGAAATTCACGATATTTCGCTTGCTTTTACCCGATTCGTTGAGCCAATAGCTATTGGTTTTTTGGTTTTTGGTGGCCTAAAAATGAGCCAAAAACTCATCAAATTGCCCTCCGACTGGGTCATTATGATAGTGTCAGGTATATTGGCTTTTATTTTTCGGTCGCCTTGGCTCACGCCTATTGTTATCGTTTTGGGTGGACTGATAACGGCTCAAAAATACCGTGAACATAAAAAAATGAAGAAACTACCGATTCAAATCCAGTGGCAAAACTTTGTTCTGTGGCTTGGTATCTTAGTTTTTGCAGCTACGTTAGGTTATGTTACCAAAAGTCTTCCTGTTCGTCTTTTTGAAAATTTTTATCGCAACGGTAGCTTAGTTTTTGGTGGTGGGCAGGTGCTTACACCGATGCTCTACACCGAGTTTGTTGAGTTCAAACACTATTTGAGTCGGCAAGAATTTTTGTCGGGCATGGCCTTGTCGCAAATTGTGCCAGGCCCAGTGTTTTCTGTTGCCTCGTACATTGGTGCATTGTCTATGCGAGCCGAGGGTGTTTTTGGGCAACTATTGGGTAGCGGGGCGGCCAGCTTGGGTATATTTTTGCCGGGTACGTTCTTGATATTCTTTGTATATCGGTTCTGGAACGAACTCAAAAAATACCGTGGCGTGCGGGCATCGTTAGAGGGTATCAACGCCGCCAGTGTTGGCCTCACCATAGCCGCAGCCCTCCGAATGACCCAGCCACTGATGACCAATTACACCGCTCCACTTATCATATTGGCTACGGTCTTGATTCTGAATTTTACCAAAATACCACCATTTATAATTATCGTGGCGGGGGTTGTGGCGGGGTTGCTACTGTGAGTGTGGGCGCTAATGTGCCAAAGCTATCTACTCAAAAAACGTTTCAAAGTCTGCAAACCCTGCTGCTACAATGCGGCTATTTAAGTTTTGTTGGTTACTCAAAATGGCGGTAGCTCTTTGTTTTAAAAGTGCTTTTATTTCTGTTTTGTTTGCATCGGGCAGTTGGTCATAAACTTTATCCCAAACAGTCTTAGCCTGTGCTTTACCCTCTGTGTCGTTGGCCTGTTTTATACTACAAGCATACTGCTCTACTATCTCTTCTGCCGTTTGCATTTTTTATAATGGTTTAAGTTGCTTATTTATTTGTTCGCAACTCGAGCAAGTCTTTTTTGTTCAATTCAGTCATTTTTATCGTTGTTCGATATCTTCTGCCAATACTTCACTTCTATTTCTGCCTTTTGTTTTTCTGCCTGCGATAGTTTTAGTTCGAGTTGCAGTTTTTCTATTAGGTGCTTCGCTTCACGAGCGTCGTAGTTGTTGGTTTGGTTGGGTTTGTGGTTTGGCCCCGTATTTACATTAGTGCCATTACATTGGTCAAAAAAATTAGAGACGGTATTGCCATAGTTTTCGATGTCGGCTACTGATACTCCCAGTTTGGCGGCAATGTCTTTGAGGCGAGAGTAGGGCGGGTCGGTAGCACCACGCTCAATATCGCCATAGCCACGCACAGACATACCGAGCATAGCGGCCATGTTTTCTTGTGAAAGTCCTTTTAGGTCTCGTATTCCTCTTATTTTCTCGCCAATTTTCATTTTTGCATTATTTATGTAGTCTGAGTTCTCAAAGTATGAACCGCTGGAAAGTTACTGAAAAAACAGTAATATCTAAATTGCGAGGGTAAATATTTTTTAAAAAACTTAATAAAATCACAAATGAAAAAAGTAATCTTAATTGCATTTTTTTTGACAAGCGGTATTTTGACCTTTGCACAACAACCTAAACGAGTGCTAAGTCCTCAAATGAGAACGATTGTCATGGCTCGTCAGTTAGCCGATTATGGCTATACAAACAAAGATGCTATGGCGTTGGCTAATGCCGCCAAAATCATTGCCAAAAATACCAAAGGCACAATGGAGACAACCGAAAAAGAGGCAGATAAAACGGAGAGTAATATGCAAGCAGCCACTGTCCCAGCAAGTCAAGGTGTAGCCAAGACAGCCCAAACATCTATTGAGCCAGCCAAGCTGATACGTGATGCCAAAATGTATGCAGGTAGTAACGCCACTTTGGTAGCTGCGGTTACAGA
Source organism: Spirosomataceae bacterium (assembly GCA_043777595.1). GTDB lineage: Bacteria > Bacteroidota > Bacteroidia > Cytophagales > Spirosomataceae > JAYVJH01. The sequence goes on from JAYWHT010000051.1 coordinate 18,344, forward strand.
AATAGAAAATGAAATTAAGGCAGGTGCAACAAAGGGACTATCTGATGGCCCTACAACTAAATCTTATAAAATTGATGCTTATAGTACAAGAACACTATATGGCACTTTTAGTGGTGGCTCTCTTGCTCGGCTTATTGTGTCTGGTGATGGTGACACAGATTTAGATATATATGTGTATGACGAATATGGTAATTTAGCTGACTCAGACAGTGATAATACAGACTATTGTGTCGCTGAATGGACACCGAGAAGAAATGGTCAATTTAAAATAGTTATCAAAAATAGAGGTCGAGTTTATAACAACTGCGTATTAATGACCAATTAGTATTTGTACTAAACCAAAGGGTTAATCTATGACAGATTAACCCTTTTTTGATTTTATAACCAATTCTACCAATACCTTACCCTCACTATGAAACATTTTTGCTTATCTGTATTGCTACTTTTTTCAGCTTCTTTGTTTGCTCAAAAATTTGACTGTGTCATTCCCAATAAACTGATTAAACCAACCGATAAATTTGAAAAAATATCAACCGTTTACGCAGATTATTTATCCCAAGTAATCGGTGATATGGACAGTAGGGGCTTGACAAACAAGGTGATTCAAAACCTTAATCCGTTGGGTGCGTGTTATTTTACCAAAATTAGTAAAACAAAAGAAGGACTATTGTATGCAATACCCGATGATATGATTACTGATGCCCCTGCATTATTGTTGATGTTACTCACTTCAAAGGCTATAGATAAGCCCGAAGATAAACAATCATGGCTCACCTTGTATCCAATTATGGACGATAAGCAAAAAAATAAGCTATGGGATATACTCTGGCGTGAAAAGACAAAGGTGGCAGAAATTGAAGAAAAATATCTGGCTGAAAAACGCACTATAAAAGAGAGTTTTTTGGATAAGCAGAAAGAAATAGCCGGTAAATATGATAACAAGTTTAGTAGGCAAATTTTTGGAATTTGTGAATTTTCGGGTCGGGACGAGGCTGTAACTTATGGCGTTTGGGAGAAAAAGGAAGATGGCTACCATCTAAAAGATAGTAAAACCATTTGTGATGACATTCAGGAAATCACCCCATTGAATATTGATAAAACTCTTAAAAACAATGCCAGTAACATCAGATATGACCTCAAAGGGAAATTTGACGAGTATAAAGTCGATTACATAGATTATTTGTCAGGTATAACGAATAAAGAGTTTGCTGGATTTCAAAATTTAGCGTACCATATAGAATTTTTAGATGGTATTCTTGATGAAGACCACCGCAACCCAGCCAAAATATTTGAAGCAGAACAGCTACTAAGACTGGACTTTGACGAACTGGCACAAGAGGATAGTTTAGATTTTAGCGATAGTGAAAAAGAGCAATTTAAGTATAGCAAATTGGCATACCTACAAAGCGTAAATGACGAATTACACAAATACAAAATAGCCTGCGAAAGTAAAGTTAAAATGATTGGTATGGGAAAAATGGGCAGTAGAGGTGTTTTTTTCAATTGTTATTACTCGCTCAAATACCAAAACGATACATCTTGTGTTGCTTGTTTGTCTCAACTTGATACGAGCATAAATCAATATTTCGATAAAAATAAGTCTGTTTTTATCCAGGATATGAAGCAGTTTCGTGAATTTCAAACACAGTTTTTAATGTGGGATTTTTTTGAGAAATACACTAAAAATAAGACACTAAAAACGCATATACAAAATGTTAATCCTCAAATAAAACCGCTTTTTAGTGTCAAAACCAAAGATATTTTTAGCAATGACTATCAATTACAAGAGTGGTATTATGAACTTACACATCGTTATATAACGGGTGAGTTTAAGCCCAGTTATACACTTCAGCAATTAGAGAGTCAGTTTAATAATATGGAGTCTGTAAAACATTTAGTACCTACCCCAAAAGATGACCAAACCGATAAAGTTTCGGCTAAGGCAGAGTTTTTGGCTTATTACTGTTTGTGGCAGCTTGTTTATAATGAGGCATCGTGCAATAAGGAGAACATTAGGGTAATTTTGGAGCAATCATTAACTATTTGTAACAATCCGTCATCTAAGGCGTATGGATATTTAGAAAAGACCATGGTAAATACGCTATTAAAAAGTATTGCAGAGCCAAAAATATCCGACACCCAAAAACCCGAAATAGAAATACACCCCGACATGATTAAATTTCAAATAGGTGGTCGTTGGGTCGTTAATAATAGCAAAGAGGTTGAAATGAAATTTAATATTAGAGATTACAGCAACCTAAAATCATTACTACTGTTTGTCAATAATATTGAAGTGGAAATATTTGAAAGTGAAAAGTCTAAAATCAATAGTACTACAACGTTTGGAGTGAAACATAACTTAAATGTGGGCAAAAATGAGGTAAAAATAGTAGCGACAGACGAATTCGACAATACATCTGCTACTGTTTTTGCAATAGACGTATCTGATATACCTATCAAACGTGCCAAGTTTTATGCGTTAATGATTGGCATAAACCAATACAAAAACGACAGTTGGAAGCTCCGTACTTGTGTCAAAGATTGCAAGGATATTGCCCAAATATTGAGTACTAAATATGGTTTTGTCGTTGATACCTTATTTGACGACCAAGCTACTGGTAAAGGTATTAAGCGTAAATTAAACGCACTTGGTGCAAAAGCCGATTTAGACTCAAATAGTAATGTTTTGATTTATTATTCGGGGCATGGCGAAACAAAAAATGAGGTAGCGTATTGGGTTCCATCAGATACAGAAGACGAAACTGACTGGATTTCAACTTCCGAGATTAAGGATCAAATAGATGTGATTTCTAAAAAAGCACGCCATACTTTACTAATGATAGATGCCTGTTATAGTGGGGTCATATTTAATCAATCAAAGGGAGCAAACGATTTAATAACCAGTAACGAAGAAGAATATTACAAGGCTAAATCGGTGCATGGCCTTGCCTCTGGGGGCAACAGACAAGTACCCGCCCAAAGCGGAATATGTGGCAACGGAAGCTCCCCATTTAGCTGTGCTTTACAAAAGGCATTAGGACAAAATAGCAATTTATATTTGCCGACAGCCAACATAGCCACTCAAATTAGAAGTCAGTTATCAAACGATACTCAGGCACAAGCAGCAGGTCAAACTCCGATATATACTACCTTGGGTTCTGGTGGTGCGTTAGGGGAGTTTATTTTTATAAATCAAAACGCTGCACAGAAACAGCCACAAGTGGCAAGAACAACATTGACCAGTTCTCATTCTAAATCAACACAAGTGGCCAAGCAATCGCTATTGATTAACACTAACAAAATAATCACTGCTTCAAAGTCAAGGATTTGTTCAAGCCCGAATGCCAATACACTAACAGAAATGTATGTTATTAAAGGCGATGAAGTTAAAATATTAGATGTCCAAGGTGTATGGTTACAGATTCGTTACCACAACCACAAAAAAAATACAAACATAAGCGGCTGGGTATTGGCCAATGATTTAGAATAACCCCTCCCCAAAAATCAAAAAAAACCGTCCCAAACAGATGCTTGGGACGGAGGTGTCAATTCAAAATCGTCAATAATGGTGTGGGTGTTTTTTTTTATTGTTAAATTTCATTTTACTTTACTACTTTTACAGTCTCTGTAAACATACTATCGCCAATTATAAACGTAATCTGGTACTGGCCGTTTGGTAGCGTACTGAGGTCATAGCGTTTACTTTCGTTGGCTACTGCACTATATAGCTCTTCGCCAAGTAGGTCAGTAATCGTAATCGAGGTAGGCACGCTAACTGCGATTATAAACTGATTTTTGGCCAGCGGTTTTACTTCGGGTTTGAGCGTTTCGTTGTAGCTGTCGGTGTTTATGGTCAAGTTGCCGTCTTTGATGGCTACCTGCTGCGTAGAGCTAAAAGTGCCGCCTGTTACCGTCAGCGAATATTTGCCATCGGCCAATGCCGACAGGTCAAACCGCTTTCCTAAGTTTTCGATGGCCTGCACTTGGCCAGAGTACAGTAATTCGCCCGACTCGTTGTACAGGCTCACATTCAACAAGCCGCTGGGCTGGTTGGCTACGACACGCAATTTCTTGCCGTCTGACTTCACAAATTTCACTTTCACGTCCAGCGCATGAGTACGAGCCTCAGATACGGTGGCGTTGGTCATCAACAGGGCTGTAAGGAGCGTCGACAAAAGCATGATTTTCTTTTTCATAATTGTTTTAAGTTTTGGCCATCACTGGCGTTTCGCTTTGACGTTGCAAAGGTGGAGGGTCTTTTTGAATAAAAAAAGGGCTAAAAAAGCCCTCTTTTTATTGTCCTATGCCACATTTCTAAACAATCTTGGAAAAATACAAACCAAGACTTTTTTTATTTTTATTTTACAATCAATTTAGTAAAAAATGCCATTATATTTTCAATTTATTTTTATTTTCTTTAAATAATACAATAAAAATTTGATAAGTGATATTTTTAAAACGTCATTCGTTCTTTGTTTTGTACAATTATTGATTGCTCGCTTCTTGCTTTTTATATCGTTTTACCCAATTTACCATTCCAAAGACGGTAATAAAACAAAAAGCGAGATAGAGCAGCGAGTACAGTTTTACGTCCTTTACAAGCAGAAGTAGCCAGATATTGGCGAGCGATATGTAGTAATAAATTTAAAAGTCGTAAATTTGTTAGAGAAACTAAAATTTCAAGTAATCAAAATAAGAGAAACGGTATATTTGATGCGAAATGATATGGAATTTGACGAATATGGCAATTTATTTCCCTACAAAATTATTGAGACCGACATCAATACATTTGAGCAAATATTTGTAAATAACTATATTGAATCTAAAAATAGAGTAATTCTCTTTCAGAAAATGAAGCCGTTTATTGAAAAATTAAAAGACTTAATTAGTACCCATTTTTATATTTGGGTCGATGGAAGTTTTGTTACGAAACGCCTAAGACCCAATGACATTGATATTCTAATATTTGTAGAAAGCGAAACTCTGAATCAAATAGAAAAACAACTGTACCAGCTAAAAAGAAAGTTTAAGCCTGAAATAGATAGTTATTTTATTGAGGTGTTATCGCTGGATAATCCCAAATATTTTTTATTTGAAATGAACCGAACAGAGTGGCTATTTACTTTTTCAACCAATCGAAACTTTCAAAACAAGGGTATTATTCAAATTGATTTCTGAAAAAACATAAATTATGGACGACTTACTAAACACAGCCACAGAACGTGCCTTACGAATAGCAAAGCTGCTACAACTAATAAGTATGCATCAACAGTCTATCTCATTACATGAAGAACAAAAAAGTAGCTACTTAATTGTTAATCAGTATAGAGAGTTGTTAGCTGAACGAATAAGTGAGTTACAAAAAATTATGCAGGAAGTAGGTATTGAGATGCAACTTAGTGTGTTGGGACGAGCTGCTTAATAATTTATATAAATCAAAATGAGCGTCTTAGCCATTTTTGGCTTCTTGCTTTTTATATCGTTTTACCCAATTTACCATTCCAAAGACGGCAATAAAACAAAAAGCGAGATAGAGCAGCGAGTATAGTTTTACGTCCTTGATAAAATACATATAAGTACTGATAACGTCCACGAGTAGCCACATAAACCACGCCTCGACTTTTTTGCGAATAAGCATAAATGTAGCTACAATACTGACGATGGTTGTGAACGAGTCCAAATACGGAAATGCGCTGGGCTTGCTAAACACAGTGGGCAGCCAGTTGCTCAAATTACCCGCGAATGTTCCCATCAAGCCTGTAAAAAAAATACCCATTACAATAACCCAAGCCCATTGTTTCAAAGAAAGTCGGCTGATTCGTAATTCATGGTTTTGATTGGCTTCATTTACTTTTGGATATTTCCATTGCCACCAGCCGATGAGGTTAGTTACAAAAAAAAATGCCTGTAAAAACATATCAGGATAAAGCTGTATTTGATAAAATAACCCAAAAGCCAGCACAACGTTGAGCAGGCCCAGTATCCAACTCCACGCATTTTCACGAGCCGAAAGCCAAACCGCTACCGCCCCGCTTACGGTTGCCCACCATTCGAGGTAACTCATTTTGTAACCTAATGCTTCAAAAAAAATGGTGTTAATGTCAAAAAACGATTTCATAAGTCAATTTATTTTCTGCAAATTTGAAACTAAAATCGCTTTTTCTTGACATTGTGCCATAAAATAAAAATATTTGTACCATAAACATTATTCAAACAACAAAATCATGATTGCAGAAGCAGTAGAAATTGAAATTAGACCAATAGCCAAGTCCAGAATTGACGAAGTCGATTTTGATAATTTGGTATTTGGCAGACATTATTCCGATCATATGTTTGTAGCCGACTATATCGATGGCCAATGGACTAACTTAGAGATTGTACCTTACGCCAACCTTAGCCTTAGCCCAGCTACGGCGGCTCTGCACTACGGACAGGCTTTGTTTGAGGGCATGAAGGCTTACAAAAATGACGATGGCGACGTTCTGACTTTCAGACCATTAGACAACTGGAAGCGGCTCAACCGCTCGGCTACCAGAATGTGTATGCCCGAAATCCCCGAAGAGATATTTATGGAAGGCTTGATGCAGTTGCTCAGGCTCGATGCCGCTTGGGTGCCAACCGCCGAGTCTGCATCGCTATATGTGCGACCTTATATGTTTGCAACCGATGGCTACATTGGAGTACGGCCTTCGGACACTTATAAGTTTATTATTTTTACCAGCCCCGTAGGTACTTATTACTCAAACCCACCAAAAGTAAAAGTCGAAACCGAGTACATTCGTGCGGCTGAGGGTGGTGTTGGCTCGGCCAAATGTGCGGGCAACTATGGCGCATCGCTACACCCCGCCAAGTTGGCGCAACAACAAGGCTACGACCAAATTTTGTGGACAGACTCGACCGAACACGCTTATTTTGAAGAGTCAGGGACGATGAATGTCATGTTTGTAATAGATGGTAAACTCGTTACTCCCAAAGTGTCGAGTACGATTTTGGACGGTGTTACTCGCAAGAGCATCATTGACATTGCTCGTCATTGGAATATACCTGTCGAAGAACGCCAAGTGTCTGTCAAAGAAGTGATTACGGCCATCAACGAGGGCCGTTTAGAGTCTGCCTTTGGAGCTGGTACTGCCGTTGTAATTTCGCCTTTTGCCGTCATTGGTTATAATGGAACCGACTATAATCTGCCAGTTGTTACCGCTGACTCGTTTGCAGCACGTGCCAAAGCCTTTTTGACCGACATCAGAACAGGCAAAGTCGCAGATCCATTTGGCTGGGTTGTCAAGGTTTAGGTATTAAAAAAAATAGTATGGTGTTAGTCAATAAAGTTGCAGCAAAAGTACCACTAAAAACATAGTTTTGGTGGTACTTTTGTGTTGAGGGTTTCACAAATCAACAGGACAAAGCCGACATACCTAATCGTTTTGAGGTGTCAAATTATAAAATATATAACTTTTGCCACGAAGGTTATATTTATTTATCTATATTGTTTTATTATATTCACCAAAAATATCAACAAAAAAACATAATAAATGCCCAGAATCACTGTTCGGTGGTTGGTTGTCTTATCAACACTGTCAATTATTGGTGTGCTTGTTACTCAAATTTATTGGGTCAGTAAGGCTTTTGCACTCCGAGAGCGGCAGTTCAATCAGCGGGTTCATGTTGCGCTACAAGACGTAGCCGAGCAGTTGGCAGACTTCAACAAAGTGATGCTCAACAATAATCCTGTTGAAGAACTGTCGTCAGATTATTTTTTGGTCAATACCAATTCTCGCATCGAACCCAAAATATTAGAACATTATCTAAAAACGATTTTTAAGAAACACGACTTGATTACCGACTTTGAAGTGGGTGTTTATGACTGCACCACCGACCGCATGATGTACGGTGTGGCATTGAGTACGGCAAGTGAAACACAGACACCAACTGTTACGGCCAGTTGGGTAAAGACAAATAAATATCCCTACTATTTTGGTGTTCGGTTTCCAGAGCAATCGCTCAACGTGGCTGGGAGTCTAAAAGGTTGGATTTGGTCGTCGGCATTGGTTCTATTGGCTGTTGGTTTTTTTGGTTATGCTCTTTTTGTGATTCTGAAACAAAAACAACTGACCGAAATACAGCGAGATTTTATCAATAACATGACCCACGAGTTGCAAACACCAATAGCAACTATAAAAATTGCGGCTGACGTACTCAACACGCCCAACATCACCACCCAACCCGACCGCCTCAAACGATATGTGAGAATAGTACAAGAAGAAACCCAACGTCTGCAATACCAAATAGAATCGGTACTGAATATGGCCAAGGCCGAGAAAAACAAACTGTACTTACAACCCGAATGGCTCGATGCTCACCAAGTAATTGATAATTTGGCTCAAAAATATGAAAATAAAATAACGCTCAAACTTACGGCAGAAGTACCATATATCGATGCAGACCGCTTTTTGATGACCAATGCGCTCAATAACTTAATTGATAATGCCCTCAAATATAGCGGCGATAAACCCGAGGTATGTGTCCAGACACACAACTATAATGGTACGCTTGTTGTGTCGGTAACAGACAAAGGTATTGGCATAGCGGCCGAATATCAATCAAAGGTTTTTAAGAAGTTTTATCGTGTGCCAACTGGCAATGTCCATAATGTCAAAGGTTTTGGTATTGGCCTGAGTTATGTTTCTCAAATCATTAAAGCCCATGGCTGGAAAATAGAACTGCAAAGCGAAGCAGGGAAGGGCAGTAAATTTAGTATATTGATACCAATAAAATAGTCATGAGTATTGGGTCTATAGTTGTTGGTCAATGACAAAACAATCAATAACCCATGACAACTAATGACAAACGACCCACGACTAACCACTCACGACTAATATGCGAGCAAAAATATTATATGTCGAAGACGACCCCAATCTGGGATTTGTTACCAAAGACAATCTCGAACTAAACAACTATGAGATAGTACACTGCACCGACGGCCTGAGCGGCTGGCGGGCTTTTGAGGCTACCCATTGCGACCTTTGTGTATTAGATGTAATGCTGCCCGAAATGGACGGATTTTCGTTAGCAAAACGTATTCGTGATGTAGATGCACAAGTACCAATTTTGTTTTTGACGGCTCGCTCTCTACAAGAAGATAAACTACACGGCCTCAGACTTGGTGGCGACGACTACCTCACCAAGCCGTTTAGTATGGAAGAACTAATGCTCAAAATAGAAATTTTTTTGCGCCGAAGTACTCGAAAAGTCTATAATATAAAAGAAGCTGTTGGTTCGCAAATTGGCACTTATCTATTTGATTTTCAGAAACTAACACTCAAAAATACAACTCATTCGCATACGCTCACCTACCGTGAGGCAGAGGTACTTAGGTATTTGGCCGAACGCCCAAACGAGGTTGTCAAGCGTAACGATATGCTCAAAGCCATCTGGGGCGACGACGACTATTTTATGGGTCGCAGCCTCGATGTGTTTATTTCAAGACTTAGAAAATACCTATTGGCCGACCCTTCGCTCAAAATTGAGAGTATTCATGGGGTGGGTTTTAGGTTCAATGACTATTAGCCAAATATGACTCTATGCAATATAACAGAATGCCTATCGAAATCGAGTCGCCAGAAGAAGTTGGCTATGATACAATCCGTTATAATTTGTCCGAAAGCTCTGTCAGAGACCGTACTTTGGGAGAATTAAACATTGATTTGAGTAGCGTTGTATTGGCATATTCAGAACATCGAGGTATATTGCCACTCCGCCAAATCATTGCCGAAGAAAGTCCAATATTAAGCGCAGACCAAGTGCTTATAACAACGGGTGCGGCCATGGCTTTGTTTATAGTTTCAACGACTTTACTCAAAACTTCTGACCATCTGATAGTGATTAGGCCCAACTACGCTACCAATATCGAAACGCCACGAGCTATTGGCTGCCAAATGTCGGTCATTGATTTAGAATTTGATAAAGGCTTTGACCTTGACCCAGCACAAATCAAGGCCGCCCTCAGATCCAATACCAAGCTCATCAGCATCACTAATCCACATAACCCAACAAGCAAACTGTTTTCGGAAGCTACCATACGAGCCATCGTGGCCATTGCCGAAGAAAATGACTGCTATTTGATAGTGGACGAAACCTACCGAGACCTAAACTTTCAGACACCGCTTCGGCCTTACGCTGCTACGCTGTCTGACAAAGTGATTTCGATTTGTTCGCTCTCAAAAGCCTTTGGAGTGCCTGGTATCAGAATCGGTTGGTTGATTTGTAGAGACCCAAACTTGATGTACAAACTATTGGCCGCCAAAGAACAAATAATATTGGGTAACTCAATAATCGACGAAACCATTGCGCTACACTTACTGACCCAAAAAACCACGCTACTGCCAGTTATTCATGCTCAGATTCAAGAAAACTATGCTGTTTTCAAACAATGGGCCAGTAGTCAGACTCTTATAGAATATGTGATGCCCGAGGCGGGTGGGGTTTGTTTTGTAAGACTAAAAGCCGAGTATGATTTGGACTTTGACGCTTTTCGCCAAAACCTCTACAATACGCACCAGACTTTTGTAGGTTTTGGGCATTGGTTCGAGCAGTCGGAGCGGTATTTTAGATTGGGCTTTGCCTATCCGTCTGCCACCGAACTGGCCGAGGGGCTACGTTGTTTTGAGGAGTGTTTGAAAGAAAATAGTAGATAAGTGATAAAGATTGAATTTGAAATTTTTATATTAAAACTGATTATATTTGTACTCTATAATTTTAAAATCATAAGGTTTATGTCAATCATCAAGCTACCACTACTTTTTGAAGGTTCGCAGGGCGAAAAACGAATTTATACTTTGTTCGACTCTGGGGCTACTTTTTCGTGTATTCATCCAGATGCGGTTGATGGCTTAGAAACAGCCGTAAAACTATACCGCCCCATGGAAGTAGCTACCGCAGCCGCTGGCCACTACCTTAAAATAGAGTATCGCATTTCTGTTGATTTTTATATCAACGACGTACGTCTTTCCGATGAGTTTTTTGTTATTCCAGGTTTGTCGGAAGATGCTATTTTAGGTGTTAATACTTTTCAAAAATGGCGTATCAAACTTGATTTTGAGCATGATAGCGTTTTTGTGGATCCAAAAGTAGCAAAAGCGATGCTGAAATAAGTAAACTGGTGTCGTCATTCATTGGCTCGCCAAACTTACCCTCCTGCTTTTTTGACTTTGTAGCCTTTTGAGATAAGCAACGCCATTATTTTTTCTCTAAAATCGCCCTGAATCAATATCTCACCATCTTTGGCTGTTCCGCCTGTGCCACAGGCGTTTTTGAGTAGTTTGGCTATATTGGCCAAGTCTGGCTCGCTGCCTTCAAAACCACAAACTGCCGTAACAACCTTGCCGCCCCCTTTTCGGTCAAGCCATATTTTTAGGTTTTGCTGCGCTGGCGGCAGCGACCGTGCCGATAGTTGGCCATCATCGTTGTATTTAAAATCTGGGTCAGTTGAGAATACAATTCCTGTTCGGTTTTTTTTTGACATAATTTTATGGGAATGACATTGAATTTTAGATGTTGGACGTTGGATTTTTGTTTAATATTGTACCTTAATTTAAACACCTTAATCCAAACAACAAAGTTGAGATTAGTATTTTTTGGGGAACAAATACTTTTGATGCTGAAAAACAAACACAAATTTATGAAAAGAAAAACAATTTTTGGTACAATGATGCTTGCCAGCACAATGGCCATTGCCCAACTACAACCAGCCAAAATGACCCCAGAGTCGTCTGAAATTTGGGATCCGATTCCACGTGTCGTTACGCCTGGCACATCTGCCACTGCCCCCTCAGATGCCGTTGTGCTGTTTGACGGCAAAAACTTAGATAATTGGGTAGCAGCCAAAGATGGCAAATCGGCGCCCGCTTGGACGGTAGCCGATGGTGCAATGACAGTGTCAGCAGGCAAGGGCGACGTACAAACAAAGCAAGAGTTTGGCAATTTTCAGTTACATATTGAGTTTCGGACTCCTGCCGTTGTCAAAGGCGATGGCCAGAACAGAGGCAATAGCGGTGTTTTTATGCAAGGGCTTTATGAGTTGCAAGTGTTGGACAATTACGAAAATCGTACTTACTCAAACGGGCAAGCGGGGTCGATTTACAAACAAAAAATGCCATTGGTCAATGCTTGCAAAAAGCCAGGCGAGTGGCAGACTTATGATGTGATTTATACTGCACCACAGTTCAACAAAGACGGTATGATGCTTACTTCGCCTTATATTACGGTACTTCAAAATGGTATATTGGTTCAGAATCACACCGAAATCAGAGGTACTACACCCTTTATTGGTTTGCCAGTGGTAGCACCGCATGGCAAAGGGCCAATCAAACTACAAGATCATGGCAACCCAACCAGTTATCGTAATATCTGGATTCGGGAGATGTAGTATAGTACGGAGTTGGGGTTGTGAAAAAGACTACACAACCCCAATTTTTTAATATAACCACTCAGCCATCAATGAAACACCTCACGTTATCGTTTTTTGTATTGTCATTCTCTTTGTTTGCCTACACTATTCAAGGCCAAGAGGCAAAACCGCCTTTTCAGATTATATTACCATCTCAACCCGACTGGAACGTTGCCCCAGAGGGTAGTCGCATTGATTTTCAGATTGGTAGTAATGCCGAAAATGCCTTTTTTAGTCTCGTGCAGGGGCGCATTGAGGGTATGAGTTTCGATTCGCTGGGGCATTTTGGCTGGACACCCAGCTATGACATGGCCGACAGAATTAACACAAAAAAGGTTGTACTGTTACTCATAAAAGCACAAAACAACAAAGGCGAAACTACTACACGAACCATAGAACTGGAAGTAAGCCATACCAATCGGCCACCTCAAATTGAAGAATTACAGCCCTATTATGTGCAATTTAGAACATTAAACGTCTATAAAATCGATGCCCAGTTGTTGAGAGACGATGACGGCGACCCCGTTGTGATTGTGCCTATTGCAGAGCTATTGCCCGAAGGCATGAAACTCACATCGCAGGGTGAATTTACGTGGCAACCATCACAAACGCAATTTAACCAACTCAAAAATAAACCGCTTTATATTGATTTTTATTTGGAAGACCAGCCCCGCAAAGCACGCTCCAAAGGTAGAATAAGAGTACAAGCCACTCAGCTTGATTTGCCCCCCAATATTATACAAATACCACAGAGCGAGCAGTACGACTTGAAAGAAAATACAACGATTGACCTCAAATTTTACTTGTCTGACCCCAATGGCGATGACGATATTGTAGCTTTTGATTTTGTGTCGGACAATGCCCAAGTTCCAGCCAAGGCTCTCATCAAAAATACCGCCAATCAATATGAATTTATCTGGACACCTACCTACGATTTTGTCAAAGACCCGTTAGACTCACTTTCGTTTAGTATTACTTTTTTTGTGATTGATAAAAACCAAAAACGAGACGAGCGCAAAATATACTTTACCGTCAGAAATGCCGTCAATGAAACATTAAAAGACAAACAACTCTATGGCCAATACAAATCGGCATTGGTTGAAGCGTGGAATTTATTAGAACAGCTTTCTGAAAAAGAACAAACATTGAAACAGGCTTACTTGCAAGCCAAAAAAGGAAAACGCAATCGGTCAGTTACCACGGCTACGTTGGGGGCGGTTACGGGCATATCGCCAGTTGTTATCAAAACGACTGACAACCGAACGATTGTGTCGGCTATTGGTGGTACGGCTATCTTGACGATTGGCACACTCGAAGCCACAGAAGTCATTGGCAAGTCGCTCAAAGATATTTTGGAACGGTATAATTATGTATTAGAAAAAAAAATAGAGATTCAGAGTAAAGGCGATGTTTTTGCCCGTGAATATGCGCTCAAATCGGCTCGCCGAACGGCAGAGTATATTCACAAAAAAGACGATTTTAAACTCGCTCTCATTCTCAAAGGGCCTGTTACGCTCGACTTAGATGCTACTTGGGAAAACAAAAAAGAAGCGACCGATAAGGCTATCGGTCGCTCGTTTAAAGACTTTTTGAGTTTTGAAGATTGATTGAGCCTACGGCACCAAAAACACTGCATTACTAAAAATAAGTTTGCCGTTGTACCAAAAACCTCTGAATAAAGGGTCATTGGCCATATATATTACTTTGCCTCGGCCTATTTCTTCGACACCATAAAAAAGCGTATTTTGTAGTTTTTCTTTTGCATTTTTACCTACAAATCCAGCTACATAGCCTTCTTTTTCTTTTTTGAGATAGCCTACATTCCAGCCATCTTTCAAAAACTCGTAGTTGTAGGTATTGTTTACAAGTGCATAAAAATAGTCGGGCATACCAAAAGCCAGCGGGTGCGTGTTGTCGAGTTTGATTTTATAGATACTACCAGGTGTTTCGTCAGAGACTGATTCACGCTCACGATTGGCATATATTTTTAGTGAATCTGCCCCTTTTTTCTTTTCGTCTTTCCGAGTTTTAAGACCAAAGCCGTCTTTATCGGCCAAAATACCTGTTGAATTTTCTAACAATATCAATTTTCCGCCACCACGTAACCAATCTTTTAGAGGCTGTATTTGGCTTTCTTTTATCAAGTTAGAGCCATAACCAGACGGTACGACAAGCACGTCGAGTTTGGTAAAAGGCAAACCACCTCGGCCATTTGGGTCAATGAGCGTGATGGGGTATTTGAGTTCTTGGTCAAAATAATGCCAGACTTCGCCCACAGCCGTCATAGACGTACCCTCGCCTGCAATGAGGCCCACACGTGGCGTTTTGATAGAATATACAAAATCTGAACCAAAGTCTGAACCCTTGGCCACGCCACCTGTTTCGGTAGTTGTGAGGGTTATGCCAAGTCGGTTGGCTTCGTCTATGATTATTTTGTCAAATTTTTCGCCCATCGCTTCGTTGCCTGCACGAGTCATAATGAGCGTACCAGCGGCGTAAGTTTTGTTGTTGAGGTCAAATGTTTTTTCGGCAATTCGTACCTTGATTTTATTTTTTAGAACAGCAGCCAATAGCTTGACATCTTCGGCAGACCGCCAGTTAGCAAGGTAGGCGTAAGGCTTATTTTGATTGACCAATGACGATTGACTAATGACTAACGACCCCGGCCCAACTACTAATTTCTCTTTTACGCCATACGTTTTGAGGCCAAAAGCCAGCGGCACACACCACGAAGTGATGTCATAAGTGATGGAGTCTTCGAGCATTGGTTTGGTTTCAAACAGTATTTTGAGAAGTGTAGATTTGGGTTGATAGGCACTGATGAGCAAGTCGTTGGCTTCGGTTTTGAATGTTTCTTCTTTTTGGGTCAAATAATTATAGCCAGAGAGTGCTTTTGAGTCGCTCGAATAGCCATAAACGATTCGGTTTTTGTCCAATAGTTCTTTCAATGCTTTTATTTTACCCTCGTCGCCAGTAGTTTTGACAACATAGCCTTTGAACGTACCAATAGGGTTTGACTGCGATTTTTCAAAAAATTTCACAAACTCATCGGCTACTTTGGTCGGTCGGTCGGCGATGGCTTCGAGGGTAGCGATACTGGCTGTGGCCGAGTGTGCAATGCGGTCACGGAGTGTGAGTGTATCGCCTTCGCTGGTACGCTCGTAGGCAAGGCCAGCCACGCCACCGCCACCTTGCTCGTAGGTCATTCCAATAGCGCCGTTGTAGGTTGGCCATGTGTCGCCGTAGCTTGGGTACAGCAAGTCAAACCGCTCTCGGGTGTAGTAGAGCCAGTTTTTGCGGTCAAAATATTTTTTGTTGTATGTACCAATTACGTCTTGCAGTTCTCTCTGCCAAAGCGTAATATCTTCGTGATAAGGCTTGGCGGCTGGTGCAAAATAGTATGGGCTATTTGGGCCCATTTCGTGAAAATCGCCATGAACCTGCGGCATCCAGTTGTGGTAGGCGGCTATGAGTTGGCTCGTAATTTCTTGTGTTTGCCAAGCCCAATCACGATTTGGGTCAAACAAATAGTGCGTATAGCGACCACCCGGCCAAGGCTCGTTGTGTTCCCATGCGCTTGTGTTGGCGTTGGGTTCTGTTCCTATTTTTTGGTTATACCAGTTTACATATCGGTCGTGGCCGTCGGGGTTGAGGCAGGGAGCCAAAATAACGATACTGTTTTTCAATATTTTGGCCGATGTAGCATTGTTAGGTTGCAGCAATTCGTCCAATACTTTCATAAATGCCTCAGAACTTACGCCCTCATTGCCATGAACGTTGTAACTAAGCCATATAATTGGTTTACTGTCTTTGGCCGTAGGAGTGCCTGCCATCATACCAATACTTTTGAGGTGGTCGGTACGGATTTGCTCTAAGTTTTTGATGTTTTCGTCGGCACTTACTACCACAAACATAAGCGGTCGCTTTTCGTAAGTTTGGCCGTAATTTATAATCTTGACTTTGTTGGGCAACTGCTCCGCCACGTGTTCGGCATAGCGGTATATTTGGTGTGAAGGCGTAAAACGCTCGCCAACGGCATAGCCCAAAAATTGCTGTGGCGACTGCAAAGCATTTTGAGATTGAGCGCAAATACTTACTAAGAAAAGTAGGGCTACCAAAAATTGTTTTTTCATTTGAAGATTTTAAATTGGGTTAATGAGTATGTCAAAGTATTAGGGCGGTGTCTTTGGGTATTATTATAAAAACACAACTCCCAAAGATACAATTTAAAGACAGAAAAGTTTTAAAAGTACCCTAATTTTAGTTTATTTTACAGTAAAATCAATAAAACACAATACCACAAAAACCACTATACACAATGCTCTGGGGAATAGATTTGGGAGGAACAAAAATTGAAGGCGTAATATTGTCGGCGGCCTCGCCCGATGCTGTCGTTGTCCGTAGGCGCATAGATACAGAAGCCCACAAAGGCTACGACCACATCGTTTCGCAAATTTGTATGTTAGTCAGATTATTGGAAAACCAAACAGGACTAAAACCCCAAGCCATAGGCATAGCCACCCCAGGCACACACGACCCAGCTACCAACGCCATGAAAGGCTGCAATACCACGTGCCTGAATGGCCGTTTTTTGAGAGACGACTTAGTGGCCAAATTACAAATTCCCGTCCATCTGGCCAACGATGCCAACTGCTTTGCACTGGCCGAGGCTACGATGGGCGTGATACCCGACGTACTGACTGATTTTCGGTGTGTATTTGGAATAATAATGGGAACAGGCGTAGGTGGTGGTGTGGTTTTGAAAAGCCCCAATGGGCAGGTTTTTCCGCTCAATGGTTTGCATGGTATTGGTGGCGAATGGGGTCATAACATCTTGGAACACAACGGCTACGACTGCTACTGCGGCAAAAAAGGTTGTCGGGAACAAGTGCTTTCGGGGCCATCTTTGCAAAAATTTTATGAACAAAAAACAGGTAAGTCTTTTACACTCAAACAAATAATAGACAATCATAAACAGGGAAACGACTCAGCTGCTACCGAAACTGTGGACAGAATGTTGGAATATTTTGGCCGCTCACTCACAACAATTATCAACGTGCTCGACCCCGATGCCATTGTAGTTGGCGGTGGTCTGAGCAATATTGATTTGCTTTATACCGAAGGCATTGAGCGTGCCAAAAAGTACGTTTTCAATAATGGTATCATCAACACGCCTGTTCTCAGACCCAAACTTGGCGACAGTGCGGGAGTTTTTGGAGCAGCTATGCTGACAGTCTAAAACACAACGAGGTCCATTTGAAACTCTCAAATGGACCTCGTCATAATTCTTAAGGAGTCGTGAGTATATAGTCTGGTGTCGTGAGTTAAATATAATACTGCAAATCAGTAAGTTATTAAAATCAAAATACTGTATTAGTTTTGAATAAGTACTTAAATCGTCATTTAGTAATTACACAACACTCAACTTGACGGTATTGGTACGTTTTTTGGCATGGCTTGGCATACTAAGCGTATTGACAAAAATATCGCCTGCTTCCAACTTACCAGACTTCACTAACTCGTTCTTGATGTCTTCAACTAAGTCGTCCGTTGCTTGGTGTTGGCGGTCGTAATATACCGTTTTTACACCCCAATATAGTGCCAGCGTATTCATCATACTTTTGTTGGGTGTAAAAACATACAAGTCGGCTACTGGGCGGTGGTGTGCTATTCTGAAACCTGTGTAGCCTGTTGTCGTAACCCCAATGATGGCCTTGGCTTTGGTGTCTCTGGCCAATCGGCAGGCACTCATCACCACGTTGTCGTTGATGATGTCGTTACTTGGGGTTTTGTTTACGTTGGCGTGGTGTCTGTAATATATTTTGGTGTCGTCGGGGTCTTTTTCGGCTTCTATTTTTTCTACTTGCGCTATTGTTTTGGACATAGCCATTACTGATTCGATAGGAAAACTACCAGCGGCGGTTTCGGCACTGAGCATCACGGCATCGGCACCGTCCAGCACAGAGTTGGCAATGTCATTGACCTCAGCACGGGTTGGCCGTGGGGAGTCTATCATGCTTTCGAGCATTTGGGTAGCCACAATAACAGGCTTACCGACACGGTTACATTTTTCGACAATCATTTTCTGAATCATTGGCACTTCTTCGGCCAGCATCTCCACGCCCAAGTCGCCACGAGCTACCATGATGCCATCGGTTACGGCAATAATCTCGTCAATGTTATCGACAGCTTCGGGCATTTCTATTTTGGCAATTACCCGTGCCGTACCGCCTTTGGCCTTGATAAAATCTTTTACTTTCTGAATGTCGGCAGCCTCTCTGATAAACGACAACGCCACCCATTCTACGTTATTGGCCAGCCCAAACTCTAAGTCGGCATAGTCCTTGTCAGTTACAGACGGCATCGATACACGGGTTTTGGGTAGGTTTACACCTTTTTTCGATTTTAACATTCCGCCATAAATCACCTCCGTTATCACGTCTGAGCCTTCGATGGCCGTTACTTTTACGGCCATTTTGCCGTCGTCGAGCAATAGCTGATGGCCTACTTCTACGTCATTATACATACCGTCATAAGGCGTGCTGACACGCTCGGACGTACCGATAATTTGCTGATTGGTAAAGACTAACTTTTGGCCAGGTACTATCAGCACGCCTTCTTTGCTCTCAACGTTCCCGATACGGATTTTTGGCCCTTGCAAATCTTGTAATATGGCATTATGGATTCCATATTCTTCGTTATTGGCCCTGATGTTGTTGATGCGTTGTTGGTGTTCTTCGTGTGTGCCATGCGAAAAGTTTAGTCTATACACATTGACACCAGCCTGTGCCAATTTATATAACATTTCTCTCGAATCTGAGACGGGGCCTACGGTGGCTACGATTTTGGTTTTTTTGTTAAACATAAGATTTTTAGGTGTGTGGTATTTTGATGCTCAATATTCTACTAAAAAAGTTCTAATTTTTTACGGTCAGTCGCTATTTGTTCACCAATTAGGTTAGAAATGTCCACAACGGCACCGTATTCTATAAATATTTCGTAAAATCGTAAATAGTCATTACCCCAGTAAACCATAGCACAGGCCATAGGTGCACCTTTGCCAGTATCAATGCCATTTTCAAGAAATTTTAAGCGAGTGTCGTACAAAAAACAAACTGCCTTAGCTTTGGTAAAAACAAATTTTTTCCAATGTCCAGTATTTGCAGCAACTGGAATCAAAGCCAATACTTCTGAGTTATATTGTTCGTAAGCATAAGCACATTTGGCTAACCAGTGCTTAATCGTCGTACCTTTATCTTTATCAATGCCATACGGTGGATTGACATAAATACTTGGGTAGTTCCATGATTCTTTTAATCCATCTTTCTCTGGCAATGCGTATGACGTTTCGGCATCTACAACTGAATATTCATTTGAGCAAGGGTCTAAGTCAATTTTTCCGCCAAATACCTCTTTTACTGCTTTCACGTATTTGTGCGGCGTTCCCCAACTTTGGCTCAACGTATTTATAGCTCTCCCTGCGCTCATCGTAAAATAGTTGTCCAAGTTTTCATTGATAATGCTTTTAGTTCGGACTTTAAGTGGTCTAATGTTTTACTTTTGGGAGAAATAATATTGAACCAATTTTCAATTTCAGCTAAATTTTCACTAAAATAGGCAAGCAAGAGCCTATCTGCCTCAATATTCATTTGTACTTTGGTAAACTGGTTTTTCCGTTTACCCTCGACATAACTTGCTAAAAATGTATCTTTGAGAAATCGTAATTCGGGTATGGGTTTGAAAAGTAGTTTTTCGATAAATTCTGATAAGCCCTTGTCCGTCAAAAAAATGAGCCAATCATACGATTGAGCCAATACTTTCAATTCTTTATTTTGATTTTCAGCGGTAAACCAATTTCCATGATTACTAACTATACCAACCGTTAATATAAATCGCCTCAATAATTCGCTATCTTCTGAAAATATGATATTTTCCATCAATTCTACGAAAGGTTTAATCACATACGAGCCATCACTTTTATAGATAATTCCGTACATTTCACCAGTTTCTGTTCGTATTTTTTGAAGTGATGATGCTACACGAGCTACATAAGCCCCTTGTTTTGCCTTTTCAATCGTTTGTGGTCCTTTGGTCATGCCTTCTTCTACACCTACACGCTTACATTCAAACATGGCATAAGGTTTTCTACTTTGTTCATATATGTTGAGTTCAAGCATATCACCTTTATCAGATTTGATGCTACAAAGTAAAAAAGAACTTTCAGAAGTAGCAATAGTACAAGCATTACGAAGTATTCCATCTTTATCAAGCAACGAATTAGATTTTTTGTCAAATCCCGATAGGTCAAAATTTGTTTCGGCAAGGGCTTTCAAAATTTTAGTTGAAGTCAATGCCAAATCTGTTTTTACCACCGAAAATACAAAGTTACGAATAATAGGATGTAGGGAATATTCTACATTATGAGATATTTCTTCATTACCATATTCTTCTAAACCCCTTTCAATAGAAATTTGGTTATTCAGTCCCCAAGTTTTTAAAAGGTAGTAAGTTATGATTTCAACCAAAGTACCCAAAGCACGTCCCGCAGCTTTTTTAGGATCTTTAGTATGATTAAAAACAGTTTCAGCTAAAGTTTTTTGTAGTTTATCTACTGATTCGTAGGCCATAATTTCATTTTTATTTGTATCAAACACAATCCACATCGATCACTACATTTACGCCATTTAGTTTTTTGTCGGTCAGTATGTCGGTTACTTTTTCTTGGATAAATGCCTTTGCAGCCTTAAAATTAACCTTTTCTCGCTCCAATTTTATCAAAACCTCAAACAAATATTGATTTCGTACTCTTTCTACAAGCGGTGCTTCGGGGCCAAGTACTCGGCTGTCGCCTATTTTTTCGGCCAATGCCGTGGCCAACTGCATGGCCGCTCGCTGTGCTACCGACTCGTCTAAGTGTTTTACTATCAGCTTGATAAGTCTCGTAAAAGGTGGGTACGCAAACTCTTGCCGCTCAGTGAGTTCGGCTTCGTACATGGCTTTGTAGTCGTTTGTGATTATTTTTTGCAGAATAGGCTGCGCTACATTTGAGGTCTGAATCAGTACTCGTCCTTGTCGTCCGGCTCGCCGCCCCGCTCGGCCACTGACCTGCGTAATGAGCTGAAAAGCCCGCTCGGTTGCTCTAAAATCTGGAAAATGTATGATTCTATCGACATCAAAAATACCGACCAAAGTTACACGGTCAAAGTCCAGCCCTTTGCTAATCATTTGAGTGCCAACTAAAATATCCACATTGCCGTCTTCAAAATCTTGAATTATGTTTTGGTACGCATTTTTGGCACGGGTCGTGTCTAAGTCCATGCGGCTGACACGTGAGGTTGGAAACATAATTTTGATTTGGTCTTCTAATTTTTCAGTACCATACCCCATCGTCCTGACTTTGACAGAGCTACACGAGGGGCAGGTTTTGGGTACGTCTTCTTTGTGGCCGCAGTAGTGGCAGCGTAGCTCTGCCGCTGCCGAGTGGTAGGTCAGGCTCACGGCGCAGTTGTCGCAATGGCCAATCCAGCCACATTCTTCACATTGCAAATAAGGCGAGTAGCCACGGCGATTTTGAAAAACAATACTCTGCTCTGAATTGTCGAGATTGGCTTTGAGATGTTCGAGCAATACCGACGAAAACTCAGCTTTCATCTTACGTTGTTTGCGTTCGAGGCGCACGTCGATGAGTGTAAACTGAGGCATGGTAGCTGCTCCAAAACGCTCGCTGAGTTCGACAAAACCATAACGGCCATTAAGAGCATTGTAGTAAGTCTCAATAGAAGGCGTAGCCGAGCCGAGCAGTACTTTGGCTCGTTGGTGCTGGGCCATGACCATCGCCACGTCTCGGGCGTGGTAGCGAGGGGCGGGGTCAAACTGTTTGTATGAACTTTCGTGTTCTTCGTCCACAATAATAAGTCCGAGCATATCAAACGGCAAAAACACAGCAGAGCGCACTCCCAACACAATCTGATAGCGGCTATCTACCACTCCTTTCCAGACTTCGACACGCTCATTGTCCGAAAATTTGGAATGATAAATACCTAATTTATCGCCAAAAACCTTGCGAAGCCGCCTGACCATTTGGGTTGTAATAGCTATTTCGGGCAATAGAAACAGTACTTGTGTACCGCTCTCAATGGCTTGTTGCGCCAAACGAATATACACTTCCGTTTTGCCACTTCCAGTTACGCCGTGCAACAATATTATATCTTTTTGTTGATAAGCTGCAATAATCTCATCAAATGCCTTTTGTTGAGCTGGGGTGAGTTCTATGTTTATGGCAGTCGAAAAATCGAGCTTGGCATCAGCAAATCTGGGGACAGTTACTTCAAATTCTTCAAAAACGTTGTTTTTAATCAATGTCTTTAAAGCCGAGTCGGAGAGGTCTTCGTCTTGCGAAAAAAAACTTTTTTCTAAACCTACTCTATTTGTAGCTGCATCGGTCTGTACGGGTATTTTGCTGATATATTGCAGCACTATAGCCTGCTGTTTGGGTTGTTTTTCGAGTTGATTGATGAGTTCGATGAGCGTCTCACGGGTTTCAAATCGGCCTGTGAGTTTTATTTTTTTGACTGTCTTGGGCCTGTATTTTTCTTTGACTTCCTCAAACAACAAAATAGCTCGTTTGCCTACCAACGACTTAATGATTGCGTTTACGTTTACGGCCCCTACTTTTCTTGTAAGTTCTTCATAACTAAGTGATTCGTGTTGCTTGATGTCGGCCAAAAGGTCTTTTTCAGAATCAGAGAGTAAATCATTGTATGTAAAATCGGGGTTGAACTGTACTTTGGACTGGCTCGAAATTTTGAGACCAGACGGCAGTGCTACGTTCATGACTTCACCAATAGAGCAGACATAATATTCGGCAATCCATTTGAATAATTCTAACTGAAAAACCGACACCAATGGTTCTTCGTCTAATAGCTCTGCAATATACCGAGCTTGGTACTTGGTAGGTGGTTTTTGGTGTATTTGAGCAACTACGCCAGTTAATATTCTACTTTTTCCGAATGGAACAACTACTCTGGCACCATTTTTGATAAGGGCGACCATCACCCTCGGAACACGGTACGTGAATAGCTGCGGTACTGGTATGGGCAGTATCAAGTCGGCAAAGAGCGTGATTTCTTCTGATTCTTCAAAAAACATTTATTTGTGTATCTGTGGTTTTGTACGGCTTGGGCTTGTTAGACATATTTTGCTAAAAAAACTATAAATTTTAGTCATCGTTGATATTTAGTGGCAAGGTATTTGATAGTAAAAACAAAGACATCGAAATATTTAAGCCTACAAATACACACTCACGTTAATTTAATGACATACAAATGAAAGACTATTTTAGCAAAATTCAGCAAAACGATGATGAATTAAAAAAAATGACAGGATTAAAAACAGCAGAATTTGAAAATTTATATAAATCTTTCGAAAAACTCTGGTCTGCCTATTTTGGGCAATATACATTTGACGGCAAGCCTCGTTTGAGGCAACCAGCGACTCGCAAAAATAGTATATTTGGCGAAACCAGAGAGGCATTACTTTTTGGCTTGATTTATTTAAGAAACGATTTATTGCAAGAAGAATTGGCAAACCAGTGTGGTATAGACCAACCAAAGGCAAGTAGATATTTATTCTTGATTCGTAAATTACTAAAAGAATCTGTAACCAAAAATACCAAAGTACTGCCTCGCCGCAAACGAGAATGGCTGAAAAGCGAATTACAAGACTAAAACAACCGATTTTTGTATTATCCAAACAATTTGATTGCGTGATTATTGACATCTCCTCTCATTACTTTTTTTACTATGAACTTTTTTACAAAGCAATTTTTTAGGCTATCATGCACAAAAGTAATCCAGAACGTATCTGTTCTACTTTTTTTGATTTTGATTCATTCCGTTGCACAGGCACAGGTAAGCGGTACTATTTTTCGAGATTTTGATCTCAACGGTATCCAAACAGCAATCAATCCGTTCGAGCCAGGTGTCGCTGGCACCAAGGTAAGGATATTTGTTGGGGCTTCTGCAACGCCTGTCATCAAAACGGTAGATGGTAGCGGAAATTACAGCTTTAGCAGCACCGAGGCCCCCAAAGATAGTCTGATAAGGATTGAGTTTTTTAATTTTCCCGAAGCGCTCGCCCCCACTTCATCGGCACAGGGTTCTACAGACGTACAGTTTGTCAAAGCCCCGGCCACTGGCATAAAAGTAGGTTTGATAAGTGACGACGAGTTTTGTAGAATTGGTCAGGGTTTATCAGTGGCCACTCCTTGCTATGTGCCAGGCAATGCGCTCGCAGGTGGTAGTGCAGGAGCAGGCGATGCTATTGTGGTTTTTGACTATAATGCCTCTGGGCAGGCAAGCCCTACCAATTTTTATCCAACCCACTTAGCCACAGCCGCCGAAGTAGGCTCTACGTGGTCGAGTAGTTATCAAAAAGAAACTAAAAAATTACTGTTTGGGTCGGTTGTGCGCCGCCATGTGGGCTTGGGGCCGCTTGGTACAGGTGGTATTTACAAAATAGATTTGGCATCTGCCACACCATTAACCAGTTCTTATTTAGATGTCAAAACACTAAACATCAACACGGGGCCAGACCCACACAGAGACCTACTGCCAAGCAAGCTATCTCGTAGCAATGACTCACTTACGTTCCACAAGGCGGGGAAAGTCGGCTTGGCTGGCGTTCAGTTTAGCCGCTACCAAGACACACTTTATTTGATAAACTTATACAAGCGAAAAATGTATCGCTTTCCAGTAGCGAAGCCCCTCATAGTACCAAACCCAGCTACTGCTCGTGTCGATTCGTTTGATATTCCAAACCCAAATTGCTCAAATGGTGACTTCGCTCCTTGGAGCTTGAAGCAACGCAATGGCAAATATTATTTGGGGGTAGTCTGTACTGCCGAAACCTCACAAGACACCAACGACCTCAAAGCGGCTGTGTATGAATTTAGCCCCAAAACCAATCAGTTTACTAATATTTTGGAATTTTCGCTTAATTTTAAAAGAGACGTGGCGGACGGTTCGGGGCCAGATTGCAATAAAATAGACCACTGGCTGCCTTGGACAAATACTTTTCCTGGCACTTGTAATGGGCAGAAGAATCCAGCTAACTTAGTTTATCCACAGCCTTTATTTGCTGACATCGAGTTTGACGATGATGGTTCAATGATATTAGGCTTTGCCGACCGCTTAGGTTTACAGGCAGGCCAAGACCAGTGGGGAATTGCCAAATCTGATACATTGCATCATTACAACGGCTTTATGTCGGGCGATACATACAGAGCGCAATTTGCCAATGGAGTTTATACTATGGAAAACAACGGTAAATCTGGTAACTTATCAGGCTGTGGTGTTGGTAAGGGCGAAGGTATTGGTGGTGGGGAGTTTTTCTGCGATGACGAGTGGCGCTTGTTTACAGGTGGTGTATTGGGCCACGGCGAGGTAACAAACGGGGGTGTATTTAAAGTCCCCGGCTTGCAGGAGGTACTTGTGTCGGCCATGGACCCTATTCAGACAGTTTATTTATCAACAGGTTTTAGGTTGTTTAGTACTGTCGATGGTGTGTCGAACCGTGCATACTCACTTTTTGCCCAAGAGCCTGGCACACTCGGCAAGTCGGGTGGTGTAGGTGATTTGACTGGCCTTTGCGACCCAGCAGCGGTAGAAATCGGAAATCGAGTATGGTTTGACTGTAATCGCAATGGTGTTCAGGACGGCAACGAGCCTGGCATTGACGACCAAACCATAGAACTATACGATATGTCTGCTGGTGGCGCAGGAACACTTACCGCCAAGGACACTACTATGAATGGTGGACAATATTATTTTAATGACAAAAACGTAGCTGGTGGACTGAAACGTAAAAATAAATACGAGATTAGAATGGCTTTGAACCAAAAAATTCCAGCATCTCTTGCTTCAAAACTAAAAAATTCATCAAAAGTAGTTACTCTAAAAGATACTTTTATGGTAACTGCCAAACAAATAACGGGCTATCAAGACCCTGCAACCAGAGATTCAGACGGTTTTTATAGTACCGATTCATCACAGATAAAAATTACGGTTTTGACCCAACAAAGCGGCGAAAACGACTACAAGTTTGACATTGGCTTAATGGCCCGAAGTGCGACTTGTACAAAACCAAATGCGGGAAAAGATACTGCATCGGCTTGTAAAACAACAATTAAACTCAAAGCAGCAACACAAGACGAAACTTGGTCGTTTTTGTCGGCTACACTCGGTGGCTCAGTTGCTACTATCGACCAAAGCGGAAACGTTGCCGGTATGCTAACGAGTGGCATATATCGGTTTTTGTTGGCAAGCAAAACGGGTGGTTGCAAAGATACCATCGCCGTTACCAAAAATACATATAACGTAACACCTTTTGCCGATGACAGTATTTGTGTAGGCCAAAAAATCACACTTGGCTACCAGCCCAGTGCTACCACCTCTTACGTCTGGAGTACAGGTGCAACTACGCCAAGTATTTCGGTCAGCCCAAAGGTTACGACTGACTATTCTGTAACCCTCACTTCATCAATTTCTAAATGTTCGGTGAGCGATACTGTCAAGATTGTTGTTGGCACAAAACCCAATGCAGGAAAAGACACAGTTATTTGTGCTACTAATGCCGTCCAACTAAAAACACCATCGGCTACCGAATCGTGGCGGTATTTGTCTGGCCCGGCCGCTGCCACAACTGCCAAAATAGCAACAAACGGCTTGGCTTCTGGAATGTCTGCCAATGGGTTTTATTATTATGAACTCAAAAACACCGTCTTTGGCTGTACAGATACAATAGAGGTAAGACGCTCTACTGTAACACTGACGGCCTACATAACCCAACCAACTTGTAAAAACAATACACCACAAGACGATGGTATCGTAGGTTTGACATTGTACACATCGGGGGCAAAGTACGCTCTCAATGCCAATCCTGCCGCCTTGCCAACTACCGCCGTTGGTCTGCCAGCAGTGCCGGCCAGTGGTATTTTATCCAATAATATCTCAAATGCATTTGACAATGTAACAGTACGGCTGTTTCACCCTACGTCGGGTTGTTACAGAGATACAACTCTGACCGTCAAGTCGCCTACTTGTGGTGTGCCTTGTGTCAAACCCACATTTGCGGCCACACCGCAAAACGCATCTTGTAATGGTACTGTTGCCAAAAATGATGCCCAAATACTTGTAACAAGTGCCTCAAATGGTATGACTTACAGCTATGGGACAGACTCTACCAAGTTTAGTTTTGCTACTTCGGTTGTCTATTCTGGTAGTGGTTTCAATATCGCAAACGTACCAAACCCGGCTGTGGCTACTACTTATTTTGTCAGAGTCTATAATGGTACAGCCAACTGCTTTTTGACAAAATCGGTGGTGTTAAGGCCAACAACCTGTACTGAGCCGTGCATCAAGCCAACATTTGTACTTACACCGCAGTCGGCAAGTTGTAATGGTACAGTGGCCAGCAACGATGCAAAGATATTGGTAACCAATGCCACGATTGACACACGCTATATTTTTGGCGCAGACAGTACGTTATTTTCTTATGCAGCCACAACAGATTTTATGGGCAGTGGCTTCACAGTTTCAAATATCGCTAATCCACCTACAGCCAAAACATATTTTGTAAGAATCTATAGCAGTCTCACCTGTTTTACCACAAAATCAGTCATCATACAGCCCACAAACTGCTCGGCAGACTGTGTGAAGCCCTCGGCGTTTACGGCTACCGCTCTGTCGGCAACTTGTATTGGGTTGGTTGCGAAGTCTGATGCCAAAATAGCAGTTTCTGGAGTGTCTAATGGACTTACTTACCGTGTAGGAACAGACAGCACAGGCTTCGCTTTTGTAGGTTCAACGGCTTATAGTGGCAATAGTTTTACAGTTTTAAATTTGCCAAATCCAGCCATGCCACAAGTCTATTTTGTGAGAGTTTACAACGGCAAGGCTGATTGCTACACTACTCAAAAAGTAACACTGTTACCAACCGACTGTAAAGAACCAACTGGAAGCATTGGTGATTATGTTTGGAAAGACACCAACAATAACGGCAAACAAGACGAAATTGGAACTGGTGTAAAAAATATTCAGATAGAACTCTACCAAGCCGCTGGTAATGTAACAACAGGCGCAGCCATAGCCAAAGACACAACCGATGCCGATGGTAGGTACTTATTTACGGGTTTGCCGTTGGGCAATTATATCGTTAAGATTCTAAAAACGTCAATTCCAGTAGGTTGTACGCTATCTGACTCGACCAATAAAGGTACTGACGACAAAGACTCGGACTTTAAATCAAACGGTCTGTCGCCAGTTGTGAGCATTGACCCAACCGACCCAATGCTCAAAGACAACCTGACGATAGACGCTGCTTTGGCAGTTGTGAAGCTACCTACACCGATTGATTTAGAATTGACCAAAAAACTATTGGGTGATTGTAAACATCAGATTGGCGATGAAGTAACGTTTGAAATTACAGTAAAAAATACCCACCCAGACGTTACCACATTTGCAGATAGTATTGTAGTGTCAGACTCGTTGGCCGCTAACTTTACATTCATAAAGGCGGTAGCTACTCAGGGAACATACAACAACACAACGCACCTCTGGGGCATGATGAGCCTGGGCTATGGCGAGTCGGCGGTACTGACTATTACGGCCAAAATCAATAACCTGAATTTCTTTGAAGGGGGTTCTATTTGTAACAGAGCGCAAATTCAAAAGGCTGCTGGTGTGGATATTGATTCAAAACCAGGCAACAATAATACAGCCGAAGACGATTATGCCATTGCCTGTGCCAGTGTACCAATAAAACTATGCTCGGCACGACAAGACACAATAATCATTTCGGCACCTGCGGGTTTTAGTAGCTACCAGTGGTTTAGGAATGGTATAAAAATAACAGGTGCAACCAAAGCAACGCTCGAAGTAGGCCAAGCGGGCGACTATACCGTAGAAGCTGGCCAAGGTGGCTGTCTTACCAAAAACTGCTGCCCAGCTTATGTAATGGACGAGTGTATATGCCCAGCCGAGATTTGTGTGCCGTTTACAATAAAACAAACAAAGCGAAAAGGCGTGCCAGTAAATTGACGTTAGTCGTTGAATTTAATAATAAAGCTAAAAAGCGAACCACAATCTGGTTCGCTTTTTAGCTTTTAGGTCAAAAAAATAAGCACTTATTCAAAACCAATACGGTGTTTTAATTTTGATAACTTACTGATTAACAACATTGTATTTAACTCAAGACACTGTACCATATACTCGCAACTCCTTAAACGCTTCGGCGTATCAACGTACAATGTAGAAATTAAGGCAAAAAACAGAATAATATTCGCCAAAACCCAACTTTTACATTTCTCAGTTTTTCTGTTTTATAGATC
>JAYWHT010000052.1:0-12834 GCA_043777595.1 Spirosomataceae bacterium
AGCCAGAAAATCATTTGAAAAAACTAAGATTAGATTGGGGATAAACTATCCTCTTGCCGACAAAACTATCGAAAACAATCAATTATTGTCTGTTCCAGCTTATTTATCCTCTTATTAACATCAGAATGGATAACTCAGGTCTTGAATACCCCGAACGACGAGGCCGAAGGGTAGGCATTGTTGTTGATGGATTTGGTTTGGCAGATGGCTTTGTCTTGCCTGTTGTAGAAAATATCGAACGAGTTGATATTGTAACGTCCAAGTAATCAACTATTTATGTCTATACCAAAAACGTAGTCAATGCCATTGGAGACACCAAAGCCACCCGACCTTTTGAGGGTAATGCGTTTTTGAGGGGTTTCGATGTGGTTACTAAATAAATTTTATGCTTCTATACCTACTCTAACACCTCAACGTCAAGCGCACGGAAGCCAAGGCAGGGCAGTTTGCGTAACAGATAGATATGGGTGGGTAGTCAGATGCACTTAATGCTTACAAAATAGCCAACATCACCGTTCAGTTACAGCCGCAGAAGACTGTTTTATGAGTTGAGACGGCAATAACTACACCCCCAATAGCAGCCTCGTAGGGTCTTCGAGTAATTGTTTGACACGTACCAAAAAACTAACCGAGTCTTTGCCGTCGATGGTGCGGTGGTCGTAACTTAGAGCCAAGTACATAATAGGCCGCACTACTATTTCGCCATTGACAACCACAGCCCGCTCCACAATGTTGTGCATACCCAAAATAGCCGCCTGAGGCGCATTGATGATTGGCGTTGAGAGCATAGAGCCAAAAGTCCCACCGTTGGTGATGGTAAACGTCCCACCTTGCATTTGGTCTATTGTCAGTTTATTTTCTTTGGCCAATGTTGCCAATCTGACGATTTCGGCTTCTATTTGGGCGAAGTTCATGTTTTGAGCCGACCTGATAACAGGCACAACCAAGCCACGAGGGGCCGAAACTGCTATCGAAATATCACAAAAATCATTATAGACTATTTCGTCTCCGTCTATGTAGGCGTTAATAACTGGAAACTCTTGTAAGGCCACACAAACTGCTTTGGTAAAAAACGACATAAAGCCCAGCCCTACGCTATGTTTTTCTTTAAATTTGTCTTTGTATTTAGTCCGCAAGTCCATGATTGGCTTCATATCTACCTCGTTGAAAGTCGTGAGCATGGCTGTTTCGTTCTTGACGGCCACTAATCGGCGAGCAATGGTTTTGCGTAACGACGACATTTTTTCACGGCGTTGGCCTTGAGTCTTAGGTCTTGGGTCTTGGGTCTTGGGTTCTAATTTTACCTCATTTTTCATGTCTTGACTAACGACTAACGACTCACGACTAATGACTTGTTCAGCTTTCATTGCATCGTCTTTCATAATTCTACCACCTACTCCACTCCCGGCTACATCTTGGGTGGCTATGCCTTTTTCAGCCAAAATCTTGGCAGCGGCGGGCGATGGGTGGCCAGTGGCGTTATTTGAATTATTGAGTTGTTGGGTGGCTACTTCTTGTTTTTCACTATCAACTGCTTCCTGCTGGCCAATGGATTGTATTTTGCAAATCAGTGCGCCTATTGGTAGTACTGTTCCTGCTGGGGCTGTTATTGTTAATATTCCCTCTGCTTCGGCTGGAAGTTCAAAACTGGCTTTGTCAGATTCTAATTCGCATATAATTTCATGTAGCTTTACAGTATCACCGTCTTTTTTGTTCCAGTTTGCAATCGTTACCTCAGCGATTGACTCACCGATTGATG
Organism: Spirosomataceae bacterium; assembly: GCA_043777595.1. Taxonomy (GTDB): domain Bacteria; phylum Bacteroidota; class Bacteroidia; order Cytophagales; family Spirosomataceae; genus JAYVJH01. The sequence continues at coordinate 1,760 of JAYWHT010000052.1, forward strand.
GCACTTTCATTTCTACGATGGTTGTTGATCGTGAGTCGTGGATCATGGGTATGGCCGACGTAATTCCTTTTTCAACTGGTTTTTCGAGACCGACGACACCTGACTCAATGGTACAAAACAGCGTATTTATTGGAATCGTCTCTCCTTCGGCTACCTTGATATGCAGTACGCCATCGGCTTCGGCTACGACTTCAAACGAGGTTTTATCAGAATCTAAACTACAAATTACTTCATCACGCTTGACTGTATCGCCATCTTTTTTAGCCCACGACCCTATCGTTACCTCTGATATTGATTCACCCACGCTGGGTACTTTCATTTCTATTGTTGCCATGTTTTTGTGTCAATTACTATAAATCTTTGAAATTGATATTATGATTTACTATTTTTTGAAAAATGCCTTACTGACCACCTCGGCTTGTTGTTGGTCGTGTATTACGGTATATCCTGTCGATGGTGATGCGCTCGCTGGTCTTGAAATACACTTTGAAATTTTAGGATACGTTCGCTGAATAAAACTCCAATAGCCCATATTTTCGGGTTCTTCTTGTACCCAAATCAATTCTGGATTTTTATAATTTGCCAATATTGATTCTACTTGTTTGGTAGGGAACGGGTGTAGCTGTTCTACTCGCACAATAGCCACGTCTTTTCGCTCGTCTATTTTTTGTTTGGCAGCCAAATCCCAATATACTTTACCCGAACACAACAACACTCTTTTTACTTTATTGGCTTCGGCATAGGTATCAGGCATCGTTTCCTGAAAGCGAGTACCCGTCATAAAGTCGGCCATCGGCGACACAGCCACGGGCGAGCGCAACATAGACTTAGGCGACATCAAAATAGCGGGCTTTCGGAAAGGTAGTGCCAACTGCCGGCGCATAAAATGAAATAGATTGGCGGGCGTAGTGATGTTACAGACATACATATTGTAGTCGGCAGATAGCTGCAAATATCGCTCTGGGCGGGCGTTTGAGTGTTCTGGCCCCTGACCTTCGTAACCGTGTGGGAGTAGCAGCACCAATCCGTTCATACTGTTCCATTTGGCTTCGGCGGCGGCCAAAAACTGGTCTATCATAATCTGTGCGCCGTTCGAGAAATCACCAAACTGTGCTTCCCAAATAACGAGCGCATTGGGGTTGGCCATAGAGTAGCCGTATTCAAAACCCATAACGGCATATTCTGACAGCAGCGAGTTATAAATCTCAAACTTACCTTGCTTGTCGTCTATGTGCGACAGACTGTTATATTGTGCATTGGTTTCTATGTCATGCAATACTGAATGTCGGTGCGTAAATGTCCCTCTTTGTACGTCTTGGCCTGTAAACCGAATGGTCTTGCCTTGGTTCAAAATTGAGCCATAACTAAGCAACTCTGCCGCTCCCCACGTAAAGTTGGCTGTGCCTTCAAACATTAGCTTGCGCTCGCCGATTAGCTTATCAATTTGCTTTATGACTTTAAAGCCAGTCGGCAACGCTACCAATGCCTTACCTATTTTGTCGATTTCGGCTTTGGTGATTCCTGTCTCTGGTGATTGTTCAAAATCCGCTGGTTTTGAAAACCGCAAATCTGCCCAGTCTTTTTCTAATTGTGGACGCTGGTAAGGCAACTGTCCTTTTTGCGCTCTTTTATAGTCTTCTTGAAGCTCATCGTCCAACTCTTTACGCATTTCGTCTGCCGCAGCGGCATCTATATCTCCACGTGCCGTGAGTGTTTGCAAGTACAAATCTCTTGGATTGGCCTGCTTACTTATCACATCATACATTTTTGGCTGCGTAAAGCGTGGCTCGTCGTTTTCGTTATGGCCATATTTGCGGTAGCAGACCATATCTACAAACACATCTCTGTTGAACTCTTGCCGAAACTCAATGGCGAGAGTCATTGCAAAAGCCACCGCTTCGGGGTCGTCGCCGTTTACGTGTAGTATGGGTGCATCAATAATCTTGGCAATATCCGAGCAATAAATCGACGACCGAGCATCGTCAAAGTCGGTCGTAAAACCTACTTGGTTATTTATCACAAAGTGCAGTGTGCCACCCACATAATAAGCTGGTAGGTTGGCCATTTGTGTTACTTCATATACTATACCTTGCCCTGCCACTGCCGCATCGCCGTGTATCAATATCGGTAATATTGGGTCGTATTTGTCCTTGCCTTCGATGTGGTCGTAGTGTTTGTCGGCTCTGGCACGAGCATAACCCTCAACAACAGGATTGACAGCCTCTAAATGCGATGGATTGGCGAGTAGTTTTAAACTCACTCGTTTTCCGCTTGGAGTTTCTACCTGACTTTCGTAGCCCATGTGGTATTTTACATCGCCCGAGCCACCGCCGTCGTTTTCACTATCAAATACATCTTCTTTGAACTCTTTGAACACCTGAGCATAAGGCTTTTGCATTATATTTGTCAGCACATTCAAGCGGCCTCTATGCGCCATACCTATCACTACCTCTTCGACACCCAGGTCTGCACCCCGATTTATGGCGAAGTCAAGTGCTGGAATAGTAGATTCCCCACCTTCGAGTGAAAACCGTTTTTTACCCAAAAATCTATTTTGCAAAAAGTTTTCAAAGTAAACAGCATCAACTAATTTTTCAAGGATTCGTTTTTTTTGGTTATCTGTTGGCTTAAAAACCAAGTACTCTTGTTCGATTTTTCGGCGCAACCAACTTTTGGCGGCACGGTCTCTGATGTATTGGTATTCAAAACCAATCTTGCTTGTATATACTTTTTTGAGTGCATCAACAATGTCTCTGAGTTTGGCTGGTTTGCCAAATACCTCATGCCCTGCTTCAAATACCGTATCTAAGTCGGCATCGGTCAAGTTAAAATCTTTCAGTTCTAATTGTGGATTACGATCTTTTCGAGTTGCAATCGGATTGGTAGCCGCCAGCAAATGTCCCCGCTGGCGATAGCCTCTGATAAGATGAACTACCTCCATTTCTCTCCTTGTGTGGCCTACCGAAACAGGCTTTTCTGCCTCGTTTTGAGTCTGTCCATTTGGGTTGTATTTAAGCGAAAACTCAAAACCCTCAAAAAAACGCTGCCAACTTATATCTACCGATTCGGGATTTTGCTGATATGCCTTGTGTAAATCTTCTATAAAAGCCGCTTCGGTGTTGGCGATGTACGAGTATTTTTCCATTTTTAATATTTACTTGACTAAAGTTACGGCAAAATTAAGGTTTGTTACTTTAAAAAGTAATAAAACAGCAAATGTTTATTAAAATAAATTTTTAGGGCAACTTAATTTTTTGGATTTGGAATAAAAGTAAAAGCCAATTCGTGAATACCACCTTTGTTCCCCAGATTTTCAATCATTTTGGAAGAATACGAATAATTGGCCGTTATATTTTTATTGATATTATAACCCAATAAACCATACAAAAACCCTTCACGATTGACGTATTTCAGACTACGGTACGCTACTGTCGCACTGATTTTATCTTGATAGACCGCTTGCAAATTGAGGTGGTATTCACTTTTGTCAGAGACCAATACCGACGGTTTGAATATTATATCGTCATTGGCTTGTATCTGCAAACCACCATACACAAAAACTGGTTTGGGATATATTATTGTAGCAAATCCTGATACATTACCAATATTATTACCAATCATTTCGGGCATCGATACACCAATCCAGAAAATATTATTTTGGTAGTTTATACCTGCACCAGCCCCACCTTTTGCTTTGTTTTGTATCAATCCAGAGCCAATATCAAACGCCGGGAGTACGCTTACACCTGCGGTAATTCCAAATGAAATACGTTGATTGTCGTCTATTTGATAGTGGTAAGCCACATTACCAAACACGCCCGAGTTGTTGTTGAGACTTGTTCTGTCTAATATACCTTGTAAACCTAATCCAAAAAATCCTTGACGGGCAGTAGGCTTATCGTCGTTAGCACCCACTCTGCCGTCCATCGAAAAAGTTTGGCTCAATGGTAGCCCGCTTATGTTTTGTATCCATTGCCGTCTAAAAGCAGCGGTCAATCTAAAAGTTTCGGACGCACCCGCCATAGCTGGATTTATTGCCATCGGGTTCATTAAATACTGCTGGTACTGCACTTCTCGCTGTGCAGATACTGTGCAAGTGGTTATCAAAAGGAGTACAATTATTTTTTTCATGCTTGAACTTTTATTTTTCATTGATTTATGTTCAATCGGTTTGTCGATACAGTTTCAATATTACAAAAAATATTGAAATTATAGAGCCGTTAATGCTATTATTTTGAACCTAATTTATCTTTTGAGCATCTCGCTAATTAAGGAGTCGTGAGTATATAGTACAGAGTCGTGAGTTAAATACAATGCTGTTAATCAGTAAGTTATCAAAATAAAAATGCTGTATTACCTTTAAATAAGTACTTAAATTCATAAATATCTAAGATCAATCACAACAAAGGCAGAAACCTTTTGAGCTTCTGCCTTTGTTGTGTCGAACTAAAAATGGGTATTACAAGTTCAAAATCTTCATTTCTGTACGACGGTTTTGTTGGTATTCTTCTTCAGTACATACCACACCATCTTTACATTTATTGACTGGCTGGCTTTCGCCATATCCAATGGCCTTGATTCGTTTTGCCGCAATACCTTTTTTGACAATGTAGGCTACTGCACCTTTCGAGCGTTTGGTTGACAGTGTTTTGTTGTATTTGGTAGATGAGCGGCTGTCTGTGTGCGAACCAAACTCTATTTGCATTTTGGGGTATTTGTTCATCAAATCCACCAATTTATCAAGTTCTTTGATTGCTTCTGGTCTCAAATCCCATTTATTGGTATTATAATAAATGTTTTCTATTTTGATTACGTCACCTTTTTCAAACATTGAAATATTTGCATCGGCCACTTCGCCATTTTTGATTTTACTTCCCATCGTTCCAAAATTATCTTTGAGGGCTTCGATGGTATAGTCGCAGCCAACTGGGACTTCAAATTGATAGCTACCCTTTTCGTCTGTGATAGCTTCTTGGATTGTACTATCACATTCGTTTTTGAGTACTACCTTTACGCCCGTAATCGGCTGTCTGTCTTTTTGTGTTGTTACCAGACCTCTTATCGTAAAGGTTTTTATTTTTGGTTTTAGCTTATCCATCGGTACTTCGAGTGCCGAACCATCAGAATCGCTCGATTCTTTTGTTGTAAAGCCCATATTGTTGTTGATATAACCTTCGTTCGATACCTTAATCAAGAAATCCATATCGCTATCTAAGCATATTTTAAGATTCCCTTCTGCATCGGTTGTCAATGTTTTACCTTGGCCATCTACTTCGCTCTTGTTTATGACCAATACCGCAGCATTGGCCAATGGTACTTTTGACTCTGCATCAAACACACTTACAGTTACTTCTTGGCAAGCCTCCAATGGACCTTTTCGGGCAAACCGATAAATATCGTCGTCGGCACCACCATTTTTACGATTGCTGCTAAAATAGCCACTGGTGCGCTCGCCATCGGTTATTAAGCCAAAGTCATCTCTGGTCGAGTTGATAGGCGCGCCCATGTTTTTTGAACTTTTGGCCATGACACCATCAATGAGTTTGGCATAAAAAATATCTAATTCGCCTAAGCCTGGGTGTCCGTCTGATGCAAAATAAAGATTGCCCAAATCATCTACAAACGGAAACATCTCATTTCCTTTTGTATTGATGGCTGGCCCCATATTAAGTGGTGAAGACAAGTTGCCGTTTTCATAACGAGCTACATAAATGTCTGTACCGCCCATTCCGCCGGGCATGTCCGACACAAAATAAAGCAAACTATTGTCTTTTGAAAGTGCCGGGTGGCCAGTCGAGTAGTCGTTGTTGTTAAATGGTAGTTCTTTTATATTTTTCCATTCTGTACCGACTAAATCTGCTGAGTATAATTTTAATTTATTGATGCCGTCTTTACTTGTTGCATATTTACCATTCAAAAAATTATTTCTGGTAAACAATATTTTTTTAAAATCTTTGAAAAAAGTAACGGGTCCCTCGTGGTAGTTGGAATTGATACTTTTACCCATACTTTTGGACACTACTGCCGGCTCTTGATAAGGCTTATAATTATTGTTTTGACCAAAGCCAATTGTCTTTGTGTCGTTCGCAGTACTTGATGTGTATTCATCTTTACCCAACAGATACGAAGCGGCAGATGTTTTTTTGGCCGATGCCTTTGCTCCCCCTACGCTACTTGTTTGCCCAGCCGTTAAGGCCGATAAATCTGGCAATTCATATAAATCCAAAAACGCTGTTTGATTCCAATTATATACCTTTTTGGTAACGATACCTTCATTACGACCCGACACAAAAACAAGTCCTTTTTTGTAGAACGTAGGACTAAACTCTGCACGATTGGTATTTATATCTAAAAACTCAACAGAGTAACTCGCTGCATTTTTGGATATTTTGCCAACATTTTCGTACAAGGTAACAAAAGGCTTTCCACGTTGGTCTTCGGTCTGCATTTTTGAAAACTTATCGTAAGCATCGCGTGCTTCGTCGTACTTACCATTGCTTGCCAATGCTTGTGCATAATACATATACACACTGACATTTTCGCCAGTCAGGTCTTTATTGTTGGCTATCGCTAATCGGTATGCACGCTCTGCGTTTCGGTTATCTCTAATAAACCGATAGCTATTGGCCATTTTTATAATCGCATCACGTTTCACTGTCGAATCTTTCAAGTTTTCCTTGATTGCCTTTTCGTAAAGTTCAGCGGCTTTCATGTACGACAAATTACTGTACTCACGGTTTGCTTGCAACAGAGCCGACTGCCCAAACGCTGACGTACTGAGCATTGCCAAGGTCATCAGCAACATCAATATTTTAGTTGTGGACTTCATTTGATTCAATAGTTTGGATAATAAAAAAGGGTATTTACTCGTAAAAGCGGTTTTGCCAGCATTTGACGAAAAAACACCCTTTTTTGGGGATAATAAAATAAATACTTTAATTTTTAGAAATACCGTGGTGTCAAAATCTTACTCTTAGTCGACCCAAACTCGTAACGAACCATAATTTCGTGTGTTTGCAGTGTAAGGAATTTTTTGTCGCCGCTCAGTCCATTCATAGTATGGTCGTAAGAATAACCAAATCTAAACTGATTTGACAACTGTAATTCGAGCATACCAATTATAGCATCTGACTTATAGTTATTTAGGTCGTATGCCAAAAACTGTTGAAAGCGATACGATGTACCTATTGAGATACGGTCATTGAACCATACGTTTAGGTTTCCATCGATACCGAGTGGTGCGCCTGCCACATACTTAACGAGCATCGAAGGCTTGAACTTGATTGCGTTACGGCCTAAAACCAACCCGCTCATCATATAAAAGTGTCTTCGTTGTTTGCCTCTGTACTGGCCTGAGTCAAACGCACTAAGGTTGTTTTCGAGCAAATATGGAGCTGATATACCAATGTAGCCTCTGTCATTGCTCAGATACACACCTGTACCAAAGTTAGGCAAAATCATTGTTGTATTGCTACCAAAAGTGGGGTCGGCCATGCCACCACCTGGTGCCAAAACTGCACTCGTTAAGTCCCAGCGGAAGCTCGCTGCCCCACCCTGAACACCAAAGGCAAGTGTTGAGCGGTCGCCGATTTTGATTCGGTAAGAATAAGTAGCAAATATGCCCGTGTAGTTTTCAAGACCCAACTGATCATTAAAAACTTGCAAGCCCAATCCTACTTTTTCTCTGCTCACTGGTGCATCGATGGTAAAACTCGTTGTCTTGGGTGCGCCCTCGATGTTTCCCCATTGATTGCGATATACGCCTGTTGCACTCAGTACATCACGGCTACCAGCATAAGCTGGGTTGAGCGCAAGCATATTAAACATATACTGAGAAAACATTTTCTCTTGCTGCGCTTGGACTGCGCTGCCGCCGGCCATTAAGGCCAGCAGCAACATTTTTGTCCATTTTGTTTTTAGAATGTTCTTGAACATTGTCTTATCTGTTTATTGTCATAAATCTAACGACACGCTTCGATTCTACACCGTTGGCATCTTGCATTACTACATTGTAATAGTACGTTCCGACTGGCAGCCCTTGTGAAGTTTGTCCACCTACATTAGATGTTCCGTCCCAGTCGTTCTGATAGTCGTCGCTGCGATATACTTGGTGCATCCAGCGGTTATATACCTCTATTACAATTTTCGTGCCAGCTGGGTGTCTGATTGTAAATTTATCGTTAATACCGTCACCATTTGGTGAGAAGCCTTCTGGTACAAACAACTCACCACCCTCGGCTCTAATTACGACTGGCGTAGGCTCGGCTTCTGTTAGTTCTGTTGGATTATTGTTACCATTCGGGTCGGCATCGAGTCCGTTCATTGACAGGTCGATCAATGTATCTTTTCCTGATACTGCACGAGCGCATACTCGGTTTAGATATGGTGTGAGGCGGCCATCTGTCTTAACATTTACCGTAAAGAACACCGAGTCTAATTTTCCAGCCGATAAGCGACTTTGTTCTGCAATCAACAAATTCATGTCTTTTACGCCATCAAAGTCTGGGTTGATACGCAACTCGCTCGAATCGTTGGCCGTTGGCGTATTGATTACTTTAAACGTTGCACCCGTCAGTACATTAAATACTGTTGAGAGTGAGTCTTTTAGCTGAACGTTTGTAACCAATTTACTACCATAGTTTTTGATTCTGACACGGTATGTGATGTTCATACTGCCGTCTCCTTGAACGATAGTGTCTCTGATAGACAACGCCGCACCAATCAAGCCTTTGCCAGGTAGTGAGTTTAGTACTACTGGAGTTGGTTTGCTGTTGTTACGAGGGTCAAGGTCATTGTCTGGATCTACGTTGCTACCAGTTGTAGAGCTATCAGTAACCGCAACCGTTCCTGCCATTGCTTTTCCAATCGCTATGTTGTTGAATACTGTACTGCTATCTACATTGGTGGCTGCAATAGTTACCAGTAACCTGACTGTGCGTGAGGTACCCTTTGATAGGTTGCTCAACGAGTCAATTAGCAATTTGGTCATCATACCTTGTCCTGTGTAGTTAGTATCTACCACGAAACCGCTATCGGCCAACACTATTGGTTTACCAACCACGATTGCTTTACTACCAAATGTAAGGGCTAAGTCGTCCATTACTTGTACTTTTTTCAGGTCTATTGTACCAACGTTTGATACTTTGATAGTATATGGGATTTTGTACTTATTGTTACCCAAACTCTCTACGGCACCAACCGACTTGGCAAGACCCATCAATGATGCTGGTAAGTCAAAACGTACTGTCGTTGGTGTACTTGATGGTGGGTTTACGGTTGTACCAGTATTTGATACATCTTTTACCTCAACCGCTCCAGCCGTACCAGAGGCTACTACATTTCCTGCTACTGGCGTTGTGCTGCCATTTGGCTTTACGTTATAGACTATTACTATTGTTTCTTCTTTTCCAACGCCTAAGGTACTACCTGTACCTACAATATTGAGATTAGATGTACCATTGAAGCTACTATTGATTACCAATGAACTTGTCGAGCCATTTGGCAAAATCGGTGTTCCTAATACTGTATATGTAGCTGGTGTTTTAATCTGTGCGCCAATGCTGTCTCTTATTTGGACATTTGTCAATGGCACGTTGCCAGTGTTTTTGACAGTTATCAAATATGCTATATTGTAGCTACCGTCGGCCTGCTTAACAGTTTCTTTAACTGCCATAGCAACACCTATTGCTGGTTTTGACTTTGTTGTATCTACTGGTGGTACTGTACCACAAGTGGTTAGGCTTGCTGTAATAATTGATTGCAGTACCGAGCAGTTGCCAGACTTAGAATATACATAGTATGTCCCTGCCGATGCTTGTGCTGGATTTGCGACAATCATTCCCGATGCTGACATACTTGTTTTGAAAGTGATGGCAGCAAAATCGGTAGTTTGTGGCAATGATTTTGTCAAATCAATTATTGTAGCTGGACAAGCGTTTGTTGCCGTTAGACTTGTTGCACTTGGCGTGGCTGGTATGTTAATGGTTACTCTCGCCGATGGTACTGAGCAGCAACGCTTGGCATCGATTAGACCATAACTGTATGTACCCGATTCTCTAACAACAATTCTTTTCTTGTTATTAAAAGCAGGTACTGCAACACCATCTTTGAACCACTTATAGTCGTAGCCAGTTTCTTGTGCCTCCAGTATCAATGAGTCTGTCGAGCAGATGTTCATTGTAGCTGGTAGGGTATCGGCTTTTGCTATACCATTGATGACAAGTTGAGGGCGGATTTTGATACCCTCAAATGTCAAAGTCAATGTACTTACGGCTGCCTTACAAGCACCTGCACCGTCTGGGTCGTTTGTGGTAAGGGTCAAGACTGTTGACCCTCTCACGATTTCTGCTATTGTTGGATAGTAAGTTGCATTCAATGCCATTGCATTGCTAAACGTACCACCACCATTTGTTGTCCAGGTAGCACTTGTGGCAGCACCGCCTATCTGTCCGCTCAATTTGTAAGTCAATGCTGCACATATTGCACCGCTTGGCCCTGCATTTGAAGTCGCCGGGTTTTTCTCACAATCTGGTGTGTCTGTGCAAGCCGATATCATTACGTTGATAGCCGCACCTTCACTACCACAACCGTTGCTTGAACGATAGAAAGCATAGTATGTACCTGTTACTTCGATTGCTGTCGGATTGGCTACCAAGGCCGATGTAACATTGTTTGCAACATGAAACTCAACTACAAAACCGCTTGGTGTTACTGAAGTGATACCCTGTGTTAAGTCCACCTTTTTGAATGGGCAGGCGTTCGACAGATTTTTTACTTCTGGTTTTGCTATACTTACACCTACTTCTACATTCACTGAGTTAGATGGTGCGCTCTTACAATTTGCGTTTGTGCAACAAGTTGCAGTGTATGACGTTGTGGCTGTCGGAATGACTGTGATGGCGTTGCCAACTAAGCCATTCGACCATGTGAAGTACCCATTACAGATGCCATCTGCTGAGAGTGTTACAGGCGAGCCGTAACATACTTTTGAAGCTGATGACTTAATGGTTGGTGCCGCTGGCGTTGTTACTGTTATTACACAGTTTGCCGAGGCTGCACTTTCACAATTTCCTACT
>JAYWHT010000053.1:0-46193 GCA_043777595.1 Spirosomataceae bacterium
GGCCGCCCCGATGGGGCTTTGCTGTTTGATTACTCATATTGACTACCAACAGGCCGCCCCGATGGGGCTTTGCTGTTTGATTACTCATATTGACCACCAACAGTACACACCTACGGTGTTATTTTTTAGTTGCGTAACTAAATAAAATGTTTTTCGTTTTTCACTATTCACTGCTTAAACCCGCTTAACAATGAAAAAATATATCTATTTCCTCACGGCCATTGTAGGCGTGTTGCTTTCAATATCTGCTTTTCAGAGTGCCGAACCTACACGGCTCAAAATCAACAAAGGCAATCATATCAGTTTGATTGGTGGCAATTTGGGTTCAAGAATGATGAACTACGGCCGTTTTGAAACCGAAATGCATGCCCGCTATCCAGATAGTTTGCTTTCGATTCGTAATATGTGCGACGGCGGCGATACGCCAGGGTTTAGGCCACATTCGAGCCGAAATTTACCTTGGGCATTTGCGGGTGCCGAAAAGTTTCAGACCGAATACGCTACTAATTCAAATAGCGAAGGGCATTTTGATACACCTGATCAATGGCTGACAAGATTAAAGACAGACATTATCATTGCTTTTTTTGGTTACAGTGAGTCTTTTCAAGGCAAAGCAGGATTAGAAAATTTTAAGGCCGAATTAGACGCTTTTATCAAACATACATTACAACAAAAATACAGTACTCTTCGAGCATTTGGTGGTCTTGCCATTGTTTCGCCCATCGCTTTTGAGGACTTGTCAGCAAGCCGTGATTTGCCCAACGGAAAAACCGAAAACGAAAACCTATGGCTCTATACGCTGGCCATGAAAGAAGTAGCCCAACAAAACAAAGTGCTGTTTGTAGATGCTTTTAGCCCGTCCAAAAGCTGGTATGAAGCGAGCAAAGCGCCACTCACCATTGACGGTTCGCAACTCAACGAAGAAGGCTATAAAAAACTGTCTGTGTTGTTGGCTGACGTTATCTTTGGTAAAACAACTGCCAAAGCCGAAGCAAACAGGAGCATAATAAATGCTGCCGTGATAGAAAAAAACTGGCTCTGGCACAACGACTACAAAACACCCAATGGCGTACACGTTTATGGTCGCCGATACAAACCCTTTGGCCCAGACAATTATCCTGCCGAAATAGAAAAAATAAGGCAAATGACCGCTATTCGAGACTCAGCAATTTGGCTGGCGGCATCGAAAGGGCAAGTAACAGACCTCGCCATTGCCGACAAACGAACAAAGACTTTACCAACTGTCAAGACCAATTTCAATCCCGAAAACAATGGTAGTCTTACCTATTTGTATGGCCAAGAAGCAGTAAATAAACTAAAAGTACCGCAGGGCTACAAAATTGAATTGTTTGCCTCTGAGCAAGAGTTTCCAGAACTCTCAAAGCCTGTTCAGATGTCGTTTGACGGTAAGGGTCGGCTTTGGGTGGCCGTCATGCCGAGTTACCCACACTACAAACCTGGCGATAGCAAACCAAACGATAAAATTTTGATTTTGGAAGATACCAATAACGATGGCAAAGCCGATAAGCAAACCATTTTTGCCGATGGCCTACACTTACCGCTTGGTTTTGAAATTACGCATGAGGGCGTTTTTGTGTCGCAAGGTACAAATCTAAAACTATATACCGACACCAACAATGACGACAAAGCAGACAAAGTAGAAATACTTTTGAGTGGCTTCGACGACCATGACACCCATCACAACAGCCATTCGTTTACGGTCGATCCGTCTGGTGCTATTTACTCGGGCGAGGGCGTGTTTTTGCATACCAACGTCGAAACATCTTATGGTACAATAAGGGCTACCAATGGTGGTTTTTATAGATATAGCCCTCAACGCCGCAAACTCGAACGGACGGCACAGTTGGCTATTCCGAATCCTTGGGGTATCACTTTTGACGAATGGGGACAGTCGTTTTTTGCCGAAACCTCAAGCCCAGATGTACGTTGGCTTATGCCTGGAACGGTATTGCCTCGCTATGGTGAGTCCACCCACAAAAGCGTGCAGTTGATAGAAAAAGCCCACATGGTTCGGCCTACTTCGGGTATAGAATTTGTATCGAGTAGGCATTTTCCTGACGAAATACAGGGCGATTTGTTGATAAACAATACAATTGGTTTTTTGGGAATGAAATCACACACTTTTACCGACGACGGTACTGGTTACAAAACAAAACACCGAGTAGATTTGGTAGTGAGCGACGACCGTAATTTTCGACCTGTTGATTTGGAATTTGCACCCGATGGGTCGCTGTATTTGATAGACTGGCATAATATTTTGATTGGACACATGCAGCACAACGCCCGAGACCCCTTGCGAGACCACTCACACGGAAGGGTCTATCGAATTACTTATCCGTCAAGGCCGTTGGTTGTACCAGCCAAAATTGCGGGTGCAAGCATTGAGACATTATTAGACAATCTAAAACTACCCGAATACCGCAGCCGATACCGCACTCGTAGCGAACTTAGGGGAAGACCTGCCGCAGAGGTATTGCCTAAAATAACAAAATGGGTAGGTAGTTTGGACAAAAACGACAGCCGATATGAGCATCACGTGTTGGAGGCACTTTGGGTGAGTTGGGGGCTGAACAAAGTAGATCAAAAACTGTTGCGCCAACTACTCAAAGCAAACGACTACCGTGTCAGGGCGGGGGCTGTTGAGGTATTGCGCTTTGTGGGGCATCAAGTACCAGACCAAGCGGCATTGCTCATGCAAGCCGCACAAGACGACAACAGTAGGGTACGCTTAGAGGCCACGGTGGCGGCTTCGTGGGTGGGCAAAGAAAAAGGTTTGTCGATATTGGCCGAAGCACAAAAAAAACCATTGGACGACTGGGCAATTCACGCACACCAAACAGCCGTGGCGCATCTAAAAGGTGAAAGTGTAAGAAAGAAAAAAGAGGAAGCGGTAGTATCGACACTGAAAGGTGCAGATTTAGAACTTTTTAAACTCGGCAAGACTATTTATGCCAAAGAAGGCTACTGCACCACCTGCCACCAAGCCGACGGCGGGGGGCTTTCTGCTTCAAATTTTCCGCCGCTGGCAGGTACAAAGTGGGTCAATGGTAACGAAGAGCGGCTCATAAAACTGACATTAAAAGGCATGATGGGACAAGTAGAAATAAATGGAAAACAATACCCAGGCCAAGTGCCAATGACACCGTTTGGTGGCCTACTCAATGACAAAGAAGTAGCAGCCGTGCTAACATACATCAGAAACTCTTTTGGAAATAAGTCGTCAGTTATCAGTCCAGAAAATGTAAAAATAGTGCGAACCGCTACCGCCAACCAAAAAGATATTTATAACGCCTCAAAGCTACTGGCAGAACACCCTCTGGAAAAATAATAGTTGGGATTTGTAGATAGTTTTAGAAATAACACGTCTTATAGAAGACCAACCACATTATTAGTCAATGAAACAATACAAACACGTGTCCTACCTGTGGGACGAGGCCGTTGCTGCCCAAATCACCAACGAGGTCGATTTATTTATTTATCGTTCTAATCTCTTGGGGGCAGACCTGCGCCTGACCAATTATGGCGGGGGCAATACGTCAGTTAAAATTACAGACAAAGACCCACTTACTGGCCAAAATACCGAAGTGATGTGGATAAAAGGCTCTGGTGGAGACATTGGTACGCTCAAAAAATCGGGTTGTGCGGCTTTGTATATGGACAGACTGCTGGCACTCGAAAACGTTTATGAGGGCATAGAGACAGAAGACAAAATGGTAGAACTCTTCAATCATTGTATCTTTGACTTGACCTCAAAAGCCCCATCAATCGATACGCCCTTACACGGATTTTTGCCGTTTAGACACATAGATCATCTGCACCCCGACGCAGCCATCGCCATAGCGGCGGCCAAAGACGGAAAAAAGATAACTGAGGAGCTATTTGACGGCCAAATCGGTTGGGTAGGTTGGCAGCGGCCAGGCTTTGACTTGGGGCTACAACTACATGATTGTCTGGAAGAGGCACTGTCAAGAGGCATTAAACTCAAAGGTATTGTACTTGGGTCGCATGGTCTGTTTACTTGGGGCGACACCGCCTACGAGAGTTATGTCAATACACTTGACGTAATCGAGACGTGTGCCGAATACCTTGAACATAACTACAAAAATGTATTTGGGGGGCAAAATGCTGAACTACAAATACTGAACGAAGAATCAAGACTTAAAACCGCTTCGCAGCTTGCCCCAGTTTTGAGAGGGCTGTGTACGTCGTCTAAAAAAGGTGCTTCAATTATGATTGGGCATTTTACTGACGACGCCCGTGTTTTGGAGTTTATCGATTCAAACGACCTACCTAAACTGGCACCGCTTGGTACGTCTTGCCCTGACCATTTTTTGAGAACCAAAATCTGCCCGTTGGTCATCGATAACAAAAAATTAGTACTCGAAAACGGACATTGGACGGCGGAAACGCTGCAATATTTAGAAACTGAATTTGAAACCTACCGCCAAGGTTATATTGACTACTACGAAACTTGCAAACACGCCAATAGCCCAGCCATACGCAACCCCAACCCTGTTGTGATTTTATTGCCAACAGTCGGAATGTTTACCTTCGCCAAAGACAAAACTACTGCCCGATTGGCCTCAGAATATTACATCAATGCCATCAATGTAATGAAAGGTGCGGAAGCGATTTCTGAATACACGGCACTACCCCGACAAGAAGCGTTCGATATTGAATATTGGCTACTCGAAGAAGCCAAGTTGCAGCGTATGCCCAAGCCCAAAGCGTTGTCTGGACGGGTGGCTTTGATAACTGGTTCGGCGGGTGGTATTGGCAAAGCCATTGCCAAAAAAATGGCACAAGAAGGTGCATGCGTAGTGCTGAATGACATCAACGAAGAGCGACTGACAACGGCAAAGGAAGAATTTATAAAACTGTTTGGTAAAGATGTCGTAGCCACCACGCTACTTGATGTAACAAAAATAGCAAGTATCGAAACTGCATTTGCCGACGCCGCTCTGGCCTTTGGGGGTGTGGATATTGTAGTAAACAATGCAGGAATTAGTATTTCAAAATCTATCGAAAACCATACGATTGCCGATTGGGACAAGCTCTATGATATTTTGGTAAAAGGCCAATTTTTGATGACACAGGCCGCAGTAGCTACAATGAGAAAACAAGGTTTTGGTGGAGATATTGTCAATATAGTTTCCAAAAATGCGCTTGTGTCGGGTCCAAACAATGCCGGTTATGGTTCTGCCAAAGCGGCGCAGTTGCATTTGTCGAGATTAAGTGCTGCCGAGTTGGGTGGCGATAAAATCCGGGTCAATACCGTCAATCCTGATGCAGTCATTGCCGACTCAAATATCTGGGCTGGCGGCTGGGCCGAAGGCCGAGCCAAGGCTTACGGCATCGGTGTCGAAGAGCTACCTGCCTATTATGCCAAACGAACTCTACTCAACGAATCTATTTTACCAGACGACATCGCCAATGCTTGTTTTGCTTTTGTGGGCGGTCTTTTGAGCAAATCAACTGGTAACGTGCTTAACGTGGACGGCGGCGTAGCCGTGGCTTTTGTGAGGTAACGCAATTTAAGTAGTCGTGAGTATATAGTACGGTGTCGTGAGTTAAATATAATGTTGTTAATCAGTAAGTTATCAAAATTAAAACACCATATTACTTTTGAATAAGTACCTGAGCTCTGTTACCAATTTAGCAAACCGTCATTCAATCATTCATAATTCTATATCAATGTCGTTTAGTTAAGAGTTCGGTGAAGACACCAAACTCGGTTGACTACCGTGGTTTGTGTCTTCACAAACCACTTATTTTCTTGACTAAACGACATTGAATTCTGTATTAGTATTTAGTTAGTGTCAATATATTTTTACTTTTGCTGCCAATGTTGCCCAACACAAGCCCAAAAGTGCAATTAAACTAATGGCAATGGTAAGCCCAAAAGCATTAGATAAAAACCCGATGATGGCTGGCCCAGCCAAAAATCCTGCAATACTAAACGTATTCATGGTAGCCAATCCTGCACCTTTGGCCATGTTGGGTATGCGTGCAGCACTGCCATACAATATCGGCGCACCGCACGATACTCCTGCCCCTATGATACCAAAACCCAGAATTGTGGTGTAGGTATATGGCAGTAGCACAGCCACCAAAATACCAATGACAGCCAACACACCCCCAAAAACCAACACTCGGCTACTACCAAAACGAGGCACAAGCGAGTCACCCACAAAACGACCTGTGGCCATCAGCAGCGCATAACCAGCAAAACCCCAACCAATAAAAAAACTATTGGCCTTGACGATGTCTCGCATATAAATTGCTGACCAGTCGGCCATGATGCCCTCCGTAACGTTGGTGCAAAGACTAATGGCAACCATACCCAGTAATGGGCCAGTGGGCCATACAAATTTTGAGCCGCCATTGTCTGTATTTTTTTCTTCATAAATACTCAAAATAATTTTCTGAATAGCAAAAGCCAATACAAATATAAATAGTGAGATAGCCCAGACTTGTATAACAGGTGGTGTTTTGAGACCAATCAAAAAACTGGACAGTGCTGCGCCCACCATGCCTCCAACGCTAAACATTCCGTGTGAAGTGGACATAATGCTACGACTTTCGTGTTTTTCGATAGCGGTTACGCAGGTGTTCATGGCTACATTTGTGGTAGCCAGACACATACCAGTAACAACCAAACTAAACGATGTAAGCCAAATGGAGGGACTACTTACGGGCAAAGCATAAGTAATGGCCATAGCCGCCATGCCCCAAATAGTACTGTGTCGCATACCAAAACGGTTGATGATAAGCGTAGCAAATGGATTCATGAAAGTAGAACCAAAGGGCATACTGAGCAATAAAACACCAAGTTGAGCATCGTTTAGGTCGAACTTAGCTTTGATGTATGGAATGAGCGTAACCCAGTTGCCAAACAAAAAGCCCATCGAAACAAACACCAGCCCAACGGCCCAGCTACGAGGGTGTGTAAAATACGCTTTGAGGTGAGACAGCATTTGATATAAATAGAGGTAGTGCTACAAAAATAGGGACAAAATGATAACTTTTAGTGTTTTATAGACCGATTGTTGGTAAGCACTTTGGTTAGTATTCTCTATAATTTTTGCAAATACTTGCGAAAAATCGGAACTTTATGGTTATTTTGTAATACTAACGCCATTTATGTCGTTTAAAAACTCTATTACTCAAAAATTACGTACGACAAACCCATTGATATGATGCCCTTCAAATCCAGTTTATTTTTATTGATACTACTCTTTGTGAGTTTAGTTACTGTTGCCCAAGATTTGCCCGACTGGGAAAACCCCGCTGTCATCAGCCGCAATACCGAACGCCCCCACGCCACACTTTTACCCTATGCCAGCGAAGCAACTGCGCTACGGTTTGACAAATCGGCATCGCCCAACTATAAATCTCTGAACGGTAGTTGGAAATTTAAGTGGGTACAAAACCCGTCAAAAGTACCAGGTGATTTTTTTCAGCCAAATGCTAACACTTCAGCCTGGGACAATATCCCTGTGCCCTCCAACTGGCAAGTTGTGGGCGCACGTGAAGGCCGTCCTTACGACAAACCTATTTTTACAAACATCAAACACCCTTTTAAGGTCAATCCACCAAAAATAGAAGCAGATACCAACGCCGTCGGTATTTACAGAACTACATTTTCGATTCCCAACAATTGGCGTGGCCAAGAAGTATATCTACATTTTGCTGGTGTCCAGTCGGCTTGTTATGTGTGGGTCAATGGCTTGCAAGTAGGCTACCACGAAGACGGCATGACTCCCGCCGAGTTTAATGTTACCAAATACCTTAGAGGAGGCGAAAATCATGTTGTGGTGCAGGTTATTAACTGGTCGGACGGAAGCTATTTAGAAGACCAAGACTACTGGCGTATTTCGGGTATTTTTAGAGATGTTTATCTGTTTACGGTACCAATGGTGCACATCAGAGATTTTTATGTTGTTACCGACTTAGACGAGCAATACCAAGATGCCACGCTGCGAGTATCGATGTTTGTCAAAAACTTTTCGTCAGCTGTTCAAGACCGCTACCAGATTAAGTTTGCGCTCTATGACTCAGAAAATCGTGCCATTTTGTCAGATGCCGTTAAGAGTATTCCGATGATGGACCCCAAAGACGAGTCGTATCTTACTTTTAATGTACCGATAGCCGAACCCAAAAAATGGTCGGCAGAAAGTCCAAATCTGTATCGATTGACGATGCAAATCATTAACCAAGAAGGCCGCACGCTCGAAGTAATTAGCAGCCAAGTTGGTTTTAGAGAAATCAACTGGCGTGGCGATAATGGGCTTTTGCTTGTCAATGGCAAGCCTATTACACTCAAAGGCGTAAATCGGCATGAGTTTGACCCTACAACAGGCCGTGTCATTAGTCGTGAGTTGATGATTAAGGACATTAAGTTGATGAAACAAAACAACATCAACGCCGTCCGAACGTCCCATTACCCCAACGACCCACTCTGGTATGACCTTTGCGATGAGTATGGCTTATATCTGATAGACGAAGCCAACATTGAGAGCCACGAACTTTGGCAACAGCGCAACGCCAGCCCAGCCAATCGGCCAGAGTGGCGAGAGGCTTTTAATGCCCGAGGAAAAGCAATGGTGGAGCGAGACAAAAACCACCCGTCTGTTATTGTATGGTCGTTGGGTAATGAAACAGGATTTGGCCCAAACTTTGACGATATGGCTCAAATCGTGCGGCTCATCGACCCAACTCGGCCAATCCATTACGAAGGACGAGCCAATTACCCAACCGACTTTAAGCAAGTCAGTCAGTCTCTATCAAGTTTTGACATCATCAGCACCATGTACCCGTCTGTGGCTGGTATGGTGGCATTGATGGAAAAAGACCCCAGCCGGCCTGTTATTATTTGTGAATATGCCCACGGAATGGGTAACAGTATTGGTAATTTACAAGATTATTGGGACGCTATCGACAAATATCCGCGACTGCAAGGAGCATTTCTTTGGGATTGGGTGGATCAAGGATTGTTCTTGAAAGATAAAAATGGTAATTTGTACATTGACCATATCAATTACATAGACGGCGCAAATGCTGGCGATGGTCTTGTCAATCCCGACCGTAAACCTCAGCCTGAAATCAATGAAGTAAAGCACGTATATCAATATATAAAATTTTCAGTAAAAGATTCACTAACAACAAAAAACCAGCAGATTACAATCAGTAACACCTACGATTTTATTGGTCTTGAAAACTATACAACTACATGGCAGCTTTTAGAAAATGGTACAGTAATAGACCAAGGACAGATTGAGGACTTAAATTTGGCGGCAGGTACTGAAAAAACTATATCCGTTCCGTTTCAGATTCAATATACCAAATCAGGTGCTGAATATTGGCTAAACGTAAGCACAAAGACAAAGGACAAATCGCTGTGGGCAGAAGCTGGCCACGAAGTAGCATTTCATCAGTTTGCTATCAAGACTACGGTAGTTCCAAAAATACCGCTCACTTGGGTGGGGAATCCGACAGTAAAAATAAACTTGATACGTGGTAGTGGCTTCAAACTGGTTGGACCAAATTTTAATATTACTTTCGACCGCCAAAGTGCTGGTATGTCGTCGTTTATGTTCAAAAACAAAGAATTGATTAGTAAATCTCTCAAACCAAATTTTTGGCGTGTACCGACCGATAACGACGAAGGTGGTGGCAAATTGGGCTATGGCTATCGCTGGCGTGCTGCTGGTTTGGACAGTCTGCGGCTGCTCAGTAGCGACCAGCGAGTAGAGCAAGTAAGCCCACAAGTAGCACGGGTTTATGTGCAGAGTAACTGGTCAGGCAAAAAGTGTAATTTTATTGTCAAAAATACCTACACCGTCTTTCCGACAGGCGATGTTGAGGTCAAAAACACAATTACTATCAGTGGCAACGCCCCACCATTGGCTAAGGTAGGGTTTCAGATGCAGCTACCCGCTTCTTTCAAAAACTTTAGGTGGTATGGTCGTGGCCCTTTTGAGAGTTATTGGGACAGAAAGTCGGCAGCATTGGTGGGTGAGTATGCAGGCAAGGTAACTGACCAATATTTTCCGTATATTATGGCTCAAGAAAGCGGCAATAAAAGCGATGTACGTTGGGCAGCAGCTACCGACTCGCTTGGTTTTGGTTTATTAGTACAGGGTGCGCCCAATGTCAGTATTCATGATTTTACAGATACAGACTTACTTGAAGCCAAAAAAACCCAAAATTTACCCCATGGTTTAGCAACAGTCTTAAATTTAGATTATCAGTTAATGGGCCTTGGCGGAGACGATAGCTGGACACCCCGCACGCACCCAGAATATTTGCTAACTTCAAAAGAATACAGTTATACCTTCCGCATCAAGCCGATTGATGCTACTACTAACATTGGCGAGATAATAGCAACCGTTTTGCCAGAGATAGAAGGCCGCTCGCCTGAATTGACAGCTTTGGGTATGCCTGTTTCGGCAGTCAAAACGCAACAAAATCCCACTTCGCAGACTTCTGCAAAAATTGCCCTTGGCATTCCAGCAGTCGTCAAACAAGAAGCACAGATTGCCAAAAACACAGCATCACCAACTATTGAAGAAATAGAGGCCAAAATAAAAGATACTCAAGCTCGAAAGTACACAAAAAGAAAGTCGTCTTATCGAAAATATAGCCGCCGTTATAGCCGTGGTAGCAAAGCCAAGCCTCGTTATGCAGCCAGAGCCAAAGCAAAAATAAGAGCCAAACCAAGTGCCAAAAAGATTGTCAGAAAAGCCAAGCGCAAAGTGGCTACAAAACAAAAAAAACGATAATGAAGATTTTGTTTTGTACCAATGCTTTTGAAAACGTAACCAACGGGCCTGTTAGGTTTGCTAATATTATTTTAGATATTAACCAAACATTTCCAGCACATGAGTTGCGAATACTAACCGAAGATGTGTCTGAAAGTCGATTGGCCGACTTGAAATACGTTTATAAACTTGACGTGGCCATTCCACGACTATTGAAGCCTTTTGGGCAGATTCTGCGCTGGTTTATTTATTATAAAAAAGTAAAGCAAATCAAGCAAACGTACAACTTCGATGTTTTGGTTTATATCAATTCGTTCAATGGCCTTTGGGCAAGTATCGTGTCGAACAAACCGACGGTGGGTATGATAAACGATGAAAAAAATATGCTCGCCACTTGGCAAAACTTTGAACTAAAAAACCTTTGGCTCAAGCGATTTGTGTTCCAGATATTTGAACGACTTTCGGCCAGAAATCACAAGCTCATCATTGCTAATTCTGATTACCTCAAAAATAAAATCGTAACAACCTATCAATTACCTGTTCAGAAAGTCCAAAGGCTCTACAAATCTATTCCGCTCTCTGGTTTTGAGTTCAATACCAATCGAAGTTTTGAACAACCAATCAGAATATTATTTGTCAAGGCCGACTATTTGGTAGGCGAATTGCCAACAGTAGCCCAAGCACTAAAAAGCCTATCAGACTATCAATTTTTACTAACAGTTGTAGGTCCAGAGCCATGGTTTGAAGCACACCTTCGTTCTCTGTTTATCGATATTCCTAATCTGACACTCAACTATGTAGGGCCACAACCGCAAGAACGGGTTTTTGAATGTATGAAAAGCCATCACATATTTTGTGTACCCTCTTATACTGAAGCCTTTGGAGTGGCTAATATTGAGGCATTGGCGCATGGTCTTTCGGTGGTAAGTTCAAACGTGGGCGGTATTCCAGAGGTATTAGATGGTGGTAAAAATGGCTGGCTCACCGAGCCAAGCAACGCTCAAAACCTTGCCGCTGCCATTCGGGAGTGTATCGAAAAGCCAGAACTCAGGCTACAAAAAGCAGAAAACGGCAGAAATTTTATCAAGAAATTCTCAAAAAACGAAATGCTGAATAGCTTTGTTGAAATGTTGGCAGAGGTAGTAAAGGTATGAGAAAGTAGCTATTTTTGGGTAGAATATAGTCGAGTATTTACCAAACTACATTCTGCCCAAAATTGTATTTTTTCCTAATCCTCCCAACCAAACGACCGCTCAATGGCTTTTTTCCAGCCTTTGTAGAGTTTGGCTCGCTGGTCGGCTTCCATGTTGGGTGTCCAAGTGTGAGCAACGCCCCAGTTTTGGCGTAGGTCGTCGATATTTTTCCAGTAGCCAACGGCAAGGCCGGCGGCATAGGCAGCACCAAGAGCGGTAGTTTCGGTAACAGTCGGGCAAACGACAGGCACATTGAGCATATCTGCCTGAAACTGCATGAGCGTCTGGTTATGTACCATACCGCCATCTACTCTGAGCGATTTGAGGTCGAGACCTGCATCTTTTTTCATGGCCTCCATCACGTCCAATGTCTGGTAGGCGGTGGCTTCGAGTACGGCTCGGGCTATGTGGCCTTTGTTCACATAGCGAGTCAGGCCAGCAATCACGCCACGGGCATCGGCTTTCCAGTAGGGAGCATATAGGCCCGAAAACGCTGGTACAAAATACGCACCGCCATTGTCTGCTACGCTGTTGGCGAGGGTTTCTACGTCTGCACTGTTCTGAATCATACCCATGTTGTCTCTCAACCACTGCACCAACGCCCCTGCAATGGCTACGCTACCTTCGAGTGCATACTGAACGGGCTGGTCACCAATTTTGTACGAAATGGTAGTCAGCAATCCGCAGGTCGATTCTTTGAGTTCAGAGCCTGTATTTAACAACATAAAGCAACCCGTGCCATAGGTGTTTTTGGCAGTGCCAGCCTCAAAGCAAGTTTGGCCAAAAAGTGCAGCGTGTTGATCGCCCAAGTCGCCAGCTATCGGCACGCCTGGCATAACATTTGAAGTAATATTTCCATAGACCTCACTACTACTTTTGATGGCTGGCAGCATGGCTTTGGGAATATCAAAGGCAGTTAATAATTCATCGTCCCAGTTCAGGGTTCTGAGGTTCATGAGTTGAGTACGGCTGGCGTTGGTTACGTCCGTAACATGAACACCGCCGTTGGTGCTTCCTGTCAAATGCCAAATCAAAAAGGTGTCCATATTACCAAAAAGTGCATCGCCGCTTTCGGCATCGGCACGGAGTCCGTCCACGTTTTCGAGTAGCCATACTATTTTGAGGGAACTAAAATAAGTAGCCAGCGGCAACCCCGTTTTGGCTCTAAATCTATCTTGTCCACCATCTGCTGCGAGTCGACTGACGAGTTCGCCCGTGCGGGTGTCTTGCCAAACGAGGGCGTTGTAGTAAGGTTTTCCTGTGTGTTTATTCCAGACTACGGTTGTTTCTCGCTGGTTCGTAATGCCCACGGCGGCAATGTCTGAGGCGTTTTCGACACCTGCGTTGATGCGTGCCTGTGCGATGACTTCGAGGGTATTTCGCCAGATTTCGTCTGTATTATGCTCCACCCAACCTGGTTGCGGGTAAATCTGCTCGTGTTCTTTTTGGCCAACAGCTACAATAGTTCCTGCACGGTCGAACAATATACAACGGGTGCTGGTAGTGCCTTGGTCTATGGCTGCAACGTATTTTGACATGGTGTTTGGGGTTTAAGATAAATCGTTTTGGCAAAGATAATAAAATACGGTACAAGTTTTGTTTTGTATCAATCAAAGTAATAAATTTGTGAATACAAAGCGTTGAAAACCAAAACATAAACCCCCACAATATGAATGCAATTAGCGATTTTATAGAAGTAAACGATCATGTAATACATTACAAACTTCCGCAGGGGTTTGATGCAAAAAGGGTACAACTTATTATTTTACCAGCCGAAAATGAACCTATACTATCAACAAAAGCCAATAGACTGAAATCTTTACGAGGAAGCATCACGGGTATAGATGCAAAAAAATTCAATAACCATATTGAAACAATTAGAAAAGAATGGTAATACGTTATCTGATTGATAGTTCGATAGCTAATAAGTACCTAAATGGTGGTCTACCAGAAGAGGAATTTATCTTTTTGGACACCATTCTTGAGATGGAAAGTGTCATATCCGTTATTACAAAAATTGAACTATTGAGTTGGGTAACAGATAACCGAGAGCAGTACCACAAAGTAGAAATATTTGTCGAAAACTCAACTGTATTAGACTTAACTCACGAAATAGTTAATAAAACCATCGAACTTCGCCGGAAGTATAAACAGAAAACACCTGATGCAATTATTGCATCAACTGCATTGGTTCACAATCTTGTAACTTTGACTGATAATGAGAAAGATTTTCATAATATCAAAGGTTTAAAAATGTTGAATCCAAATAGAAAAAACTAAAAAGAGCCGCAACTTGCGGCTCTTTTTACTAAAACTAAACGACAGTAAACTACTTCGATACTTCCATATTGACCTGACGGCCTTTGATGTTGTTGCCGTTCATGGCCGTCATCACTTTTTGTACGTCACGCTCTGGAATATCTACAAACGAGTAGCTGTCAAAAATATCTATCGAACCAATGACTTTACCCGGAATACCCGCCTCGCCAGCAATTGCGCCCACGATGTCTCGGGGTTGCACGTAGTCTTTGCGGCCTACGTTCACAAACATACGCACCATACCAGGCTCGCCTTTGGCTGGGCGGGCATTGCCGCCGCTTGCTGGGCGTTCGCTGTTACGGTCAAATGATGGGCGAGGGCCACGGTCGTTGCCAAAGCTCGGACGGTCGTTACGACCACCACGGTCGCCAAAACCACCACCACGGCGGTCGTCGCCGCCACGACCAGCATAACCACCACGGTCATTGCCTCTGTCGCCACCACGGCCACCACGGTCGTCTCTATCTCGGCCAAATTTGCCATCTTCCCACGATAAATCAGTATTGGCAAATTCGTTTTTGGCTACGCCAATATTCATTTTTACCAATGCCGCTACAATTTGCTCGGTAGTAAAACCTGTCGAGTGATGGATTGTTTCGAGCATATCTGTGTATAAATCCAAATCGCCTTCGCCTACTGCTTTTTCTACTTGCGTTATAAAACGAGCCTTACGCACACCCACGATGTCGGCATAAGTCGGAATCACTCCTTTTTCGATACGAACTTTGGTGTAGCCTTCGATTTGACGTAAACGGTATTTTTCGTCTTTACCAACCAGCGTCAGGGCTTTGCCCGAGCGACCAGCACGGCCAGTACGGCCAATACGGTGAACGTAATATTCTTCGTCAAGTGGCAAATCATAGTTAATAACGGCATCTACACCAGCTACATCTATGCCACGAGCGGCTACGTCGGTGGCTACCAATACAGCAGTAGTACCTGCCTTAAACTTAGCCATGACGTTAGTGCGCTGTGTTTGGCGTAAGTCGCCGTGCAAGCCTTCGATGGCATAACCTCTGATACCCAACTCTTCGACGATTTCGTCCACTTTGCGTTTGGTATTACAAAATATAATAACCTGTTTCAAGTCGTAGGCATCTATCAAACGGCAAACTAATTCTGCTTTGGCACGTTGTTTTACTTCAAAACAAACCTGCTCAATATTATCGTTTGTTATTTCTTTTTTGGTAACTTTTACCAGAACGGGGTCGTTCAAAAATTTCTGTGTGATAGCCATAATTGGCTTCGACATTGTAGCCGAAAACAATACCGTTTGGCGTTCGTCTGGCACACCTGTCAAAATATTGTCGATGTCTTCTTTGAAACCCATGTCCAACATTTCGTCGGCTTCGTCCAAAACAACATAGTTTACTCTGTCAAGTTTCAAGGTGCGGCGTTCCATGTGGTCCATGATACGGCCTGGCGTACCAACAACAATATGCACGCCTGCTTTGAGTGAGCGAATCTGACGATCAATAGAGTCGCCACCATAGACGGTTTCTATTTTTAGTCCTTTGACGTATTTGGCAATACGGCGTAGTTCTTCTGTTACTTGTACTGCCAACTCACGAGTTGGGCAAAGTACCAATGTTTGTACGTGACGCTCGGTTACGTCTATGCGCTCGAGGGCAGGGATACCAAAGGCGGCTGTTTTTCCTGTGCCTGTTTGCGCTTGTCCGATCAAATCTACTCCTTGTAAAAGGTGCGGGATAGCCTCAGCCTGAATGGGCGATGCTTTTTCAAAGCCCATCTCAGATACGGCTTTTAGGACTTCGGCCGATAGGCCGAGTGAATCGAATGTAATTTCCATTGGAAAAAATAAAATGTAGAATTGAACCGCAGCAATACACCGCACCAAGGCAATGTCAATTGCTGACTATTCAGATGAAAATAATAATACAGAAAACCCTCTGCACGGAAGCCTGTCATGTCTCTGTGAATCTCTGCACGAGAGAGACGATGTGCGATTTTTCTAAGGACGGAAGTGGCCACCCGAACGGCCAACGCAAAGAAACAACGCATGAGACGAACGAGCGTTCGATGCTGCTAAATTTTTTGCAAAAGTAAGACTAATATTTGGTGTTGCCAAATAAACACACTTTTTTTAGGATTATTTTAAGAAGTGTTAATTTGGTTGATGCTTTCAAAAACTATGAATAAGATTTTTTTAATCATGGTGTTGTTTAAAATCAGTAAAATTGTAACGTACTTCAAATAACAAAATATTCGTTTCGTTGATTAAAATAGCCCCGCAATAATGTACTCAAACACAACCCATTATAAAATAGACCAATGAAGCGACTAATTTTCGTAGTACTTATTTTCTCGTTTTCGGTTAGTTCTTGTTCTATTTTTAAGACAAATGGCACAAGCAAACACCGTAAAAAGCTGCTCAAAAAGCCCATTGGGTCGTACAATAATTATGTACGAGACATCGTCTCAGCGGCGCGAGGCTATACTGGTACGGTCTATCGGAGTGGAGGCAACGACCGCTCGGGTATTGACTGCTCAGGGCTTCTGTGTACGGTTTATGCAGAAGTGGGTTTAGAAATTCCTCGTATCTCGTGGCAACAAGCTGAGTTTGGGGTTGAGGTTAAACACGAAAAAGACATTAGAGCAGGCGACTGGATTTTTTATGTACCCAACGCTGGCCAGACGGGCTATGTATCGCACGTGGGTATTGTTACCGAAGTCCGTAGCCGCAAGGACATACGGTTTATTCATGCCTCATCGTCAAGAGGTGTGCGAGAAGACAATTTATTTTCCAATTATTTCAAGAACCGATACGTCAAAGCCATGCGGCCTTTTTGAGCAAGAGCAACACCTCGGAAAATTCATCGAACAAGACTACGGCCTGCCCGATGAATTAAAAATTGTCTATTTGATGCTGCAAACCTATCGCCGCTATGTGTTGCAGAACGACAAACGAGCCATTTATGAATTGCCCAAAAAGCAAAGAGAGTTTTTTTTGAGGGAAATTGTGGGCGAAAAATAGTTTAATGTTTTTGAGATTGTCATGCAAAAAAGTACATAATCCAAACCATCGCCGTAGAGAGCAGGCCCGCATAAAAAATGTCTGACTGATAGAATGGTAAGTCTGTTTTTTCTTTTCTTAAAATTTGAACAAAACCCAAAAACGTAAGCACAGCCGCAGGATAAGCCGCCATTTGTGGACTCAAAACACCAGCCAAGGTGAGCGAAATAAGTACTGTATGAATGACTATAAATGGTAGCAGCACTTTGCCAATACCCGACAAAGAAACCGATAAGTCGTTGTTATACTGGGCGTTATCGTGTTTGTTGAAATAGTTACTCAGGCCATAAATTAGGCCCGAGCCAATTACAAAAATCATAAAAACACGGTACAAAAAATTAAGTTTTTGCCCAAATGTATCTCGTACCCAGCCGATGTTGGTCAGTACGTTTTCATAAAGCCAGTCGCAGCCTAAACCAATAAAAGGTGCAGCTACAAGCGCAATAACTGCCGCCTTGGCGTTGGTTTTTTGCCAAAGTACTCCCCAAAAAAACGCCACCACAAGCCCAGGTTTGATGTATGAAGTTTGATTGGCCAAAATCAAAAAGAAGTTATCTTTTGAGTTGGGGTCGTAGGTGGTATTGGCCAGAAAGATGGCAATGCCACACATCACAACGACAAAAAACTGCCCGAAGCGTACCGTCATTTTGTCGTTAGCATTGGGGCTAATGTATTTTTTATACACATCAAAAGCCATCATCGTCGATACGGAGTTCATCATAGAATAAATAGCCGAAAAAATAGCGCAGAGCAATCCTGCCAATATCAACCCCACGAAGCCATAGCCGATGGGTACGACGGTTTTGAGGAGTGTCAAAAAAGTGTCATCGGGCTTGACAACGCCTTCGCCAAAACGGGCTTTGAACAAATAAAAAGCCGCCGTGCCAGCCGCAATCGAAAAAAATGGAATAATCAATTTCAAGAAACCGGCCAAAATACTCCCCAGCTTGGCATCTCGGTCGGTTTGAGCAGCCAACACCCGCTGTACTTGATATTGGTTGGTTGTCCAGTAAAACATATTCAATATCGTAAGCCCCGTAAAAATTCCCGACCAAGGTAATTTGGGGTGATTGGACGGTAAATACAGGTGCATTTTGTTGGCTTGAGCATGGTCGAGGGCGAGTAGCCCCGACAAACCGCCAATTTCGGGCTGCATATAAGTAAGTGTGCCAATAAGCAATACCGCAATTATCATAATGACTGTCAGAATATTGTCGGCAATAACGACCGACTCCATACCACCAAAAACCGTAAAAAGTACCGTAACGCCAGCAATCAAAAATATACCTTGTAGGTAACTGACCTCAAACGACGACCCGGCCAAAAGCAAGCCCAGCGTGCGGCTACCAATATAAAAACCACCCACGAGCTGAATCATAATAAAAATAATCATCAGCACAGTATAAACCAATCGAGCGTTGGGGTTATAGCGGTTTTCGAGGAACTGAGAGAGCGTAAAAAAATTACGTTTGCGATAAATCGGGATAAAAACATAGGCCACTACTAATATCGCAGGTACGGCCCAAACTTCGTAATGGCTCTGAGCAAAACCGACCGAATAGCCAATACCCATCATACCAATTATTTGTTGAGCATGAATATTAGTGCCAAAAATAGACCCCGCCACCGACCACCAGCGCAAGGAGCGGCTGGCCATGAAGTACTCTTCGGCATCTTTTTTCTTGAAACTCGACCACATACTGGCCCCCACAATAAAGCAAAGCAACACAACTACAACAGTTGCGTCTATAAAAGAAAGTGATTGAAGCATTGGTAAAAGTATTGGTTTAGGGCAAGTTTCTGTTTGCAAAGCTATGATTTTTTCAATAAAATTACGAAATCTTACTAATTCTTTGAATTGGGTTTTTTGTTTTTATGTATTTATTTTACTTTTGACTATTGATAGTAAATAGTCAAAAAATGCCATCGTAACAGATGTCTAAACACTAACTTTGTCTCATATACGCTACCATCAACGTGCCTGCTCGTTCAGATGCGCCCTGCTCGCCGAGTATGTTTTTGACTTGGGCATAGTCGGCCAAAATCTGACTGCGTTGTGAGCCGTCAAGTACTATTTTTTTTAGTTCAGTTACTAAATTTTCAGTTGTCAAATCGTTCTGAATCAACTCTTTGACAGCTTCTTTGTCAGCAATCAGATTGACCAACGAAATGTACGGTACTCTGATAAGCCATTTGGCAATTTGGTAGCTTATTGTGCCTGCTTTATAACAAACGACTTGCGGTACATTCAAAAGTGCCGTTTCGAGTGTAGCCGTTCCTGACGTAACCAATGCCGCCGAAGCCACCGAAAGCAAGTCGTAGGCGGCATCAAAGACCATAACTACTTGGGTTTGGTCTGTAAATTTTTGGTATAATGTTTTCGGCAAATTACTCACACCTGCAATCACAAACTGATATTCTAAAAAATCATTTTTAACCGATAGCATCAGCCGTACCATGGCTTCTACTTCTTGTCGGCGGCTGCCAGGCAGCAAAGCAATGATTGGCTTGTTGGGGTCTATCTGGTTGTCTGTCAGAAAGTTGTGGTTAGGAACAAAATCGGCGATAGCATCAAAAAGCGGATTGCCGACATAATCGACATCGTAGTCAAATTTTTTAAAAAATGATTGTTCAAACGGAAAAATGACAAACATTTTATCTACAAATTGCTTAATTTTCAAAGCCCTGTTCTGGTTCCAGGCCCATACTTTGGGCGAAATATAATAGAATGTACGAATACCGTTTTGTTTGGCAAACTTGGCGATTCGCATATTAAAGCCGGCGTAATCTATCAATATCACGACATCGGGCTGGTAGGTCAAGATGTCGTTTTTGCATTTGCCAATAAACCCCAAAATAGTAAACAGATTGATGATAACCTCCCAAAAACCCATAAAAGCCATTGAACCATAATGCGTTACAATGTCGGCGCCAGCGGCTTGCATCATGCCGCCACCCCAAGCCCTAAACGTAGCCGTTGGGTCTTGTGCTTTGATGGCTTTGATGAGGTTGCTACCGTGTAGGTCGCCTGAGCGTTCGCCAGCTATGAGGTAATATTTCATTTTGGGAATGAGTTTAAATGTCAATCATTTCCAAGAGTTGAGGTGAGCCTTTTGCTTCTATTTTTTTACTAATTTCTACCAATCTTTGTATGACTTGAGGTATTAGGGGCAGCAAGTCATCGTAGCGATTAGAAAACACATTCAGACGTAAAATTATGACTTTATGCCTCAAAGTGTTTTGCTGATATACAAGGGTTTTATCACTACTTACAAGAACGCCAAAGCCATGTTCTGACATCATTCTGAGTAATTCACCATTTTTTTTGCCAAGCCAGTTTTCGTCTCTGACCGTAGAAACAGTAAAATGCTCGTTAAAAAGACGGTATTTTAACTTTGTTGGCAGGTTTTCGTCAAGCAACACTTTCAAGAGGAATGATATTATGTGAAAATTGCAATTTTAATGATTCCAAAACGGCAAGGACTTGTGCTTCGGCAACATAGTCAAAATCGGACAGAAAAACGGTGTAAGAATCACCATTATTTAGATAATCAAATAGATTTTTTACAGGCACACGTGTACCTCTAAATACTGGAGTACCATTTAGTATTTCGGGGTCAGAAACAATAGATTCTTGTATGGTCATTACAGTCCTAAAAAATTTATTACGAAATATGAGGACTTAAATTTAATTGGACAAATATAATCTCTGTTTTTTTCTAAATCCCGGCATAAGTCCGAACTAAAATTATTACTTTTTGAGGGTCTGATACCCTGATACGTTTGTCTTGAATGGCTGAAGCAGGTGTATTTTTGATTTTATTGAACAACGTCAAGTAATATTTATAGGCCAAGTAAACACCTTTTTTGGCAGTTTTGGGTAATTGTTGGATAGACAGAAGCGCAGCGTCGAAGTCTGCTTGAATATCGGCCTCAATAGCTTGTTTATCAGTTGTTTTAAAATCTGTAAAATCAACTTGTGGAAAATACACACGGCCTCGCTCTTCAAAGTCGCTTTTGATGTCTCTCAAAAAATTTACTTTCTGAAAAGCCGCACCCAATCGTTTTGCACCTGCCCGCAGTCGGTCGTATTCTACTGTGTTGCCTTCACAAAAAACCCGAAGGCACATAAGCCCTACTACTTCTGCCGAGCCATAAATATACTCATCATAACTACTGTCTGTGTATTGATTTTTGTACAAGTCCATTTCCATACTGTGCAAAAAAGCATCAATCAGTTCTCGCTCAATATGGTACTGATTGACAACCAACTGGAACGAATGTAGCACAGGATTGAGGCTAATACCCCGTTCGATGGCTTTGTAGGCATCTGCCCTAAATTCGTCTAATAAAGTCTTTTGGTCAAAGTCATAAAAGGTATCTACAATCTCGTCGGCGTAGCGTACAAAACCATAAATAGCATAAATAGCTGGGTGTAGTTTTTTGTCCAAGGTCTTGATACCAAGCGTAAAGGACGTGCTGTAATGCTCGGTGATGAGCTTACTGGTTTCAAGTGTAGTTTTTGTAAATAGGTCGAGCATTGGTTAGGATTTCGTTAGCGGAGCCTTCACTTAGAGTGAAGACTTCGCTGGTAAATAGCTACAAAAATTCTTTTTCTACTTCATCGGCCACCACCAAACCCGATATAAGCGAGGGTGGTACGCCTGGCCCAGGTACGGTGAGTTGGCCAGTATAAAATAGATTTTTTACGTTTTTGTTTTTAAGTGATGGTTTCAAGATGGCCGTTTGCATGAGTGTATTGGCAAGTCCATAGGCGTTGCCCTTGAAAGCGTTATAGTCGGCCATGAAGTCGGCATGAGCAAAGGTACGTTTATAAATCACATTTTCACGAATTGGCTCACCGACATATTTTTCCAGCCTCTCCATGACCATATCGTAATATCGTTCTCGCACTTCGTCTGAGTCGTTCGTTAAGCCTGGTGCAACTGGAATAAGTATAAAAACGTTTTCATAACCCTGTGGCGCAACGCTATCATCGGTCTTGGACGGTGCCGATACATAAAAAAGAGGTTTCGACGGCCACTGCGGCTCTGTATAAATCTCAAAGGCGTGTTGTTTGAAATCTTCATCAAAAAACAAATTGTGGTGCAACAATTTAGGCAACCGCTTACTGACCCCCAAATAATACAACAACGACGACGGCGCCAGAACTCGCTTGTTCCAATAAGCCTCCGTATAGTTACGATATTGTGGAGTCAATAGTTTGCTATCGACATGATGATAGTCGGCGGCAGCCACCACGACATCGGCCTCAAAACTATCGGTCTCGGTAATAACTCTCTGCGCCTGACCGTCTTTGACTTCGATTTGAGTTACATTTTGATTTAATAACAACCTAACGCCTTTTTCTTGTGCCAATGCCACTATGCCCCTAACGATTTCGTGCATTCCACCCATGGGATACCACGTCCCCATCGCCATTTCGGCGTAGTTCATGAGGCTATACATGGCGGGGGTATTTTCGGGAGTTGCTCCCAAAAACAATATCGGAAACTCCATCAATTCCAATAGTTTTTCGTCCTTAAAAAACTTGCGGACATGGCTCGCAAACGACTGCAAAACGTCCATTCGAGTCAAATCATAAAGTAATTTTAGACTTGCAAACTCTAACAAACTACGGCTCGGTTTCCAGACAAACTTACCGATACCGACTTCATATTTATAAGCGGCTTGTTTTAGGAATGCCTCCAATCGCTCGCCACTACCTGTTTCGATGCTCTCAAAAAGTACTTTTAGTTTATCGATTCCTGCTGGAATATCTAATTTGGTAATGTCGTCAAAAATAACGGCATACGAAGGATCAAGCCTTACGAGATTGTAATAGTCGGACGGGTGTTTGTTGAATTTACCAAAATAGGTTTCAAATACATCGGGCATCCAGTACCAACTCGGGCCCATGTCAAACTTAAAGCCCTCAGCCTCAAATACCCTCGCACGGCCACCTGCCACACTATTTTTTTCGAGAACTGTTACCTCAAAACCCTTGACAGCCAAACTGGTAGCTGCCGATAGCCCCGCAAAACCAGAGCCTATGACAATTATTTTTTTCAAGTAATTGAATGATAAAAATTATGATTCTAAATTTTGTCTTGCCTGTTGTGCAGACGACTATTTTTATAACTTCAAAAACACACTCAGGGTTTTAGTAACCGCTGGCCAAATTAACTCAAACTCAAATATGCCTTAAAGTCATCAAAATTTTGGCTCATTGTTGTTGCTACTTTTGGCAACGACAACAAGGCCGATAGCCGCTCTGGAACGGCTGGCTGTGTGCCAATGGCGGCCTCAACAGTATCCAAAAACTTGGCATAATGTGCCGTTGAGAGTACAATGCCAGTAAAATCTTGTTTGGTTTGTTTTCTATAATCTTCCAATCCCAAATAAGCCACAGCCGTGTGCGGACACATCACATACTGGTTTTGGTCATATACTTGGCGCATGGCTGCACGGGTTTGGTCGTCGTTGTACCATGCTCCCGAAATTAGGTTTTTGACTGCCGCCCAGTCGTCATCAAAAAAGCGAGTGAGGCGCACAAAATTACTCGGATTACCTACGTCCATGGCATTTGAGATGGTTTCGACCGATGGCACGGGACTATAATCACCTGATTTTAAATAGTTTGGCACTACGTTGTTGCGATTGGTGGTGGCAATAAACTGATGTACGGGCAAGCCCATTTTATAGGCCAACATTCCTGCACTCAAATTACCAAAGTTGCCACTTGGCACCGAAAACACAACAGGCAAACCAGCCGCCTTAACTTGGGCATAAGCCCTAAAATAATAAAATGACTGCGGTATAAGCCGTGAAATATTGATAGAATTGGCCGAAGCTAAGTTGTATTTTTTGTTTAAATCGGTATCTAAAAAAGCCTGTTTGACCAACGCCTGGCAGTCATCAAAAGTACCATCAATTTCGAGTGCGTGGACGTTACCTCCCAAAGTCGTCAGTTGTTTTTCTTGAATGTCGCTCACTTTGCCACTTGGGTACAAAATCGTTACCGAAATACCTGGCACGTTATGAAACCCCTGCGCCACAGCCCCACCTGTGTCGCCCGAGGTGGCTACTAAAATTTTGATTTCTTTTTGAGATTTTACCAAAAAATACGACATCAAGGCCGCCATAAACCGTGCGCCAAAGTCTTTGAAAGCCATCGAAGGGCCATGAAACAACTCCAAAACGTGGGTATTGCCAGACAATGAAACGACTGGGGCATCGAACGAAAAAGCGTTTTCTACTATTTGCCTAATATCCGTCTCTGAAATATCGTCAGCCAAAAGTGTTTTAGAAACTTCAAAAGCTATTTCATTAAAAGTCAAGTTACTGATGTTATCAAGAAACGATTTTGAAACAGTCGGAATAACCGTTGGCATATACAGGCCGTTGTCGGGTGGGAGGCTCTTAAAAACCGCTTCTTCAAGGTTGGCCGTCAAGTTTTTGGTTTTGGTACTGTATAAAAGCATTGTGTGGAAATAATGGTGGTGTCTGATTTTGTTTTGCCGCCACAAAGATAACGGATTAGGGCTTGGCGAAGGTGGGGAATTAGTATTCCGTCAAGCTGGAACAAAAGCTGAATAGAATTACAAAAAGTTCATTGTTATTACGTCTGCCGCACTTTTGCCAAATCCCTTGTTGTGTACCGTTTTTTTGTCGCACCGCTATAGTGTTAGTTTATTTTAAACAGTTTATTGTCTTGTGATAATGAGAGTACTTCAAAGTCACTAATGTCAATATTTGAAGGTATTTTGTCCCTTAAAATAGGTACTATATATTGTCCGTTGATACTATTTGCAACTTCAACTATTGTGTTAAGTTGGTTGTCGTGAATAGTCTCAAGTTGGTCGTGCATAATAAAATGCAGGCATTCAATGTCCAGTTTGTCTGCAAATTCAATGTAGGCAAAATCAAAGGCAGCTATTTGTCCTTTTTTCTTTCCCGTGCTTGGATTTCCTTCAAGGTTGGTAACGATAAGTTCGTATCCCTTTTCATTTTTTTGAGAGCTTAGTAAATATGTCTCGCCATAAAGTCTATTAGACATTACAGAAAAATATTTATTAAACTCGGTAATTCGATTTTGAATTTGGCTGTCTTTTGATGAAATGCCTTGATTTATTGCATTTAAATTTTCATCAATTTGAGACAATTTTTCTTGTGAGTAAAGCCACAACCTTTTTTGCTCTTCTAAATTTCCTTTTCTCTCAAATTGTTTATTTAATTCTAAAATAGTTTTTTCAAAATCTTCAACTAAAGCAGACTTATTTAATGTCTCTGTTAATTTGTCTTCTGCGTTGCGTAGAATTGTAATTTCGGATTTAACTTTTCTTATTTGTTGTTCAATCTCGGGAAGTTCTTTAGTAATATATTCTAACTTTTCAGAAATTAAATCATTATGAAATTTAACGGTATCTTCAAAAGATACTTGAATTGTTGAGATTAGCGATTTTGCTTTTTCGTAAAGCGATTTGATTTGAGTTGTATCAATTTGAGTGTACTCTTGCTCTAAATCTTCTTTACTTTCATTGATTAAATCTTTCCTAATTTCTAATCTACTTAATTCTGTTGCATTCCTATTTAGTTTAAACTTAATCTCGTTAAGTTTATCAATGTCAGAACTATAATTTTGATTAAGGTTAAATCGGCTTTTTCTTTGATTTAACTCTTCAATTTTTCCATTTACAAGAATTAATTGTTGCTCTATCAAAGAAAGTTCACCCTCTTTCTTCAATCTTTTTTGAAAGCCCTCTTCTTTCTTTTTGTCTAATGATAATCTTTCTTTCTCCTTATGGCTGTCAGTACTTATCCCTAACCAAAATAGATAAAGGGCTTCATAAACTTCTGAACTAGCAAATGAATTTAAAACTTTGACAATGTTTATCATCTTGTTTTTCTCATCCCTAATATTTTTAGAAATTATCTGGCGAAATGTTGGATTATCAACTTCAGAATTAAAGATTTCCTTTTTTAAGGCTTTTTCAAAATCCTTATTATTAGTTATATTTTCTCCGTTTATTTCCTGTAACTTTTTAGTACGAGGTAAAAAGTTTTTTCTAATTGTTACTGTATGCTTTGCCGCACTATCTAAAGTATCAACTAAAACAACAGTAATAATAATTTCATTTTCTTTTAAAAAATTTTCGATTGTGGTATTAGCCTGCTTGTTAAATTCCGTGTCTTGATAAATATTTTTACCATCAGCACCGAAGCAATAATCTACCAATCTTAAAACAGTCGTTTTGCCAACATTATTACCTGTAGTTTGCTGCGAACTATTTACAGGGGTTTCATCCACAATTAAGTTTATTCCCTTGTGAAAGGAAATATCTCTTACTATAGAGCCTTTGTTTTGTATGATGACTTGCTTTAGAAACATTTTATAATCAATCCTTTATTTCCTTTTTTAATAACTTGTAATATAAATAGCCAATCTAAAACAAGTGAAAATAAATTTAAAGTTATTTTGTTTAATTTATTTACCGACAAGAATAGGTCGAAATAATCAACTTCGTTTTGATTAAGTGAGTTGAGAACTTCAATTACTTTTCCACCTAAGTAATATAAATCTCTTTCAGGGTTTATGTTTTTATTTACTATCATAATTTAGGTGGCTCTTCTAAAATATTACAACGCATAAAAGCATCAACCATAACAATTAACAAACTTATTTTTATAGCTTCAATTGGCAAGTCTAAATTTGGATTGCTTGAATTGTCTATAATTTTCCATAATTCATTTTCTACACTTTCAATTATAGTATCAGCATTGGCTCTAATCGCATCTATGTCTTTAAACTTCCCTTTTTCTTTTAAATAAATTGATTTTATATTTTGAAGTACGAATTCTTTTTTAGTCGAACCCTGTTTTTCAATCTCTTGGTAAAGTTTATTTAGTTTTCCTTGGAAAACAGCATATTCTTCTATGATAGGTTTAAAAAGAATTACGTTGTTGTATAAAATTTTCTCTTCGGTATCTGGTGCATTTGTTGGTTCTGTAGTAGTTGTGTCTCCAAATATTTGCTTTCCAACAAAGCCAATAACTACATTAAGTGCAGAAGGATTTTTAATAAGTATGTTATTGCCTGAAATTAATTTTAGAATTCCAGCTTCGTGTTTTTTCTTCATCTCTTGAAGAATTGGTTCAGGGTATTTTACTACATCATTAGTTTCCAAATGATGATTTGCACATAAAAGCATTAAATTTCCATAACTTCTTCGATAGTCGTTGTTTGATTTGGTGTTGAACCTTTGACCACCTGGTTCAGCAGCTTCAATATGACAAATATTTGAAAAATTTATTTCACTATGCGAACTCAATAAAGTTATATTACAACTTGGAAAAGCACATTGATTACCTGATAAAGCATACAAACGCTTAATTGTTTTTTCGGTAATATCTCTTGCTTTACTTTTTGCCATTTTTTTGTGTTGCAAATCTACACTTTTATGCTTAAAAATGTTAGTCAAAGAAGTGTGATTTAGCTCTTAATTTTCGACTTCGTAGGGTCTGTCCTAAAATGGCACACAACTAATCTCAACCAACTATCATTTCAACCCCCACAGGCACACCCCCAAAAACAGCGTTACCAGTTAGTTTGTCCAAAAGAGTTTCGTCTGTTATATCGTTTACGCTTACGCCTGCGTGGGCTTGGGCTATGTCGAGGCGTGTACCTTGGCGGTTGTGGCCGTAGCCGTGAGGCAAGCATACTACTCCACGCATCATTTTGTCGGTCAGCTCGGCTGGCACAAACAACTCGCCTACCCTCGACCTGATGCTGATGGTAGCTCCCTCAACTACGCCACGCTGGGCGGCATCTTCGGGGTGTATCAACAACGTACATCGATTGCGGCCTTTGACTAATCGCTCAGAGTTGTGCAGCCACGAATTATTGTCTCGTAAATGTCGGCGATTGATGAGCATGAGGTCAAAAATGGTATCGGTTTGGTTGTTGTCAAATGTCTCGTTTACTCGCTCCATGTCTTTGAGCATAGGTGCTGGGGCGAGGTCTATTAGTTTGTCGGTTGTGGTCAGTCTCGCTGGTAAGCAAGGCTGTAACGGCCCCAAGTCTATACCGTGTGGATTTTGGCGGAGAGTTTCTAAGTTTAATTTATGTAG
This sequence comes from Spirosomataceae bacterium, assembly GCA_043777595.1. GTDB lineage: Bacteria > Bacteroidota > Bacteroidia > Cytophagales > Spirosomataceae > JAYVJH01. The sequence goes on from JAYWHT010000053.1 coordinate 28,461, forward strand.
GCCGAGTTGCAAACCCATTTCCATTTTTAGGTGTGGGTCTTGTGGTTCAAAATCAGGGCTATAATCGTCCGACAATCTGGCTGTCAGTTCTTGTAATATTTCCCAGTCAAACTTCGCCCCTTCGGCTTTTTCAAAAAGTGGTTCAGAAAATCGTGTTACGTTTCTGATAGCCAAGGCGTTAAATGTCAAGTCGTAGTGTGCTACTTCAAGGCCAGTGGCGGCAGGTAGTATGATATTGGCATGGCGAGTAGTTTCGTTGAGATAAATGTCTATCGAAACCATAAAGTCAAGTTGCTCAAAAGCCTCGTCCAACTGCCGCCCGTTGGGGGTTGAGAGTATCGGATTGCCACAACTCGTTACTAAGGCTCTGATTTTGCCGTCACCTTCGGTCGTTATTTCTTCGGCCAAACAAGCCACGGGTAGCTCTCCCATAAATTCAGACAAACCACGTACTCGGCTCTCGAAACGGTTGTAGCGGTTGTATGGCTTGGCGTTCATCAAAATATCTAAGGCTGGTAGCGTAAACATAGCCCCGCCTTCGTTGTCAATATTGCCCGTAACGACATTGAACGCATTGAGCAACCACTGACACGCCCCACCAAAAGCCTGTGTCGAAAGCCCTACTCGACCATAAGCTACCGCCGACTTGGCCGTTGTAAAGTCTGCTACAATTTGCCGAATAGCTACCGCCGATATACCTGTTTGAGTGGCTACTTTTTCGGGTGTGTAGTGAACAACGGCGGCTTTGAGGTCGTCTATTCCTTTTGTGTAGTTGGGTATTTTGTCTAATTTTTCTTCAAAAACAACTTGTAACATTGCCAACAATAAAAATACATCTGTACCTGGCCTTACAAAGTGATGTTGGTCCGCCTTTGCGGCGGTTTCGGTAAATCTTGGGTCAATTACGATAACTTTTCCGCCACGCTGTTGAATGGCTTTGAGGCGATTGGCTACGTCTGGGGCTGTCATAATACTCCCATTTGAAGCAATCGGATTGCCACCCATGATGAGCCAGTAGTCGGTGCGGTCTATGTCGGGAATGGGCAACAAAAACGGGTGGCCAAACATCAACCAACTCGCAAAATGGTGCGGTAGCTGGTCAGTCGAAGTAGCTGAGTAAATATTTTGTGTTTTGAGAGCTTTCATCAAACCAGTCCCCGCCAGGTACGTGCCAGAGTTATGCACAGACGGATTGCCAGCATACATAGCCACGGCATTGTTACCGTATTGGCTCTGAATGGCTTTGAGGTTTTTGGCCACTTCGTCCAACGCTTCGCTCCAGCTTATTTGTTGCCAGCCATCGGCAGTACGTCTGAGCGGGTATTTTAGTCGGTTTGGGTCTTCGTAAATATCTTTGAGTGCTACCGCTTTGGGGCAAATGTGGCCACGGCTAAAAGGGTCAGCTTTGTCGCCATTGATGCTAATTACCTCGTTGCCAATGTATTTTATTTCTAAGCCGCATATAGCTTCGCAAAGGTTACAGGCACGATAGTGAGTTTGAGTGGTCATGTTGTGATTGGGTTTCGTATGTAAAAATAGACAAAGTATTTATCACAAAAAAATCAGTCATAAAAAAAGCCACTGCTCCCTGCGAGAACAATGGCTTTTTTGTGAGTAATGGCTATCTTACTTTATGGCCACTTTCATGTCCTTGGCCAATACAATATAGTCTGCCATAACTCGACCTGCCTCTGTCAAATATATGTCTTTCTTTTTTTTCTTTTTGGCTGCTGGTTTTGGCGTAGCTTCGGCCACAACGGCATCGGCATCTTCGTCTTCAATGTCGAGTTTCAGAATAGCTTTATATTTTTTGTCAGCTTCTTCTTTTTCTTTTTTGCGCTTTATCTCTTGCAACGACACAATGGTATTTTCTCGTGCCTTGCGCTCGTAGTCGATTTGCTCTACTAACTGTTTGAGTTCAATGTCCGATTTCAAACGATTTTGGTAGTTGTTTCTGAGTTTAGAAACCTGTTTTTCGCTTACAAATTTAGTCAAATCAAACTTTGAGGTAACAATCTGGTCCCATGGCAAGGCTGTTGGTTCTGAGGTTTCGCCAAATTTTTCGGCACTATACCTTGATGGTAGCTCAATGTCGGGCGTTACGCCTTTGCGCTGTGTACTGCTGCCATTGATTCTATAAAACTTCTGAATCGTAATATTGACCTGACCCAGTTTTTCTTGTTCTTTGGGAAGCCATTGATTCAAATCCACCATTGTTTGTACTGTACCTTTACCATAGCTTTGTTCGCCAATAATTACCCCCCGTTTGTAGTCTTGGATAGCCCCCGCAAAAATCTCAGAGGCCGATGCACTAAAACGGTTGGTCATCACGGCCAGCGGCCCGTCATAGCCTACGCTTGGGTCGGTGTCGGTATAAACTTCGATTTCGCCCGACGATTCTTTGACTTGCACCACTGGCCCACGAGGAATAAAAAGCCCTGTAAGCGATATGGCCTCGGTAAGTGAGCCTCCGCCGTTGTTGCGTAGGTCAATAATCAGACCGTCAATATTTTGAGTTTTGAGGCTATCAATCATTCTCTGAACGTCTCTCGTTGTGCTATTGAAGGCTTTTTCTCGTTTATTAGCCCCCTCAAAATCACGATAAAAAGACGGCAATTTAATGACACCAATTTTAAAATCTCGTTTATTTTGATTGATACTCACCGTCTCAACAGTTGGTCGTTGGTCTGTCAAAACCACTTTTTCACGTACCAATCTAATTTCTTTTGGTGCATCGGTTGGCAAGGCATTAGCCGAAACCAACTGCAAACGGACAACAGTACCCCTCGGCCCTTTGATTTTTTTAACAGCATCGTCCACATACCAACCAATGATATCTTCAAATTTACCGTTGTCGCCTTGTGCTACACCCACAATCTTATCGCCAGCCGTTACCAATTTACTTTTATAGGCCGGCCCGCCTACTATTACCTCTACTATTTTGATAAAATTACCGTCTTCACGTAGCAACGCTCCAATACCGTCTAATTGCTGAAACATACTCTGCTTGAAACGATCGGAATCGGCTGGTGCAAAGTAGCGAGTATGTGGGTCGAGTACATCGCAAAACGAGTTCATGTACATCTGAAAGACTTGCTCGCTCTTAATTCGCCCTAAGTTTCGGTCACGAAGTCTATACCGTTCTTTGAGTACAGTTACAATCGAGGAGTCGGCCTTACCCGCAATTTTGAGTTCGAGGGCTTCGTTTTTGATTATTTTTCGCCACATATCGTTCAAGTCTTCTGGTGTTTTCGACCAAGTGGCCTTTTCTCTGTCCACATTCAGCGACTCGTCGGTAGTGTAGTCAAAGGGTTTGTTTAATAATTCAGAGATAAAAATAGACCGCTCTTTGTAGCGTTTTCTAAATGTATTATAAATCTCATAAGGTGCTTCGAGCCGACCAGTGCTAAGATAATCGTCTAATTGGTTTCTATATTTTTCAAAATAGGCAACATCTGTCCCCATCAAGTAGAGTTTGCTTGGATCTATTTCTTTCAGATAATTATCATACATAGCCGTTGAGAGCGAGTCATTGAGCGTAAATTTACGATAATGGTAGCCCGCAAAAATTTTGGTAATGTACGACTCCACTTTTTCTTGCGAAAGCGTAGGTTTTAGGTCGTCGTCGGCAGCAGCAAAGGGTGCTGCAACGGTCGAGATGGCAGTTTCGTTGCTGGTTGCGCTGCCGCCACCTTGCCAAATCGTTGTCGAGATAATTGCGGCAGGAACTAAGGCTAAAAGATAGTATTTCATTTTCATTTAATTTCTAATAATTCTACTTCAAAAACTAAAGCTGAGTAAGGTTTGATTTCGGCACCGGCCGCACGCTCGCCATAAGCAAGGTTGTAAGGAATAAAAAATTTCCATTTTGAGCCAAGTGGCATCAGTTGTAGCCCCTCAACCCAGCCCTGAATAACCTGCGTAACACCAAACTCAGCGGGCGTACCACGATTGACAGAACTATCAAAAACTGTACCATCAATCAACGTGCCATGATAATGTACTTTTACAGTATTGGTCGGGGCTGGTTTTGCGCCTTCGGCGGCTTTTATTACTTCATATTGCAAGCCACTGGGTAATGTTACTACTGTTGCTTTCTTTTTATTTTCTGCCAAAAATGATTCTCCAGATAGCTTATTTGATTCATATTTTTTGGCCTCTTCGGCTTGACGTTTGGTACTTTCGACGGCTTGTTTTTGCTGCATTTTCATTCCAAATTTATTCAAAACCATACCTATTTGTTCATCGCTACATGCCATGGGTTGTTTTTTGATGGCATCTTGAAGCCCTCTTGTCAGAAGATTTAGGTTTAAATCGCTTAGTCCTTGATTTTGTAAGTTTTTGGCAATACTCACACCAATAGAATAAGCCACGGAGTCCATTTCAGTAGCCATTTTTGGAATGGCGTTGGCGGCAGTAGCTGGTTTGGCAGTTTTAGCAATTTTGACAGGAGTTACTTTTTTGACCTGTGCAAACGACTGACTGATAGATAAGATAACGAAGACGGCGAAAATCGAAAGTTGTTTCATTGAGTGTACTATTGTTGTTGTTTTGTTGATATTCTGATAGTGTTTGTAAATAAACGAATTTTTGTTGTAAAATAGTTTGTCTAAGCCTATTATTTAGTTTGAATGGTCGTTTTTGTTGTGTGAGTGATTTATTGCTTTTTCAAGAATCGGCTTTTGTGCTTTCTATATAGTCATCTTTCATACCTGCATCTTCAATTAAGTTGGCGGCTTTGAGTTTATTGTACTGAACTACGCAGCGGCGTAGTTGTTCGTTCAAAAATATTCTTGACACGCCTTGCACAAAAAATTTTTTGGTTCGCCCATTTGGGTTAAAATCTTCTGTATAAGTTACATCATAAACATACGCAAACGGAATAAAGCCCAATAACTTTGACCGCCGCCGCCGTACCATAATCGAGGCATAGACTTCGGTTTTGGGGCGGGTCTTGATTCCAAAACAAATACCAAACGTGCGCAAGTCGAGTTCATTACAAAACTTGGCAAGCTCTAATTTTAGATTCAAAGCCGACTCCGAGTCGTCTTCTACTTGCCAGTTGAGTTCGTTGGCAGAGTGCCGCACGTTGATATTATACTTGAACAACAAATTGCTCCACTCTGTTCTAAATTCGTCTTCGATGTCCTTTATGATAATTGATTTCCAAGGGGTTATACAAATTTCACTAATTGCAGATGTTTGGCACAAGTCGCAAACTTCTTTCAAAAAATCAACCCCAAACAGTTCATTTCGTTTGTATATACCCAACCATGTTTTGCTACCATACCGATTGAGTCCTTCATAATAAGGCAACGAGAATGCGGGCAAATCAAACGGCGATTCTGGTGCTATTGACCTGTCTGTTGCTATTTTTGTAAATAAAGTAATTGGATTGATTTCGTTATCGGTCAATATCAGCGTTTCAAGTTTTTGGCAAGTAGCCACTATATCAGTCGAGCGTATCAAAGACAGGCACGGGTAAACTTTGTTGGTTTTGGGAACACGCAGGTACAAGTGCCAGTAGTCAGGTGTTGTTGAAGTTACAAAATTGAGATGACCCGAAAAAAGTGGCGAGAAACTCTGCTGGGCATCTGAAATATTGACTTTGAGTAATGGCTCGGTTTCAAAACCATTAAAAATATCTTTATAAATACCCTCAGTAAGCCAGTTCCCAGTCTGAAAAACCTCCTCAACCATATACGAACTCACGATGTTGGGTTTGGTGTTGTTGTCTATTTCAAAATTAAAATTAAGGGCTTTGGCTTTTTGTTCAAATCCCTGTATAAAATTGCGAGGCAAATTAAAAATCATCTGCTGGCGTAGCCCAAAACGTACTTTATAAACCTGAAACTCATTGGCTGTTTCAAGAATAGTTTTTAACTCGGTAGGCAACACAACGCCCCCTTTAAAGTTGATACGCACAGTATAAAAGTCTCTCATTGATATGGTGTTTGATAGTCTGGTAGCAAAGTTAATGATATTACAAGGTTCTCAAAATGATTGCTAAAAATACTTCACAAACACAAACGCTGCAATGCTCACCAAAACCCATAAGATAACGGCCTGCGCCAGTACTTTTGCCCCCACTTGCCGAATTGATTGAAGCGAAATACTCGCCCCAATCAAAAACAAACTCGCTACCATGAGCTGTTTGGCGATAAGATACGCTTTCTGATAGATTACTGGGCTGATTGGTACAAAACTAAAAAAGCAAGAAGCTACAATAAAGCCAATGATAAAACTGGGGATTTTGAACGACTCACGGTTTTCGGAAAAACGCAACACCAAAAACAATGAAACGGGGATAATCCATAATATTCGAAGCATTTTGGTAACAGAAGCCACCTGCAAAGCTACATCACCATATTTGGCTGCCGCACCTACTACCGAGCTTGTGTCGTGAATGGCAATGGCCGCCCACACTCCAAACTGCTCTTGCGAAAGCCCCGCCCAATGACCAATAACTGGAAAAACGATAAGAGCCGCCGCATTGAGCAAAAACACCACACCTGTTGCCATCGAAAGTTGGTTGGAGTTGGCTTTCATCACTGAGCCAATGGCTGCAATGGCACTACCGCCACATATTGCTGTACCGACCGAAATCAAGAGCGAAATCAACCTATCGGTCTTTAATAATTTACCCAAAAAATACCCTACCAAAAGTACGCCCACCACAAAAACCGTTGTGATGCCTATATTGTCTTGCCCTGATTTGGCCAGAACTTGAATATTGATACCAAAACCCAAGCCAACGACAGACGTTTTTAATAAATAGCCACCCCAGGCCGACGTTTGTGTTTGAAAAGGATTGCCAACAACGAGCGCAACAGCCAACCCCAGCAACAATGCTATTGACGAACTAACATAGGAAGTCAAGCAAATGGCAAACAGTAGAAAAAAGAAAACTTGTTTACTTTTTTTAAAATTCATAAACACAAAAGTTAAACAAAACTAAAAAATATTAGACATACTGAGAGTATTTGAAAATAGTGCAGAAAATAATGGTCTGTATTTGAAAATATGGCCATTTTTTTTGTTTTTTTGCAAACTAAATAGAATTTATTAAACAATTCTAAGAGTACATACCTTTTCTAACTATAAAATTTATGAGAAAAATCTACAGTTTATTGGCCTGCTTCCTATTTTTGGTTGCCTCGGCCAATGCCCAGACCGTTATTTCTGGCACAATCAAAGACGGAACTACCAATGAGACACTGGCTGGTGCAAGCGTCATCGTCAAAGGTACAATATCAGGCGATGTGTCTGATAAAAATGGTAATTTCAAAATCAAAACATCGGCTACCTTACCCGCAACGCTCAGAGTAAGCGTGATTGGCTACAAGACAATAGAAGTAGCCGCCACTGGTTCTGAGGTTTCGGTGGTAATGTCAGAAGACATTGGTACGCTTTCGGAAGTAACCGTAACCAGTAACCGTGTCGAAGAGAGCATCACGAAATCGTCTGTCAGTGTCGAAAAAATGACCGCTCGGCAGTTTCAGCAGTCGGCAGCAGCTACTCCCTTCGATGCCCTACAAGGTATGAAAGGCGTGGACTTGATGACACAAAGTTTGAGCTTTAAGTCGGTCAATATGCGTGGCTTTGGTGCAAACAACAACAACAGATTTGTACAATTAACAGACGGTATGGACAACCGCTCGCCAGGCTTGGGTTTTGGTTTTGGCGGCGTAGCTGGTGTTTCAGACTTAGACATTGAGAGTATCGAGATTATTCCAGGTGCGGCCTCGGCCTTGTACGGCCCAGATGCTTTGCAGGGATTGATGAGTACCAAATCAAAAAACCCGTTTGAGTTTCAGGGGCTTAGTTTTCAGACCAAACTCGGGGTCAATAACGTAGGCTCGTCGGTTGGGGCAAAAGTATATAGCGATGTAGCTCTGCGCTATGCCGAGCAATGGGGCGAGCGTTTTGCTTTTAAAATAAACTTTCAACGATTGGACGGTACCGACTTTATTGCCGACGACTACTCAGACCGCTTGCACCGTGGCCGTGACAATTTTTTTACCCGTGATGGTGGCCGTGGCAACGTAGCAACTGGGGTTGGTTATAAACCTTTCGATTTTGTGAGTGGCAATTTTCAGTACGACGGTGTCAATACTTACGGCGACGATTTTAATAATGGTAGCGCAAACCGCTATCCTGCTACTTTCGCTGACCCTAACTTGGCCAATAAGCTCGTAACCCGCACTGGCTACAAAGAAATTGACCTAATAGGCAATGGTGGTAGGGTTTTTAATACCAGAGCCAACGTATCGGCACATTATAAAATTACAGACAAAATCGAAGCCTCAATTGGCTGGTATTATGGCAACGGCAACTTGATTCGTACTGCTGGTTTCCGTGAGTATTTTCCAGACTACAAACGCAACCAGTTCAGAGCCGAGTTACGTGGCGATAATTTCTTTTTGCGAGCCTACACAACTCAACAACAAGCCGAAGGCTGGAACATAGGCAACACGGCTGTCAGAATCAATAATACTTGGAAGCCTCTCGCCACTTGGGCCGCAGACTTTGCCACCGCCTACACGGCCAGCGGCCAAAGTAGCATTGGCGCAGGGCGTGCCGCAGGCGACGTAGGTCGGTTGCTACCAAACACACCTCGATTCAATGACGTTAGAGACCTTATTTCGGGAACATGGGCCAATCAAACCAATAATATTTTGAACGTAGCTGGTACTCGTTTTAGAGACAATTCGAGTATGTATCACTATGAAGGCATGTATAATTTCAAAAACGAAATTAGTTTTATGGAACTCGTAACAGGCGGCAGCATTCGCCGTTTTGCGTTGGAGTCTGGTGGTACGGCTTTCCCACGCAAAGCTGATGGCTCTGAGTTTACAATCATGGAGTACGGTGCTTATGCACAGGGTTCAAAAGAACTGAAAGTAACGGATAACCTCGCCATAAAGCCAACACTGGCTCTGAGATACGACAAAAATGAGTATTTCAAAGGCGGCTTTACGCCTCGGGCTTCGGTAGTGGTGAGTGTTGGCCCGCATAACTTCCGTGGATCATGGCAGTCGGCTTTCCGTAACCCTTCGCCAGGGCAGTTGTTGGCTTCGCCACCAATAGGCACGGCTGGTGAGGTCGGTGGTTCTAAAATTGCGGCCGAAAATGCCAATTTGTTTGCCAACCCCGCTTATTTAGAAAACGATGTAAACGACTTGGTAGCAGGCCGAATCACCGAAGACCAAATCAAGGGATTGGCATATAACCCAAATAACTTTACAACAGAAAAAATAAAGACGTGGGAAATTGGCTATAAGACGCTCATTAACAATCAACTGTTTTTTGACGCATTTTTGTTTAGTAGCAAATACAGCGACTTTATAGCTGCCCAAAATATGCGCCAGCCACTCAATGGCCAAGTTGCCGACTTACGTAACCCTGCTACTTACCGTACTTTTCAAGTCAATTTCAATAACTTCAACGAAATATTTGTAAATGGTTGGGGCATAGGGCTTGAATATGCACTCGGGCATGGCTATAACATAAGCGGTAACTACGCTCACCAAGTAGGCCGAATCACACTTCGTAATGCACAGGGCATTGTAATCAAAAACAGAGCAGGCGAAGAAATCATCAACCGCAAGATGAGCGACCCAGATGTGTCAGATGCCGGACGTAACTTTTTTATCTCGCCCGAAGACCGCTACAATATTAGCTTTGGCAATCCGAAATTAACCAAAAACATAGGCTTCAACCTCAGTTATCGTTTTACGGGTGAGATGTGGGTAGAGCAAGGTACAACGGCAGGCGATACGTGGCTACCAAGCTGGAGCAGCTTAGATGGCCAAGTGAGCCTAAAAGTACCAAGTATCAAATCGACTATCAAAATCGGTGGCTCAAATTTATTAAACAAATACTACGCCCAAGGTTATGGCTTGGCTCGTATCGGTGGACTTTATTATGTGAGTTTGACGTTTGATGAATTGTTTAGATAACATTAAACTGCTTACACAAAAAAAGCCGTTGCTCAATAAGCAACGGCTTTTTTTGTGTGTATTTTTTCTAAAAAAATTAAGTATTTTAATAACTCACTGATTTATAGTACTATATTTACCTCATGACGCAAGGCTACAAACACACGACTACTTGTTTACGAGATAGCCTCTGCCAGTACCAGTACTTTATTGTTTAGTACCTCTACAACGCCGCCATCAATAACGTAATTTTGTTTTTTGCCATCGGTTTCTACAACTAAGTTGCCAGCGCCAAGTGTACTTACGAGTGGTGCGTGGGCGTTCAGTACCTGAAACTGGCCTTCTATTCCTGGGAACGTTACGGCTGTGGCTTCGCCAGCAAATATTTTTTTGTCGGGTGTAATTATCTCTAAGTTCATAAATATATTATCTTCCTGCTGCTTCTTTGATTAAACGCTCACCTTTTTCGACTGCATCTTCGACTGTACCTACCAAGTTAAAAGCAGCCTCTGGCAAATAGTCATAGGCACCGTCCATGATAAGGTTGAAGCCTTTGATTGTATCGTTAATATCAACCAATACGCCTTTGAGACCTGTAAACTGCTCGGCTACAAAAAACGGCTGCGACAAGAACCGCTGTACACGGCGAGCTCTACTTACTATCAATCGGTCTTCTTCTGAGAGTTCTTCCAGACCCAAAATTGCAATAATATCTTGTAGCTCTTTGTAACGCTGCAAAATTTCTTTTACGCGTTGTGCGGTATTATAGTGGTTTTCGCCTAATGTTTCGGCACTCAAAATACGGCTCGTTGAATCCAACGGATCGACGGCTGGATAAATACCTAACTCAGCAATTTTACGGCTCAATACCGTTGTGGCATCTAAGTGTGTAAAAGTAGTAGCTGGGGCTGGGTCGGTCAAGTCATCGGCAGGTACATAAACAGCCTGAACTGAGGTAATAGACCCACGCTTGGTTGATGTAATACGCTCTTGCATGGCCCCCATTTCGGTTGCTAATGTAGGCTGATAACCCACCGCCGAAGGCATACGACCTAATAATGCCGATACTTCTGAACCCGCTTGGGTAAAGCGGAAAATATTATCGATAAAAAACAAAATATCACGTCCTTGACCCGTGCCATCGCCATCACGGAAGTGTTCGGCAACTGTCAAACCTGACAAGGCTACTCTGGCACGCGCGCCTGGTGGCTCGTTCATTTGTCCAAACACCAATGTCGCCTGCGACTGTTCTAATTGTGCATAATCTACTTTATCTAAGTCCCATTTGCCTTCTTCCATGGCGTGCTGGAATGCCTCACCATATTTGATAACGCCCGACTCAATCATTTCACGAAGCAAGTCATTGCCCTCACGGGTACGCTCGCCCACACCTGCAAACACCGACAAACCTGCATAAGCCTTGGCAATGTTGTTGATCAATTCCATAATCAAAACGGTCTTGCCAACACCTGCACCACCAAACAAACCGATTTTTCCACCCTTTACATAAGGTGCCAATAGGTCAATGACCTTGATGCCTGTAAAAAGTACTTCGGTGGCTGTAGCTAACTCTTCAAACTTAGGTGCAAGTCTATGAATAGACATACCGCCTTCTTTACTTACGGGCTTCATACCGTCAATGGCCTCACCAACAACATTAAACAAACGGCCTTTGATGGCTTCGCCTGTTGGCATCATGATGGGGCTACCAGTGGCTGTAACGTCTGTGCCACGCTGAATACCCTCCGTGCTGTCCATTGCAATAGTCCGAACACGGTCTTCGCCGAGGTGTTGCTGACATTCTAATACTACTTTTTGTCCGTTTGGTTTGGTGAGTTCCAAAGCATCAAGGATTGCGGGTAGCTTGGCGGCGTTCTCAAACGATACGTCCACTACTGGCCCAATTACTTGCGTTACTTTGCCTATGTTACTTGTGTTTGCCATTGTTAAGATATATTTTCTATATTCAATTTTCAAATTAGACCGCAAAATTACTACATCATTTTTTCAATGCCAAATTCTTAGCAAACTGATTTTTGGATATTTTCAATATAAATGCCCTTTTTCTGTCCAAATCGTTGTGCTAATCGTAGTTAAATTAAATTAAGGCTTGTAATTCACAAATTAGTGTTAAATCTTTGTAGTATTAAAACCTCAATTAGTAATTATGCTTTCAAAAACTTTTGGTGCTGCCGTTTATGGAGTCAATGCCGCCCTGATAACAGTCGAGGTTACGGTTGGCCAAGGGTTGCGGTTTTTTATGGTTGGCCTGCCCGATAGCGCCGTCAAAGAGAGCGAACAACGAGTAGAGGCATCTCTTAAATATTCTAACTATCGAATGCCCCGCCAGAAGGTTGTTGTCAATCTGGCTCCTGCCGATATTCGTAAAGAAGGGTCAGCTTACGACTTGACGATTGCACTTTGTGTATTGGAAGCTTCAGAGCAGATTAGCCCAGTCAAAAATTTAGAAGAATATGTAATCATGGGTGAGTTGTCATTGGACGGTAAACTGCGCCCTATCAAAGGCGTGCTACCTATTGCAATCGAAGCCCGAAAACAAGGTTTGAAAGGTTTTATATTGCCTACCGAAAACGCCCAAGAAGCCGCTATCGTCAATAACATTGATATTATTCCTGTCGATACACTACTCGATGCCATTGAGTTTTTGGAAAACAAAAAAGAAATCACACCCTTAGTGATTGATACAAGAGATATTTTTTTGAATACCATAACCGACTATGACGCTGATTTTTCTCACGTACAAGGCCAAGAAAACATCAAGCGTGCGCTCGAAATTGCGGCGGCTGGCGGCCATAACGTCATTATGATTGGCCCGCCTGGTGCTGGCAAAACAATGTTAGCCAAGCGTTTACCGTCTATTTTGCCACCACTCACGCTTCACGAAGCACTCGAAACAACCAAAATTCACTCAGTGGCTGGCAAATTAGGCACCAAAGCTACATTGGTTTCTCGGCGGCCTTATCGCTCACCGCACCATACCATCAGCGATGCGGCGTTAGTGGGGGGCGGGGCTTTTCCACAACCAGGCGAAATATCACTGGCGCACAATGGCGTTTTGTTTTTAGACGAGTTGCCAGAGTTCAAACGGTCTGCTCTTGAAGTAATGCGCCAACCACTCGAAGACCGAAAAGTAACTATTTCACGGACTCGCTGGGCGGTAGAGTTTCCGTCCAACTTTATGCTCGTTGCCAGCATGAACCCTTGCCCCTGCGGTTATTACAACCACCCCGACAAGGAGTGTGTCTGTCCGCCAGGGGCTGTTCAGCGGTATTTGAATAAAATCAGTGGCCCACTACTCGACCGAATCGACTTGCACGTAGAAGTTACCCCTGTTTCATTTGATCAAATAGCCTCAACCCGCAAAACAGAAAGCAGCGATGAAATAAGATTAAGAGTAATAAAGGCACGAGAAATACAAACGCAACGTTTCGACGATGACAAGGGAGTATATTGCAATGCCATGATGCCCAGCCCAATGGTAAAAGAACTTTGCCAGATAACCGATGCGGGTAGAGCATTGCTCAAAACAGCCATGGAACGGCTCGGCCTATCGGCACGGGCTTATGACCGAATTTTGAAAGTATCTCGTACCATTGCCGACCTGTCCGACAGCGCGGACATTAAAATAGAACACTTGGCAGAAGCAATCCAGTATCGAAGTTTAGACAGAGAGAACTGGGCTGGTTAGCCCCCTTATCAACAAAATTTATTCTTAATTTACCCTCATTAACAAGTACGCAAAAGCCAAAATAAAAATATGTCCAAGATAAATACTACTGCCTTGCAGCAATATAGCCAGTCGTATGCTGCAAAAATTTGTACTGATTTTTTTAGTAATAATACAACTATATCGGGAGTCCAAATACTAAAACTAACCGATATTCCACAGGTTAATATGTTTGTGGTAGGTAGTATTTTTGAAAAGTGGAAAGCCGATGCTCAAGGCTTTCGTAGTCATTATTTTAACTTTGAGTCTGATACTGTCAAAGCAGCGATGCAGACCTTCATGAATACAGTGTCGCAGCAAATAGCCGTCAAGCGAGAGCATTTAGAACCTCTTTTGGTAGATGCTACAAAGCAGACGATAACGTTATTGATTGAACCACAAGAATATTTTAATGATATTTTTAGGAGTCAGCCAGATTTTATGCTTACAATAGATGTCATTAACCAGCTACAAAAATATACCAAATTCCACACTGAAATTCCTCAATATATTGCTACCAAAATGGCTGGCCAAAGCTACATATATGTCAATCAAGCCATTGTTTGGCTTGACGAAGCCGTTAGTAAAGCCAAACAAAAACCCGAAGATATTAACCACTGGATTGTTACTTTTTCAGAAAAACTACCCTTAGACATAGATAAAATAGTAAAGAAAAGCATTCAAGACAGTGCCAACTACCTAACATCTGCTGGAAACGACAAAGTATCTTTTTTTGATTTAATAACCCAATCGCTCCCCAGTCCAGAACCTAAAAAAACAATTACTGAAATAACCCAAAACGAATCGATAAGAAATGAGGTCTCGGTTGAAGACACCCTCAATGATAGTTTTAGACCAGAACAAGAAAATTTGGCCGAACAACTCCAAAACATGCCTATTTCAAGTATTTCTGACAATATACCACTGCATCAAAAATTCATGTTCATTTCGCACCTTTTTGGTGGAAGCATGATAGCTTATGAAAAGGTAATTTCAGAACTTGAGCAGGCTGGCAACTATGACTCAGCCCGAGAGCTGGTAACATACACTTACGCCAATCAGCACGGCTGGGACGCAAGCAGCGATGCCGTTTCGCAGTTGATAGATGTACTAAAAAGAAGATTCGGATAAAGACTATAATTTACTTTTAAATATTTTTAGTTATGCTTACCAAAATACATTACACTGCCGAAGTAACAAACATAGGTGCCAGAACAGGCAGCGTACGCTCGTCTGATGGGGTACTTGAACTGCAAGTACGCCAACCAGCAGCGTTGGGTGGCCCCAGCGATAGTCTCTACACCAACCCAGAACAACTTTTTGCAGCTACCTATTCTGCTTGTTTTGCAGGAGCATTGGCCGCCAATGGCAAAGCAAAAGATATGAGAGACGGCACCGTAACAGCACTCGTACACATAGGAGCCGACAAAGCAGGTGGCTTTGGTATCGGTGCAGAACTTCATATATCGCTGCCGCACCTTTCAATAGAAGAAGCTACCGAAATTGTTGATAAAGCGCACCAAAGTTGTCCATACTCAAAAGCAATAAGGGGTAATGTTGATGTTAAATTGGTCATTAACCCATAAATCACGTTATTATTTAAAATAAATTTGAATAAAAATTTGAAATTCAAATCAATACTCGTAAATTTGCGTTCCAAAATCGAAGACAGGATAGATACAAATTGATTTCTAAGAATCGGTTGTTTTGAGATAAATGGGGAGTTTCCAGAGCGGCCAAATGGAGCAGACTGTAAATCTGTTAGAGTAATCTTTCGGAGGTTCGAATCCTTCACTCCCCACCAGTTTGTCTATCAGTAAAATAATTAAGCGGAAGTAGCTCATTTGGTAGAGCGGTAGCCTTCCAAGCTTCAGGTGGCGGGTTCGAGCCCCGTCTTCCGCTCATATTTTTAAGCTGTTATAGCTCAGTGGTAGTTCGTTCCATTTCGGGCACTTCCTTGGTAAGGAAGATATAGGGTCAGGGTTGCGTTCAACTTCAAGTCCACGTAATGGCTCATTGTGTTTTTAAGCTGTTATAGCTCAGTGGTAGAGCACTTCCTTGGTAAGGAAGAGGTCTGGGGTTCAAATCCCCATAACAGCTCTGTAACGTCTTTAATATTGTATCACATATATCGAAACCAAATAATTTCTTAGTAAACAAATGGCAAAAGAACAATTCGACCGGTCAAAACCCCACGTAAACGTAGGTACAATCGGTCACGTTGACCACGGCAAAACAACATTGACAGCCGCTATCACGACAGTATTGGCAGGCCAAGGCCTCGCCCAAAAACGCGACTTTTCTTCTATTGATAACGCACCCGAAGAAAAAGAGCGTGGTATTACGATTAACACAGCACACGTAGAATACCAGACAAAAAATCGTCACTACGCACACGTGGACTGTCCAGGCCACGCCGACTATGTGAAGAACATGGTAACAGGTGCAGCCCAAATGGACGGTGCCATCATAGTGGTAGCAGCAACAGACGGCCCAATGCCGCAAACACGTGAGCACATCTTGTTGGCACGCCAAGTAGGTGTACCACAGTTAGTTGTGTTTATGAACAAGGTGGATATGGTGGACGATCCAGAGTTGTTAGAATTAGTAGAAATGGAAATTCGTGAATTGTTGTCATTTTATGACTTCGACGGCGACAATATCCCAGTTATTCAAGGTTCGGCACTTGGTGGCCTAAACGGCGAAGGCAAATGGGTTGATAAAATCAACGAGTTGATGGATGCAGTAGATAGCTGGATTCCGACTCCTGCCCGTGAAACAGAAAAGCCATTCTTGATGCCAGTAGAAGATGTCTTCACAATCACAGGCCGTGGTACAGTAGCCACTGGTCGTATTGAGCGTGGTATCATCAACTCTGGTGAAGGCGTTGACATACTTGGTATGGGCGCAGAAGGCTTAAAGTCAGTTGTTACTGGCGTTGAAATGTTCCGTAAAATCTTAGACCGTGGTGAGGCTGGCGACAACGTAGGCTTATTGCTACGTGGCGTGGATAAAGAGCAGATACGTCGTGGTATGGTTATTTGTAAGCCCGGTTCGGTTAAGCCACACGCCAAGTTCAAGGCTGAGGTCTATATTCTGTCAAAAGAGGAGGGTGGCCGCCACACTCCATTCTTTAATAAATACCGCCCACAATTCTACTTCCGTACAACAGACGTAACAGGCTCAATCACATTGCCCGAGTCTATCGAAATGGTTATGCCAGGCGATAACTTGACAATCGAAGTTGAATTGTTAAGCAAAATTGCAATGGAAATCGGTCTTCGCTTCGCCATCCGTGAGGGTGGCCGTACAGTAGGGGCTGGTAAAGTAACTGAAATCCTTGACTAAAAAAAATCATTAGTTATATTGAAAGTCGGCCAGTTCAAATTCAGAACTGGCCGACTTTTTGTGTTGTATAGAGTGCGACAAAACATTTTAGAATGAGCAACCTCGTATAGCTGGCGCTCGCCTTTAAGGAATAGGGTCGCTAAGACACAAAATTATTCTAAGAAATTATGTCATTATCTACAAATCAATGAAAATATATACAAAAAACATAATTATTTAGCCCACAAAAGAAGATTGTGGCGAAGAACAGATTTATGATACTGCTATATATTTAACGAATACATTATATTTGTATTCGCTCGGAAGGTAGAAATAAAGTCTCCCCTTAGGTTTTTAAGTGCCTATCAAAATCAATGTGCTATGTTGATAACTTACTGATTTACAGTATTGTATCTGACCTATAATAACAGATTACCCACAAACTACCAAGTCTATTTTCGGAATTTGAGCGTTTGGTGATAAGTGTTTGAGAGGTGAGTAAAACTTCTTTTATTAAAATGGTTAGGAATAGAAAAATAACAAAGTAACATATTAGGCTGCAATAGAGTAGCTTAATTTTGGTGATACTGGATGTGGCCTAATTTTTTTAAAATCAATATAATTTTTATCTGTTTTTACACCACTAATTGACGTTTTACCAGACCTACCTAACTTTAAGCCCATAGTCAAGTTCAATCTTTGAGGCAATTTCTTTGGGTTTGAGGTGTATTCAATAAA
>JAYWHT010000054.1:0-44745 GCA_043777595.1 Spirosomataceae bacterium
TGATTTCCATTTTTTTAGTGTTCCATTCGTTCGGAGCGATATAGATGTTTGTACTAAAAAATCGGGTTTCTCTGTTGCAGTAAGCCCGAACCTGCACAACTGCTTTGCCTTGTTGATTGAGTTTGTTTTTACGATTGAAAATCAAATCGTATTTTGCATAGTCTGATGCCATTTTGTCGAAGTCTTAAATTTTCGACAAACATAGGTGCTATTTCAATCAAAATAATGGGTATTAAACGGGTACTAAAAAGATGTTTATGAATGTGTAAAGATGGCTAAGACAAACGCTATTAAATTACATAAACAGAACTCGAACTAATGCCTTTAAACAAGTAAAGCCCTGACTATCAGAGCTTTACTTGTTGTTATTGGTGGTCACGTAGGGATTCGAACCCCAAACCTCCTGATCCGTAGTCAGGTGCTCTATCCAATTGAGCTACGCAACCAATATGTTGCTACTATTTACTTCTCGAACTTCAAATTTCATGATTCCGTACTGGGGTCGCACTCGACTTAGGTGCCTTGTCAAAGCGAATCGTCTGGCTTGACAATTCGACACCGTAAACTTTGCAACTTTTTTAGAGTTACTATTTTATTTACTTTAAAATAGACTACATGTTTTGGAATTGCAAAATTAGTGATTGTATTGGAATTAAAAAAATAAAAGTATAAAATCTTTGAGAATAACTAAGATATTTGCACTCGTTACCATTTATAGTTTAGTCTAATGTACAAAAAACTCGTTCTTCCTTTTTTGTTTCAGTTCGATGCCGAGCAGGTACACCATTTTGTGTGTAGTTTTATTAAGTTTGCCTTCAAAATTCCATTTGTTCCACTTATTTTTAAAAAACTATATGGTTACGAAAACCCTATTTTGGAGCGAACTGTATTTGGTCTTACCTTCAAAAACCCAGTAGGTCTGGCCGCAGGTTTTGACAAAAATGCTGAACTGGTGGACGAACTCTCGGAGATGGGCTTTGGCTTTATTGAAATCGGTACTGTTACGCCAGTGCCACAAGACGGCAACCCCAAACCAAGACTTTTTCGTCTCAAACCAGACGGTGCACTCATCAACCGCATGGGCTTTAATAATGAAGGTGCCACCGCCGCCGCCCAACGGCTACGAAATCGCAACTCCAAACTTATCATTGGGGGTAATATTGGTAAAAACAAAAACACGCCCAACCAAAATGCGCTGGACGACTATATTAAATGTTTTGACGAACTGTACGATGTTGTCGATTACTTTGTAGTAAACGTCAGCTCACCCAACACTCCCAATCTGAGAGATTTACAGGAAAAAGAACCGCTAAAAAAAATCTTATCGGCTCTGAAAGTACTAAGTAATGAGGCGTGGGTAGTGAGAAAAAATATAATACCCACGACTCACGACCAACCTAAACCCATTCTTCTAAAAATTGCTCCTGACCTGACTGACAGCCAGTTAGACGATATTGTTGAAATAGTTTTAGAAACAGGTATAGCTGGGGTTATTGCTACAAACACCACCATAAACCGTGAAGACTTGGTAACTGCCCCCGAAACCGTCGGACAAATTGGTGCTGGTGGGTTGAGCGGTTCGCCACTGACACACCGTTCTACCGAAGTAATTCGTTATATTTGCCAGAAATCAAACAACGCTTTTCCAGTCATTGGCGTAGGAGGTATTGCATCAGCCGACGATGCCCTCGAAAAGCTGCGTGCTGGAGCCAGTCTGATACAAATTTATACGGGCTTTATTTACGAAGGCCCGTCTATCGCCAAGCAAATTAACACCCAAATTGCCTTTCGCTTTACCCCCCAAACATAGCAAATCAACCGATACCTACATGGGAAAAAACCGCATTCCATCGCCCCCCAAAATTGAGCGCAAGACATCGCCACAAAATGGTAGTACTTCTGGGCGGCAATTAAAAATACCAATCGACAAAATCAAGAACGACCCACGCAATACAAAGCTACTGGGAGGGATTTTGATGGTGATTTCGGTATGCTTGGCAGTCGCTTTTGTGTCATATATTTTTACGGGTGCTTCTGACCAGAGCGTGGCAGAACATAGCACTCCTCTTGACACCAAAATGTCTATGACGGCAGAAGAAGCCGAAAATAAATTGGGAAATTTTGGGTCAATTATTGCGCACTTTTTTATATTCAGGTGGTTTGGTGTTGGGGCATTGGTATTTCCTTTTTTATTGTTTTTGTATGGCTATAAAATTGCCTTTGGACGAGAAATATTACCCCTCAAACGTACAAGTCAGATTGCGGTGTTTTATGTCATTTGGGCGGCTTTATTTTTTGGCTACATCATCGTAAAGTTCAAGTTAGTCCAAGATTACAGTGTTTTGAGTGGTGGCTTTGGTCATGCACTTAATGCTATATTGATTCCAAAAATTGGTTGGGGGGCATTTGTTTTGATATTAGGAATTTTAGCGATTTTTGTGATGTATTTTCATAATATCACTTCATTTGATCAGATTCTTAATTTCGACTCTTTTCTACGAATTTTTGAAAATCGCCGAACTGTCGAATCGCCTGACCTGGAGGTAGTACCAGAAGATGATGAAGACGACGATGAAGTTGAAGAAATTGAAAACGAGCCTGCCAAGCCTGTGGTCAAAGAGTTGCCGCTCATTGGCAAACCCAAACCAACCAAGCCTGCCGATATATCGTTTACAATACAAGAAATACCCGAAGACGAACTTGTCGAAGAAGAAACTCAAAGCACCGGCCCCATTCCGTCATCGACCAATGACCCGCTTCCACCTATTATACCCTTTAATTTGGGTGAAGATGAAGAAGATTTAGTAGCAAAATTTGGCCCTTTCGACCCCACACTCGACCTTGCCAATTATCAATATCCGACCATTGACCTGCTTCATAAACGAGACGAAAGTGGTACTAACAAGGTAACAACCGAAGAACTCGAAGCCAATAAAGACCGTATCGTCGAAACCCTCGGTAACTTTGGTATTGGTATTGCGAGTATCAAAGCTACCATCGGGCCGACTGTAACACTCTATGAAATTGTACCCGATGCTGGCATAAGAATTTCAAAAATCAAAGGTCTCGAAGACGACATCGCCCTCAACTTGGCCGCCCTCGGTATTCGTATCATTGCGCCTATGCCTGGCAAAGGGACGATTGGTATTGAGCTTCCTAATAAAAACCGTGAAATGGTAACGGCTCGGTCGGTGTTGGGTTCTAAGAAATTTCAAGATTGTAATTTTGACTTACCTGTGGTGTTAGGAAAAACGATTTCTAACGAGATTTTTATTACTGACCTCGCCAAAATGCCTCACCTACTTATGGCGGGCGCAACGGGTCAGGGTAAGTCTGTCGGCCTGAATGTATTGCTGGCTTCGCTGCTCTACAAAAAACACCCCGCACATATTAAATTTGTGTTGGTGGACCCAAAAAAGGTAGAACTCACACTGTTTAACAAAATCGAAAGGCACTTTTTGGCCAAATTGCCCAATAGCGAAGAAGCCATCATCACCGATACCCGCAAGGTGGTTTATACCCTCAACTCGCTCTGTATCGAAATGGACAGCCGTTATGATTTGTTAAAGGAAGCTGGGGTTAGAAATATCAAAGAGTACAATGTCAAGTTTACTCAACGACAACTAAACCCCAAAAAAGGACATAAGTTTTTGCCATATATAATCTTAGTAATTGACGAATTGGCCGACTTGATGATGACCGCTGGAAAGGAAGTAGAGCAGCCCATTGCCCGATTGGCGCAGTTAGCCCGTGCTATTGGTATTCATTTGGTGGTGGCTACGCAGCGGCCGTCGGTCAATGTTATTACGGGTCTCATCAAGGCCAATTTTCCGGCTCGATTGTCGTTTAGGGTAACGTCCAAAATCGACTCTCGGACAATTTTGGACACTGGCGGAGCCGAACAATTAGTGGGTATGGGCGATATGCTGCTCTCAATGGGGTCAGACATGATTAGACTACAATGTGCATTTTTGGATACTGACGAAGTCGACGATGTATGTGAGTTTATTGGCAATCAGCGTGGGTACGGCTCGGCCTATTATTTGCCAGAGTTTAGCGGCGACGAAGACAGTGGCGACAAAGAAGACGTTGATCTGGGCGACCGAGATGTACTTTTTGACGATGCCGCACGTGTAATAGTCAATGCACAACAAGGTAGCACATCGCTCATTCAGCGCAAAATGAAGCTCGGCTACAACCGTGCAGGCCGCATCATGGACCAACTCGAAGCCGCTGGCGTAGTTGGCCCATTTGAAGGCAGCAAAGCCCGTGAGGTTTTTATTACTGACCTCAATGCGTTGGAACAATTATTGAAAAACTTAGGATAACGACCTAATAATAAAAATATAAAATCATGACATTCAAACAATTAGACTTAAATGGGACTTACAGTTACGCCGATTATTTGAAGTGGACTTTTGATGAAAGACTTGAACTCATCAAAGGAAAAATTTTTAACATGTCGCCCGCCCCTGCACGTATTCACCAAGACATATCAGGAAATATATTTAATAGCCTCAAAAATTATCTAAAAGGCAAGCCTTGCAAAGTATATGACGCACCATTTGATGTTCGACTAACGGCCATCAAAAAAACAAAAATACCCAAATTTATACAGTCGTTCAACCCGATATATGTGTGATATGCGACTTAGGTAAATTGGACGACCGTGGATGTGTTGGCGCACCAGACCTAATAATAGAAATACTCTCGCCCGGCAATAGTAAAAAAGAAATGAAAGATAAATTTGAAGTTTATCAAGAAAACGGTGTAACAGAATATTGGATAGTTCAACCACTTGACCGAATTGTTTTGGTTTATATTTTAAACGAAAAAGGAATATATATTGGCCTCAAACCATTCACCGAAGACGATACACTTACTTGTAGCATTTTGGACGGATTGGCGATACCTGTCGCTGATGTTTTTGAATACTAAACCATTTGTAAATGAATATATTAGAAAAAATAGTAGCCAACAAAAAACTCGAAATAGCACGAAGTAAAGCAACTATTGGCATCGGTGATTTAGAAAAAAGTTTTGACCTAAAAAGAAAAACAATTTCGCTACACAAAGCCTTGATAGATGGTACTACGTCTGGTATCATTGCTGAGTTCAAACGTAAGTCGCCCTCAAAGGGAATTATCAACGACCAAGTACGACCAGAAATTGTAACCAAAGGCTATGCCGATGCAGGCGCAGTCGGTCTATCGGTTTTGACTGATTTAGACTTTTTTGGAGGTAATTTCGATGATTTTAGAGCCGCCCGATTGGCCAACCCAACAACGGCAATGCTTCGTAAAGACTTTATGATAGACGAATACCAACTCTACGAAGCCAAAGCCTTGGGCGCAGATGTAATATTGTTGATAGCTGCCTGCCTAAAGCCAAACGAAGTAATGAATTTGGGTAAAAAAGCACGGCAAATGGATATGGAAGTACTACTCGAAGTACACGATGCACAAGAACTGAACCAAACACTTTGTGAATATGTAAATATAGTAGGTGTAAATAATCGAAATCTTAAAACTTTTGAGACTCGCATACAAACCTCAATGGAATTGGCAAATAAAATTCCTGATGACTTTGCGAAAATCTCAGAAAGTGGTCTCGAAAATATGGCTACAATCTTGAAATTACGTGAAGTTGGTTACCATGGGTTTTTGATTGGTGAAACATTTATGAAAACAGCCAACCCCGCCAGTACAATGAAAGAATTATTAACTCTGTAATTTATTATGATAAAAATTAAAGTATGCGGAATGAGAGAATCGAACAATTTGGCCTCTCTTGTTGAGTTACAACCCGATTTTGTTGGTTTTATTTTTTTTGATAAATCACCTCGATTTGTAGGAGAGCAACTCGACGAAGCACAGTTAAAATCAATACCCCGAAATACCAAAAAAGTGGGAGTCTTTGTCAATGCCAATCCAGATTATATCTTAAAGACTGTCAAAAAATACGACTTACAATTTATACAACTACACGGCAGCGAAGACCCTATTTTTTGTAAAAGCCTCAAAAACAAAGGTATAAATATCATCAAAGCCTTTGCACTTGATGAAGCCTTCAATTTTAGTAGTCTCAACAACTTTAAGCCACACTGTGATTTTTTTCTGTTCGACACCAAAGGTCAAAGCCCTGGCGGAAACGGCTTTGCTTTTGACTGGGCGATGCTGGCTAATTATGACAACGAAAAGCCGTTTTTTTTGAGCGGCGGCCTCTCACTCGAAAACATCGAACAAGCCACTAAACTGGAGGGTTTGAAAATATATGGATTCGACATAAATAGCAAATTTGAACTCGAACCTGGTCTAAAAGATATTGGCAAAATT
Organism: Spirosomataceae bacterium; assembly: GCA_043777595.1. Taxonomy (GTDB): domain Bacteria; phylum Bacteroidota; class Bacteroidia; order Cytophagales; family Spirosomataceae; genus JAYVJH01. Next base: position 6,336 of record JAYWHT010000054.1, read on the forward strand.
GAGCAATTATTAGAAATAGTACGGCCTGTTGAGAAAGAAATTGAATAGCTATGGAAAATCTTAGAATGAATAAAAATATTTTTGGCATGGTAAAAATGGACGATTTACCTCAATCAACTTTTGAAGTGTCGCAGCGAGGCTACTATGGCTCGTTTGGTGGAGCGTTTATTCCCGAAATGTTATATCCAAATGTAGAAGAACTACGAGAAAACTATCTGCAAATAATGGCCGAACCCAGTTTTCGGGACGAGTTCCAGTATCTTCTTCGTGATTTTGTAGGCCGCCCTACGCCTCTGTTTTTGGCCGAAAGGTTATCGGAAAAAGTAGGTGCAAAAATTTATCTCAAACGAGAAGACCTTTGCCACACAGGCGCACATAAAATCAATAATACTATCGGGCAAATATTGGTAGCCAAACGCCTCGGCAAGCAGCGCATTGTAGCCGAAACTGGTGCAGGACAGCACGGTGTGGCCACGGCAACGGTGTGTGCATTGATGGGTTTTGAGTGTATTATTTATATGGGCGAGCATGACATTGAGCGGCAAGCCCCCAACGTAGCCCGTATGAAAATGCTTGGGGCAGAAGTAAGGCCAGCAACTTGTGGCTCAAAAACCCTCAAAGATGCCACCAATGAAGCCATGCGCCACTGGATAAACAACCCTATCGATACGCACTATATCATTGGGTCGGTTGTTGGGCCGCACCCCTACCCCGACATGGTGGCGAGGTTTCAGTCGGTTGTATCTGAAGAAATACGTTGGCAGTTGTTGGCAAAAGAAGGCCGAGAAACGCCAGACTATGTCGTGGCCTGTGTAGGTGGCGGTAGCAATGCGGCCGGGGCTTTCTTTCATTTTTTAGACGATTATTCTGTCAAGCTCGTTGCAGTCGAAGCCGCTGGCAAGGGCGTGTTGTCTGGCCAGTCTGCCGCTACAACAGTATTAGGTAAGCCTGGGGTATTGCATGGTAGTCGTACAATTTTAATGCAAACCTCTGACGGACAGGTAGTTGAGCCATATTCTATATCGGCAGGTTTAGACTACCCTGGTATCGGGCCGATTCATGCCCATTTGTTTGAGAGTGGCCGTGCTACATTTTTATCGGCTACCGACGACGAAGCCATGGCAGCAGCACTCGACCTCTCACGCACCGAAGGCATTATTCCAGCACTCGAAACGGCACACGCATTGGCAATATTGGACCAAATCGGTGCAGGCAAAGATGATGTCGTGGTAGTAAATCTGTCTGGCCGTGGCGATAAAGATTTGGGAACTTATATGAAGTTTTTGTAAATCATTGATAATAAGTTTTTTGTGGTTTTCTCCTATTTTTTTGTTGCTTTTGCAGTATTAAAATAAATAAAAAGTGGTAATTTCGGGTTCTGTCTGTAACTACCAAGCACAAATCCCTATTAAAACCAATGACTGCAACCCTAAACCTCCTCGAAGTATCGCAAATGCGTGTACAACTCAAAGGACTTGAAAACAAAATAGGCACTTCTGAGCTATCACTTTTTGAACGCTGTGAAATCGAAGACGAAATATTGGAAATAAAAGAACAACTCGGGCAGTTTGACCGCAATAAATGGGACGAAAGTGGCGAATGTCTCAACTGCGGCTCATAAACCATGATAGCATACCTAAGTGGCAAACTCAACTACAAAGACCCTGCCTACGCCATTATTGACGTAGGTGGAGTAGGTTATGAAGTTAAAATTTCACTGCAAACGTTTTCAGCATTGCCCGCTCCCAACGAAACTTGCAAACTCTTTACTTATCTACAAATCAGGGAAGATGCCCACATTCTGTATGGTTTTTCTGAACCTGATGAAAAAGTGCTATTCTTAGATTTAATCAGTGTGTCGGGCGTTGGGTCGGTTACGGCCTTGATTATGCTATCGTCTATGTCGTCGTCCGAAATCCGTCAAGCCATTGTCAATGAAGATGTCAAAACCATTCAGACCGTCAAGGGCATTGGTGGCAAAACCGCCCAAAGGGTGATTATTGACCTGAAAGACAAAATCAAAAAAGAAAATTTGCTCAGTCCCCAGCAACCGAGCCTGCTACAAGCTACCAACAACAAAACCAGAAGCGAGGCCCTGGCGGCACTCGTTATGCTGGGTATTCCAAAACCGACTGCCGAAAAAAGTATCGAGACTATTCTCAAGCGAGAAGGCGACAGCCTGACCGTCGAGCAACTTATTAAGTTTGCTCTTCGGTGAGGCTGTCATTGATAAAGGCTCGGTAGCTTCAAGTACGATAAATCAAGAGCCAAATCTCGTTCTTTACACACTTTTTAGCTTTAATGGCTTTGTAATGTTTGGTGATATAACAATGACTTTTTACTAATATTTGATGTAGTCAAAGTAATTGATAGGAAGCCATTTTTTGTTCAAGACATTCCGTTGTATCGCACGAACGACCACGTTTTGTCTTTTAGCGACTAATGTATAATTTACCTTTTATTTTCTTGCCTTTTTTTGTAATCAACAATGGTAGTTTCATTTTTTGTCATTCTCAAATGGCCAAAAACAAATCCGTACACAATTTGTGGCCAAACATATATTGGATAAACCCACATAAATTTTCTTTTCAAGGGATCAAAGTTATTTAAGGAGTCGTGAGTTAAATATAATACTGTAGGCCAGTAAGTTATCAAAATTAAAATACCGTATTACTTTTTATCATGTACTTATGTGAGCAAATAAAAACCAAACCCAGCAAACTACCAATTTAGCAATGTTAATATTCCTAATTTAAGGGTTGAGAGACAAGTTTTATGTACTCCTCCTATTTTTGAATAGTAGGTAGTCGGGTTACACAAAATTATAGTGTCGTCAAGGAACGCGTTGGGCAGTAGGTGCGGGGGAATGGTTTTAAAAATGGAAGATAAGGATATAACAACACAAAAAGTTTAAAACCAAAAAATATAACAATAAAGCAGATTGTTACAGTAACTCCACGGCAGGATCCCAGAACGAGGTTTTGAAATTTTTGATTTTATTGTTTTCAATCGTCAGTCCTTCATTTTCGAGGAGTGTTTGCATGGTAGTTGGGGTTTCAAAACAATGCTTGCCCGTCAAAACACCATCTCTATTGACAACTCGGTGCGCTGGCACATCGGGCAAAGCATGAGCGGCGTTCATGGCCCAACCCACCATTCTGGCACTTGACTTGGCCCCCAAAAACTGCCCAATCGTACCATAAGAACAAACTCGCCCAGCTGGTATTTGGCGGACTACGTCATATACATCTTCAAAAAAATTGTCTCTGGGCATTGTTCAGAAGTTTTCGTTGCGGTTTTGTCTGTTGTCGATAAGGTTTAGAACAATGACTTGTGGGGAAATAACAGTGTAAAGTGTTTTGTTATATTTATTTTTCGGAGAGCCGTTATTCGTTTAGATGCCACTCCAATATGGGGCTGCGTAGATAATAAATCCGCTATTTTAGCCGTTTCATCTGTAAACTTTTCAGCATACGAATCTAAATTAGCGTCTAATAAATCACTAATTATAGTATGATAGTCCTCTTTCGATTAATTCGACCAAATTATTTGATAAGCCATTCTTTTGCTTCTTTTTTTACTTGGTCATTTGTAAAGAAAAAGCCATTTTTCACTTCCTCCAACGACTGATGAATTTGCGAAATTTGTAATTCTGAAAGATTATCTACGACATCTTTTTTTTGACCCAAAAAAAAGGCGATACAATTGTGAATATCTTGTAAATAATCAGAATCATCAATTTGTTCAACTAACTGATGTATTTCTTGTTTGATTTCGATTACTGACATCTTTCTGTATGTTTAAATTTACTTATTTTTCTTAACTTATATGAAAGTGATAGCTCTACAAACCACCGACAATGTCAAACGATAATCCTGTCAATTCAGTAATAGTTTCATTATCAAAGCCCTTTGTTTTCATTTTGCGAGCTACTTCGAGTTTTTCTTGTTCTTTACCCTCAATTAGCCCTTCTTCTCGGCCTTCAATTCTTGATGTGTAGATAACACTTCTTTCAGAGAGTATCATTTTTTCGTGTTTTTGATAGGCAAGGCGTTCTTGCTCATTGAGCCCGTCAAACTGTAATTGTGCTTTTACTTCTGCCAAACCACGAGCATTGAACTCGTCTTTCACTTCATTGTTTTTAAAATAGTATATCCATTGGTCTAAATTGTCTTTGGCTATATTGTCAAAGTTATTGATTTTAATGACATAATACTCTGGGAAAATCGCATAAACGGATTCTTTCTGAAACAACTCTTTTTGTTTGAGCGATAGTTGTAAAATATCGTTTTGATGGGTTCCTACAAACTCTGTTTTGCCATGATAGACATAATCTATGCCGTGTCCTAAATCAAAATAAATAAGATTGATTGAGTAAACTTTCTTAATGTCTTGGTAAGGTTTGCCTTTTTGTAGGGTCTCTGTCAAATGTTTAGAGGTAGCAAATAGCATACGCTGAAAAAAGTCAAACTCTTTGCTATATTGAAGTTCAATAATGAGCCGTTCTTTTTGTTCATTTTCTACGAGCATATCCACCCGATTGATTTTTTGTTCGTCATCGTCAGGGTTGGCTTCACTTTCCAAGAGGTTCAAAATCACAATATCTCGTTTGAGTAGTTCGCTCAAAAAGCCTTCGAGAATACCAAAAGCTGCTTTTTGGCGTAGGAGGCGTTTCAATGCCCAATCGAAACTTATAAGTATGCGTGTCATTGAATGATTGTTTTTACAAATATACAAACATAGCAGTATTTAACTGGCTTCTTCGATTTCTTGGCTCAGTTCACTGTACCATGCTTCACCGTACTTACGAATGAGTGGTGTTTTCAAAAATTTATAGATAGGCACGCCCAGCGATTTGCCATTGTGGCAGGCAGGGTTACAGATGTTCCAACGGTCATAATTCAGAGCATCGTATTGGTCATATTTGGTGATACGAATAGGGTACAGATGGCAAGAAATAGGTTTTTGGAAAGTGATTTTACCAGCAAGATACGCTTGTTCGATGCCACATTTCAATATTTTTTTTTCGTCATAAATCGCATAAGCACACTCTCGGTTATTGACAGTTGGTGTTACGAAGTCACCATCGGGGTCGGCCACATATACGCCTTCTTTCTCAATGACTGCAATACCCTTGGCGTTTAGATAGGGTTTGACGGCTGGGTATATTTCCTTTAAAATTGTTAATTCGTCGTTTTCTAAGGGTGCGCCCAAATCGCCCTCTACGCAGCAAGCACCTTTACATTTGGCCAAGTCGCACGCAAAAAACTGGTCAGCTACATCACTGCTAATAACTGTGTTGTCTATCAGTATCACTTTTTCTTTATTTTAAGTTGTTGTCCTACCTTAACGGCATCGTCGGTTAGGTTGTTCCATTCTCTGATTTGCGCCATTTTTATGCCATATTTTTGTGCAATTCTAAACAGACCTTCACCTGCATCAACGGTATGAATCATAAACTCGTCGGTGGGTTGTTGTGGTTGGGTATCGGTGGTTTTTCCTACTGTTTTTATAATTAGTTTTTGGCCATCGGCCAGCTTCGAGTCGAGCGTTAGGTCGTTCCAAGCCAAAACGTCATTGACACTCACCTCATACATTTTTGAAATACTGTAATACGTCTGGCCATGTGTAACGGTGTGAGTAAACGAGTTTTGAACCGCTACCGCTGCGGTTGTGGGTTGGGGTTTTATTTCTGTAATTGCAGATTGTTTGATTTCAGTTTTTGGTTCTTGTGTTGTGGACCTTTGTGTACTTGTAGTTGTTTTAGTTCCACCTGGGCTGAATGACGGCGCACGACGACTTGGCGTTTCCGTTGCTTTGGGTGGGGTCTGTTTTTGAGGTGTATCTTGCGCCATTATCTCCTCGCCCATGTCATTGGATTTGGTTTGAGATGGAGCTGGTTTTGGTTTGTCTGCCAACTTAGGAGTATAAACTTTTCGGTCGGCTGGTTTTTGTGGAACGTTGCGGCCTGAGTCGGTTGGTTTTGGCTCTGGCGCAGCAGGACGTGGCTGGGAGCGGTTTTTGTTGGGAAACAATTCATCGGGCGTACCTTCGACTACCTCAATGGGTTTGTCTCGGGGGCGTTTTGCCATTAGCCATAATATCCTTCCTGTTTGTAGTCTTTGGTTGCGGTTGTCTATTCGATTGTTACGAACAAGCCTTCTGAGCCTAATACCATAAATTTGCGATATTTGCCAGAGCGTTTCGCCATCTCTCACTGTATGAAAAGGTACAACGGCCTTTGTGGCTTTTTTCTCCAAATAATATACCTGTCCAGCCTCAATTGGGTCGGTTTCAGACATATCGTTATACCTCAAAAAACTACCGAAACTCATTTTGGCTTTACGAGCCAGCGAAGAGGCATCGTCGCCGTTTGCGGCCATTATGCCAGGCAAACTGTTGATTTCATATAGCAATGCACCTATGCCATCGCCTGCTTGGCTTCGTTTAAGAGCTGGAAAACCTATGTCGCTTTGTGTAAAATTATCCCTACGACTACCGCCGCCGTCTGTACCAATCTTGGCTTTTACGTTTTGTGCCTCAAATCCCGACACAGGCACAACAAGCGTGTAAGATTTGTCATTAGGAATATCATTGCCAGTAGCCCATTTATTAAATGCCCGAAGCGAAGCCTCGTCAATGTCTAACTCTTTGGCAATACTCCCAAAAGTACGACCGCCACCTTTGGTATATTCCAATAAAATAATAGGTTTGGGTGATGTATAACGATTTAAGCCTGTTTCAAGGGCTATTTTATGAGCAAAAAATCGTAGAAGATATCGGTCGGTAGCCCCAGTCAATTTGATTTCTTTTGAATACGACCAATCTACCGGAATCAGTTTGGCAATAGCCCCCGCACCCAAATAATACGAATATAAGGTCGCCACCCAGTTATTAAATTGTAAGTTATTTTTTTTGAGATATTGAGCCGCAGCGTGCGTTGAGGCATTGATATTTTTGCGCTCGTCTATCTGGTCGTCAATCCGTAGGCCGTAATCGGTAGCGGTTTCTTGCTTGAACTGCCAAAACCCTACCGCATTGGAGGCCGAGGTGGCATCGGGCTGGAGCGAGCTTTCTTGAACGGCCAAAAACTTAAAATCGGTCGGTAGGTCTTCATCAATCATAATAGTTTCGATAACGGGCAAATACATCAGGCAGCGGTCAAGTTTGGCTTCCCAATATTTTTTGTTGATCATCAACGCATTGATGTCGTCTTGGACAATGGCTCTGGCTTCATCGTCAAGCTGAACAGTCATACCAGCAAAGCCAACACTACGAGGTGCGGTAGGTGGATTTTGACCAAAAACTACGACAGAAAAAAATAATAATGAGAGGGTTAGCGTTGTTTTTTTCATTGCAATAAATTTTAATCTACATTTTTTGTTACCATCATCAGTCCGTCTCTGAGTGGTAGCAATACGTTGCTCACTCGTGGGTCGTTCTGAATTTTGCTATTAAAGTCAAGTAAAGCTTGGGTATCTTTGTTTGGTTTTTTAGAATTATCAACCACTTTGCCGTCCCACAGCACGTTGTCGGTTATGATAACGCCGCCGATGCGTGTTTTATTAAAAACTAAGTCATAATAAAGCGAGCATCGCAGTTTGTCGGCATCAATAAAAACCAAATCAAAGGTGTCGTTCAAGTTGGGAATAATCTCGGCAGCATCGCCAATTATAAAATCTATCTGCGGGCTTCGTGGCGATTGCTCCAAAAAACTACGGGCAAATGTCTCCCTTTCTTCATTTACTTCAATCGTTGTCAAGCGACCTGTTTCGGTTAGCCCTTCGGCCAAGCACAGAGCCGAATAGCCCGTGAATGTACCAATTTCTAAAATACGGTCGGGGCGTAACATTCGAGAAATCATAATCAAAAACTGCCCCTGCAAATGCCCAGACAGCATACGGGGTTGTAACGTTCGGACGTGCGTTTGCCGATTGAGTTTTTGTAACAACTCACTCTCAGCCGACGTATGTGCTTCGGCATAGATTTGTATGTCTTTGTCAGTTATCAATGAACAGTTATCAGTTATCAGTTATCAATTCTGGCCAAATTGCCGCCAGATTTAGCCAAGTATTTAGTAATTTCATAAAATTGAATGTGTTTTTTGTTGCACAGAGATACACAAAGTTTTAAGGGAGATACACAGAGCCTTTTAGTGATTCTTCTCTGTGTGTCTCCCTTTTTCTCAGTGAATCTCTGTGTAATAGTTCCGTAATGTTTCAAAGCATATTTGCATATGAATAAACAAGGTTTTTATTTGTTTTAAATATGTGATTCTTAAATAATTACAACGTTTTTCGTTTTTCACTACTTAACTAACTTCAAAGAGTTAATTATTTGTATTGCCCCGGCCACTCTGTCTTCCAGAGCAGTCCAGTCATTGTTACTAAGTATTTCTTTTGTCAATAAACTCGACCCTATACCTACGGCATCTGCCCCTGCACCAAACCATGCCACCAAGCTCTCTTGTGTAGGCTCAACGCCCCCCGTGATGAGTACCTTCGACCATGGCATTGGCCCTTTTAGCCCTTTCACAAATTTGGGGCTTAGACCATCGCCAGGGAATAATTTAACAATTTCTACGCCCCACTCTTCGGCGTTCGACACCTCAGTAAGTGTGGCGCAGCCTGGCATATAGGCTATCTTGCGACGGTTACAGACTTTGGCTATTTCGGGATTAAAGTTAGGGCTAACAATAAAATCAGCCCCTAACTGAATATACAAGGCTGCCGTGCCTGTGTCCATAACCGTCCCCGCTCCCAATACCATTTCAGGGTATTCTTTGGCCGACACTCTGACCAATTCGGCAAATACTTCATGTGCAAAATCGCCTCTATTGGTCATCTCAAAACTACGAACACCAGCCTTGTAGCAGGCTTTGAGTACAGACTTACAGACTTCAATGTCGGTATTGTAAAACAATGGAAGCAGCGGCACAGCCAGCAAATTTTGATAAACGTGTAATCGATTAAAGCGAGCCATTTTTTAGTTATGGGTTAATTATTTTTGAAGTAAAAACAGTCAAAAAACTTGTCTGCTGCCCAAAGTCCAAAGTCTAAGGTCATGATTTACTTCAAATAATGCCTAAAATTACAATCGTTCGTGCCAAAAACCAATAAAAAAGAACCCTTTACCTTTTTTATTGGTTGGTATTATTCAACAGAACACCATAACTTAATATTTAACCGCATGATTACAATCGTAGTAAGCACCAATCGCCCCGATTCAAAGTCAAGAGAAATTGCTAATTTTTATAAACAATTACTCGATAACCTCAACGCCGAAAGCCAGATTTTGGACTTAGTAAATCTGCCCAAAGACTTTACACACTCTGCACTGTATGCCAACAACGGCAAGAACGAAGATTTTAATTATTTAAAAAACAAAATGAAAGAGGCCGACAAATATGTGTTTGTTGTACCCGAATACAACGGTTCTTTTCCTGGGGTTTTAAAAACTTTTATTGACGGGCTGGGCTATCCAAACGAGATTTTAAACAAAAAGGCCGCATTGGTCGGTATTTCGGACGGTGTGCAGGGCGGCACATTGGCATTGAGCCATTTGACAGATATTTTTAATTATTTGGGACTCAATACTTTGGCGCAAAGAGTGAAAATCCCGTTTATGAAAAAGAATTTTGTTGATGGTCAAATTACTGATGCACTTATCCACAAGTTAATCACAGAGCAAGCCGAATTGTTAGTAAAATTCTAAAAAGCACTATCATGCAACCACTCATCAACGGCCTGCATCACATCACGGCATTGGCCAGTAGCCCACAACTCAACTACGATTTTTATGTAAAATTTTTGGGACTACGGTTTATCAAAAAAACCATCAACTTCGATGCGCCCAATGTATATCATCTTTATTACGGCAATGAAAGCGGGACTCCCGGCACGATAATGACCTTTTTTCCTTACGGCAACATCAGTAAGGGGCGCAAGAGTGGCGGCCAGATGACTTATACTGCTTTTTCGATTCCTGTCAATTCGCTTTCTTTCTGGATTGACAGGCTCACCCAGTTTCAGATTCCGTTCGACGGCCCACACAAACGTTTTGACGAAACATACTTGCGTTTGGAAGACTACGATGGCACGGGCATAGAGCTTGTTACCGTCCAAGACGATAATCGAGCGGGCTGGAGCGGCAACGGAGTGGCCGATGAGTTTGCTGTTCGGGGCTTTCATACTGTTACGCTCAACGAGTTTGATATTGACAAAACGGTCAAATTATTAACCCAAACTATGCAATATAAGTTAGTAGCCGAAGACGCCGATCGGTTTAGATTTGGTGTAAATGGCAACGTTTCTGGCAATTTTATAGACGTTGTCTTTGCCGATAGAGCCATAAGACCATTACAAGGTGCAGGCACTGTGCATCATGTAGCATTTGCGACCCAAAGCCCTGAAACGCAGTTAGCAATCAGAGAAGACGTACTATCGGGTGGCTACAACCCAACACAAATCATTGACAGACAGTATTTTGAGAGCATATATTTTAGAGAACCCGGTGGGGTGCTTTTTGAAATTGCGACCAATCCGCCTGGTTTTACTGTCGATGAACCACTCGAAGCGTTGGGCAAAAAGCTACAACTGCCGCCATGGTACGAAGCCCAACGACAGGCAATAGAGCATGTTTTGCCTGAGATTGTGGTTTGAGTATTTAAGTACTTATTCAAAACTAATACGGTATTTTAGTTTTGATAACTTACTAACTAACAGCATTGTATTTGACCCACGACACGGTACTACATACACACGACTATTTAAAATTCATACCCAAACAATCGTTTTATTTTACGTTTTCGCATTTTTTCGGCTATCATCGTTATTTTTAGGTCTTTCAGTGGGCGGTTGTTGGCATCACGGGCTTGTTTGGCGATGCTGTCCACCACATTCAAGCCAGCGATTACTTCTCCAAAAACAGTATAATTGCCGTCTAAGTGTGGCGTACCGCCAATGGTCTGATACGTTTTTCGTTGCTGGTCTGTGTAGCTTTTGCCACTTCGGGCGGCTTGTTTGGTGTAGCCCGCATCGTCCCAGACTTGCCCTTGAACAATATAAAACTGGCACCCGCTCGATGCTTTCTGTGGGTTGCCGTCTCGGGCTGCGGCCAAAACGCCTTTTTTGTGAATTAGCTCTGGCACAAACTCTGCTGGAATTTTATAGCCTACATCACCATCGCCCAGCTTTATGCCCGATTGCGCTGTTTTTGAGGCCGGGTCGCCGCCCTGAATCATAAACTTTTCGATAGTTCGGTGAAACAACGTACCATTATAAAAACCCTCATTGACGAGCTTCAAAAAGTTTTCTTTGTGCTTAGGTGTTTGGTCAAACAATACCATTTTGATTGCCCCAAAGTCAGTAGAGAGTGTTACTACAAAGTCTTTTCGTTTCTTTTTTTGAGCAAAACTGACTGAAATAGCAAGCCAAAAAACCGCAAGAAGTAAATATTTGGGACTCACGATTTGAAAATAAATCAATAATCTTTTCATAAATTTTTGAAAGTTGGGTGAAACAGTTGAATTTTACAGACGGTTACGACCACAAAAATAGTATAAAAAATGCGCCAAGACTACTTAACAGGCTCGACCGAGCCACTTTCGGCCACAGAAAAAGAAATTGAACGTGCGCTAAGGCCACTGACGTTTGATGACTTTACGGGGCAAGAAAAAATTTTAGAAAATCTCAAAGTCTTTGTAGGTGCTGCCCAACGACGCTCCGAAGCCCTCGACCATGTGCTACTTCATGGGCCGCCGGGGTTGGGTAAAACGACACTCTCAAACATAATTGCCAACGAGTTAGGCTCTGCTATGAAGACAACTTCGGGGCCAATTTTGGACAAACCCAGCGATTTGGCAGGGCTACTAACCAACTTGCAGACCAACGATGTGCTATTTATTGACGAAATCCACAGGCTGAACCCGATTGTAGAAGAATATCTCTACTCGGCCATGGAAGACTATAAAATTGACATCATGCTCGACTCTGGCCCCAATGCCCGAAGTATTCAGATAACGCTCAATCCTTTTACGCTTGTTGGCGCTACGACCCGTGCAGGCTTGCTTACATCGCCTCTGCGAGCGAGGTTTGGTATCAATTGCCGTCTGGAATATTACGATGCGGCCTTGCTGACGGGTATCGTCAAGCGGTCGGCGCATTTGCTCAACACACCGATTGACGATGCGGGGGCCTTTGAGATAGCTCGCCGTAGTCGTGGTACGCCACGTATTGCCAACAATTTACTACGCCGCACCCGTGATTTTGCCCAGATAAAAGGCTCGGGTCGCATTACGATTGATATTGCCGAAATGGCACTCAAAGCCTTGGACGTGGACCAAAATGGATTGGACGAAATGGACAATCGGATTTTGATGACCATAATAGAAAAATTCAAAGGTGGCCCCGTTGGTCTTTCGACCATCGCTACGGCCTGCGGCGAAGAAGCCGAAACGATTGAAGAAGTCTATGAGCCATTTTTGATTCAGGAGGGTTTTCTGAAACGTACCTCACGTGGCCGAGAAGCAACCGAACTGGCCTACAAACACCTGGGAATCGTGCCAAGAATGAAAGATGGTGTGTTGTTTTAATATTTGGCTCTGTTGTTCTAAAAAAAACACCTAATGGCTTCTTTTTTTACCTCAATACTTTATTATTGTCTCCTGTTGCCGATTTCGTATTTGTCTTTTGGGGTCATGTATCGGATTTCGGACGGACTGAGTTGGTTGATGTATCGTGTTTTTAAGTATCGAAAAAAACTAATTATGAACAATTTGCGTAATTCTTTTCCTGAAAAATCAGAAATTGAACTACAATATATTTGTAAAGAGTTTTATCGTTATCTGTCTGATACTATGCTCGAAAACATCAAGATGGTGAGTGTGTCCAAAGACGAAGTACTGCTTCGTACTTTTTGTAACAACCCCGATGTTATTGACCATTTTGCCAAACAAAACCAAAGTATAATATTGGTAGGGGGGCATTATAGCGGGTTTGAATGGCTGGCGTTTGCAGTCGATTTATTTATCGGACACCAACTGACGGCAGTATATAAACCGTTGAGTAATGTTTTTTTTGATAAAAAAATAAAACAAAGCCGTAGCCGAATGGGCTTGCAGTTAGTGGCAATGAACAACGTCAGGACTTTTCTGGAAAGTGGCATGAACGTACCCAATGCCGTAGCATTTGCGATAGACCAAGCCCCAACAAACCCCAAGAATGCACACTGGGCGATGTTCCTAAACCAAGATACACCCGTGCTGTTTGGTGCCGAAAAATTTGCTAAACAATATAACTTGCCTGTGGTGTTTACTCATTTCAAAAAACGAAGCAGGGGTTACTTTGAGATTACTTTTGAGGTAGTTACAGACACTCCCCGCCAAACACTGAAAGGCCAAATTAGCGAACAAGCCACGCAGCTACTCGAAGCCGACATCAGACAAGAGCCGCAGTACTGGCTTTGGAGCCACAACCGCTGGAAGCACAAAAGATAAATGTACTATTTTGAAAATATTTATTTGGCTATTCACCCAATCACTCAGTTCCTTAAAGTGTAAGCCAGTAGTTTAGTTTGAAAACCAATGCACGATTTTTGTTTTTGAACAACGGGTCGGTAAAATAATTGTCGGTGTAAACCAAAAAGAAGTCAGACAGAGGCTTGTACCGCCATTGTATGCGGCTATTGACATTGAAATTATTGCGCTGAGTATTAAATTGTAAAAAAGTAGTCCAGAACAATTGAGTAGAAAAATTGATTTCTACTCGTGGACTAATCAACAATAGCAAATCGCTACCGTAAGGCTCGGGGAGTTTGATGTCGTTTTGCTCAAAACTTACTGCAAAGTTACCCCAAGGTTGCGCCCTAAATGTAACGTCGGCTTTGAGTTGGTGTAGCGTGCCATTATAAAACCCTCCTGTGCGTGCGCTAAGTGAATAATAAAACTTCTTGCGATAGTCAGATTCGTACCTAATGTTGTATTGGGTAAATTTATATTCGCCCGATGGCAACGGATAGTCGCTGTCTGTAAAACCAAACGGAAATAATGCTTGCACGTCGTTATCATCGATTCTTACTCCTATTGAGCTGGTGTTGTTGAAATCAATCGAATACCTCAATCTGTTAAATCGTTCGGCAAAGCTACCGTTGGGATTCCAGACCAAAAATGTTTCTATGCCAAACTGGTGGCTGTTTATTTTACTTGCCTTAGGTCTGATAGCATAATTGACTTCGTTGAAAATTGCCTTGTAGCCCAGTCGTATGAGTGTATCTTGGGCAATGCGTCCACGGTCGTCTAAGCGATAAGTATAGTTTTCGACCCGATTCAAAAAACCCATATCGGCATAATAATTGGTACCAATCTGAAATAAATCGAGCGTAAAGTCAAGATTACGGCCATAATAACCACCCCCAAACTGAACGATATTGTTTTGTTTGGACACAGTTGGCTTTTGCGAAATATGATAACCTGCCCAAGCATTGATATTGCCCGCTACATTTGAATAACTAAACTCCATACCTGCATTGCGGCCATACTCAGCCAGCGGGTTGGTTTTTCGGTCGGTTTCTGATATAAAACCTTGCCTATTGAGCAAATACCCTTTTATGATTGAGCGTTTTAATACTTTTCGATTGATAGAAAAAGCAGTAAAATTTTGGCTTGGGTAGCTACTATCTTTGGCGGCGGTTTGCATGGTTAGTAAGCCTACACGCCAGTTTTTATCTAAATTTCCACTTAGCCGTGCGCCTCCAATGATTTTGATTGGCTGTGCGTTTTGGTCGAGACCAATAGACCGAGAAAAAAACGGCTTGAATGGCGGTGAGCCGTAACTACTAAACAAATCGTCGTTTTCTAAAAAAAAAGTACGGCGTTCTGGGAAAAAAATATTAAATCTGGTAAGGTTTGTTACCTGCTGATCAACCTCAATTTGCGAAAAATCAGGATTGGCCGTCAAGTCCAAATTCATTGAGGGCGTAACGGCAATCTTGGCATCGAGCCCTACTCCAAAAGTATTTTTGAGGTCAGTACCTTTTTCATTGTCTTTGGCAAGTCCGCCAGTTGTATAAGGTATGAGCGATACATTGCCTTTGACGGTTGGCAGTGGGTCGTCAAAATGAAGCGAACCAGTATAGCCTATGTCATAACCATTAAAATTGACAGGTATAAATGTCCAAGTACTATACTGATTGTTTTTGAGGTCGTTACGAAGAAAATTAACCCCCCATATTCTTTTGGCAGGGTCAAATCGCAGTGTTTTGAACGGAATCGCCATCTCGACCGTCCAGTGGTCTTTATAAATTTGGGTAGCAGAAGTCCATTTATTATCCCAGCTACCAGTCAAATCGCCAAAATTTTGAGCCGTAAGCAAGTCATCATTTTGAGCATTTGCGGGAGTTACCCCAAAAATAAAACCGTTAGTTTTGCTATTTTGGGGGTCCAACACAATCGAAAAAGCATCAGATTCCCAAAAACCAGCATCTCGTTTGAGGGTCTGAATGACGTGGTAAGAAGTATCGTAGCAAGTGGCCGCCACATACAAGAAGCGGTCATCAAAAGCCATCTTGACTTCGGTTCGGCGTTTGAGCGGCACATCGTCTTGTGGCCAATGTGTTGCAAAATCACTGACAACAGCCACACCACGCCAGCCATCGTCGGCTAGTAATCCATCAATTTTGATTGGACTATCTGTTTTTCGGACGTGTAGTTGGTATTTTTGCTGGTAGGCAGCACCACCTATTTCTGGTGTTTGACAAAAAACATTACTCGAAATAAAAATAATAAATATACAAATCCTTTGAATCATAGCCACTAAACATTTTAACTTTGGCAAAGTTCTGACAATTAAAGCATTTAAACAAAAAATACGTTGATAAGCCAACACACATTTAGTTTTGATTTGCCAATATGGAAAATTCAATATAATATTTCTGAAAGCACAGAAGACCAAAAATATTTGGCGATAGAAACCCGAAACAAAAACCAAGTTAATTGGTCGGTTATTGACATAGAAGCCAACAAAACCATCTGGCAAAAAACCCCCGTCGAAACAGACTGGTGGACGACACTTTCGGGCTTCGATGATAAGTATCTGATTTTGGACTGCTACTCAGGCACAAACGAACCAGTGGCATCTCAAAAAATATATTTAGATAAAACCACAGGCCAAGTGATTGAAAAACTAACACCCAATCAAAATCAACTAAAAGCCCACTGGCAAAACCCAATAGCTTATCAACAATCAGATAATTATTATGATACAATCAGTCAGTTTATTGAAAAAATAGTAGGCCAAAAGTGCCAAAACACTATTTTTTATGGTGAAATAGATAAGAATATTATTTTAGTGTATTACATTTGCGCCCATGGCAGTTCTGCCTTATCCCCTTTTTTACTGGTAGTTAGTTCACAAAAAGTAGTATTGCTGCACAAACCAATTGAGGCTGGTAGCAATGGTACACTCCATGAGTCGTGTATTTATAGTCAAAGCCAACTCATTTATTTGTCAAGTTCAAACGCTCTATCCACTGTAAGATTCTTTTAATGATGAAAAAAAATAGTACATCAATATTTTTATTTTTTTTGCTTAGTCTGGTGTTGTCGGTGCGGGGGCTTGCATACAAGCCGTTGTCGCCAGACTCGCTACGGACTGAAACAAAAGACGGCCAGCGTTTTACGATACACAAAGTCGATGCTGGACAAACGCTCTATGCTGTGATGCGAAAATACAAAACAACGTTGCAAGCTCTGAAAGATGCCAACCCAGGCATGAAGGACAATCTTACAACAGGGCAAGTAATAAAAGTACCAAGCCAAAGTAAAGCCGTTTTGAAGCCGGCTGAATTAGTAAAAAAAACGACTCCCAAAGTCGAGGAAAAGACTAAAGTTGAGGAAGAAGAAAAAATTACAATAAGACCAGAGCCAAGCCCCGCCAAAGAAAAGACCGTTAGCAAACCCGAGCCAGTTGAAGAAAAAATCGTAATTGCTACAAAAATACCCGTTGTTGAAAAAGAGAAGATCGAAATTACTACCAAAACAGATACTCAACCCAGCCCAATACCAGTAATTATTAGTAAAACTGGCTTTCACCGAGTTGAAGTAGGCCAGTCGTTGTATGGTATTGCCGTCAAGTATGGTGTGATGATGATAGACGTTCGCCGTTGGAACAACCTATCGACCGATCAACTACGGTCTGGCCAAGACTTGATTGTATCTGAAAATGCCTATAAAGAATCGCTTAGGAAAACAAAAAGCGATTCGGCAAAAATTACCGAAATCAAGCCCGCTATTTTCGAGAAACCACTACCACCGCCGCCACCTATTCCGTCTGAAAATAGCGGCTTGCCCGACCCAAAGATTATCAATACAGGCAAACGCATCATCGAAAATGGCATGGCCGAAGTAATAGACGTAGCCGACAATAGCAATAAATATTTGGCTCTGCACCGAACTGCGGCTATTGGCACACTGGTACAAATCAAAAACGTATCGAACAACCAAACGGCATGGGTAAAAGTAATTGGTAAATTGCCTAATATCAGTGCCAACGACCGTATTATAATCAAAGTGTCGGCTCGGGCTTATGAAAAACTATCGCCTAATGGGCGGCGCTTCTTGTCAGAAATTAGCTACTCAAACGAATAGTATCAGATTCGGCCCCGGGCTTTGAGTTCCAAATATTTATTGACTGTATTGGCGTTGAGGTCTTTGGGGGCTGTCAAAATAGACTGAATACCATATCGCTCAAGCTCTCGTACAATATATTGTTTTTCTTGCCTAAAACGCTCTGCAATTGTTTTGAGATAGACCTGCTCTGTACTAATGGCAGGCCGATGCAGTAGCTCGTTTGTTTCAGTATTTTCAAAAAACACGACAATCAATAGATGGTCTTTGGCAAGCTGGCGAAGGTATGGCAGTTGGCGTTGTAGAGAATTGACGGTCTCAAAGTTGGTAAACAACAGCAACAGGCTACGCTGCCTAATTTGTGTTTTGGTATAACTGTACAGTGCTTGGTAGTTAGTTTCCAAAAATCTTGTTTTTTGTTTGTACAGTACCTCCATGATGCGTTGCAGATGTCCAATTTTTCGTTCTGCCAATACCACCTGCCCCATTACATCTGAAAACGTAACAACCCCAACTTTGTCTTGTTTGAGCAGGGCAATATTACTCAAAACAAGACTGGCGTTAATAGCATAGTCGAGCAGGGTAAGCCCTTCAAAAGGCGACTGCATGACACGCCCTTTGTCAATCAGACAATAAACACCTTGCGATTTTTCGTCCTGAAATGCATTGACCATGAGCGTATTTCGGCGAGCGGTTGCTTTCCAGTTTACGGTTCGTACATCGTCGCCAGCTACATAGTTTCTGATTTGCTCAAACTCCATACTATGCCCAATCCGTCGTATTTTTTTGATACCAAACTCCGTCAGTCTGTTAGAAATAGCCAACAGTTCGTATTGTCGCATTTGTAAAAAAGACGGATACACCGCTACCACTTTATTTTGCGAAAACTGATACCGTTGTTTGAGCAGCCCCAACGGGCTTTTGGCAAACACATTGACAGCCCCAAAACTATACTCGCCCCTCAACGTTGGGCGTAGCTCATAGCGCAACAGTTGCGTTTGGTTTGAGGGTACAACTGCCTCAAAAAGTACGTCTCGCTTCTGAAACTGATGTGGTATTTCGTCAATCACTTCAATATTGGCCCCGAAAGGATAATTGTTTTGAATATAAATAGTGATAGGGTTAGCATCGCCATTTGAAAGCCTATCTGCTACTTCACGACGGCTAAATATTCCTTCTTTTTTTTGGAACAATAAAAAGCCATCGACCAAAACCAAGCCCACTGTAACCCCAAAGACCAATTTGACGATACCAAACCAAATCGGAAAAATATAAGATGCCACAAATAGTAATGTAAGGATAACGAATATCACCCAAAAGCGAGAAGAAAAATAAAGGCTACGAATTTGATTCATTTGCAGAGAGATATGCTATAAATTATTTTTCTTTTACTTTACTCAATTCAAACGAAAAAACTGTACCCTTGTCGGGTTTGCTGGTTACAGTTATTTGGGTTCTGTGGCCGTTCAGAATGTGTTTAACGATGGCCAACCCCAAGCCAGTACCCCCTTTTTCTTTCGAGCGGCTTTTGTCAATTCTATAAAAACGCTCAAATATACGGCTTTGGTGCTGAACTGGAATACCCGGCCCGTCATCTTTTACAGACACGACGTATCGTTTTTTTTCTTCTTCAAAATTTATCACTACTTTGCCGTCATCGTGGCCATACTTGATGGCGTTGTCTATGAGGTTGGTCATCACTTGCCCAATTCTTTGCAAGTCGGCCATTACCCATACACTTTCGGTTTTTTCGGGCTTTATTTTGATAGATACACTGCGCTGATTGGCCCGTTTTTCTAACTGTTCACACACGTCCAATGTTACAGCCCGCAAGTCCACAGGCTCTAAGTGCATTCTGATTGCGCCCGTTTCCATCTGCGACAGTGCCACCAAGTCCTTGACGAGGGCATCTAAGCCGTCCAAACTTTTGGCTGCTTTGAGCAAAAATTTATCTCGCACAGCTTCGTCATCTTTAGCTCCGTCTATGAGTGTATGCACAAAACCCTGGGCTGCAAAAATAGGGGTTTTTAATTCGTGCGACACATCGGCCAAAAACTCTCTGCGAAACTGCTCCAAACGTTTGAGTTCATCGATTTCTTTTTGTTTTCTGGCTACGTACACAAAAATTTCTTGATTGAGGTATTTGAAAGGATTGGTACTTTTGGCCAAAACTTTCCGAGACATCGTATAATCTTTGAGTTTGAGCCGCTGAATGGTATCATAGATTTTATTTACCTCTCGATATACCAATATTTCGATGGCATAATAAATCATAAAACAACCAGTACCAAAACTTGAAATACCAGCCACAAATAAAATAGACGGCGACATACCATCAATAAAAGACAGAAAAACGATAGTCAGAGCCGAAATCAAAAAAGCCAGCAAAAAGGCGATAAAGCGAGGGTTGAGTAGCATCGAGATTTGGTAAAAGTCTGTGGTTGTGGCACAAATTTACCGATTTAAAAAAGTATTTCGTATTATTTTTGTAAAACAAAATCAAATTATCTATTTTTGCAGTCCTATTTGAAAATATAAGTAAAACAATGGCAAAGAAAGGCAATCGTATTCAGGTAATATTAGAATGTACCGAACACAAAACATCGGGCGTACCAGGTATGTCTCGTTATATTACGACCAAAAATCGTAAAAATACCCCAGGTCGCATGGAAATCAAGAAATTCAACCCTTTCTTGAAAAAAGTTACCGTTCACAAAGAAATTAAATAACAATACCCGTTGGTTTTTGGTCATTAGTCGTTGGTCGTTAGTTTCGCCAATCGTCAATCGCCACACACTCAATGGCCTAAATAAACAAAACAATGGCTAAGAAAGTAGTTGCAACCCTCAAGAAAGAAGGTGGAAAAGCGTACACAAAAATAATTAAGGCCGTAAAATCGCCAAAAACAGGTGCTTACACGTTCAAAGAAGAAATCATGCTCGCAGAAGATGCGATAGCTGCCCTCAAAAACTAATTCGCCTCGGAAATAATCTTTCAAAAAAGTCCTCTTTATGGGGACTTTTTTGTTGTACCTTTGTTTCTGGAAACGCTCAACAAACAACGATTTATTTATGGGACTTTTTGACTTTTTTTCAAAAGAAAAAAAACAATCGCTTGACAAAGGATTAGAAAAAACAAAAGAAAGTTTTTTTGGTAAACTAAGCCGTGCCGTCGTTGGCAAGTCGGTAGTTGATGAAGAGGTATTGGACGAATTGGAGGAGATTTTAATTAGCTCAGATGTGGGGGTAGGTACAACTGTCAAAATCATTAAGCGTATCGAAGAGCGTGTTGCCAAAGACAAATATACAGGTACTGGTGAGTTAGACCAGATTTTGAGAGAGGAAGTTGCGGCATTACTTACCGAGAACCAATCTATTGATGTTAGTAATAGTTTTGAAACGGACAATTTACCCAAGCCTTTTGTGATAATGGTCGTGGGCGTAAACGGTGCTGGCAAGACGACAACCATAGGCAAGCTGGCGCAACAGTTTCATAGCAGAGGCAAAAAAGTGGTACTGGGTGCAGGCGATACGTTTAGAGCCGCCGCAGTAGACCAGCTCAAAACCTGGGGGCAACGTGCCGACGTACTCGTCATAGACCATGGCATGAACACCGACCCCTCGGCAGTGGCCTATGATGCCATCAAAAAAGGTGTAGAGCTCAATGCCGACGTGGTTATTATTGATACCGCAGGGCGGCTACACACCAAAATAAACTTGATGAACGAACTCACCAAAATCAAGCGTGTGATGCAAAAAATACTGCCAGAAGCTCCACATGAAGTACTGCTGGTGTTGGACGGAAGTACAGGCCAAAACGCAGTCATTCAGGCACGTGAGTTTACCAAAGCCACCGAAGTTACGGCATTGGCCATCACAAAACTGGACGGTACAGCCAAAGGCGGTGTCGTAATTGGTATCTCAGATGAGTTCAAGATACCCGTTAAGTACATTGGCGTTGGCGAAAAAATCGAAGACTTACAAGTTTTTGACCGAGCCGAGTTTGTAGATTCTTTGTTTAAGAAATAGTCGTTTTTTTATTAGATTTGCAACCGAATTATTTATTTCACATTTTCAATTATTCATTAAAGTAAATGGCCAAAGTACAAAGCAACCGACACCAGCCTGTTTATCAGATGCCTACTTCGGCACTTTCGGTAAAAACCAAACGGTTTTCGTTAGACAAAAAAGAATACGTCAAGATAGCCATGCGCCAACAATGGGACGCACAAAAAATGTGGGTCTTATTGCCGTTGGGCTTATTGTTAATCAATGCAGTACTCAATCTGACGGGTGTTTATCCCAACTACTGGATATACATCATGGTAGTTTTGGGTGCTGGGCTCTACGTTGGTTTTTGGTGGGTGCAGTTTACAGGTATAACGCAGTTGGAGCAATACAAGCAACTCTTTGAAAAATATATCTACGAAATAGACAGCCGCCAAATTATGGTAAAGGTCAATGCCAAAGAGGGCGGCATGATGCAATGGGATATGATTACGAGTGCATCTAAGCGCGTTGATTCATACTTACTTACGATGTCGAGAGGGCAGTTTTTGTTGTTTCCTTTTACAGTCTTTAATTCAGAAAGCGATATGCGATTGCTGGAAAGAATCTTAAAACAAAAGAACTTATTGACCGACGAAAAAGTAAAATAAAAGTATGACATCACACGGAAGCCTTCGCTCTGAGCGAAGGCTTCCGTGTGATAAAGCTAACGACCAATACCCAACCTATGTCCAGTAAACTCCACGAACTTGGCTTACATCTTACCTCAGGGTTGGGCAGCGTGCTGATTAGGCAGTTGGTAGCGCACTTTGGCTCTGCCCAAAAAGTCTATGAAAGCAATCTCAAAAACTTATTGCGAGTGCCTGGCATTGGACAAAATGTGGCTCGGCAAATTTTGGATAAATCGGGCTTGCAAGCAGCAGAAATAGAACTCAGAAACGTTGAAAAGCATAAGTCTGAGGTTATTTTTTATACTGACCCCAGCTACCCCAAACGACTCAAATCGCTGTACGATGCCCCTGCCCTACTCTACTCAAAAGGTAATTTAGATTTTAACTTAGGTAGTTTTGTGGGTATTGTTGGCACTCGCAAAGCAACCGACTATGGCCGAGCCGTTACCGAAGAAATTGTGCAGGGATTGGTCAATAAAGATATAACCGTAATGAGTGGCCTCGCTTATGGTATTGATATCATTGCTCACCGAGCCTGTCTCAAAGCCAACGTACCGACTGTGGGAGTGATGGCCACTGGTTTAGATAACATTTATCCCAGCACGCATCTCAAAACATCGCAAGAAATTCAGGAAACAGGAGGGATATTGACCGAAAATAGATTTGGCACTAAACCCGATGCCGTGCGTTTTCCGGCCCGTAACCGCATCATTGCTGGTATGTCCGATGTTGTGATTATTGTCGAAGCTGCCCAGAAAGGTGGTGCGCTCATTACGGCAGAGTTTGCCAATAACTACAACAGAGACGTGTTTGCAGTGCCTGGTAACCTGCACAACTCGTATTCGATTGGTTGCAATAAACTGATTCAAGAAAACAAGGCACAGATTTTTACAGGAATCGAAAACCTCCTCGAAGCCATGCGCTGGCTACCAACCACACCCTCAGACCAAAAAATGGTGGACTCTGCCGCCGCTGCCCTAAGTTTTACACAAGAAGAAAGCCAAGTAATAGCTCTACTCAAACAACATGGCGAAACGCACATCGATGATTTGAGTTGGCACAGTAAAATTCATCATAGCAAACTCGCTACACTGTTGCTCAACTTAGAGTTTCAGGGCTTCTTGCGCTCGTTACCGGGCAAGAGGTATGTGTTGTGTTGAGGATTGTAGCCTATTGTCTTTTATGTTTTTTGCTCAACTATTTTTTGTAATGTTCCTAATATCAAATCTTCGTTACCTTCGAGTGTGATATCTTTGGGTGTGATAGAAACTGTCAAATTTTTGAGCCTCAAAAAATGCCAACGGTCGCCAGTAGTAACACAGCCCCAAATCGTATCAATATCTTTTTTGTGTTTTTCGTTAAATATTTTTGCGCCCATCATCTGAGCTACACATTGGCCAAATGACTCGCCCAAGTCGTTTTTTTTTGCTTCAACAATAGTAAAAATAGGTGCATCAACAAATAACTGATTGCCGTTCAACGACAACATAAAATCACATTCACCGTTGAGGCCTCTTTTTTTATCAACATCTAATATTTCACCCGAAAAAACAGAAATTTGATTATTATTTATTTGCCTTAATTCAACTAAAAACGGGGATACAAGTAACTCTGAACGGGCTTTTTCGCTACCATTAGGCAAAGCAATGGCACAGCCACGGTACAATGATTCTTTTAAAAAAGCACTTATTTCGATACGTGCTACGTCATCAAAAATCACATCTCTATCAATTTTCAAATCACACAATTCGATGATTTGGGGTAAAGTAAATTTGCTGTATGCCATTTTGGGTAGTTCATTAAAATTTAAAAACAAGTACTAAGCTGTTATTTAATATCAAATATAAACAATATTGCCCCAAAAATAGGTTTTGAGGAAGTCTTATCTATAAATTTATTCGTCCGAAAGCATAGTTTTTACTACTTTTGATGAAAAATAGAAAAGTTTATGAATACCCTCGTTTTTTGTTATGAATAAACCAACGATACCTCTTTCTAAATTCTTAAAACCAACCGACACATCATACCTTGTTTCGTTGGAGATTGAGAATGTGAAATGTTTTAAGGAAAAACAAACCTTACGATTTGCCAACGACCAAAACCGTCCCTATCGTTGGACTGTTCTTTTGGGAGATAACGGAACTGGTAAAACTACGGTGTTGAGGAGTATTTTTAAAACAATAGAAAAGCGATACTTTTATAGAAGTGTACCTTCAAATTTAGGATTACTTGTAGATGTAAGTTTTGATGATAAATCCTTAATTACTACCAAAACAAATTTCAATAATAATATAGAATCTGTTAGTTTCTCTTTTGACCCAAATAACGGCTTCGGATTATATGCTACCCCAGATAAAACTATACAATCAGAAGTGGCATATCAAGGAAATATAGTATTTGGTTACGGAGCAAGTCGAAAAAATGATTGGCTTTTTACACCTCTGGCTTTGGGTGAACTTAATAATACCGAAGAATATATAGCCGAAGGCATCAAAAATGAACTTACCTCTACACTTACTAACATCTTTGCAAAGCTCAAAAATTTAGAATCATATTTATTGAATTTAGACTACATACGGAAAACAGACCGAACTAAAAAATCTAATATTGAGTTTGAGACAATAATACAAATACTGAAATCTGTGTTACCCGATGTAGCAGGTATCAGAATACGCAGAGCAGATAAAAATCATTTTTTAGAGGTTGAAATGCCATATGGCTGGATAAATTTTCGTAGTTTGAGCCTCGGCTACCAAACGGTAGCAGCTTGGATTGGAGACTTGGCTATCAGACTATTTGAGGCATATCCCAACCACAAAAATCCACTGGCGCAGCCTGCGGTGGTGATGGTCGATGAAATAGACTTGCACC
Organism: Spirosomataceae bacterium; assembly: GCA_043777595.1. Taxonomy (GTDB): domain Bacteria; phylum Bacteroidota; class Bacteroidia; order Cytophagales; family Spirosomataceae; genus JAYVJH01. The sequence continues at coordinate 31,505 of JAYWHT010000054.1, forward strand.
TACACCCTCAATGGCAGCTAAAAATCATGGACTATTTGTGTGAACGGTTCCCAAAAACACAGTTTATTGTTACGGCCCATAGCCCGCTCATTGTGCAGTCGGCCTCAGATGCCAATGTCATTATGCTCGAACGCAGAGGCAATCAAGTGGTTGCTAACACAAATACGGTATCGATTAAAGGCTGGCGCATTGACCAGATTTTGGGAAGTGATTTGTTTGGGTCGTTAGATGCGAGAAGTGCCAACGTGCAAGAAAAGATTAGACGTCGTAAAGAACTGACATTAAAAACTCGGCTCACGGCACAAGAAAAAAAGGAATTGGCACAGTTAGACAACGAAGTAGAAGCATTGCCCACGGCAGAGTCGCCAGAAATGATACAGGCCATGGAGTTTATCAGACAGGCCGCTCATAACCTTAATACCAAAAAATGATAGTCATTCAAAAAGGTGCCACACCTCAAATATTACGAAAAAAAGGTAAAGAATTGACCGAAAAATTAAAAGCTGATTTTGACAACGGAAGTAGAAAATTTGAGTTTGATACTGCGGTTTATGGCTGCAAAGAGGTTAAGTCAGCATTGTTGGGTAAGGCAATCCAAAACGATAAATGTTGTTTTTGTGAGTCTAATATCACGACCACAGGTTACGGCGATGTTGAGCATTTTAGGCCCAAAGGTGGCTGGAAACAAAAAGAAGGGGACAAATTAAGCGAAACAGGATACTATTGGTTGGCTTACGACTGGGACAATCTGTTTTGTAGTTGTCAGATTTGTAACCAACAATTCAAAAAAAACTATTTTCCCCTCGAAAACCATACCGAAAGAGCTACAAATCATGGTGTTGATATTATGCTCGAAAAGCCATTACTCGTTCACCCCTCGAACGACACCCCCACCGAGCATCTATATTTTGTCAAAGAGTTTGTGAAATCTAAAACAGACAAAGGCACAGAAACTATCAAGCGCACAGGAATAGACAGAGAAACATTGGACGATAGAAGACAAGAAAAATATTTGTTCGTGAAGGGGCAATTAGATTTACTTTCTTTGTTAGATGCTGGCAAAATTCAAGAGCCAAAAGCGCAAGATGTAATTCTGAACTTACAAAAACTAATAACGCCTCAACAATCATATTTCGCTATGATGCGAGATAATTTTAAACAAGATTTGGCCCAATTTGGCATTTTGATATAATATGAAAACAAAAGGAACACGTACCAACAAAGTCAATATAGTTACGCTTGGTTGTAGCAAAAATATTGTAGATTCTGAAAATATTTATACCCAACTCAAAGGTAATGGCTACAAAGTAACGCACGAATCTAAAAAAGATGATGCCCAAATTGTGATTATTAACACATGCGGGTTCATTGACAATGCCAAAGAGGAGTCTATCAATACCATTTTGAGATATGCCGATGCCAAAGAAGCAGGTATTGTCGATAAGGTATATGTTACGGGCTGTTTGTCGCATCGGTACAAAGACGAGTTGTCGCTCGAAATACCGACGATTGATGCGTGGTTTGGTACAAACGAACTGCCCCGATTGCTCAAAACCCTCAAAGCCGACTACAAACAAGAACTCGTTGGCGAGCGGCTACTCACAACCCCCGCACACTATGCCTATCTGAAAATTGCTGATGGTTGCGATCGCCCTTGTAGTTTTTGTGCTATTCCGCTCATGCGTGGTGGCCATGTGTCTCGGCCTATTGATGAGTTATTGATTGAGGCTAAATCACTGGCAAGGCGTGGTACAAAAGAACTAATTTTGATTGCCCAAGATTTGACATATTATGGTTTAGATTTGAATAAAAAACGAGATTTGGCCAACTTACTCAATCGACTTGCCGACGTTGAGGGCATTGACTGGATACGACTACAATATGCTTACCCATCTGGTTTTCCGTTGGACGTGCTGGACGTAATGCGTGAGCGGTCTAATATTTGTAACTATCTTGATATGCCGCTTCAAAGCGGTAGTACCGAAATACTCAAAACGATGCGTAGGGGCATTACCCGTGAAAAAACCGAAGATTTAATAAAAACCATCAGAGATACCGTTCCAAATATTGCCATCAGGACGACCCTCATAGCTGGCCACCCCAACGAAACCGAAGCAATGTTTGAAGAAACATTAGAATTTGTAGAACGAATGAGATTTGACCGCTTGGGGGTTTTTACTTACTCGCACGAAGACCAAACGCACTCACACACCCTGCCCGACAACGTACCCGAAGAAATCAAACAACAACGTGCCGACGACTTGATGGCCGTACAGCAAGATATTTCGGCAGAGTTGAATGCCAAAAAAATAGGAAATACTTACAAGGTGCTTTTTGACAGAAAAGAAGCGGGTTATTTTGTAGGCCGTACCGAGTTTGACTCGCCAGAGGTGGACAATGAAGTATTAGTTTCGGCTGACCAATATGTAAGAATGGGTGATTTTGCAGAAGTGCAAATCACCCATTCAGAAGAATTTGATTTGTATGGCAATGTAGTACTTACAGCTTAATTTTCTTTGCCGTTATCGGAATACACGTTACGGTGCCACACTCTGCTGGTAGCGGCTTTGGGTCAGAATTGCTGGGTGCTGGCTTAATCGTGACACTATTAGCGTTAGCTGCCGATAAGCCCACTGCACACTGGTTTTCTATTTTTGTAATTTTATAAACCATTTCTACCGTTGGCGAGATAGCCACCTTGGCAGTTGTCATAGTCATTGTTGCCGATAGTCCCTCAGAAAGTGTTACCGTTACAGGCAAGTCGCCTGCTTGTAAAGTAAGCATTAGTTCAATTGGCTTGCCCGTTCCTATTGTAGCCGTTAGTGCCACAACGGGCTTAACGGCACACTGGCTTGTTATGTTGGTAAAAGTACCTTTGGTGACTACTGCGGCTATTCCTGACGACACAATTTTTGTGACCTTAGACGATGGCAGGGTGGACATAAGAGTCAGACTGTAGCATTTATCAATATTGACTGCTGCTACGTCAAACTCAAGAGCAAACATTTTTATCCATGTAGCACCAACCAGCGTTCCGTCGGTGGCACCCTTGCTGTTTATAATATTAACTGTGAATATCCCCGACGTGCTGTCGGTTGTCATGCTTATCAGCGAGTCCATTACCTCATACATTCCGCCCGAAAAATTATCTCTTGATTTGAAGCGAGGGTTTTTGAGCTGATTGGTTGCAAACCTTACACGAATGTTGGCCCCCTCTAACTTAAAAGCACTGTCGGCATTGACGGCTTTTATTTCTACCGATACTACCACTTTCTTTTTGGCACAATCAAGCGACTGATGAGCGAGACGTAGGTCATATACTCCCTGTGCAAAGCTGTTATTTGTAGCGAAAAGTACCACTAAAAGCAGACTGGCTACAACGGTTATTACTTTTTTCATATTATTTATTTTGATTACTTATTACCCCTTACAAATAGTATGCCAATCTAAAAATCTATCCCCGAGAATTTTCCATTATTTTTTACCCACATCAATTTATCCACAATATCTACTGCTCCATCTAAGTTCATATCTTCTGCCATGTACTTCAAAAAGACCCCATTGCTTTGCCGCCATTTGTTGTTGTCAGATACATCGACAACTGGATTGTCAGCTTTGAGACAGTCGCCACCATAAAGCAAATAAATAGTGCCTATTTTTTTTTGTCCATAACCAAAACCACCAAGCGGTATGTATGAATTTTGAAGTCGAAAATCATAACTAATCTGATTGCTAACAACACCAACAGGCACATGAGATACCGCCCCAATGTGATTGCGATGGTCGGCAGCTACATAATATTGTTGCGATGTGTTTAGTACTGGGCAAGATGCCAATGTTGTTACTGTGCCATTTTTGTTTAGTAAAGCCGTAGTACGGTAAATAGTTGTAGTTTTGTCGTCTGGATCTGTTCTGAGCGAAAGTAGCACCCAATCTACCACATTTGTATTATATGGTTGCAGTGCAGTTTCTGTCCCCATATAGTACCAAGGTGCTATGCGGTAGGGCTGGCCTACTGGTGTATTTGTACCAAATGGATCTGTGACCGTTTGGCCTGGCAAAAGCCCCTGCAAATTTAATTCTGTACTCATCAGGTTATTGCCAATATAGGGGCCTTCGAGCAGCATTTTTATATTTAGACAGGCCAACGTATTTGGATTGGCTGTAATATTTACTTTGATGTTGGCTCTTATACTTTGGCAGTTTAGCACTGTCTGAGTAACATAGTAATCGGTTGTACCGACAACAGACGTACTTGGGGTAGGTGCAATGCTACTACCAAAGCCACCCGAAAGCGCAGTGTACCAGTTCAGCGTACTACCCGAAGCGACAAGGGCGGTTGCAGTTTGGTTTTGGGTATAATTGACGGGTGATATTACAAACGGAGTGGTAGGAATAGGATTGACAGAAAAAGTGGGACTAACGGGACTCACTCCATTGGGGCTGGTTGAGATAATTCTGACCCGATAGCCACTACTGGCCAAAGTGTTGGCTGGAATAGTGGCAGACAGAGGGCTGCTTGTTCCAAATGTAGGAATATTTGTGAAGTTACCCCCAGTGGCATCTGATAGCTGTACTTGGTAGGTAGCCGTGTTGGTGGTCATATTGCTCGTAAAAGCTACCGAAATAGGCTGCCCCACACAAGCCATAGTTGGCGAGATAGTACCTGCTGATATATTGGCGGTCGTGGCAACATTCAAAAAATAATCTTCTACCTCGCCAAATGGTAACTCTCTACAGGGATCAATAACTTGGCCAAATGACCCAAAGCCTGACCTAATTCTCAACCGAAGGCTACCTACTGAGGTAGTGCTTGGAACGGTAAACGACCCTGTGGCAGTCGGATTCATACGAGCTGCTGTGGCATCGTCGCTCTGATAAATTATTTCTGAATTATCGAAAACACCATTTTTGTTATAATCTATCCAGACCGTAACATGCTGGTCAAAAAACGTTCCTGCACCGCCTCTTGTGGCTCTTGCTGTGAAAGTATAGGTTTTACCAGCTTCAACGTTATAGGGTGTAGCCGTAAAATTACCAAAATTAGCAGGCGAACAACCAGAAGCGAGGTTAGTAATGATATTGGTTGTGCCTTCTTTTAGAATAAAATCGTCAATAAACACACCGATACTAGAACAAGAATTGGTGTAAATAGGAACACAATAACTCAAACTGGTTGTAATCTGAAAAACACTGCTGTATTGTGTCGAAGAATTTGAGGCTTTGACTCTGTAATAGTAGGTTGTAAAAGCCGTTGCCGACTGGTCTGTAAATATGGTTGTGTTGGGTGCCAAGCCAGCAATAGCAACAAAGCCAGTTGTTGCCGAAGTGGTAGATCGCTCAATGATAAACCCAGTTTCGTTTGAAGAATTGTCATTAAAAGCCAACGACAAACCTGCATTAGTAATAGTACCCGTCAAACCACTTGGTACGTTTACTCCTATCACTGACGAAGGACAATTAAGGGTGTATTGGCTACTGGGGTCTGTTCTCAACAACATACCATCGGCGATACGGGCATATTGACCAGCCGAAAAGCCATTGCCACAAACAACTGGGTAATAGGACATAATATTGCTCAGGCTTGGTGTGTATAGCTGGTTTTGTGCGTCTCGGGCAATACCTTGATAGTTACAGCCAAGTATTTGGACTGAATCTGCTGACCGTCCATAAGGGTCAGAGGGTGTATCGCACAGAAAGTCGCCTTTGAGTGTACAGTTGGCATTGGAGGTCGAGAGGCGGGTAACTAATTCTCTGTCTGGTATGCTACCATCGAAACTACTCTGAAAGGTGTGCAACAAATTAAAATAATGTCCCAGTTCGTGTGGTAATGTTCGGGTGTCAGTTACTGAGTTACTTTGTACAAATACTCGGTTGGTTGAGGTAAACGTACTCGGGAAGTAAGCATAACCAGAAACAGGAGTACCACCAAAGCTAATACTATTTGTGAAATATACATTTATAGCATTAGTAACATCATTGACCCCACAAAGGGCAGTCTCTTGACTATTAGTAAAGTCATAATAAAGAGAACTGTTGATATAATTTGGACTACCGCACAAATAAAACTGAATACCAGCGTTGATATACAATGCGTTTGTTTGTGCAAGTGCTTTGTTTAAATCTGTCAGACTAAGGCCACCTGACCCGTCTGGCTTTCGCAAAATGTGCGCCTTTATGGCTATGTAGGTTGGTGAGGCAGCTATATTGGCTGTTACAAATTGCTGTTTGAGTTGTAAAATTCGCTGCTCTCGTTGTTTGATAACTGCCTGGCTTTCGTTTATTGCCGGGCACGGCAAGGTCTGTGCTAATGTTTGCATTACAAACATCGGCACAGACCCAAGCATTAACAAAAGTAAAAAGCGTAAATAAATTATCATAGAACCCGATGCCAAAATAGTTTTTAATACATTACATTCTCGCAACCATTTCGATACGTGAGTATTCTGATGATTGCGGAGAACTAACTTGTGAGAAAACCAATAAATTTTGGGAAAGGGAAATACACGATCTGTGTAGCAATTTTCATGCCATACAAATATTCAAAAAACGTAGTAAGTCGTAAAAAAAGTAGGTTTTCCTTACCAGAAATACCAATAAATACCAACTAAGCAAAGTAAAATTGTAGCTGCACCAAAGGCAAAGCCTGCGTCAAGTTTAAACATTTTGGTATCTATTTCTAAGCCTTTCTTTTCGTCGGGCAATACAAAACCCAGAATGACCATACCCAAAACACAAAGCAGAAAGACGATGCCCATACGGTCGAGGAAAGGAATGACCGACCAGTCGATAGCCAAAAATGGAAGCTGGATGTTGTTGTGCATAAAAAGAGCCATCAAAAAACCGCCCACAATGGCCCAGAGTGCGCCCGCAGAGTTGGTACGTTTCCAGAAAAAACCCATAATAAAAGAAGCAAAAATACCTGGCGAGAGCAAGCCCGTCATTTCTTGAATAAACTGAAAACCACCTTCTTTGTCTATACCCATAAAAGGCGAAATGACAATGGCCAAAATCATAGCAACCACAACCACAATACGACCAACCCAGACGAGTTGTTGCTCAGATTGGTTTTGGCCGAAGAACTTTTTGTAAATATCTAACGTAAAAATCGTAGAAATACTGTTGGCCTTGCCAGCCAGTGATGCCACAATGGCCGCCGTCAGGGCTGCAAACGAAAGCCCTTTGAGACCCACTGGCAATAGATTTAGAAGTACTGGGTAGGCTTTGTCTTGCAAAATAAACCCTTTGTCGTTGAGCATTTCGGCATGAAATAGCCCTTTTTGATAGAGCGTGTAAGCAGCAATACCGGGCAAGGTAACGATAATGGGCATGAGTAATTTTAAGAAAGCGGCAAATAATATACCTCGGCGAGCCGTTTTGAGGTCTGCACCCAACGCCCGCTGTGTAATGTACTGGTTACAGCCCCAATAGTTGAGGTTTACTATCCACATCGCTCCAATCAACACCGTTAGGCCGGGTAATGCCATGTAGGTATCTTTTGTAGCACCCTTGCCGTCGATGTATGTTAATTGATTGGGTTTGAACATCATGTGGAAATGGTCGGCAGATTTGTCCATCATCAAACTCAGGCCATTCATCAAGCCACCCGAGCCATCATAAGCCGTCGAAACCAGTGTAACAGCCAAATAAGTCGTAGCCAAACCACCCACAATCAAAAACACAACCTGAATGACATCGGTATAACCAATGACTTTCATACCGCCAAGGGTAATAATAATAGCAAAAACAGCCAACCCAACCATGCAGGCATAAAAGTCCAGCCCCGAAATACCCGAAACGGCCAATGCACCCAAATATAAAATTGAAGTAAGATTGACCAAAATATACAACCCTAACCAGAAAATAGCCATAATCGTCGAAACCGTGCCATTATAGCGTTGGTTCAAGAATTGAGGCATTGTAAAAATTTTGTTTTTGAGATAAATGGGCATAAAAAACGTGGCCACAACGAGCAGCGTAGCGGCGGCCATCCATTCGTAAGTCGAAATACCTATTCCCATCGAAAAGCCGTTGCCGGCCATACCAATAAACTGTTCTGCCGAAATATTAGAAGCAATAAGCGATGCACCTATAGCCCACCAAGTGAGCGACCCTTCGGCCAAAAAGAAATCTTTGGTATTGGCTGCCTCTGATTTTTTTTGGTTATAAATCCAATAACCATAACTCGCCACAACGACGAAATAAAACAAGAAAACGAGGTAGTCGAGGGTTTGGAGTTGTTGCATGATGTAGGTCTGAAATAGTTGGTTTGGATTAGAATTACTGGCAATTTAGGGATTATTCAAATAAATACCAGTCTTTTTGTAATTTTGGGGGTCGCAAAAAAATAAATGCTTCTAAATTTGGAAGTCCCATTTTTTAACACCAAATTTGTCATTCATATTGAATTAATCAATAATGATTCTCATGTTGTTGCCATTAAGACACGGCTTATCCAGTAATTAAGCAGAAGGTGTTCTATTATAATAAAAATCTAAGTTACTCGTTTTTACTATTTCATTAATTAACTGTAACGCAAGTGACGTGTCACAGACAGTTTTAGTAAGTAAACTACCATTCTAACTTTTGAATGTAATCGCTGGCTTTTACAACAAACCCTTAACATACCCACAAACCTATCATACCATTTTTGGCATGAAGTTTGTTGGATTTATATAAAAATTTGAACCATTATGCAGGAGAAAAATTATAATTATATTGATGCCGTTGTCGAAAGACTGAAAAACGGTAAATATACAGACGCAAGTAATCCGTATGGATTTAAAGCGAAAGATATAAATATGTATAGTATTGAACAAAGTATTCAAAAAAGACTTGACGAAGTGAATTATATTGATAGCTGCAAGCAAGTCAATCCCGAAGTATTAGCTGGCTTTTGCTGCACATTGTAAAAACCTATTGAAATACGCAATAAAAAGGAGAGCCATTAATGGCTCTCCTTTTTTATACCTAAAACCACCTTTTTATAATGATACTCCCAAAAGTTGAAATAGTACCTGTAACCCAGTCGGATACTAAAAAAGAGAGAAAAAAATATTTTTTACAGGCTATTTCATCAGCGATGTCTTTTTGTTTTCCAAAAAATGAAAAAATAGATGAAAAGACAAATTGGCTGCCAATGTATGGTATTCCATCAAAAAAAGGAAACGGTGAATATAATGAACCACCCATATATGATAAATACCATATAGATTATCTTTCTGACTATTTTTCGGACGATGAAAATTGTGCCGTTTTAACTATGATAGTTGAACAAGAGTATTTCTCGCCCACTTTTTTTAATGATTATAAAAATTTCTACTCCTCAATTTTTACAAGACATGACCGCACCTGTAGTCGCATACATTTTTTGGGCTGCGAATTTAGTAATGCCGACCTACGAGAGTTTTTAAATATAGGTCAAAATGATAGCCTAAGTCTTAGTATTTTACAAGATAAATACCTTGGATTCTTAGTGCTACGCCCTCTTCCAGAGCAAATTATAGGGCCGACATTATTAAAACTCTACCCCAAAGAATCAAAAGATGGCAAATATTTAAGAACGTTTCATGCAGCACGAGAGTACAGCGTTAATTTATTCGGTATAAATATTCCTGTTAATTCCTTGATTTTTACAAGTCAAGATAAAATAGTAGGTGCGTGTGCAAGTTATGCACTTTGGATGGCGTTTCACAAAACATCAGAATTATTTAAAACCCAATTGCCTACCCCCAGCGAAATAACTCGAAAAGCAGGAAAATCAACTAAAACACACCATAAAACATTTCCCAATAAAGGCTTAGATGCCATTCAGATAGGAACTGCAATAGAATCTATTGGTTTAGAACCCGAATACCGCGCGCCAGAAAAGGGTGTACTGCAACTTTACTACCACAAAATAGATAGAAAGTTTTTTAATCTTGCCCAAAGAAAGAGAAACTATGAAGCAGAAGCAAGTAAATTTGACGCAAATAATTGGTTGACGGTTTTAGATATTATCTCGGTAAAGGCTTATATTTATGCTTACAGTAAAGCTGGCATTCCTGTACTTTTAGGTATTCGCTTTAGCGATAGCGACCTACATCTCATTGCCATTTCTGGCTATAAAGAGTTATCAGCTATTTCGCCTCTACCCAACGATACTGCCCATTCAGAAAGTCTATCTTTGACCTCTAACAGAATTACTAATTTTTATTGCCACGACGATAATGTTGGTGCTTTTAGTCGTCTATCTTTTTGTGACGATATCGCAAAAATAGGTAGTGAAGGTTATGATTATGGTAAGTTAATAACGGGCTGGAGCAACCCTAAAAACGAATAGTCAGATACTATCGAAGATGATAAAGGCATACATAGGCGAACAGCAAAGCTTGATTTCCTGTGTACACCAATTGAATCTTCTATTCATATAACTGTGGAAGATATCATAGCAAAAATACACTGGATTGATAAATCATTTGATTTGATAGATGAACAAATTGAAAAGGATAGCTCAACGGACAGTATTGATTTAGGACGCTTGGAGTGGGATATATACCTACAGCCAAACAAAGAGTATAAAAATGAAGTAGTTTTGTCAAAAGACTATAACGATGATTTTAGGCTTTCTAAATGGGATTTACTAACCACTAACCTGCCAAAGTTTATATGGATTGCGAAAGGGTATCATGTCAAAGATGAAAAAAAACATCTACTAATTGAATTGATTTTCGACTCAACCGAAACATCTAAATCGTATTCGTGTCTTATTTTTAATTACTCAAAAAAAATTCTTGAAATTCTAAATGTATCCTCTCAGTTATTAGCAAAAAAGTGTGCCGGCGATTCAATCGGTATATTCTTGCAAAAGATAGACATTTTCTTTTCCAACGTGTTAAGAAAAGACGATGTAGAGAAATTTATAGAAGAAATAAGTGATTTTAAACAAATAACATAAAATGGACAAAGATAGTATCGAAGAAATATTGAAATGGGCTTACAAAAAATATGATGAAGAAGCCGTTTTGAGAACAAATATACGGACTAAAACAGGTGTGCTAATAGTTGTGATAGTTACATTACTTTCTGCTTTCTCAAAAGGATTTTATGAAGTTATGCTAACCAATCGTATATTTACTATAGTAACTGCCATTGGGCTAATATGTCTATTTATTGCTCTTGGTTTTGCGATAAAGATTTATTTTGCCTCTAAATATGGTGGAACAATGATGGATAAGTTAGATAATCCAAGTGTCATAGAAACACTAAACAAATGGAAAGAAAAATCCCCAGAAGTTGTCAAAAATCATATTTTAGAGGACATAATAGGCGCAAACAAAAAAAATAGAAAAACAAATTCCGAAAAAGAAGAAGAGTTTAAAATTGGTGTTTATTTTTTTTGCATAGGCTTTATGTTAGTCGTGTGTTTAACTATCTTCGGTAGCTACTCAAAAGCAAAAAAAGAGGTCAATCATTTTACTAATTCTACAAAGTGTCGAAAAATTAGCCTTGATAGTAGCAAAAATAAGTATGCTCTTCCACTGAAATGCGACAAATCAACAGTATCAGATAGCTCAAAAACAAATAATGTACTGAAAGAAAAAATTAAGAATGGGAAAAACTAAAAAAGAAAGTTGCCGCTGTAATGAAATTAGTACAGAAATATATCAATGCAAACGGTGTGGAAAAACTTGTTGTGCTTCTTGTGCATCGAAAGAAGCCGATGGAGAGTATTATCACGAAGAGAATAAATACTCTCACCTATGTGATATAGAAATTTACGCAAGTGGGAGTTGAGATTTAGTTTGATAGTGCGTTATCTCGAATGACAACTATTTTTTAAATTTAAGTGCTATTTTTATGAAACTACGCTACATCATATATCTTACAGCCTTCATCATAGTTCATACATTAGTAGCACAAGCCCAATTTGCTAACGAATGGATAAACTATCAGCAGAGTTATTTCAAAATTCCTGTGTTACAAAAAGGGCTTTATAAAATTACTGCCGACGACCTCAGAAAGGCGGGCGTACCAGTCGCTACGGTCAATCCTGTGGCAGTTCAGTTGTTTTTTAGAGGGCAAGAACAAGCTATTTATATTAGTGGCGAAGCCGACCAACGTTTTGACAATCAAGATTTTATAGATTTTTATGGCGAGGGTAACGATGGTACGCAAGACTCGCTACTCTACATTCCACACAGCGCACAGCCACATAAAATCTATAATTTGTACTCAGACACAACGGCGTACTTTCTGACTTGGAGGCTCGACGGCAAAGCGGGCAAACGCATGGAAAGTTACTCCGAAATACCCCGTCAGGCATTTGTGGGTGAAGCCTATCACAACGAAAGCCTGCTGGTGTCCAACATCGCCAGTCAAAACTATATTGGTATGTCCGAAGGGTTGATTTACCCCGAAGGTTCGTCCGAAGGCTCGCAGATGGCTTATTATGACGTTGGCGAAGGTTGGTCTGGGCCAGAGTTAAGTATCAATAAGCTGATTACCAAAGAACTAACGCTCGAAAACATCAACTTGTCTGGTCCCAAACCTACGCTCGAAGTACACCTCATGGGTAGAGACCACCGTCGCCACAAAATTGAGGTCATGGTCGGCAATAGTGCCACAGCCCAACGCACCATCGAAACAGCCAAATTTGATAGCTTTTATCCGTATTTGTCCAAACAAGAAATTGGGTTTCAAGATATATCGACTACTGGTAAATTATACATTTCAACGGTTTCGAGAGGGCAAATTGCCAATCAATCCAACGATACTTATTCGGTAACTTATTTTAAGGTTAATTTTCCTCAACGATTTGATTTTTTTAACAAAACCCAAAAACAATACAACCTCAACGTCAATCCGTCTGGTAGTTCTTTTTTGAGAATACCAAATGTGCCAATCAATGCACAACTATTTGATTTGACAGACAAAAACAATCCCATTCGCATCGGTACATTGATTGACAATTTTGGACTGATAACGACCGTCCGAAACACACAAAGCCCCAAATCAATTTTTTTGACTGCTGCACCCTTACCTATTTTAGGAATGAACCGAGTAGCGTTTCGAGATATAGACCCCGCCAAGCATAATTTTTTGATTGTAACTCATAAAAGCCTGATAAACAGCGCAAAACAATATGCCAACTACCGAGCATCAAAGGCTGGCGGCCAGTACGACACGCTGACGGTCGATATGGATTTGTTGGTCAATCAGTTTAATTATGGCGAATTTAGCCCGCTCGCTATCAGACGCTT
>JAYWHT010000055.1:0-44447 GCA_043777595.1 Spirosomataceae bacterium
ACCAAAATTTATAAAAACCGTCAAGGGCAGTTGGACGAAAAATTAGATTTGGGAAGTCTGCCCAGCGGCTCGTATATTTTTGGTTTACAAACAACACAGGCTGGCGAGCCTCAAAGGCGATTTAGTAAAAAGGTGCTGGTGGTGAGGTAGGTTGAAATAAATAAAGTGGTAGTTTTTTAGGTTTTATTTATAAAAAAACTACCACTTTATTTACAAGCGTTCATTGACCAATTTAGCTATCCGAACTACGTCTTCGAGTGGTAGTGCGGCATGAAGTGGCAAGCAGGCGACCCGACTGGCGATGTCTTCCGAAACGGGACAGGACTGCTGGTTTTTTAAAAAATGTAGCGTATTGAGCGACGGATAAAAATAGCGGCGGGGTGTGATGCCATGCTCAATAAGGTAGTCTCGAACCTCAAATAGTTTGGCCTCAGACTCAAACACGATTGCGTAGTAGGCATAGTTATAGTCAAGGCCAGCAACTAATTCTGGCCGAGTCAATTTACTGAGATTAAGAGTAGCGTCGTACAAATCACATATTGTTTTTCGGGCAGTGATTAGCTCAGGTACTCGGGGCAGGTTGCAAAGCCCCATGGCCGCATGAAACTCTGAATTTTTGCCATTGATTCCCATAAAATAGTACTCGTCGCCTTTGTGGCCAAAAGCCCGCATAAACTTCATTTTATGTTCCCAATCGTCTCTATTTGTCGCCAGCATACCGCCTTCTACTGTATGAAATAGCTTGGTTGCATGAAAGCTACAGGTAGTAATATCTCCAAAAGAAAGTAACGACCTACCATTGAGGCTCGAACCAAAGGCGTGTGCGCCGTCATAAATCACAAACAAGTTATGTTTTTTGGCAATTCGCTCAATTTCTACCACATCACAAGCATTACCATATACGTGTGTGGCTACGATGGCCGTCGTGCGCTCCGTGATGGCGGCTTCAATGAGTGTTGGGTCAATGCAATACGTCTTTGGGTCAATATCAACAAAGATAGGCTCACAGTTTTCCCAAAGTAAAAAGTTAGTGGTTGCTACATACGAGAAAGGCGTAGTTAGTACTTCGCCTTTAATGTCGAGCATTTTGAGTGCAATTTGTAGTACAATCGTACCATTGGTACAAAAACTCAAGTGCTTAGACCCGACCAACGCTTTTAGTCCGTCTTCCAACTGCCTTGAAAGTGGCCCATCGTTGGTCAAATATGCCCGCTCCCAGATACCTTCTAAGTAGCCGATATATTCTTCGAGTGGGGGTAAATATGTTTTTGTAACCTGAATCATTTAAGCTAATATTTCATGCTGTGTCATTTCAATATTAAATTGTGGACGTACATACCCTGGCCATTTGCCATGCCACGAACTTGCTCCTTCACGGTGGTCTTCAATGTCAAACGACAACGCATCTGACATCTGAAATAATATTGTCGAAGTGTCTTTAACTATCATAACTGAAATAATATACGAGCCATCGTTCAAAAAATTACCTGGAATAGTAAGCGATGCGGTAATGAGTCCTTTTGAGTATGGCTCAGACTGTGTGCCGACATTGAATATACACTCGCCAGTAAAAGCCAACAAATGCAAGCTAATGTTTAAATTGGCAGATTCTGTCATATTCCAAAACTCTACCTCGACCTGCATCGGTGTTCTGATGTCAATATGTTGTAAACTACCTTGGTAGTCTGGCACGAGCTGTACTCGCTTCAATCGCACTTCGTCGTTACCGGGGGCGGTATTTGGGCTTGGCCACTGGCGCAGGAGTACATTTTTGGCTATGTGGCTTAGATAGTGAGCCACTACCTGATTGGTTTCGCCCTGCAAAAGCATTTGTCCTTTTTCAAAGAAAAAAGCCCTATTGCAAAGCGACTGTATGGCTGTTAGATTATGGCTCACAAACAATATCGTTCGGCCGCTTTCAGACACATCTCTCATTCGGCCCAAGCATTTTTTTTGAAAATCGGCATCACCTACGGCAAGCACTTCGTCCACGATTAGTATTTCGGGGCTAAGGTGTGCAGCAATAGCAAACCCCAAACGCACATACATACCCGATGAATATCTTTTGACGGGAGTATCCAAGAATTTTTCGACTCCTGCAAAGTCCACAATCTCATCAAATGCATCTCTGATTTCATTGCGCTTCATGCCCAGTATAGCCCCATTCAGAAATATATTTTCACGGCCAGTTAGTTCGGGGTGAAAACCCGTACCTACCTCCAACAAGCTGGCAATACGCCCGTTGATGCAGATACGTCCACTTGTAGGTTCGGTAATACGGCTCAATATTTTGAGTAGTGTAGATTTGCCTGCGCCATTGTGGCCCACAATACCCACACGGTCGCCTTTATTGATTTCAAACGAAACATCTTTCAATGCCCAAAAGTCTTCACGTTCTTTATTTTCAGACTTTGAAGACCCAAAGAAGTCCCCAACACTTTCAATGATAGATTCCCTGAATGTAAGCACTTTTTTTAACCCTTTTTGGTGGTCAATAATGTACTTTTTACTAATATTGTCGGCAACGATTGCTTGCATTTAAACAACTTCTATTGTTAGCTTATTTTTAAAAAATCCAGTTGTAGCTTGTGGTGATATAATCAACAAACAACTGGGTTGAACAAGTGCAAAAGTAATCAAATGAAATCAACAAATGAATTTTCTTTTTGGCGGAAGTAATAAATAGACACGCAGAGCATGACAATGGTAACGACCAAAGTACTGTAAAGGCTACTAAATTTAAAGAATGCAGTATCTCCTTGCAAGCACCAGCGAAAGCCATCAATGATACCCACCAATGGGTTGAAGTAATAAAATTTGTACCACCAGGCACCCTGATTGGCTTCGACTAAGCGACTTGAATAAGCCACGGGGCAGGCATAAAAACCTATTTGAACCAAAAAAGGAATAAGCTGGCCAATGTCTCTAAATTTAATATTGACAACGGCAAAAATTAACCCAAAACCCAACGCAGACAGAAACGCAAGCATTACAAAAAATGGTAAAAATAAAATTTGGTAGCTCGGATAAAACCCATACCAAACGCAGACACTAAAATACAGTGCTATTGCAACACAGAAATCTACAAGGCCAACCAAAACTGAACTCATGGGCATAATTAGCCGTGGAAAATAGACCTTTGTTACCAGATTAGAATTGAGCAAAATACTCTGGCTCACTTGTGCGAGGGCATTTGAAAAAAAACTCCAGACCGTAATACCAGCTAAAACCATCAATGGATAAGGCACACCAGGGTCTCCTTTCAGTTTGGCTACTTGGCTAAACACAAACACCATGACGAGGGTCGTTAGGGCTGGTCTGATTATGGCCCAGCCTATACCAATAGCACTTTGTTTGTAACGAGACGATAGGTCTCGGCGAGCTAATATCCAGAGCAAGTTACGATTTTTCCATAATTCGCCCCAATAATTTTTTGCGCTATGCCCCGCTTCGATTATTACCTCCTTAGTTTGTGGCATTTTATACTATTGGGCTAATTTTTTTTTCTTCTTTTAATGCACTCTTATAGGTCTCTCTCACAATTATTACGAGAACAGATAAAAACAATCCTATTATGGAGCCAAAGATGGTGTTGGCAATAGAAAAAACCCGTCTATCAAGTGGAAAATACACAGGCTCAACAACAGTAAACAACGGCGATTCTTTGACGATAGACATTTTGAGGCTTTCCAAAGTACGTGAGGCTTCGAGATAAAGTGACGTTACAAAAGTAGAGTTGCGAGTAAGTCTGGTCTGATCTACCCGTCCTTGAACCACAACGGCATCAATATTTACATCTGTTACTCTTGCCAATTTGCTTTCGGTGTTATTTAGTACCGCCCCAAGCGAGTCCACTCGTCGCTGCATAATACGCATCATTTCCCTTGATTTTTTGGTCTGAAACTTCTGATAGGTATCTTCGAGTGTTTCAAGTAGTAACTCCACCCATACTTTCGCCAACTGCTCATTTTCCAAAATCCCGCTCAATGTTATATACGACAACTTTTTATCGTCTTGTCGCATTTCTGTTTCATCTCTAATTTTTAAAAATACTCTACCCAAACAGTCTAATTCTGGGCCAGACATATTTTTTCTATCAATATTGTTTTTGGTATATTTTATATTTAGCAAATGTACCTCCCATGGTGCTTCAAATTCATCTTGCTTTATATGGGTTGAATCAAGATAAAAGTTAATAAAATAGTCAGTCCTGTTTCCGATAGTTACTGGTGTGGATATAGCCCGCTCTATGATGGGTCTTGTTTTGGCTAAAAAAAAGAAATTTTCTCCAGAAAACATACCTGCATCGGCTTGGCCTCCGAGCCCCAGCATACCTAAGCCAGCCAACGCACCCATGTCGGTGCCACCACTGGCCATATTAAAAATAGTAGTGGCTACATACATATCACGGTTCTTTTTTTTGCTGTCGGCCCAGTAACCTATTCCAGTGCAAATCAAGACAATGATTAGTACGAGTTTCCAGTTTTTGAGTATTAAATTTTTGGCTTCTATCGCTTTCAGAATAATGAGCGATGGTGTGAGCTTAATTTCTTTTTGTTCCATTCTAAATTCTATTTTTGAGTACGTTTCTTATACTTACGCATTTAATGTTTTAGTTAATATTTTTGAGAGCCAATATGGCAAGCAAGAACGCAGAAACTCCCTGTGTAATGCCAGTCAATATCTGAATATTTCTTTGGGCAGAGAGCAAATCAGAGCCTGTGCGTACAGGTACTACAATTTCTGAGCCTGGTTCAATTTTTGGATAAACATTAAAAAACAAGAACTTGCGAGTGCGGTCTATTGAGCCATTTGGATAGATTACATACGACTTACGTTTGAGCGATGTAGCTGTAAAGCCCCCTGCCTGAGCGACATAGTCCATAAAATTGCTATTTCTAAACTTGACAGTTGTAGGCAACAGTAACTCACCCTGAAGCCTGACGGTTTCTAAGCGTTTTGGAATTCTGATTACATCGCCGTCTTGTAAAATAATATCTTCGTCTCCACCTGGTTTGTCCATCAATTTGGCAAAGTTTATGCCTATTGCCTCGGCTTTGTTGTTGGTGATAGTTTCTACCTGAAATGCCCCCTTTTTGGCATCGTCGGCAAGCTCGTTTATTGCTCGCTGGCGTTGTTCTATTTCATCTACACTCAATTTTACTTTTCGTATCAGCGTTGCTCCTTTGAGGTAGGCTTGGGCAGTTAGGCCACCCGCCCGCAACACAAAATCTGAGATGCGCTCGTCTTTGGTTTTGATACCATACACTCCAGGACTTACGATTTCGCCTTCAATGGTTGCAAATACCTGTGCTTGATAGTTAGTGGATTTTCTAACTATTACTTGGTCGAAAGGTTCTAAGAAAAATCTACTGTCATTTGCATCAAGAGTGAGGTCTCGGTTTACGTTAAAGAGTTTTACCTCAGCAATTTGGGCATCCATCGACTGTACGTTTACGTCACGTTTGCGTCTTACTACCTCTACTTGCGTAGCTAAGGCCGACTCCATAAAACCACCTGCTTGAACAATCGCATCTTCGAGTGTAAGATTGGCAGTAAAAGGTATCGTAAACTCTGGCCCTTTGTTTATTTCGCCTTGGATAATTATTGTAGCACCTTCACGAA
Source organism: Spirosomataceae bacterium (assembly GCA_043777595.1). GTDB lineage: Bacteria > Bacteroidota > Bacteroidia > Cytophagales > Spirosomataceae > JAYVJH01. Next base: position 5,626 of record JAYWHT010000055.1, read on the forward strand.
GTTCAAATTTAGAAGAAATATACACTTGGTCTTCTCGTAGCAGTTCCAAATCATCTACTTTTTTGTTAATAACGTCTGCCAAATTTATCGAAATATTATCGACAGACAAGTCTTCTCTTGTACGAACAACATTGACACGACCCAAGAAAGCATCGCCTTTTAGCCCGTCGGCATTTTTGATGAGTTGCAGTAATGTTTTGTTTTGGTCCAGCGAAAAAGCCCCTGGCCTGTAAACTGCGCCATTGATATTAACCATATTCTCGTAGCGATTCAGTACCGATTCGGCGGCCATCATGTCTCCATTTTTGGGTATATATTTATCAAAATCGCTTTCTAATACATCGGTTATTTTTTTCTCTTTTGGTGTGTTGCCGTATATTTTTAGCCTGTCCGTGTAGGCATTGTCTGTAAAGCCGCCTGCAAATTCAATCGCTTTTTTTAGTTTTTCGTTAGGCAGCAGTTCATAAAATGCTGGTCGCTTAAAATTGCCTTGCAAATCTATACGCTTCTGATACGGACTTACTTGTATCACGTCATTATCTTGCAGTCTGATGTCGCTGGGAAGTGAGCCTTTTAGAATTAACTCATACAAATCAAGGCGAGCTACCACGCTGTTTCGTCTAATTACCTTTATATCTCTGAATGTGCCGATTTCGTTTGGCCCGCCTGCATTGTATAGCGCATTGAGTGCAGTTGCCAACGACGAAACTGTGTAGGTACCTGGGGTGGCTACTTCACCTAATATTTGTACTCTTATGGTACGACTACGACCAAGTGTAATTTGCAAAAAAGTACTGGCATTGCTGCCAGGCATACCCAGATTTAGGAAGTGAGGTTGGAGACGTTGTATCAATTCTTTTTGGGCTTGCTCAATAGTACGACCAGCAAGCTGAACGGCACCTGCCACGCTTTTTTCTAAAAACACAAAACCATCTGAGTTTACAGTGAGCGTATATCTTATCTGCGAGTACCCATAAATATATACCATCAGCTCGTCGCCAGGCCCAATAGTATAGTCTCTTGGAGTGGCTAAGTTTGCATTTGGTTCAAATGTAAGTGCTGGATTATTGAAAATATCTGTTCCAAATATTTTTTTTCTCAACAAAGCCAAGTTTCTTGCTTTTTGAGCATCTTCGGTTGCTTGCACATTTTTAATACTGTCGGCACTTGCCACTACACCTGTCTTGATAGGCATTTTGACTACATTTGTAGTGCCGTTTTCTACTCGCTGCTGCGATGTTGGTAGTACAGCGCCCTTATTGGCATTTGTCGCAGTTGGAGTGGCTGAGGCATTGGCTGGTGCAGGCGATGGGCTTGGTGCTTGACCCTGCGAGCCGCCACCCGTTGTTTGTGCAATGGTGGAGGCGGCTATTAAAAAACAAAAGACGGTATTGATAATAAGTCTATTCAGCATAGATTTTTTTGTGGCTTTGTTCATAATTACTACAAAATTAAAAATTTACAAGTTAGATATTTTGAATACTATGACTTGAAAATGACCGCAAAAATAACGTATTTATTGGATTTTTTTCTATTTTTACCAACTCAACGTGTTAAAAAATTGCTTTTACAGTTGTTTGTGCGTTATTTCAAGTTTTAAAGAAAAATATAAAAAGCACTTTGTTTTGCAAAGTAAATTTATTTACCTAATTATTCCAACTAATTCCAACAAAAAAATCAAACTCAGTGATAGTTACTACTATTAGTTTGGTCAATTTAAAAAATATTTAATAAAAATGGCAGAAGTAAAATACGACGAAGACAGTATTAAATCTCTTGACTGGAAAGAACACATCAGGCTCAGACCTGGTATGTATATTGGTAAATTGGGCGACGGCTCGGCAGCCGACGATGGCATTTATGTATTGGCCAAAGAAATAATGGACAACTCTATTGACGAGCATACCATGGGAAACGGCAAGGCGATTGACATAAAAATAAGCGACCATCGAGTCGAAATCAGAGACTATGGCCGTGGTATTCCGCTCGGTAAATTGGTCGATTGTGTCTCAAAAATCAATACTGGTGGTAAATATGACTCGGGTGCGTTTCAAAAATCGGTGGGTCTAAATGGCGTTGGTACAAAAGCCACCAATGCCCTTTCTACTTTTTTTAGAGCGCAGACATTCAGAGAAGGCCGAACCAAATGGGCAGAATTTGAGCGTGGTGAAGTCGTCAAAGAGTCGAAAGAAGAAGAAACAAACCAAAAAAATGGTACACTCATGGTTTTTGAGCCCGACAATACCATCTTCAAAAACTACCATTATATTCCGCAGTTTCTCGAAAACATGGTCTGGAACTATTGCTACCTCAATGCCGGGCTACTGATTAACTTTAATGGTCAAAAATATATTTCTCAAAATGGACTATTAGATTTACTACGTGGCAAAGCCAAAGAAGAAGACTGTCGCTATCCGATTATTCACCTCAAAGGTGCAGACATAGAAGTAGCACTCACACACAGCAATCAGTACGGCGAGGAGTATTATTCGTTTGTAAACGGACAATATACAACACAAGGTGGCACACACCTCATGGCGTTTAGGCAAGCCGTGGTAGATACCGTCCGAGATCATTTTGGCAAAGATTATGCTGTCGAAGACGTGCGGGCTTCGATTGTAGCCGCAGTAAGTGTGCGAATCCAAGAGCCTGTTTTTGAGTCTCAAACCAAAACTAAATTGGGGTCGTCTAACATTGCCCCCGATTCGAGTAGCCCCACGATTCGGTCGTTTATCAATGATTTTATTAAGTCAAAATTAGACAATTACCTTCACATGAACCCAGCCGTGAGGGAAGCACTCAAAAAGCGCATAGAGCAGTCGGAAAGAGAGCGTAAAGAACTATCGGGCATTAGAAAATTGGCCAACGAGCGTGCCAAAAAAGCCAACTTGCACAACAAAAAACTCAGAGACTGCCGCAACCACCTGCCCGATGTCAAGGCCGAAGACCGCTACGAAACTACGCTTTTTATTACCGAAGGCGACTCGGCAAGTGGTTCTATTACTAAGTCAAGAAACGTACAAACCGAAGCTGTGTTTAGTCTGCGAGGTAAGCCCTTAAACTGCTTTGGAATGACAAAAAAAGTAGTTTATGAAAACGAAGAATTTAACCTACTACAACACGCCTTAGACATTGAAGAAGGCTTAGAGTCGTTGCGCTACAACCGCATCGTAATAGCAACTGACGCTGACGTGGACGGTATGCACATTAGGCTGTTGATGCTTACGTTTTTCTTACAGTTTTTTCCAGACTTGGTTCGCAATGGCCACGTTTATATACTGCAAACACCGTTGTTCAGAGTCAGAAATCCACGCAATCACAAAGAAACAATATACTGTTACAGCGACCTCGAACGCCAAAAAGCTATCAAAAAACTGGGTGGGCCGAAAAAGGTAGAGATTACCCGTTTCAAGGGTTTAGGCGAAATATCACCAGACGAGTTTGGGAAGTTTATCGGTGAAAACATCAGACTCGAACCTGTGATATTGGATAAAGAAACGACTATTGCCAAAATTTTGACTTACTACATGGGCAAAAACACACCCGAACGGCAACGTTTTATTATTGACAATCTCAAAATAGAAAAAGATATTGTAGAAGACGAAGAAATGATTGCAGCATAGTGGCTGTGTAGATGTTAGATGTGCAATGTCGGGATATATGTCATTGACAACCAATGTCATACACAATATCTATATGCCTATTTTTTTACTAATTTTTTTATGAAATCATAATCAATGCTTTTGTAATCAGCAATGTAGGCATGGCAAATAGGTAGCTCGTGCGGTTGGTGAGAGGTCAGTACGCCTACAACTTTTGCACCAGCGGCCAGCCCTGCCGTGATGCCCGAAAACGAATCTTCAAAAACAACACAACGCTCAGGTGCTATACCCAGCCGCTGGGCAGTAGTGATATATACCTCTGGGTGAGGTTTGTGATAAACTACGTCTTGGTTGGCCATCAGCGAATCCATACTTTGTTTGAGCGGTATCTGGTTGAGTATCAAGTCTAAGTTTTCGATGGGTGCGGAGGTAGCTATGCCCGTCTTTACGCCATTGGCTTTGAGGTCGGCAATGAACGCCAGCAGCCCTTCCAACGGCTGGGCTATTGGCTCGTACAGTTTTCTAAAAAGTGCTTCTTTTTCGTATTGTTTTTGGTCAAACTCGGCACGTTCCATTTTTCGTTTAAAAAAATACTCCATGATTGCCGAGTTGGCTTTGCCGTACATATTTTCAATCAAGTCTTGGTCGCTGACTTCTATATTGTGGTGGCCGAGGTACTCTCGCCACGCTACCAAATGTGTAGGATTGGTATCGGCGATTACTCCGTCCATGTCAAAAATTACGGCTATGTCTGTCATTGTTTACTATTTTGTTTGTGGAGAATATTTTATTTAGGGTATAAAAAAAGGCAACGACAGCACTTGGTAGTACATAATTTTTATTGAAAGCTTAGAAAAACTCTAATCTACTAAAAGTGAGGCGATTGTAATATTTTTTCTTACATTTGCCCACTATTATTTTGCTAAACCCTAAAATGGCGATGAATATAAAAACATTCACATCAAATTTGGTTTTACACTTAAAGATAGCTACATAAAAAAAAATTAAATAATTTACTTTCTGGTATTGCAGCCCACAAAACAACACAAATTTGGACAATATCAAAAACTCGAACCGAATGTGAGAACTGTTCAAATATGCTAAAGGGTACTCAAGAGCAAGTTTTAAGCCCCGAACAAATCAACGAATCACTTTTGGCAGAGGCAGTAAAACATTTATGATCTAAGAACGATATTTTTGAGATTGATGACGGCAATGACTTGTATAAAATATGTGCCAAAAGTACAAAATTGCTTACAAAAGTAAAAGACTTATCAAGCGGCTGGGTCAATGGCTACAATAGTTTTAATAGTATAATCATACTGGGTTCAGAAAATAATGATTACTGACCGAAAAGAGAAAAACATTTTGAAAGACCAGATGCTTATCATCTCCAATTATCCTTTTACAGATCAAGAAATAGCGTACAAAATTTTTCAGATCTACTTGAAACGCTCAAAAATAAAATCAGTTTTTAAGTTTTTCAAAGAGCAACTTGGCTGGGAGGCATTCCAAATAAAAATTATCTGACTATCCAAAATATCATTACTTTGGCTTTTTATGCCGGGGCTTATTTCTACGCAATTCAAAATGAAGTTACCAAAAATTATCAGTTCCGAATAATCTGCCAGTTGGCAAAGTGCAAGGGCTAATTTACTAAACATTTCTTTTTGAATGGTTTGATAGAGTTGGCTCGTACTGCCCTTTTTCAGCAATTTGTCAAAGAATATCGGTTATTTCAAGAGTAAGTAGAGGAACTGCCGGCATTTGCCCCTAAGATAAACTAACTGAATATTATTTGTCTCAATTTGCTTAAATTACTCATCATCAAATAATTAACGTTTTTCCAAGTTTTCAATAAAATCAGTATCAGTTTTTTTCAAAAATACCAAATAACCCACCGCCACACCGGCCAAAGTCGATGCTACATAAAAGATAAGAGCCAAGTTTTGAATTTGCCCGCCATAATACCAGCCCGACCACAGCGCACCTATGCCAATGCCAGCTTCGAGCGCCATATACATAGTGGCCAAGCCACGGCCTCGGTGTGCTTCGTGGCTTAGGTCCACAGCCCAGGCTGTGAGAGCGGGGGTATTTAACCCCCACGATATGCCAAACAAAATGGCAGATAGGTAGAAGCCTGTTATAGTTTGCCAAAAGCCCAAAACGAACATACCAGCAGCCAGCACCCCACACGAAAATATCAAGACAATTACACGGCCATATTTGTCTGAACTTTTGCTGGCCACAACACGTACAAGCAACGAGGCGGCGGTGTAAACTGTAAAAAATATACCTTTGTTGTTCATACCCAACGACTTAGTAAAATCTGGAGCAAGCGTAATGATAACGCCCGAAGAAAACGAAACCAAGAACATGACCACAAAGACACTTACTACTTTGGGTTCAAAGATGTCTTTATAACCGATTTTAAATAAACCTATACTAAATGGCTTGCGCTCGATGAGTGTTTCTTTCATGTTGAGCAATATTAAAATAGAAAGCAAGGCAAAAGCAGACGATGTATAAAATGTGGCATTGATTCCCGCCCATTTTGTGAGATAGCTACCGATAGTTGGCCCCAACGACATACCAGTTGCCGTAAAAATACCCAATGTTCCGGCAGCTTCGCCTCGACGGTTGGCTGGCGATATATCGGCAATATATGCTGCTGTGGCGGTTGGTTTGGTGCCTGTGGACATACCATGAATGAGCCTCAACCACAAAAAACCAGCCACAATATGCACAAAAGGATAGGCCAACGAACACACAAAACAAACCAATGAGCCAAAAGCCATGACAGGAATACGGCCAATGCTGTCGGTGAGTTTGCCACTAAATGGCCGAGAAAGACCCGCCGTTAGTGTAAAAAGAAAAATAACGAGTCCCAAATACGCCTGTCCCCCCATTTTAGACAGGTGGTCGGGTAGCTCAGGAATTATCATCTGAAAACTGGCAGAAAACAGGAGATTGCTGATGCAAAGCAACCAAAACTGGCGAGTGTATATTGTCGGTGTGCTGTTTGTCATTTAGCACGCAAAAGTAAACGTTTTTTGAGCAAGCCGCAAACTGTAATTTTATGGCTTACTCAAAAAACGTTTATGGTATTGCAGTTATTTCAATTTTCCCATACCGCCATCTACCCCAATCACTTGGCCTGTTATCCAGCTACCTTCGTCAGATAGCAATAGTTTGGCCACGTTGGCAATGTCTTGGGCTGTACCTACTCGGCCTATTGGGTGGCGTTTGTTGGAGGCTTCTCGTTTTTCGTCCGACGACAATAAATTGCTAGCCAGCGGCGTGTCGGTCAGTGATGGTGCAATGGCGTTGCAGCGCACTTTGATAGGGGCAAGTTCGGCTGCTAACGAAACCGTCAAACCTTCGATGGCCCCCTTCGAGACCGCAATAGAAGCATGAAAACCCATACCTGTCTGGGCAGCGACGGTACTAAAAAGTACTATTGAGGCACCGTTGGCTTTGCGAAGCCTGGGTAGATTGGCTTGAATGGCCGCTATTGCCCCGAGGACATTTATCTGAAAATCGTTTTTGAAGTCATCGGCACTGAATCGCTGAAAAGGTTTGAGCGAAATAGTACCGGGGGCATATACTATACCATGAATGGTGTCGGGGAGGCTGTCGAAGATACCAGCTACGGGTTCAGTTACGTCCCAACTAATGTGCTGACTGTTTATGTTTTCGGGCTGTCGGCGAGATGCAGTTATTAGGTTTGCTCCTGCGGCTTGTAGCATTTCGGCCAGTGCATGACCAATTCCTGAACTGGCACCAACGATAAGAATATTTTTTGATTGAAAATTCATAAATTACTGAGTGATTGATAGACCGATATACCGAATGTTGTCAAAATAACTACTTGGTTGGGCTATATGTTTATGTTTTTGGTAAAATGTTAGTAAATTTGTGTTTATATAGGGCAAATCTATTGCCAGTACTTTACCTACTTTTACATTTTGCGATTTTTTACTTTACGATTTATTGTTTTTGATTCTACTATAGTCTCTACGGAGATGCTGCTTGAAGCCGAACCGAAGCCATCGCTTGGAGCGATGGCTTCGGTAAACCCGTATAAATCAACTAAGAATCTTATTTTTTTGTTTTCATTGTTATTTTCATTGAGTAGTATTGCTCAAAACGAAGGCTGGGCAATTTGTAACAGTGGTGCTAACTTGTATTTCAAAATCATTGGTTCAGGCCCACCAGTTGTGTTAATTGGCGATACTGGCCACTCGTCCGAATACCTGCTTGACTTGGCTCACGGACTATCGGCCAATTACCGTGTAATATATTTTGACCCCCGCTCGATGGGTAAAAGCAAGTCGAAATGGGTGAGCGATAGTTTAGTCAATTTTCAGAGAACGGTTGCCGACATCGAGGGCTTACGAGTAGTTTTACGAATACCGTCGTGGTCGGTAATAGCGCATGGTTTTGGGGCTAATGTTGCCACGGCTTATGCTGCTCGTTATGGGCATGGCGTGAGTCGGGTGGTATTGGTCAATCCTGTGGCCAAAAACCATCAAGGCGATTTGGAACAGTACGATTTTCCAGTCAGTTTGCAGCCCTCGGACATTAGCCAGAGATTTGAAACATTAAAACAAAAACTCAACAATCAAAACCCCAACGATAGTCTTGCTCGTTGGCAAGCGATTGCGAGTTTTCAGTCTGCCACATATAGTTTCGATACTCTGAATACACCATTTGTGGCTAATTATTTGACCGAAAAACTAAATAATGCCAAAATCAGCACACAAATTAAGAATCAATACCAACAACGAACGGCGCAGTTTGGCAATAATCTGGGCAACTGTCGTGCCGCCGTTACAGTGGTGCTATCAAGTAAGAGGCATGATTATTGGCAGGTAGTACGAGATTTTGAAAACAGTAAATCTGACATAAAAACAATAGGTATAGCCAATGCACATCACTTTCCGTGGTTGGACAATCCTGGCGTTTTTTATGCTGCCATACGCAATGTCATGGGAGCATCGAAAAACTTATCTAATTTAGCCTATAAACAACAAAATGAAAGCGAAAAAAAAAATCATCGTACTGACAGGGGCGGGCATCAGCGCCGAAAGCGGGCTTAAAACTTTTAGAGATTCTGATGGCCTTTGGGAGGGACATAACATCGAAGACGTAGCCACTCCCGAGGGCTGGTACAGAAACAAAGAAATGGTGTTGCAGTTTTATAATGAGCGTCGTTTTGATGGCCAAAATGCAAAACCCAATGCAGGACATAAGGCTTTGAAAGACTTAGAACAATACTTTGATGTGCAGATTATTACTCAAAACGTAGATAACCTACATGAAAAAGCAGGCTCTACCAAAGTGATGCACCTACACGGTGAGATGTTTAAGTCGCAAAGTACCAAAGACCCCAAATTGGTATATGAAATGGACGGCTGGGAATTGAAAATAGGGGATAAATGTGAACTGGGTAGCCAACTACGGCCATTTATAGTGTGGTTTGGCGAGGCCGTACCAATGATCGAGCCAGCAGTAGCACTGAGCCAAGAAGCCGATATTTTTGTGGTCGTAGGCACGTCTTTGGCTGTTTATCCAGCCGCAAGTTTGGTGTATTATGCCCCACCAAACACACCCGTTTTTGTGGTAGACCCAAATATCCCAAATATGGAAAATACCAAAAACGTGACTTTTATCGAAGAACCGGCCTCGACAGGGGTAGAAACGCTCAAAAAAATACTGATTGAGAAGTATTTATGAGCCTAAGTAATAATATAGAATTGTGAATGATGGTTCGCTCTTTTGATTGAATAAATATTTGATTTTTAACGGTTCGCCGCTGCGATATTTTATCTAAATTTTAAATCACGTTTCAACCTATTCAATTACAACACTTTTCGCTATCCGTTTTTCACTGTTCACTACCTAAGTCTAAATATCCAGATTTTTGCCCTCATAAAATACTTCCTTAGACACACGGTCGAAAGTAAAGTCGAGACGGCCTAAATTGATGCCACCAAAACCTACTTGATTGACGAGTACCGATTGATTGGCTTTGTTTTTGACGACAGTAGGCTCTTTCAGAAAAGTATGTGTATGGCCACCAATAATCAAGTCAATGTCTGACGACTGAGCAGCGAGTTTCAAGTCCGATGGCTCGTCGCCTCGCATCTCATAACCCAAGTGCGAAAGGCATATTACGAAGCTACATTTCTTGTCATTTTTGAGCATTTTAGCCGTCTCGTTGGCTACCTTAAACGGTTCGGCATACTTGGTTTGTCCTACGAGTACATCGGCAATCAGCCCTTTTGGATTGATACCCAGCCCAAAGACACCAATTTTTAAGCCATTGATTTTGAATATTTTATATGGCTGACTTAGGCCAGACATGGGCGTACCGGAAAAATCATAGTTGGCCACCAATACAGGAAAAGTAGCGTGTTCACGGATTTGCTTGGCATAAAGTTCGAGGCCGCCGTCAAAGTCGTGATTGCCGACCGTAATGGCATCATAGCCCATCATGCTGAGGAGTTCTATTTCGGGTTTGCCCTTAAAAAAATTAAAGTAGGGCGTACCCTGAAACACATCACCAGCATCGAAAAGTAATACATTCTCGGCCTCCGACCTTATTTTACTTATCAGTTTGGCTCTATTTATCACTCCACCACGGCCACCATTACGAGGGTCGTTTTTGGGAATAGGGTCGAGGCGGCTGTGTACGTCGTTGGTATGCAAAATCGTAATTTTGATTGTTGCTTTACTGGCCAAATTGCCAAATGAAGCCAATGGCATAGCCCCTAACGAAACGGCGCCACTGGCGGTGATGATGTTTTGTATAAAATTACGTCTGTTCATGTTTACTGAGTGATAGAGTTAGGGAGTTACTGAGTGCAACACTAATTGAGATTTGATATTAAAAAGACAAAACTAAAACTATTTTTGGGTTTTCAACGGTTACAAATATTCAATTTTCTTTTTCAGTAAAATACCCGTACCTTTGCAGTCCAATTTAATTATTTTTCAACAACTAAATAGTTCAGTTTTATGCCAAAGCAAAAAACAAATTCAAGTGCCAAAAAACGCTTGAAGCTGACAGGAACGGGCAAAGTGAAGCGGAAGCACGCCTTCCATAGCCACATTTTGACCAAAAAGTCAAACAAGCGTAAGCGTATTCTTTCTTCGTTTTCGGTGGTAGATTCTACCAACATGAACCGAATTAAGTTATTGCTCAATCTCAATTAGTAGTTAGTCATCAGTCATTGGGTTATTAGTCATTAGTCATTCGAGATTTGCTTAATAGTTTTTACTGTTAATGACTCGAAACTCATAATTCGTAACTCAAAACTCATAACTATTCTGCGGTCTGTTTCACCCGATTATAGGTTAAAAGACTTGCAAAAGCACCTATCGTCAAAAAACCAACAAAATTATGCCACGTTCAGTAAACCACGTTGCGTCGCGTGCAAGACGTAAAAAAGTATTAAAAATGGCCAAAGGTTTCTTTGGTCGTCGCAAAAATGTATGGACGGTAGCCAAAAACGCCGTCGATAAGGCATTGGGCTATTCGTATATTGGCCGTAAACAAAAGAAAAGAAACTTCCGTGCGCTCTGGATTCAGCGTATCAACGCAGGCGCACGCCAGTTTGGAATGTCATATTCTGTATTTATGGGCAAAATCCATTCGGCGGGTGTTACCCTCAACCGTAAAGTATTGGCTGACTTGGCCATGAACCACCCAGAGTCGTTCAAGGCAGTTGTAGAAAAAGTAAAATAAATTGGTACAAAAAAAGGGGCGAACGCAAGTGTTCGCCCCTTTTTTTATGTTTCTATGAGTTTAGTTTTTAGTCCACTCCATTCTTTTTCGGCCACTTGGCCTATCAAATAAAAGTCTATTTCGCTACGTCCCACCCTAAAACACTGCTGGCCAATGAGTTTATCGGCCATTGTCGTTTTTATTTCTTCAAATGTCTTTACTTGTGCCAATTCAAAATCACCAAACCACTCTTGGGTTTGAATAATGGGCTGCCAAAACAAATCGGGGTCAAGCTCTTCGACAGCAACATCGGGTGGGTAGCCCAAATAAAACAATACATCGGTCTGAGTCAATGGGGGGGTAACCGATACCTTAAAAGAAATGTAGTCAATGGCTTCGTCAGACTCGCTTGGGTATGTTAAATCTGTCAATAATAATGTTACTTTTTGTTGCCAATTCGTCTGAACATCGGAGTCTGTCAAAAGAATATTGCTTTGATTGCTTGCCATCTCGAATTTATATTTAATTTTGGGACAAACTTAAACAATTTTATAATCATGTTAGAACAATTGATGAGTCTTGTTAAAGACCACTCGCAAGATGCAGTAGTAAACAATCCTGATGTACCCAACCAACACAATGAAGGCGTACAGCAAGAAATACTTAGTTCGATTATGGGTGGCCTCCAAAACCAAGCACAGAGTGGTGGCGGTGGTTTGAGTTCACTGATGGGTTTGTTGTCTGGCCAAGCTGGCCAAGGCGGTGGCCTAATGAGCAATCCTATTGTTGGTGGCATTGCTCAAAACGCAATAGGTGGCTTGATGTCAAAATTTGGTCTTTCAAACAGTGCGGCGGGCGGTATTATTTCATCGGTATTGCCAGGCGTGTTGGGGTCAATGATTTCAAAGACAAGCAACCCACAAGACAGCAGCATGGACTTTGGTGGTATTTTGAGCGGCTTGATGGGTGGCCAACAAGCGCAACAAGCACAACAGCAAGGCGGGTTTGATTTTAATCAGATAGGGTATGCCATGGCCGATGGTAAATTGGACATGAGCGACCTGCTTCGTGTAGGTGGTAGCATGCTCGGTGGCGGCGGCCAGCAGCAAGGTGGTATGGGCGGCCTCGGTAGCCTACTCGGTGGTTTGTTTGGAGGCAAATAAACCAAATGGTATCTGTAAATCGGTCGGTGAGATATTTTTTCTTGCCGACCGATTTTGTTTTATAATCTACTTAGCTAATGGTTATGCGCCATTTTGGAGAGACCCTAAACTGTACAAAATCAATCATGAATTTTAAAATATCTTTGGCCGTAATTTTTCTTACAGTTTCAACAATTATTTATGGGCAAACTATCAAAAGAATTGACCGAAGCAAAATATCGGTAGCCAGCTTAAATACAAAAATTGAGTATTTGATGAAAACTGCAAATGTTTCAGGTATTGCAGTTTCAGTTTTCAACGACAATAGACCCATTTTTAGTAAAACCTACGGATTTGCAAATCTGCAAAAAAGTATTCCTCTCGAAAAATCATCTGTATTGTATGGAGCGTCTTTGGCAAAAATGGTATTTGCCTACATATCCATGCAATACGTTCAAGAAAAAACTATTGATCTTGATAAACCACTCGTACAATATTTAAGCAAACCTTTGCCCAACATTAAAATAAATGGTTTTAGAAGGGGCTATCATGACCTAAAAGACGACACCCGTTATGAAAAAATAACAGCCCGTATGTGCCTGACACATACCACGGGTTTTCCAAATTGGCGTTGGTTTGAAGCAGATAAAAAATTAAAAATTAAGTTCGAGCCAGGCACTCGCTACTCATATTCAGGCGAAGGGCTTTATTTATTGCAATTTGTGATTGAACAACTCACAGGAAAAGATTACGAAACTATTTCACAAGAAAGGGTTTTTGGGCCACTGGGAATGACAAATACAAGCCAAATTTGGCAAACTCGATTTGATACCAACATTTGTTATGGACACAATGCAAAAGGCGAACCCTACGAACTAATGAAATGGAAAGAAGCAAGTGCGGGAGGGTCTATGAGTACAACTATCGAAGACTTTACAAAATTTTACTCAGCTTTTATTAGTGGCAAAGGACTTTCAGAGAAAAGTTTTAGAGAAATAATAAGCCAACAGATAAGAATAAAATCAAGGAGTCAGTTTGGGCCATTATCCAAGATAGACAGCACAGACAACGACAATATTCAATTAGGATATGGCCTTGGGGTTGGAGTATTTAAGACACCTTATGGCAGTGCTTTTTTTAAGGAAGGACACGACGACGGTTGGGGTCATTATTCAATTTGTTTTCCAGACAAAAAAATTGGAATTGTAATTATGACCAACAACGACAATGGTGAGAGTATTTTTAAAGAACTTTTAGAATATTCAATTGGGGATAAATTCACACCTTGGCGTTGGCAAAACTATCTTTCATACAATTATGTTCCGCCACCAGTTTTGAATATATATCAAGTAACAACGCAAGATTTGGACAAATATTTGGGTATATACAGCAGCAAACAATTACCTATTAAAGTGTCTATAACTAAAAACAATTTAAACTTAGTTGCACAGGCAACAGGACAAAATGCGCTTACTTTGCAGGCGACAAAAAAAGACGAATTTGGCTATTTGGACGATGGTATAATTTTAGAATTTAACCCAATAGACAGGACTATGATTTTGAAACAATCGGGACAAATTTATAACTTTATAAAAGAATAAAACAGTGCATATCATAGCTTTGTGGCAAGTGGGCTGTCTTGATTAGTAACTTTATTGTGTCGTACTGGCAGACGAGTCGCTTCGGCAGCCTAATTCAAAATCGCAGCGGCAAACCGTTCGCCACTTGACGACAAGCCTTTTTAAGTAAACCATGACTGATAATTTTTGGAATAACCCCATACCAACGCCACTACAACTGATACAAGACTCTGTTTTGGAGCCTTATGGAGTACAGTTGTTTCTAAAACGAGATGACTTGATTCACCCAGAAATAGCTGGCAATAAGTTTCGTAAACTAAAATATAACCTAATCAATGCCAGGCAGTTGGGGTATTCAAAATTGATTACTTTTGGTGGGGCGTTTTCCAATCATATTGCAGCCACGGCGGCGGCTGGGCGGTTGTTGGGCTTTCAAACGGTGGGTATTATTAGGGGAGATGAGCTTACAGAAACGTCAAATCAGACGCTAAAATTGGCCGCTGACAATGGTATGAAACTAATCTTTGTATCTCGAACTGACTACCAAAACAAAGAATTATTGGCCGAAAGACTGGCTACCGATGCGTATATATTGCCCGAAGGCGGTACAAATAGCTTGGCGGTAGAGGGTGTAGCTGAGTGTATGACCGAAATCGTAGCGCAGTTGGGCTGCCAACCCAATTTTGTAGCAACTGCCATAGGGTCGGGGGGAACATTTGCAGGTCTGTGTGCAGCGGCCAATCAGACGACTAAAACCTTGGGATTTACGGTACTCAAAAACGGCCAATATTTACTGCCTTCAATCAACCAGTTAATTGAGGAGAAAATTGATTTTAAAAACACTAATTACGAAATATTTTGGGATTATCACCACGGAGGTTATGGCAAAACAAGTGCAAGTTTACTGAAATTTATGGAAGAGTTCGAGGCAAGAAATGGTATTTTGTTAGAGGCTATTTATACAGCAAAAATGTTGTTTGGTCTTTATGAATTGATAAGTCGTCGAGATACTTTTATACCAACCGATAAAATTGTGGCCATTCATACAGGAGGATTACAGGGGAGGAGTACGTCAATCAACAAACCTGTTAAAAATCCTTAAATAGCGTTTTTGCTAAATCAAATGTATTTAATTTGTGCGTATAATTGTCAGAATACACTCACTCAATGCTTACAAAAACTAAAATACGACTCATCATTGCGCTTATTTGTATAGCTGTGGGTGGTTTGTTGGCTTTTCAGTGGTATTGGATAAATAATATTTTTGGACTACAAAACGAACAATTTGGCCTTAAAGTAACCGATGCTTTGCAAGAGGTAGTACGAAAACTCGAAAAACAAGAAATCTTGTACTTGACTCGTCAGCGTGCAGAAATGGAGCAGCAAAAACGACGGCTGACAACACTGGGAAGGGCGCAAATTGTAAATCAAAAAATACCCGCTGAGGCTCTCGCCGAACAATATGCAAGTATGCAGTTTAATGGCTACGAGCCAGATTTTAACAACAATGATGCACTCACACCTCGCAACCGCAAGGTGAGTGAGCAACAACAACAGATTATCAATCAGTTTCTCAAAAATCGTGCTGAGGCCAACCCTCGTTTAGACAAATTTCTTAAAGAACGAATCCAGCAAGAACAAGCTATTGACGAATGGATGGCCGATTTTGCACAAACTCGCAATCGGTTTTTGAAAGAAAATTTCCCGACTCTACCTCGTTTTGAATGGGACAGTACAAAGCAAGATTTTGTGGTCGTGGTAGGTGCTGGTAGTGCGACAACGGCAAATAAAAGCCAGCTAAAACAGTTGATGAAAAGCCGTAAAAAAAATAAAAACGATGAAACAGGTCAAAATCAAGCAGATGGACGGACGGATATTTTGAGAGATGTATTTAAGGATTTGTTGTTTGGTGGCCGGCCAGTCGAAGACCGAATCAATCGGCAAGCTCTCGACTCACTGCTCAACAAAACACTTCAAGAACGAGGCATAGCGATTCCGTTTCAGTTTGCTGTAAAAAATAGCCTCAACCCAATACCTATTTTTTCGACTGTTGATTTTAAAATTCAAAATGTAGGTACTAAACTTTTTAAAGCTACTTTGTTTCCTAACGAAATCAATAATGTTTTGAGCCAGTTGATTATTTATTTTCCTGATAGTCAGAGTTTTATATTGAACGATTTGCGTTTTACGTTGATAGCCTCTGGCTTACTCTTGTTGCTGATGTCGGGCTGTTTTTATGCGGCAGTTTCGACAATTATTAAACAAAAAAAAATAGCAGACATCAAAAACGATTTTATAAACAACATGACCCACGAGCTAAAAACGCCTATTTCGACAATTTCATTGGCGGTGGACATGGCTCGTGAGCAAACCGAAAGCACCGATTCAAAGAAAGCATTAGAACGGTATTTAAGAATAATAAGAGACGAAAACCACCGATTGGGCGACCACGTCGAAAAAGTATTACAGATGGCACTCTTGGAGCGTGGGCAGGTGAGCCTCAATGTCGGCATTGTCAATATTCATGAGGTTATTGAGCGAGTGTTGAATAATATTGGTGTGCAGATTGAAAATAAACAAGGCGAAATAACACTTGACTTTGAGGCAGAAAACGAAATAATAAAAGCCGACGAAATGCACTTGACCAATATCGTTTATAATCTTGTCGATAACGCCAATAAATATTCGCCACATAAACCCAATATTATAGTAGGCACACGAAGCGATGAAAATGGGTTGTATTTTAGTGTTTCAGACAGAGGTTTGGGTATGAAAAACGAGGAAATAAGCCATATTTTTGACCAGTTTTATCGTGTTCCAACAGGCAATTTGCACGATGTCAAGGGCTTTGGGTTGGGGTTGAGTTATGTCAAAAAAATGGTTGAAGCCCATGCCGGTACCATTAGTGTTGATAGTCAAATAGGGCAGGGGAGTAGGTTTGAAGTCTTTTTGCCAAATAAAAACAACCGCTAACATGAAAATATTATTAGTCGAAGACGACCCCAATTTGGGAGAATTGCTACAAGAGTTTTTGGACAGTAAAGGCTATCAAACCAGCCTCGCTACCGACGGCAACAAAGGCGTGGAACAGTTTATGGCTCAGGCTTTTGACCTTTGTATATTGGACGTGATGATGCCCAAAAAAGACGGTTTTGCGGTAGCCAAAGAAATTAGAATGAAAGACCAAGAGGTACCGATTGTGTTTTTGACAGCCAAGAGTATGAAAGACGACACCATTCAGGGTTTTAAGGTCGGGGCCGACGACTACATAACTAAGCCCTTTAATATGGACGAATTGCTGCATCGAATCCAGGCCATATTGCGCCGCTATCGCAAAGACAGTGCTGTGCCGTCAAGTATGTTTCAATTTGGTAGTTATCAGTTCAATGCCAATCACCAAGTACTTGAATTTGAGACACATAAACAAAAATTAACAAGCAAAGAAGCAGCTATTTTACGACTATTTTGTGAAAACGTAAACCAGCCATTGAGCCGTAGTTTTATACTCAAAATGGTTTGGGGGGACGATTCGTATTTCAACGCTCGAAGTATGGACGTTTATCTGACCAAGCTACGCAAGCACCTGCGCCACGACAGCAGTGTTCAGATTGTGAACTTGCACGGAGAGGGTTTTAAATTGTTGGTGGATTGAGCCACCAACAATTTGATTTTAGTAAGCGGCTACCTTTTTTGTTTTTTTGATAGCATACACAGCAGCACCTACTACGAGAGCAACTGAGAGCAATGAGATTACTTTTTTCATGATTGTATGTTTGTTTTGATATTGAAACTAATTATGTAACGAAATTCTTGTAAAAATCTTATCTGATAAACGTACAAATCTGCGGTACTGATAGTAAGACGTTGAAAAGTACAAAAAGACACTACTATTGATACTGCAAAGTTGGTGGCTTTTTTTGAATGATTTTAGCGTAGAAATACCTGTTTTTATTCTAAAATTCGTAATTTTACACGCCATATTTATACTTATTAGCAAAAATCATACCATATTATGTCTTCTCAAAAAGAATCATTTGCCACATTTAGTTCAACAGCCGTACCGCTCTCAATCGAAAACATTGATACCGACCAGATTATTCCAGCACGGTTTCTGAAAGCTACTACTCGTGAGGGTTTTGGCAAAAACTTATTTAGAGATTGGCGATATGAAAACGATAACGATAACCAACCTAAGCCAGACTTCGTATTGAACGACCCCAACTATAAAGGTAAAATATTAGTAGCAGGCAAAAACTTTGGCTGTGGCAGCAGCCGAGAACACGCCGCTTGGTCTATTCACGATTATGGTTTTCGGGTTGTAGTATCGAGTTTTTTTGCAGATATTTTCAAGAACAATGCCCTCAACAATTTTGTGTTGCCGATACAGGTTTCTGACGATTTTTTGGCCGATATATTTACCCAAATTCAAGCCAACCACAATGCCCAGTTGGAGGTAAACTTACAGGCCCAAACACTCACACTACCCGATGGCTCTGTTGCCAATTTTGAAATAAATCCTTACAAAAAACAATGTCTATTGAACGGCTATGACGACATCGACTACTTGATAAGCCTCACCGACGACATTAGGGCTTTTGAGGCGGCTTCGACAGTTATCATTTAACATTTATCAGTTATCACGGGGTCGCCCGCGCGGTTATCAGTTATCGTCCACAAAGCGGACAAATACATCATACATCATACACTAACCCATGCCGTTGCCTTTATTTTCAAACCGAAACATCAGAGCTGACAATTTAAACTCGTTGGAGGTTGTTGATGTCGATGCCAAACGCAAAATTATTGAAAACTGGCAGAAGGGGCTGGTAACTGGCAAAATATTGAGCCAAAACGAAAAAAAACTACAATCTGAGTTTCTAAACAAAATATTTGGCGAGGTGCTGGGCTACGCTTACGAAAAACACTTAGATACGTGGCAACTCGAAAACGAACTCAAAGTGAACCTCGATGGCCGTACACCCGACGGTGCATTGGGCTATTTTAGTTTTCAGAACGGCCAACTGAGCCAGCAGGTCATGGCCGTAATAGAACTCAAAGGCCCACTTTGTAATTTAGATAAAAAACAAAATCGTGCAGACTTCAAGGGTACGCCCGTTGAGCAGGCGTTTAGTTATGTACCAAAGCTCGACAAGCCTTGTCCTTGGGTTATTGTCTCTAATTGTCAGGAAATCAGGCTTTACCGATATACTCTTGGCATGGCGCAGTACGAAAGTTTTAATATATTAGAGCTTCTACAAAATGGTAATTTCAAACGCTTTTGCTATTTGTTGCAACAAGGCCAGTTGTTTTTGAATGTTACGGATTCGCCTATCGAAAAAGTATTTTTGAGCCGTGAGCAAGAACTCAAAAACATAACTAATGCCTTTTATGAACGCTACAAAGACCTGCGTGAAAAACTCTTTAACCAAATCAGAAGCCACAATCCAGCGGTCGATGCCGTTGATTTGCTGCGTTGTACTCAAAAACTGATTGACCGATTGCTTTTTATGTGTTTTGTGCGAGATTTGAACATCGTTCAGGACATGATTAAGGCCATCGAAAACGTAGTCAAAGAATCGTATGACCCCGAAGACGATGCCGTCTGGAAACAACTCAAACACGCCTTTACAGCCCTCGACAAAGGCTACAGCCGCAAAAATATTCCACCCTTCAATGGCGGCCTGTTTCGCAAAGACCCACTGCTCGATAGCCTCAACATAGCCGATTTTAGATTGGGCGACTTGATGGCCTTCTTAAATAGCTACGACTACCAAAACCAACTCAATATCAATGTATTGGGCCATATCTTTGAGCAGTCTATTTCAGACATTGAAGCCATAAAAGAACGATTAGAGGCCCACCAAACAGACCCGTCTGGCCGTCACGAAGGGGACTTAATTGACTCCCCAACCCATCGGGGAGGGGCTGGGGGTGGGGCCAAACGCAAAGCCGATGGCGTGTTTTATACGCCCGAGTACATTACCCGTTATATGGTCGAGCAGGCACTCGGTAGCTTCTTAGACGAGGCCGAAGACCGTATTTTGACCCACCTCAACCTAACACAACTACCTACCCTGACCGTGGCCGACTACGAAAGCATTGGCTTTGACCACACCGCCAAATGTACCAACAACGACGCCATCAACGCTCACCTCCAATATTGGGAAGCCCACGAAACTGTGTTGCGAAATCTTAAAGTCATTGACCCCGCCTGTGGCTCAGGGGCGTTTTTGACACAAGTATTCGACTACCTCTTTGAACGCTGGAGAGTGATGAAAATAGAACTCAACCGCCTGACGACTCCTTATAAAAAACAATTAAGAGACTTAGAAATACTCCAAAAAAGCGTAAACAGCAGCCTCAACGAGGTGGGTTTTGACGAATGGAATATCAAAAAAAACATCATTCAAAACAACCTCTTTGGCGTGGACCTCAACCCCGAGTCGGTTGAGATTACGAAATTGAGCCTCTGGATGAAAACCGCCAACAAACGAGAAAAACTCGCTGACATGGACGGCAATATCAAACAGGGCAATAGCCTCATCGACGACCCTACTTTTTCGACTTCGGCTCTCGACTGGCCAACGGCTTTTCCAGAGGTGTTTGCCACTGGCGGTTTTGATATTGTGGTTGGCAACCCGCCGTATGTGCGGCAAGAACTGCTGGGCAAAGACAATAAGGCTTTTTATGCCAAACGCTTTGGCAAGGTGGGCAATGGCACGGCCGATTTGTATGTCTATTTTTATGAATTAGGACTGTCTATTCTCAAACCTGCGGGCTATTTGTCGTATATTACACCTAATAAATGGTTCAAAACAAAATACGGTAAAGAGTTGCGGCATTTCTTGCAACCGTTTGACATACAACAAATTATTGATTTTTTTGAACTGCGTATATTCGACGATGCCGCCACCGAGCCGCAAATTGTACTGCTCAAAAACCAACTAAGTGCCGCCGATTTTGACTATTTGCCCGTGCGCCTCACCCAAAATTTTGTAGAGCGAAAACTGACTCCTGTTGTCATTCACAAACAAAACCTGCAAGATTCTGAATGGGTCTTTGCCAACGATGCCGTCAACGACATTCTCCAAAAATTATACCAAAATACCATCTCACTCAACGAATATACCAAAGGTGGAATTGAATATGGTGTTAAAACAGGACTAAACAGGGCTTTTATTATTGACAAAGCTACCAAAGAGGCCATCGTCAAGAAAGACCCCACCAGTGCGGCCATAATAAAGCCCTACATACAGGCAACAGACATCAAGGCTTGGCACTTAGAAAACAAAGACGATTGGTTTTTGATCAATACAGGTTTTGATACAGAAATTTCCGAAACCAAATATCGGGGAGTTTACGAGCATCTAAAACAGTTTGAGGCAGAACTTACGGCAAGGTCTGACCAAGGAAAAACACCGTATAATTTACGGTCTTGCGATTATTACGAAGCCTTTGATGCTCCAAAACTTATGTATATTCATACGGCCATTAAACAAAATTTTTATTATGATACCGAAAAGTATTTCATCAATAACAATGCTTTTATAATCACAAATCCAGATTTATTTTTATCAGCATGGCTCAATTCGGCTGTTTTTGGGTTTTACAAAAAGCTCATTTTTCCAGCCTTTGGCGATGCCAGTACAGACGGTAGAGTACGGCTAAACGCCGACAAAATGGTAAACGTTCCGATTCCGATATTGACTATCGCCCAAAAAGCCCCGTTTATTGAGCAGGCTGAGGCGATGTTGGTGTTGAGTAAGAGTCTATATGAACTGAGCGAGGCGTTTTTGTCGATGGTGCGGGCCGAGCTAAAACCCGAAAAAATAAACAAAGCCCTCGAAAGCTGGTACAAACTGCCTTACGAGGGCTTTGTGGCGGAGGTCAAAAAACAAAAAGGCGGCTTCGGCACACTCACCAAACAGATGGAATGGCAGGTGTTTTTTAGAGAAAATCAGACGAAGGCTATAAATTTACAACAAAAAATAGAAGCCACCAATGCCCGCATAGACGACTTGATTTTTGGGCTTTATGGCCTCTCAGCGGCCGAGGTGGCGTTGGTGAGGGGGGTAACTGTTGCTCAATAGAGCCATGCCACCGAAAAGAGCTACTCAAATAAACAAATTTTCATTAAAAAGCACAAAACAGAAATATTTTTGATATTATTGTGGAAAATTAAAATATTTTTGAAAACCACAACACATTTTAATTTTACAATCAATGACAGATTCAGACAAATACCAACTCGACAGTATTGATTTGGCACTCGTGCAGTCGCTACAAAAAGATGGGCGAGAGCCATTTTCTGAACTTTCAAAGCGGCTGGGCGTTGTGGTGAGTACGGTATCTAAGCGGTATCAGAAATTGGTCGATGACGGTATTCTGAAAATTATTGGCAGAGTCGATCCCAATAAAATTGGCTACAATGCCTACGCCTGTATTTTGATTAGTATCGATCGTGTGGTAGATATATCGGTTATTGCCCATAATCTTTCGCAACTGCCAGAAGTTAGTTTTTTGGCCATGCGTACAGGTGAATTTGACCTCGAACTCAACGTAATGTGCCGCAATAATGATCATTTATTAGACTTGATGCAGCGGCTACTAAAAACAGACGGAATCCGAAAAACAGAAACACACATGTACTTGAAAGTGTATAAATGGGGGCAACCCGAAATTTCGTTGTAGTTAATCAATTTCAAACCATAAAAAACCAGTATTACCAATGAAAAAACTATTGCAATCTATTTTTGCCATCGCACTGGCATTGACAGCCCTTAGTTGCGGCGGCGGGTCGGACAAAAAAACCGAGGGAGCAACGGCAGAAGTGGCCGTAACCGATTTTAAAGGAAAAACGCTCAGTATTTTGTGCTGGGAGGGCTATGCCGATGCCAAATTTACCAAAGCATTTGAAGAAAAATACGGCTGTACGGTCAAAGGCGTTTATTTTGGGTCGTCCGATGAACTTATTGCCAAACTCACCGCTGGCGGTGGCGAAGTGTATGACATCGTAACACCGTCGCCAGACATGGCGCAGGCGTTGGTCGAAAAGGATTTGGTTCAGCCAATCGACCTCACCAAGATTTCAGAATATGACTCGCTGGCGGCCAAACTGCGCTCAATGCAAGACGTAGTAAAAGACGGCAAAACGTATGGCGTACCCTTTACTTGGGGTCCCGACTATTTGGTTTACAATGCAGATGTTGTCAAGAATCCCACATCGTGGAGTGTGCTTTTTGACCCAAAAAACAAAGGAAAAATTGCACTCTGGGACGACATATCGAGCTTGTACTTAGCCGGAATATTGTTGGGCTATGACAAAACAGACAAAGGCGCAATTTATAACATGACCGAAGAGCAACTGGCGGCAGTAAAGAAAAAATTGATGGAACTGAAGCCTCAAATTAGAAAGTACTGGACAACTGCTGGCGAATTGGACAATATGATGAAAAACAAAGAAGTGGTAGCTGCAATTGGCTGGCCATTGACCCCCGCTACACTCAAAAAAGACGGCATGAACGTAAAAGGTATTATTCCAACCGAGGGCGCAACGGGCTGGATAGACCGCTTGATGATTACGAAAGCAACTGCCAACAAAGACTTGGCCGTGGCGTGGATTGACTACATAACGCAAGCCAAAAACATGGCCACAGTAGCCGAAGTAACCAACTACTCGGTAGCAAACGAAGGTGCGAGAGCGTTCTTAACGCCTGAGTTACAAGAAATTACGCAGATGAACAATACGGCGTATTATTACGAAAAACTAAACTTCTGGCAGTATGTCAAAAACAGAAAACGCTACAACGAAGTATGGAATGAAGTAAAAGGCGGAACGCAATAAAACACACTTTTATCAAGCCCTCATATATCTGCCAGATATATGAGGGTTGTTTTTACTTATGTTCTTAAAACTCAAACCCAGTTTTTATTTGCTTTTTATGCCGCTGGCTCTATGGATGTTGGCGTTTTTGGTGTTTCCATATGTACGAGTTCTGATACAGAGTTTTTATACTACCGACGATTTTGGAATACTCCAAACCACTTTTTCGATAGGCTCTTACCAGCGATTTTTTACCAAAGAACTGTACTATCTGACACTATTGAGAACTTTCGGACTGGCTGCCGTGGTTACGGTTGTGTCGCTGGTTGTTAGTATTCCGCTGGCTTATTATATTGCTTTCAAGGCCACCAAAAACAAAACTTTATTATACACCCTTATCATCTTGCCACTTTGGGTGAGTTATATCGTTAGGGCTTATTCTTGGAAAATTATCTTGGGCGAAGCCGGTATCTTAAACTCGTTTTTACAGTTTATTGGCCTCATAGACTCACCAATCAGTATGTTACTTTACAGCGACTTGGCCGTTGTGATTGGTATGGTGCATATTTACACTCCCTTTGTGCTAATGCCTATTTATACAGCCTTTGAGCAAATACCTAAGAGCTTGGTCGAAGCCTCAAAAGACTTGGGGGCAAATCGGTTTATTACGTTTTTCAAAATCGTGCTGCCTCTCAGTTTGCCTGGTATCATTACGGGTGCTACGTTTGCTTTTGTGCTTTCGCTTGGCGATTTTTTGGCCCCAAACCTACTTGGAGGTTCAGATACATTGTTTATCTCAAATATTTTTCAGAATATGTTTGGTACTTCCAACGACAAGCCGCTCGGCTCGGCTATTGGCATTGTGTTGTTGATTGTAGTTTTGGTAGTTCTTGAAATGTCCAGATGGGCCGAAAACAAATATTCAAGTTTAGATTCTGACAAACGATGAAAAAAATTGACTTTCTAAACTCTCTGATTGGCTTTTTGGCTTTATCGGTTATGTTTTTTATTTATTTTCCAATGCTCATCGTCATTATCTATTCGTTCAATGCCGATACTGTCAATTCGTTTCCAATTAGGGCTTATTCTTTCAAGTGGTATGGCGTAATGCTTCAAAACCAATCCTTGCTTAGTTCGCTCAAAGTCAGCGTTTTGATTGGAATGTCGGGCACTTTCATTGCCCTGATAATAGGTACAATGGGGGCTTTGGCGATGAATAAAAATAACTTTAAACTAAAACGTATTTTTGAACGAATCGTACTGCTGCCCATCACTTTGCCGGGTATCTTGACGGGAGTGGCCATGCTTTCGTTTTTTCCACTGATAGGTATTCCAATTTCGCTTACGGCGGTTGTCATTGGGCATACTACTTTTTTGATTTGTATGGTTTTGACCCAAGTATATGCCCGCCTCAAACGTTTAGACCCATCACTCGAAGAAGCCGCCGCCGACTTGGGTTCTACGCCATGGCAAACGTTTTGGCAAGTAATATTACCCAACATCAAAACGGCCATAATTGGCTCGTCGTTGTTGGCTTTTACGCTGTCATTAGACGAAATACCAGTTACTTTTTTCTTGATTGCCAGAGACAATACCCTGCCAATCGAAATTTATACCATGCTTCGCCGAGGCATTACTCCCGAAGTAAACGCCATTTCAACCATCATTTTTATAATTTCTTTGATAACACTTATTCTTTCGGTGAAATTTGGAGAGCGAGACACAAAAATAATATGACATACAGTATTGAATTGAAAGAAGTTGAAAAGTTTTTTGGCAATAACTGTATTATTCCAAAACTAAACCTGACGATTCGACAAGGAGAGTTTATTACACTTTTGGGGCCAAGTGGTTGTGGCAAAACAACGCTTTTGCGTATGATAGCAGGCTTTGAAAGCCCCACTTCTGGGCGGGTTTTTCTGGAGGGAGAAGACATCACGCCCTTGCCGTCTTTTAAGCGAAATGTCAATACCGTTTTTCAGAATTATGCTTTGTTTCCACATTTGAGCGTTTTTGATAACATTGCTTTTGGATTAAAACAAAAAGGAATTGCTGGCCAAAAGCTAAGTACAGCGGTCAAGGAAGTGCTTGAAACAGTACAAATGACCGATTTTATCAATCGCAAACCCAAAGAATTGTCGGGTGGGCAGCAGCAACGAATTGCACTGGCAAGAGCCATCGTGAACGAACCCAAAGTACTACTTCTTGACGAACCGCTGGCGGCCTTAGACCTAAAACTCAGAAAACAAATGCAGTTTGAGTTGAAGCAACTTCACCAACAGTTGGGTATTACGTTTATATTTGTAACTCACGACCAAGAAGAAGCCCTCACAATGTCGGACAGAATTGCGGTTATGAACAAAGGCGTGATAGAGCAACTCGATGCACCACAAGCGCTGTATGACCACCCAAAAAGTAGATTTGTGGCCGATTTTATTGGCGAAAATAATACTTTGGCGGGTATGTTTGATGGTCAATGTTTTGTAATAAATGGTACGTCAATTCCCACTCAAAGCGATATTGCCAGTGGCAAAGCATTGCTCTTTATTCGGCCAGAACACATACAAATCAGTCAGCACCAAGCCAATGACATTTTTCAGCTACCAGCAAAAATAATAGGAAAAACGTTTTTGGGGCATTTGTGGCGGGTGCATTGTGAGCTGGACGGCAAAGAACAAATAGACATATCAATCAAGCCCGACCAAGCCGTAGAAATAGAAAACGGTAGTACTGTTTTTTTGAACTGGAATAGTCAGAAAAGCAACTTGATTACAAATCAATAAGTTACATTCTAATTTATATTCAATGAAAAATTACCAAATGTATATCAATGGGCAGTGGGTGGTGGCATCTGACGGCCAAACTCGTAATATTACAGACCCCGCTAACGGAAGCCTAATTGGCACCGTGCCAGAGGCAACGGCGGTAGAAGTCGATGAGGCCGTAGCCGCCGCCCGAAACGCTTTCGACAACACCAACTGGGGGAGTGCAGACAATGCGCTTAATCGGTCGCAGTTAATGATGGCGTTGGCAAGTAAGCTAAGAGAAAATGCAGTTCGGTTTGCAGAATTGGACACCTGTAATTGTGGCAAACCGCTTGTAGAGTCGGAGGGCGATGTGGCCGATGCCGCCAACTGTCTGGATTTTTATGCGGGTATTGCTACCAAAACAATGGGCGAAACAGTATCTGTGCCAATGAATATGCAGAGCTTTGTGGTGCGTGAACCGATTGGTGTGGTGGCTCAAATTGTGCCATGGAATTATCCGCTGTTGATGGGTGTCTGGAAAATAGCACCAGCGTTGGCCGCAGGCTGTACTATTGTAATGAAGCCGTCGGAACTGACCCCGCTCTCGATTTTAGAATTGGCAAAACTAATGGAAGAGGTCGGTATTCCGGCTGGGGTTGTCAATATCGTTACGGGCGTTGGCGAGGTGGCTGGTGTGGCATTGGTCAATCATCCAAATATTGACAAAATCGCTTTTACAGGTGGTACAGATACAGGTGTAAAAATAATGACTGCCGCCGCAAAAGGCATCAAAAATGTAACACTCGAACTGGGCGGCAAAAATCCCGTTGTGGTATTTGCCGATGCCGACTTAGATAAGTCAGCAGAGTGGATAGCTTTTGCAGGAATGGCCAACCAAGGTCAAGTTTGTTCGGCAGGCTCACGAGTGCTTGTCGAAAGAGCGATTTATGACGAAGTAATAGAGCGAGTAGCCAAAATAGTAACCAATATAAAACTCGGACACGGCTTAGAAGAAGGTGTAAGAATGGGCCCGGTGATTTCAAAAGAACATTATGACAAAGTATTGGGTTATATCAAACAAGCCCAAACCGAAAAATGCAGGCTTGTTTGTGGTGGAGGGTTGCCAGCAGGTGAGCAGTTTGCCAAGGGCTATTTTATTGAGCCAACCATATTTGCCGACGTTACGCCCGAGCATACGCTATTTAGAGAAGAGGTATTCGGCCCAGTTATGTCTTTTACGCCTTTCGACACCGAAGCAGAAGCCATCAGACTTGCCAACGATACAGAATACGGCCTTGCCGCAGGGGTGTTTACTGAAAATATCACAAAAGCGCATCGGGTTGTGAAGCAAATCAAGGCGGGCATTATGTGGGTCAATAATTATCACCCAACGTTTAACGAACTGCCATGGGGAGGATATAAAAAATCTGGAATTGGCCGAGAGTTGGGTAAATACGGTATCGAAGCCTATTTAGAAACCAAGCAAGTAAATATAAATCTGGACGAAGGGCAGTTGGGCTGGTATTGATTAAGTAGCGAACAGTGAGTAGTGAAAAACGAATAACGAAAACTATTTTAATCAGTTACTCATGTTACGCAACTAAAAAATAACACCGTAGGTGTGTACTGTCGATAGCCAGAATGAGTAATTGAATGATAAAGCCCCAGCGGGGCGGCCTTTTGACAGGTTATGATGGCTATCATGTTGAATAATAACTTTAATATTTTTAATTCATAATGACCTCACAAGAACTATTAGAGCGGCGAAATAAAGTAGTACCTCAGGCCATGGCACTTAGCACAGCCATTGATGCCGTGAAGGCTTCGGGAGCGGTGTTTTATACAGCCGACGGCAAAGAATTTATTGATTTTTCGGGTGGTATCGGCGTGTTGAATGCTGGACATTGCCCGCCGTCAGTATCCAGAGCGATTGCCAATCAATCAAAAAAATTGATGCACACTTTTTTTAATTTATTGAGCCACGAGCCTTACATACAATTAGCCGAAAAACTCATTGAAATACTACCACACGGCCACGATACCAGAGTGATGATGCTCAGTAGCGGGGCCGAGGCTGTAGAAAATGCTATAAAAATCGCACGTCAGGCTACTGGCCGTCAGGGTATTGTGTGCTACACGGGTGGGTTTCATGGGCGAACAATGATGGGCATGACATTGACATCAAAAGTGAGTTATAAAATGGGTTGCGGCCCTTTTGCGCCCGAAGTCTATCGTATTCCGTTTCCAGACTATTATCACAATGGCAAAGGTCAAAACTATGACGACTATGTGCAGCAAGAGTTAATCAATCTCAAAAAATATTTTAGTACCGTTGTCGCCCCCGAAAACGTAGCGGCCATTATCATAGAACCAGTACAGGGCGAAGGGGGGTTTTATGTAACGCCCAAACTATATTTGCAAGGACTACGCCAAATATGTGATGAATATGGCATTATGTTAATTTTGGACGAAGTACAGTCGGGTTTTGGGCGCACGGGCGCATGGGCAGCGTACCAACATTATGACGTGGTGCCTGATATTTCTACTTGGGCCAAATCTATGGGTTCGGGTATTCCGATTGCCTGTGTGATGGGCAAGGCATCGGTCATGAACAAAGCCTTGCCTGGCACAATCGGAGGTACTTATGCAGGCAACCCCATAGCTTGTGCAGGCTCGTTGGCTACGATTGAGTATATGCAAAAAATTGACATCAACCAAAAAGGCAAAAGAATTGGTACAATTATCAATACATTTTTTAAGAATCTACAAAAAATATGCCCCGCCATTGGCGAAGTACGTGGCCTTGGGGCAATGATTGGCATAGAATTAGTAAAAAACTCAGATCCCAATCAGCCAGATACCGACCTAACAAAAAAACTCGTGTCGGCTTGTGCCGAGCGAGGCTTGTTTTTGATAAGTGCTGGCGTGTATGGCAATGTAATACGTGTACTATGCCCGTTGGTGATACCCGAAAAACAACTCCGCCACGGGCTGACTATTATGAAAGAAGAGTTACTGAGGTTGAATAATATCAAGCCGTTGTGATGATGGCATAAAATTATTCTTTATGTTTGCGTTTCATAAAAAATAAAGTGTTTTTGATTTTATTTCTCTTAAATAATTATGACCACAACCCGAAGAAATTTTCTACAAAAAACAATGACGACGGCATCGCTTGGAGCCATGTCATCGCTGATGCCTAACATTCTGTTAAATGCCGCCGAACCCGAAAAAAAAGTACGCTTGGGCTTTATTGGTACAGGCTATCGTGGCCGCAACCACATAGAGCAAGCCTTGTTTCGGGCCGACGTTGAGATAAACGCCATCTGCGACATTGACCCAGAATCTATCTCAAAAGCCCTTGCCCAAATCGAAAAAGGTGGCCGAAAAGCCCCTGCGGTTTATCAAAAAGGCGATGAAGATTTTTTGAATATGGTCAAACGTGACGATTTGGACGGCATCATCATAGCCACACCCTGGGAATGGCACGTACCAATGGCCGTAGCCGTGATGAAAGGTGGCAAATATGCGGCCGTCGAAGTATCGGCAACCGTTACGCTACAAGAATCGTGGGATTTGGTGGATACTTTCGAGAAAACAGGTAGCCACTGTATGATTTTGGAAAATGTCTGCTATCGCCGTGACGTGATGTCGGTCTTGAACATGATTCGGAAAGGTATGTTTGGTGAAATGACCTACGCTCACTGTGGCTACCAGCATGACTTACGACCTGTGAAGTTTAATGATGGTAAAAAATACTGGGGCGGCGGAGTCGAGTTTGGGGCAAAAGGCCATGCCGAAGCCCGCTGGCGCACCCAGCACTCTGTCGATAGAAACGGCGACCTGTACCCAACCCACGGCCTTGGCCCCGTGGCGCATTGGCTCGATATAAACCGTGGTAATCAGTTTATGTATCTGACTTCGATGGCTACCAAATCAAGGGGACTGAACAAATATGTGGTGGACAATGGTGGCAAAGACCACCCCAATGCCAAAGTTAATTTTAAACTTGGCGATATTGTTACGACCAACATACAGTGTGCCAATGGCGAAAATATTGTACTAATGCACGACACCAATTCGCCACGGCCATACTCGCTCGGGTTTAGGGCGCAAGGCACAGGCGGAATATGGATGGACGACAATGATAAAATTTACTTGGATAAAATCAGTGAAAAACCCGATGAATGGGAAGCATTCAAGCCCTATCAAGACAAATACGACCACCCACTCTGGAAAAAATTTGACAAAGATGCCGAAAATGCAGGCCATGGTGGTATCGATTTTTTTGTGTTTAGGGGTTTTGTAGAAGCCATCAAGCGCAAAACCGCTCCACCGATTGATGTCTATGATGCCGCAGCGTGGAGTGCCATTAGCCCGCTCTCAGAGCTATCAATAGCCCGTGGCAGCTCACCCGTAGAAATTCCTGATTTTACCCGTGGCAAATGGAAAACAAATAAGCCAATTTTTGGGCTGAATGAGGAATATTGAATTTTTTGTTAGAATATTCGTTTGAGAATAAAAGAGAAATAAAATATGACAAACAGGATTTTTGTAACCTACAATCCAAATGTAGCGATTGAACAAAATACAGCACTTAGATTGCAGACAATAGCGAATTTATACGGAATAGCCGTTGACTTGCCATCAAGAACACTTGGTAGCACAGTTATAAATGACGAAACAGTACGCAGAATTAGTAAATCTAATTTTGTATTAGCTCTTTCACTATACAACATGGGACAAGAAGTGAGCCACGAACTTGGGGCTGCCATTACCAAAAAGAAGCCTATCATTGCGCTCTATCAGTACGGGGTAGGTAAAAACATTGATTTTCAAAATTATGTTAATGTAAGTGAGATTTATCTTGACCTCAACAATACAGATATAACGTTACACGAAATTGCTGTATTTATTGACACTCAATTCAAGCAAAATAAAAAAGAAACAAATACTACTGTACTTGGTGTATTAGGAATTGCATTAGGAATGTTGGCTTTATGGGGTTTGAGTAAAGAAAAATGACAAGACCAAGAGCCATTTTGGACACATCTGCGCTTATCTCGCTCTACAATTTACAATCAATAGAACATTTATCGTTGATGTATGAAGAAGTTAGAATACCAAGAGAGGTTGAAAGAGAGTTTTTGGATAAGGTTAGCGAAGACGAAAAGACTCGTAGATTTGCCTTCATTGCTAAATTTTATGACATAAACCAATCTTGGTTTGTGCCTTGTTTAGACTATGGTAGCGATCTAATCGAAATATACCTTGCCTCCGATGGAATGGACAGAGGTGAGGCTGAGGTATTAGCTCAAAACCAAAGTCTTGACAATCTTTACGAAGTAATTATTGATGAAAGTATCGCCAGAGGTGTTGCCCAAAGTAAATCTTTCAAAGTGCATGGTGTTTTGTATCTGCTTGCCGTTTTATCAATACGATTTCAAAAAATAGATTATAACGCTTCCGTAGATTACTTGATAAAAGAGCAAAATTTTAGGCTAAAGTCTAAGGTTGTGAATCAAGTTTATGAGAAAGTTAGAAAAGAAATTCTTGGGTAGTGCCTTAATATTTTGTGGCTATTGGCGAGTAGAGCCGTAAATTGTTACGGCTCTACTCGCTTTCGCATTGCTTTAGTTTCCGAATTTCGCTGCTTTGTCGATAGCCGTTTGGCGACCATAGCGGCGGTTGGCTTCATTGGCTTGCGCTTTTTGGCTTCTACAAAGCAAGCAGCGACCAATTTATCAAACTTCTTGACTATTTTTTCACGATTGCCCAACTGTGTACGCTCTGTTTGATGGTAGAGTAGCAGTACGCCCTCGTTTGTGATTTTGTTGGCTAATTTTTCTAACAAAATCGCTTTCTCGCTGTCTGTCAGTAGTTTAGAGTTTTTGATATCAAGCCGTAGTTCTACTTTTGTTTCTACTTTATTGACATTTTGCCCACCAGCCCCACCACTGCGTGCTGTGTCGAAGGTCAGTTCTGGGTGTAGGGTTGTGGGGTTGAATGTATTGCTCATATTTATTTGCTACAAAAAGAAGACAATGGCCAAAAATTCTATTTTTTTAGATAGAAAATATATCTCTTTGATTTTAGGATAGAGCCTAATCTCGACTACAAAACTACAAAAACCAATCCAATTCAAAAAATACAATGCTTCATCAAGTCGGTAGTTAGCGGCTTTTTGTTACTTTTGCTGTCAGAATATACTAAACCACCATTCAATAACTCAATAACTCTACAACCCAACCCAAAACTATCATGTCCAAACAACAACAAACCACTCACCCGTCATTTTTTATTCTTATTATTGTTTTTTTCTTTTGGGGATTTCTGGCGGCCTCCAATGGTATTTTTATTCCATTCTGCAAAAACCATTTTAACCTCTCGCAGTTAGAGGCGCAGTTGATTGAGACGGCTTTTTATGGTGCTTATTATGTTGGCTCTTTTGTATTGTATCTGATGTCGTTGGCACGGGGCTATGATATTTTGGGACGAATGGGCTACAAAAAAGCCATCATTTATGGTCTCATGCTGTCGGTTGTTGGGGCATTGATAATGATACCAGCCATTAACAGCGGCTCGTATTGGTTTATTTTGGGTGCTTTTTTTGTAATTGCATTGGGCTTTTCGTTGCAACAAACTGGCGCGCAACCTTTTGCTATTGCCCTCGGTGATCCTGCCTCTGGCTCACACCGCCTCAATATGGCAGGCGGGGTCAATTCGTTGGGAACGACCTTGGGGCCGCTCATTGTATCTATTTTGCTTTTTGGTAGTGTAGCTGGCGCCGCCGCCGCCGATATTTCTAAAATCAATACCTTGTATATAGTGCTGGCCGTGGTATTTGTGCTGGCTATTGGCGTGCTGTCTTTTGGTAAACTTCCCTCTGGCAAGTCTGACGATGACTCGCTTGAATCGTCGGGTAAGGCCACGCAGGTTTTGATAGCCATGACGGGCTTGTTGGCACTGGTTATTGTAGTCGGAATGTTGGGCGTTGTTACTAAAATGGCGGCTATCACGATTGCGATGATAGGTGTTTTGGCTATTTTGCTGTATGCTTATTTCGATTCACAGAAAAATCCAGCGGGCTGGGGTGCCATGCAATACGGCCAGTTAGTGCTGGGTATGATTGCCATATTTGTATATGTCGGTGTCGAAGTAACGATACAGTCAAACATGGGTGCATTGTTTGCCAAGCCCGAGTTTGGCGGCCTGACCGAATCACAAATTGATCCTTATATTTCGCTCTATTGGGGTAGCCTAATGGTTGGCCGTTGGATGGGTGGCGTGGCGGTATTTAATCTAAAAGGTACAACCAAAACCATTGCTAACGTTGTCGTTCCGATTTTGGCTTTTGCCTTGGTATTGGGTGTTAATATGCTGAAAGGCAATAATGTAAGCGATTTGTATTCGTATATTGTCTGTGTTGGTATCTTGATAGCCGTAATGTTTTATGGTCAAGAAAAACCTGCCAAAACGCTACTTGCTGTTAGTGTATTTGGTATGGTAGCCATGGTAGTAGGCGTAATGACCACTGGCACAATCGCTACTTATGCCTTTTTGTGCGGTGGTTTGTGTTGTTCGGTTATGTGGCCGTGTATTTTTTCGTTGGCAGTAGCAGGTCTGGGCAAATATACTCCACAAGGCTCAGGCTTTTTGATTATGATGATTTTGGGCGGTGCGCTTATTCCACCATTTCAGGGCGGTTTGGCCGATACATCGGTCGGTATTCATGCTTCATACTGGGTAGCGGCGGCTTGTTTTGTTTATACAGCTTGGTATGCCATCAAAGTCAAAGGTATTCTCAAAGCACAAGGTATAGATTTTGAGTCTATCGAAGGCGGCGGCGGGCATTAGTAGTGCGAGCGAAGCCATCGCTCAAAGCAATGGCTTCGCTTTTTAGAACAGCAAAACTGAAAAATGTAAAATTTTAAAGTAAAAAAATATCAATTAAACAAACTCCCCTTCGGGGTTGGGGGCAGTCAGTACATTATGCAAAAACACATTTTAGTAATACCAGGCGATGGTATCGGTAAAGAAGTAACGGTAGTGAGTCAGAAAGTATTGGTACGAATTGCCGAAAAATTTGGACATCAATTTACATTTGACGAAGCACTCATCGGCCATGCGGCCATTGAAGCAACAGGGAACCCATTACCACAAGAAACGATTGATAAATCAAAAGCGGCAGATGCGATATTGTTTGGTGCCGTAGGCCACCCAAAATACGATAACGACCCATCGGCCAAAGTACGACCAGAGCAAGGACTATTGGGCATCAGAAAAGCATTGGGGCTATATGCCAATTTGCGGCCTATTAAGTTATTTGACGAGCTGTTGAGTGCATCGAGCATTAAACCCGAAATCTTGAAAGGCTCTGATATATTGTTTTTTAGGGAACTCACAGGCGACATATATTTTGGTGAAAAAGGCCGAAAAGACAACGGCGACACCGCCTACGACATAGCCATTTATAGCCGCTACGAAGTAGAGCGCATAGCCCGAAAAGCCTTTGAGGCAGCCATGACTCGCCGCAAAAAATTATGCTCAGTCGATAAAGCCAACGTGTTAGAAAGCAGTCGTTTGTGGCGAGAAGTAGTGCAAGCTATGGCCAAGCAATACCCAGAGGTCGAAGTCGAGCATCAGTTTGTGGACTCGGCAGCCATGATGCTCATCAAAGACCCACGCCGCTTTGATGTGGTACTGACAGGCAACCTTTTTGGAGATATTCTGACAGACGAAGCCAGCCAAATTGCAGGTTCAATGGGTATGTTGGCTTCGGCCTCGATTGGCGATACAGTTGGTTTGTACGAACCAATACACGGGTCAGCGCATGACATTACGGGCAAAGGTCTGGCCAATCCGCTGGCTTCGATTTTGTCGGTAGCCTTGATGTTAGATATTTCGTTTGGCCTCAAAACAGAAGCCGAAGCCGTTATTTCAGCAGTAGAGCAAACCCTCAAAGATGGGTTCAGAACCCGAGATATTGCCGACTCATCGACAGCCGCCAATCTAATATTAGGAACAGATGCCATGGGCGAAGTGGTTTTGGGGCGATTGTAGAATATTAGATTTGCTATGAAAATAATTGGTCATCATACTTGCAGCAAGATTGTAAATATTGAAGACATTGAGCGTGATGGCCCATTTTTATCTACGCATATAGATAACGACCAAAATCAGCACAAGTTTTTAGGGACAGGTTATTATTTTTGGGATAACAATATTGGGATGGCTCACTCACATGGTCAAAAAAATCATAAAAGACGATACCACATTTTCGAGTCTCAGTTAGACTTAGACGATAATACCTTTTTAGATTTGGCAGGCAATAGAATTGATATGCTTTTTTTTCAAGAGATAATAGAGAAATTAAAGCAAATAGAAAGTACACAAAACTGGACTATTGGACATTTTATTGAGTTTTTGAAAAGGCAAAATAAATTTCCATTTAGAGCCATTCGTGCCATTGATAGTAGTATAAATCCAAAAGAAGCTATTAGATTTGTACCAAACAGGGTAAATTTCATTAACCTAAATCCTATTTTTATTGTTTGCTTGTTAGACAAAAATAAATATCAAATTATAGTTTTCAAACACATCAAAACATTTCCAGAAGATGTATAGCCAATCACAAGTAGCCATTTTATCTTTTTTAGACGAATATCTCAAAGAAACACCTGTCCAAATGATTGAAAAACAGGCAAAAGAGGTCAATGAATTAGTATTTTCTGGTGCTTCTGCAATAGACTATTTTGCAAACTTTAATAAATATTACGAAGGAATGGGCGAAGTCCCTCCACAAAATAACAGTGTTGATAAAGCCAAAACACCTCGACTCAGAACACACAAAACAAACAAACGTCCTACTAAAAAGTCTTTACAGGCTTCTTAGTTCAATACAGTTTCCGTTCAAGCGACACTATCGCTCAACTAACAGTCATAAAAACAGCCAATGAACCGTACCGAAAATTTAAAGAAACTCGAAACAACACAATTTGATATTTGCATCATGGGTGCAGGAGCAAGCGGGGCTGGTTGCGCCTTAGATGCCGCTCTGCGAGGCTACAAAGTGGCCTTGATTGACAAAAACGACTTCGCTGCCGAAACATCGTCTCGCTCAACCAAACTCATTCATGGTGGAGTGAGGTATTTGGAACAAGCCTTCAAAAATCTTGATTTTGCCCAACTTACTCAGGTCAAGCACGGCCTCGAAGAACGGCATACAGTGCTAAGAAACGCCCCACACTTGGCACACCCATTGGCTCTCATTACACCCGTATTTAGTTGGATTGAGGGCTTGTACTTTACGATAGGCCTAAAAATATACGGCTGGTTTGCCAAAAACGACCCACTACCGACAAGTCAATGGCTCAACAGAAAAGAGACCTTTGACATCATGCCTACTCTCAACAAACGCACCCACAGTGCAGTGATGTATTACGATGGGCAGTTGGACGATGCCCGTTATTGCCTTGCTCTGGCACAGTCGGCCAACGAGGCAGGCGTGGTTGTGGTCAATCATACCGAAGTAACTGGTTTTGAGAAAGATAGCAGTGGGAAATTGATTGGGGCGAGAATTAGGAATCAGAAGTCGGGAATCAGAAGTCAGGAATCGGAAGTCAGGAATCAAGAAAATGACTCACGACCCACGACCCACGACTCACTACTCATCAAAGCCAAAATATTTATAAATTGCACAGGCCCACACGCTGATGCCATTCGACAGTTGGCCAATCCAACCTTAGAAACCATCATTCGCCCCAGCAAGGGCGTGCATTTGATGCTGCCCAAAGAAGTGCTAAACAGTGAAGCAGCCATGCTCATACCCAAAACACCCGACGGCCGAGTAGTATTTGTGATTCCGTTTGAAGGCGAAACGATGGTAGGTACAACCGATACAGACTATGATGCACTGACGCAAGAACCGATTTTAGAAAGTAACGAAATTGACTATCTGCTCGATACCCTCGCTCCATACATAAGCCAGCGTCCCGATCGAAGCCAAGTAAGAGCAGGGTTTGGTGGACTGCGGCCATTGATAAAATCGGGTTCGACCAAAAGTACTAAAAAACTCGTCAGAGACCATGAAGTAGAGCATGACGAAGCCTCAAATTTGGTGAGTTTATTGGGTGGCAAATGGACAACCTATCGGCTTATGGCCAAAGACACAATAGATAAAATAGGTGAACTTTTAGATAATGAAACTAAATGTACGACCGCCGAATATTTACTCTGGGGGGCGGCTGGCTATGATTTTGAAAACTGGAAAACCATCGTCCAACAACATAGTTTACAACCAGAAACAGCTCAACATTTGCTGAAAAAATATGGAAATAAAGCCGAATTAGTTTTAGAATTATTGAAAGAAAATAAAAATTGGAAATCTAAACTTGCTGAAAGTCAGCCATATATACAAGCTGAGGTAATATATCAGGTCAGAAATGAAATGGCTTGTACTCTACGTGATGTATTGGCTCGCCGCATGAGACTTGAACTCAAAGACTGGCAGACGACACTTGATGTACTACCAACAGTTGCCGAACTCATGCAACCAGAATTGGGCTGGGACGATATTCAAAAACAATTACAAATAGAAAGCTATAATTCAGAGTTACATAAATTTATGAGCCTATAAATTTGTTAATCTTCCTTATGATAAGATAGCGTACTTTCGTCAGACAAGTTTGTATAATGTTTTCTGGCGAATCTATATCGTTGATATTACCTTGAATTTATCATTATTGCATATATTTTTGTGCCAAACGCAAGTACTACCAGTAGCCGTTCCTGCCGTGTTGATGAAATGACTACCGATGTTATACAGAAAACTATTGAGTGCTTCATAGTCAGTTGTGATGGGGCAAAGTTGAGGGTATCTCCAACAAAAAAATAATACAAAAAAGTAAAAATCATGGTTCTTCGCACGCCTGATAGGGTTTGGTTGGCGTTTTATGGGGTACTTGCCAATTTACGATTTACTGAACTCGGCTTTTGTAAAATCAGTATCAAAACAAAAGAGCCTCTGCAAGTGCAGAGGCTCTTTTGTTTGAAACTACCAAAAAGGCGATTTTTACTTAACTGTCAAGTTACCTCTTATTTCGCCACCAGCAGCCTTTGCGCTGTGGATATTGACATAATAAGTACCAGCCATTAAGTCTGTCTCTTGCTCTGTGGTCAATGCCGCAGGAACCAT
>JAYWHT010000056.1:0-43887 GCA_043777595.1 Spirosomataceae bacterium
ACTATCTGGTTCATGGTTATCTCTATTTTGGTTTTGCAACCTTGAGATAACCATTTTTACCCTTTTTTCAAAATAATTCTACTAGCACAATCCGTTAAGTTATTAAAATTAAAACACCGTATTAGTTTTGAATAAGTATTTGATTATTATAAAAACAATAAAGCCTGCTATAAAATAAACGACATTTGCGGCTGTAACAAGATCTTTATTGCCAAATCACATTATGCCTCTCATCACCAACGATGCCGTTGTACTCGGTCTTTTGCTCAGTATATTGGCAGTCATTTTTTATACATCGACCTTCAAAGGTTTTTTTCAAAAATTGTATTTATTTTTTCCGCCCTTGTTATTTTGTTACTTTTTGCCTGGGCTTCTCAATTCTTTTGGGGTAATATCTGGTGAAAAATCACAGTTGTATCGAGTTGTATCTCAGTTTTTTTTGCCGGCCTGTTTGGTTTATTTTACATTAGGAATGGATTTTAAGGCAATAGCCAAACTCGGCCCCAAAGCAATAATCATATTTTTGGCAGGTGCAGCAGGAATCATGGTCGGTGGGCCGTTGGCAGTCTGGATAGTCAAGCAGTTTAGCCCCGAAACAGTAGGTGGTATCGGGCCAGATGCCGTATGGCGAGGGCTTTCGACTATTGCAGGAAGTTGGATAGGAGGCGGTGCAAACCAGACAGCACTCAAAGAAGTGTTTAGACCAAGCGATGCGCTATTTTCGCAGGTTGTAGCGGTTGATGTCGTTATTGCCGAACTCTGGATGGCGTTGCTAATTTATGGTGCTGGACACGCCACTCGAATAGATAAATGGCTCAAAGCTGATAGTAGTAGTATTGAAAAACTAAAAAACCAAATCGAGGCCGACCAACAAAATAACCAACGAATACCTACTCTCAACGACTTAATACTGATTGCAGCAGTAGGATTTGGCGTAACGGGCATGGCACATTTTTTAACAGATTTGATTGTGCCTTTTATCAAAAACAATTACCCAGATTTAAGTCAATATGGTCTTGATACGCCTTTTTTCTGGATTATTAGTCTGGCTACCAGCATCGGTATCGGCTTGTCGTTTACGCCACTCCGCAAACTCGAACACGCAGGCGCTTCACGGATAGGAAGTTTGTTTTTATATATTCTGGTAGCAACGATTGGTATGAAAATGAATATATTGGCCGTTGCCAACAACCTTGGCTTGTTTGTGGTTGGGCTAATCTGGATGTCTGTACATGCCTTTGCTACTATATTGGCCGCCAAATGGACAAAAGCACCTTTTTTCTTTGCTGCCGTGGGGTCGCAGGCCAATGTCGGTGGTGTGGCTTCGGCTTCGGTAGTGGCTTCGGCTTTCAATCCTTCATTGGTTACGGTTGGCGTATTGCTCGCTATCTTTGGTTATGCCATCGGTACATACTGTGGCTATCTGACGGGGCTGATGTTGCAATGGGTAAGTCAATAATAGAGATTTTATACTATTGCCATTGTAGCCATTCCGAGTAGCATAACGAGCTTACAGATCTGGCTCAGAGCCGCATAATGTTGTCTTGTATCTGCATATACCAATTTATAAACGAGCCAAGTTGTCGGAATCAACAACACCATAAAAGCCCAAGCCAAACGTAGATTATGTAGCCCGTTGGCCACCCAAAAGAGTATTGGAATAAAACAAGCTACCAAAAAATATATAAAATATTTGGTTGGCCTCATTCCCCATGCAATAGGCAGGGTGCGGCAACCATGAGCAATATCGCCACGTACATCTTCCATGTCTTTGATAATTTCTCGGACGAGCGTAATGCCAAAAGCAAACCCAGCATAAAGCACCACTAAGTTGGTATGTTGGTGATAAAACGCTGACAGTACCAGCAACGACAGTGCCGTCATGAACGACACTAATACATTGCCAATAAAAGGTTGTCTCTTGAAATAAGACGAATATGCCCACAGTAAACTTACCGATACAATGTTTACAATAAAAATACTTTTGCTAATATAAAGTCCTATCAAACAAGCCACTACGTTTAGAGTCTGGTGTGTAACCATAGCCACTCGTCTCTTAAAATGCCGACCAATAATGACCCGCTCAGGTTTATTGATGGTGTCTATTTTTATATCAAAATAATCGTTGATGATATAGCCTGCCGCCGCAATCAATATAGTTGAAAAACAAATCAGAAATAGCTTTGGAGATTGAATGGTCAGAAACCAATCTTCGTTAGGACGTATCAAAAACACGACAGTCAAGTATTGTGTTAGCACAATCATCAGCAGATTGGGCCAGCGCACCAATCTGACGAGGTTGCGAATATATCGTTTGGCGGTGAGGTATGTTCTTGAACGATTCACTAAATGCTATTTATGCCAAAATTACACCAAAAAAATCAGTACGTTGCCTGATAGTCAATCAAAAAATCAATATTTGTCCATTGACGGCGAGATACTCGAACCATAAAAATATTCATCGAATCGTCGAACTGATTGGCATATAGTCCATCTTTTTCTTTTGTAAATAATGAATAATAACCAACTGGTAGCTTTATTTTGAATTTACCATCTCTACCAGTTTTTACTTTTGCAATCAATTTTGTAGTTATTTTACTAAAAAATGGCATCTTAGTTGCATCGGTTTGGCTTTCATTAGTGAGTTGATACACATAGATTTCTCGCTCTATGGGGCTGCCTTTTGAAGCCGTTAAAGCAACTTCTGGCGAAGGCATCAGATTGCCGCTTTTCCGTAATACTACACCGCCAATACCTTGATTAGCCACTTTTTTTGTTTTTTGAGCCAACGAAATAATTGAAACAATAACGCTCAAAAAAAATAGAATTATATACCTTTTCATACCTTACCAACGAAACTTGCGTACTTTTGTTTTATGCTTACAAAACGAATCATTCCATGTCTTGATGTAAAAGACGGTCGGACAGTCAAAGGGGTCAATTTTATAGACTTGCGAGACGCTGGCGATGCCGTAGAACTTGCCGCAATTTATGCCCAGCAAGGGGCAGATGAATTGGTTTTTTTGGACATAACAGCTACCGTTGAAGGGCGCAGTACGCTTGTTGAACTCGTCAGGCGAGTGGCGCAGACTATAAATATTCCGTTTACTGTTGGAGGGGGTATTTCGTCTATCGCCGACGTGTCTGCATTGCTCAATGCAGGTGCAGACAAAGTTTCTATAAACTCAGCCGCCGTCCGAAATCCTGACCTTATCAATCAACTTGCTTTGGAATTTGGTAGCCAGTGCATTGTAGTAGCCATCGACACGAAAGCGGTCGTTCATGGGTCATTAGTCATGGGTCATGAGGGAGAATTAGTCATTGGTCATGGGTCAATGGTTGAAGTAGAAAAATTAGTCAATCGTCAATCGAAAACTCATCTCGTCCACACCCACGGTGGGCGCAAAGCTACTGATATTGAAACCATTGGCTGGGCCAAAGAAGTAGAAAATCGTGGAGCAGGCGAAATTCTTTTGACATCGATGGACTCTGACGGAACAAAACAAGGCTTCGACGTTGAGTTACTGAGCATTGTTTCGGGTGCGGCCAATATCCCTGTTATAGCCTCTGGTGGGGCGGGTACAATGGAGCATTTTTATGATGTGTTTACAACAGGAAAAGCCGATGCAGGGCTGGCGGCAAGTATTTTTCATTTTAAAGAAATCGAAATACCCGCACTCAAAAAATATTTACATTCACAAGGCGTTGCTATGAGGCTTACATTATAATTCAAATCATGAAAATAATCCTAATCGGTACATTACTTTATTTTTTGACACTTGCGCCAATGCAAAAACTGACTATCGAAATCACCAACATCAAGCAAGCCAAAGGAACAATGAACGTGGCGATTTATGATGCTAAAAGTGATTTTCCAAACGAGAAAAGCCCCACTTTTTTTCGACTTATTCCAATACCAAATACAGACAATCTCAAATTTACAATCGATGTACCCAAAGGTCAATATGCTGTTGCTGTTTTTCAAGATTTGAACAATAACAATAAATTAGATAAAAATATCGTTGGTTTTCCCAAAGAATCCTACGGATTTAGTAACGACTTTCGCCCCAAGTTTGCCGCTCCCAAATTTGAAGATTGCGCCTTTGATGTCGGTACATTGCCCCAAAAGACCATCATCAAAATAGGGAACTGAGATAAAATCTGTAACTTTGCCCAATGAAAATCTATTGGCGCATATTGTCTTACGCTCGGCCACTTGGTCGGTTTATTGGCCCCTATTTTATTACTTCGCTATTG
This sequence comes from Spirosomataceae bacterium, assembly GCA_043777595.1. Taxonomy (GTDB): domain Bacteria; phylum Bacteroidota; class Bacteroidia; order Cytophagales; family Spirosomataceae; genus JAYVJH01. The sequence continues at coordinate 4,258 of JAYWHT010000056.1, forward strand.
GCGAGCCTGTTTGGCGTACTCAACTTGGCGCTCATTCAGCCCTTACTCAACGTACTATTTAGCCAAGTGTCGCAAGCTGCCACACCGCTCACAGCAGACATGGGCTATGGCCAATATGCCGTAGCGTGGGGGCAAAACTACCTGAGAGAACTGGCCGAAACCGATGGTAAAATGTACGCCCTTTATGTAGTTTGTGGTGTAATTATATTTTCGGTTTTGGTGTCTAATATTTTTCGTTATTTATCTGTTCGGATAATCGAAAAATTTAAAGCCCATACCGTGGCACAGTTGCGGCAGGCTGTTTTTGACAATGCCGTTCGGCTCGACCTGTCTTTCTTTTCAAACGAGCGCAAAGGTGACCTCATGTCTCGTATCACGACCGACGTTCAAGAAATCGAAAACTCAGTTGGGCGGGGGTTTAGTGCCTTGTTCAAAGAACTATTTACGCTTATCTTTTATTTTGTAACGCTTTTTATGATGTCGGTCAAGCTCACGCTTTTTACGCTTGTCATCATTCCGCTTTCGGGAGGCATTATTGGTGTATTGTCCAAAAAACTCAGAGAGTCAGCCGTTGAAGTACAGCAGCGGTTGAGTAATATTATTAGTATTTTAGATGAAATTTTTGGTGGAATTAGGCTCGTAAAAGCATTTAATGCCGAAAATTTTGTAAAAAATCGTTTTGCCGAACAAAACCAAGGCTATCGCCACTCCTTGCTAAAAATGCTATTTCGGCAAGAAATCGCCCCTCCGTTGTCAGAGTTTTTTGGTGTTTCGGTCGTTGCGGGTATCATGATTTATGGTGGTTCAATGGTTTTGGCGCAGCAGTCGGCTTTGGCACCAGCTACATTTGTAACCTATATCGTTATTTTTTCACAAGTGTTGCGGCCAGCCAAAGAAATCTCAAACGCCATTAGTGGTATTCAGCGGGGCATTGCTTCTGGCGACCGTATTTTGGAACTGGTAGATGCAAAATCAGGTATTGAAGACAGTAAAAATGCTTTGATTTTGTCAGAATTTAAAAGCCAAGTAGAGTTCAAAAATGTATCGTTTGAGTACGAGTCGGGCGTGCCTGTCTTGCGAGATGTATCGTTTATCATTCCCAAAGGCAAAACCGTGGCATTGGTCGGCTCGTCGGGTGGTGGCAAATCTACATTGGCCGATCTCGTTCCTCGTTTTTATGACCCAACAAATGGCCAAATTTTGATTGACGGACAAGATTTAAAACACGTTTCGTTGGTCAGCCTTAGAGACAAAATGGGAATTGTTACCCAAGAATCTATTTTATTCAACGATACTATTTTTAATAATATTGCGTTTGGAACAGACGCAACAACCGAGCAGGTAGTCGCTGCGGCCAAGATTGCCAATGCCCACGATTTTATTTCAGAACAACCCGATGGCTACCAAACCACCATCGGCGACCGTGGTACAAAACTTTCGGGAGGCCAACGCCAACGACTAAGTATAGCACGGGCAATTTTGAAGAACCCACCGATTTTGATTTTAGACGAAGCCACCTCTGCGCTCGATACCGAATCTGAAAAATTGGTACAAGATGCCCTCACACACTTAATGAAAACCCGTACAACACTTGTCATAGCACATCGCCTAAGTACCATTCAGCACGCCGATGAGATATTGGTAGTGGGTAACGGCCAAATTGTAGAGCGTGGCACACATAACGAACTGCTCAATTTGGAGAACGGATTTTATAAAAAACTGAGTTTGATGCAGGGCTGAAAGTGAGTAGTGAAAAATGAATAGTGAAAAAATTATAATTACTTCTAATGAATATAATGCACTCATTTTCAGTTAATTACTTTCAATTGAATCTACGTGTTTTATAGTACATACTTCCAAAAAAATGAAAAAATTACTTCTTTATCTTTCAGTTTTCCTGTTTTTAATTCAAGGGGCTTTGGCGCAGGGTTACTTGTCGTTGTCGGGCAAAATTGTTGATGCTCAGACCAAAGAGCCAATCGCTAATGCCTACGTTGGGCTTCTGAAACGAGGAACTGGAACGATTAGTAACGAAGATGGCCAATTTGTGTATCGGTTTCCACGTATTGCCAACGACTCGGTGTTGGTGGTGGCGGTGGCTGGTTATCGTACTTTTCAGCAAAAAGCATCTTCGTTTGCCGCCAACCAAAAAGATGTTTTGATAACCCTCGAACCCGCCCGCCCGCAGGTTGTCGATAGTGGTTTTGTCAAGCGTTTTGAAGCCCGTGAATTGGTGGCTGCCGCACTACGAAAAGTAAAAGCCAATGCCTCGCCCCAGCCGTATTTACTGATTGGTTTTTATAAAGAAACATTACAACAAGATGGCCAATATATAGAAATCAAAGAGGCGGTACTTCAGTCCGAAAAAGACCCTCGGCCAAAAATATTGATTCCTGAAAAAACCAAAGTAGTCAAAAATAGGATTTTCCAGAACGATAACCGCTCTAAAATACTCGAAGGATATGCTTTCCCGAATGGTACTTCTATTGTTACTCACTCGATGGACGTAGGCTTGCCCGAATATCTCGAAGGCAACGCTATGTATGACTACAACTATCAACTCGACGATACACTGACTTTTTATTTGGACAAAAGTGTATTTAGAGTTAGATTTTGGCCTCTGTCCACCACAGCGAAGGGCGCACGGGTCGGCATTATGACTATCAACGCTGCTGATTCGGCCATTGTCAGAATCGAATATGACTTTACGGCCAACGGCATGAAAGACATATTGAACACAGGAACAATGGACAAAATACTGGGCGACAACAAACGTACTGCCAAACGGCTTTATACTTGTATCAACTACAAACCGTATATGGGCAAGTGGTATTTGCAAGATTATCAGTTGTTGCTGAATACAGAATTTAAACGAAATAAAATAACGTTAGCGGGGCTAATCAGAGTGCATTTTGTAACGACCGAAATCATGAAATCGAACGGGGGGCGAGTGGCTGAGAGCGATATATTACTCAACACCGATGACTTTTCGTTGCAAACAATTCCCAAATATGACGATAGCATCTGGGCGAATTTCAATTATGTGGTTTCGACCGAAGCCATGCGGCAGATTGTTAGTGCCTTGAAGAAATAAAATAAAAGAGCCTCGCACAATGTGCGAGGCTCTTTTTATGTGCATTGGTGCAACTAATTACTTAGCAGCAGTTGTGTCAGCAGAAGCTGAGTCAGCAGCCATGGTAGTATCAGCAACCATTGCAGTGTCAGCTACCATAGTAGTTGAGTCAGCAGCAGCAGTTTCTTCTTTTTTAGCACCACAAGCAGCTAATGAAAGCATACCTGCTACGAACAATAATGACATTACTTTTTTCATATCTTTGGTTTTTTTTAAGTTTACTGTGCAAATGTACGATGATAAAAAGCATATATCCAAATTTTATTAAAAATATTTTAATTTTTTTTTAATAAAATATTTTAATTTCTAAAAAATATTTATTTTGACACGAAGTGTAACTTTTTGTATTATTTTTGTGCAAAAAGTTACACTTCGTGATATTAAGAAATATATTTAGCCATTTAGAAGCTCATTTGTCAAAACCACAGGCAACTGTCATAACTGGTATGAGAAGGGTTGGTAAAACTACTGCGTTGAAGTTTCTTTTAAACAAGGCGTTGCATACCAATAAGTTGTATTTGGATTTGGAAAAAATAGAAAACAGAAATCTATTCAGCCAAAATAACTATCAATCAATCGAAGTTGGTTTACAGGCATTGGGGCTTGTACTCAACTCTTCGTCAATATTGGCTTTGGACGAAATACAACTTGTACCCAACTCACCAAGTGTCATTAAATATTTGTACGATACCTACTCTATCAAATTTATCCTGACGGGTTCGAGTTCGTACTACCTTAAAAACCACTTTACAGAAAGTTTGGCTGGTCGAAAACGTATTTTTGAGATGTTTCCACTTAGTTTTGATGAGTTTTTGGCATTACGTGGTTTTGAATATTCACAGTTCGTAGCGACTGCTCGCAGGCCATTTTCAGCGTCTATTTATGCTATTTTTAAACAAGAATATGAATCTTTTTTAAGGTTTGGTGGATTTCCAGAAGTGGTACTGGCCGAAACAACAGATGATAAAATCGCATTTTTAAAAGATATTATCAATGCTTATATCGAGCTTGATATTAAACTTTTGTCTGACTTTCGGGTAAGCAATGACTTATATAAACTTTGTCAATTATTGGCTTCTCACACTGGTAGTCGGATTGATATCAGTAAGTTAAGTAGTATTTCGGGTATTAGTCGTAGTAAATTAACTGAATATATGGCCTTGTTTGAATACACTTATTTTATTCATCTTGTACCATCTTTTACCAAAAATAAAGACAAAGAAATAGCAACTCAACGAAAGGTATATATTGCTGATACTGGTATGTTACAGGTTTTGGCGCAAGTAAGTAGTGGGCAAGTATTTGAAAATGCCATAGCCTTACAGTTACTGCGAATGGGAGAGGTGGCTTATTATCAGAAAAAATCAGGGCAAGAAATAGACTTTATACTTGACAAAACTACTGCTATCGAAGTCAAAGAAACACCCTCGTATCCAGACTTAAAAGTACTAAAATACCGTACGGCCGATATTGAATTAGAGAGTAGCTGGCTCGTTGGAAGGCATTTTACCAATAGTAACTTTCAAGATTGGTACTGGGGAGGCATACTATTTTAGCTTTACCCGAATTTTAACATTTTAATAGCCGTAATGGCTGCTTCATCGCCTTTGTTGCCATGAACTCCGCCCGATCGGTCGAGGGCTTGTTGCTGGGTGTTGGGGGTGAGTACTCCAAAAATAACAGGCTTATTGTATTTGAGAGATACGTTTGTGATGCCATTTGCTACTGCTTCGCAGATAAAATCAAAATGGCGGGTTTCGCCCTGAATCACACAGCCGAGTGCAATGACAGCATCAATGTCTGTTTTTTGGGCATAGACTTGTGCGCCCAAACTCAACTCAAAGCTACCAGGCACATTGGCTCTGATGATGTTGTTGGGCTGTACGCCATTGTTTATCAGTGTTTGGTATGCGCCTTCAAACAGTTTTTCGGTTACTTCGGGATTCCATTCTGCCACCACAATAGCAAATCGTTTTGCGGACACATCGGGTAGGGATTCGGTCGAAAACTCACTTAGGTTTTTTGTCATCGGTCAGTATTTTTGTTATTGTTCCAAACAAAAGGGTAGCCATCTCTAAATAGCTACCCTTTTGTACGTCTGTTTGTCTATCAACAGTTTTGTTTGTTACTATTCGGCCTCTAAGAGTGCCATGTATTTTTTTGCATTTAGGGCTTCGGCTGAGGTTGGGTATTTTTCCAACAAGTCGGCATAAGTTCCAATGGCTTCTTTGTTTTGTTTTGCTTTTTCGTGTGCTATTGCCAGTTTCATGAGGTAGCTGGGCGTAAACTGGGCATTTGGCTTGTAGTTAGCGGCTTTTTCGTAGTAGCCAACGGCATCGCTTACTGCATTTTTTTCCATATACGCATCGCCAATGAGCGAGTAAGCCCGAGCTTGCACCAATAAGTCTGACGAACTAAAAGATTTGAGTTGCTCTATTGCTTCATCAAACTTTCCTTGTTTTAGCAGAGCTGTTCCCATATAAAAATGTGCCAAGTTGCCAGAGGCTGTGCCACCAAAATCGTCAGCGATGGCTTTTAGACCGGGGCTGTTGGCAGAGCCTTTGAGTGCTTTATTGAGTGAGTCGGCTTCAAAAGCCAGCACTGGTGCAAACATAGCTGCTTGAGCTTCTTCATCTTGGCTTTTTGTGTACCAGTTGTAGGCAAAGAATCCAAGTACAACGGCTACTACTGCACCAACTGCAATGTAGATGGTTTTTTGGTTTTTGGCTAATACTTTTTCTACTTTACCTAACTCGTTGGCGAGACCTTCTGGCGATTCGATAAAATCTAAGCCTGAGTTTGTTTCTTGATTGCTCATTTGTGATTGACGATTATTATTGTTTGATGTTTGGCAATATATTTTTGGTTGCCTCTACAACTCAAACTTTAAAAACTTTTTTAATAAAATTTAAAAAACAGGAATTGGAGTGCAAAATTACTGAAACAGTTGGAATTGAAAAACAACTATTGATTATTTGTTTATATTATTGCCAAAAATGATGCCAAAACAGACTTTATGTTGCGTTTTTGTATTTATTTTTCAATATTACTCATCTCAACAAACTCGTGGACGCTCAAATTTCGGTCATCGACATAAAAATTAGCGGCAGGTTTGCCCAATCTCAGTTCGTGATGCTTCACTCCCCAGCGTTGTATTTGGCCGCTCGTTACGGTCGTCCAGTCAATGCCAGTCATTGAGCCTCGGGCTGTAAAAAGTACAATCTGGTGGCCAGCCTCGTATAGTTTATTAACGGCATCTATTACAGTTTGGTTAGGCTCTGATAGGTTATAATCGTTATTGGGCGACAGTTGCGCTACTACACCGTCAATGTCCACCACAAAGGTTTTGAGTTTGGAGTCTGTTTGGTGTTGGCTCTGAACGATGAGCCGCTCGGCCTGTTCCCAATCTGCTTGAAAATCAATGTCATTGAACTCCGCCATCAGATAGCCACCAATGTTTTGGCCGGTCATTGAGTTTTGGTCTATGAGCGTTGTGTAGCGCATTACGTCAATGCAGGCGTTTTGTAGATATACTTCGGGCAATGCCTGGCGGGGTTGGTTGTAGGGTTCGGCTACGTTGTCGAGACGGAGGAGTGGTTTGAGTTGGCCGCTTTCTTGCATTACCCACATTTTGTAGGGAGTGTGTGGTACGGCACTCACTGAGCGTACACTGTCCAACTGCTCATTGTCAATTAGTTGGCCAATCATGGCATCAATGTCGGCTACTTTTCTGAACGGTGATGTAGGTCTTAGATGAACTACAATGTCGGGTTTGTAGCTTTCGTGGGTGACGAGCCAGTTGAGCGTATGCCGAAATACCTCTAAGTCGGTCGTCAAGTCGCCCGAAATTTCGTCTGGTCGCAAGTATGGTACTTCTGCCCCAAAAGCCTCTGCTACTTGTTTGTAGTAAAGGCTGTCGGTCGATACGATGGTGCGGCTGATGTGCTTCGAGGCCAATGCTTGCTCGATAGAATAACCCATGAGTGGCTTGCCTGCCAGCGATTTAATATTTTTGTCAATAATTGACTTTGACCCTTGGCGGGCAGGAATGATGGCGAGAATATTCAAAATAAAATGGCTTTTGTTTGGTCAATATACACTCAACAATTCTGAGGGTATTGACGTTCATAACTGGTTTTATTTTTTGGCCATCAAAACCCAATTACTTTTTACCGAGATTACTTCTGCAATTTTAGCAAAAACAACAGTCGGAATATCTATTTTATGATCTACTAATTTTATGTTAAAATTCGACTCCATCATTATCTGACCTTTGCCAACAGTTAGCTTACCTTTTATGATGCGGTCTTGTTTTATACCATGTATTTCCAGCGTTCCTTTGGCCGAAACATCATAGACACCATCTTTTTTGAAGTCAATCGTCTCCTGAATTTTACCCCTGAACGTAGCCGTAGGATATTTGTCCGACTCCATGTAGTTTTCATTAAAATGTTCTTGCATCAATTTGTTTGGAAACACAAACTGATTCATGGCCATTTTGATAGCAATTTCGCCTTTGGCAGTGTTGATAATAGCCGCTGTGTTGGTGTTTTTGGCTGCAATGTTTTCGAGAGGTGTCTCCGAAAAAAATGAGGTTTCGCCTGTTTGGGTCAAAAATAGTTGTGCATGAGCCGACAAAGCCAATACCAACAAGAAAGATGTGATGAGGATTTTCATGCGTGCTATTTTTTAGATTTACCGTCGAAACTAAAAGTTCTTGAAAGATTGAAGCCATAAAAAATATCACCTTTGCTCCATTGGCCAGTAGTTTGGCCTATAAACTGGCTCTCTACCATGCTCCTTGAATTGGTAAAATGAAGCTGAAAAACGTGGCCGCCTGTCTCAATATCAAAACCTACCGAAAGGCAATTGGTATAAATACTATTTCTATTTTGAGGATTGAGCCAATATTCTACATTGAGCGTTGTGCGTTTGCTTATCTTGGCTCGCCCACCCAAGCCAACAGATACCAAGGTGTTGGGGTCGTTGGTTAGCTCGACTTTGTTTCGGTGTAGTATTGTTGGCGATATTTGAACAGAGATTTTGTCGTTCAGCTTGCGTGCTATCAGCAACTGACCACAATATGACTGTCTTTGTAGATTATCATTGAATCTAAAATCAGGTCCAGTTGGCATCGTAATTGTGGCCACACTTCCAAAAACTGAAACGCTCAGAGGCATATTTCGTTCGCCAGACGACTGCCGAAGTAGTTTATATTTGGCAAAATAATCATACGTTTTTTGATAGCCACTACGGCCAACACCTACCATAAAGTTGTCGGTTATGCCATATTCAAATGCAATACGTGCTTTTGCTTGGTCAAGTCCCCAAAGCTCGCCAAAGCCAGAGTTCAAAGCCCCAAATCTATGTGAAATTCTGAAATCCATGTGCTTGGCGGCCATATTCTCAACCGAATGGCCATTGATGACCCTTGTAGATTTAAAAGTGGCCGTTGCGTAGTTGGTAACTGGCTTTGTGTCTTTGTCCAATTCACCAAATAAATCATCTTGCGCCCATGAGGACGTTGCCCAGCAAAATAACATGCAGGTTAGTAGCTTTTTCATAAAATTGTGTTTTTAAAACTTAGGTGTTTACTGTGAGCGTTGTGCCGTTTAAGGTTGTAGTATAAATCCTCAACCCATTTCTGGCTACGGTATTTAGTCCTTTTCCATCTGTCGAGAATCTTGCACCATGCACAGAGCAAGTCCACTCGTTGTTTCTGAAAGTAATGGCATTGTTGCCTTCGTGGCTGCAAGTAACGGTAGCAGCTATATAGCTACCGTTTGAATTGGCTACGACTATACCATTTGTAACCACAAACCCACCACTGGTTTTGAGGCCAGCATTTACGGCATCGTTTAGATTTAGTGTAACCCCAGCAGTGGGGTTTACGGTATTACTTTCATTTTGGCAGCTATCAAGCGTATAGAGTGTAAAGAGGGCAGCGCCAGAGAAGCCTATTTTTTTTAAAAATTCGTTGCGATTGATTTTTTCCTGTGTTGTCATAAAAGTTAAAGGTTTGTTTTCTTGCAATACGACATTACATACGGCAAGGTTGAGTTTGTAGATTTGAAACGATATTTATTTAATAAAATACTACCTGCACCACAATTGGACTAAACTGTAATGATAGCCGTAAAATTAACGATTTTTGGTAGCGTTACATATTTTTTGTGTTAAATATCAGTAACATAACTACTTAATTCAGCTCATAGTTTGAATCAAATATGATTTTAGTAAAGTAACATCGAACCAACTGCCCTAATTTTTTCAATGTCACTATACACAATCTCAAAATCGCTGGCGTTAATGGCCGAGGCCATCTTCAATTCTGGGTTTTGGTATTGCATGAGGCTTTGTCGGGTGGCTTTGGCAGTAAGGTGTAGTGAATCAACGCCCGTGGCCAATAGTTCTACTGCATTTTCGGCACATACCCCTGCACCTGCCATGATTTGTATTTGGCCAGCAGCAGCGGCCACCAACTGCCCAAGTAGTGTTTTGCCCTCAATAGCCGATGGTTTATGGCCAGAAGTCAATAGTCTAATTGCCCCCGTTTCGATGACGTGCTTCAAAGCAGCAAAAGGCTCGATGGTTCTGTCGAAAGCCCTATGAAAAGTAGTATGAAGCGGTTTGGCAAGATTTACCAATGCTTTTGTGCGGGCTACGTCCACCGTTCCGTTGGGGTTCAAGATACCCAGTACAACACCAGCAGCACCGATTTTTTTGACGACTTCAATGTCTCGGCACATAATTTCATATTCTAAATCATCATAACAAAAATCGCCACCACGAGGTCGAATCATGACGTGGGTTTCGATGGTTAGGTTTTCGACAGCCCAAGCCACCAAGCCTGCACTGGGAGTTGTGCCGCCCTCATGCAAGCCAGCACATAGTTCTACACGCTGCGCTCCAGCTTTCTGGGCATTGAGACAGGATTCGGGCGAAAAAACGCAAATTTCGATTGGTTTCATTGAAGGTAGTTATTGGGTTACAGAGTTGTTTCTCTATAAAATACTTTGTAGTTTGTTCAAAGATAACACCAACACATAACCTTGCCACCAAACTTCATTTTATTTTCTTCAAAACTATAACATTACGCCATACCAATAGTTAATTTATTGGTTATTACCCTGTTTTAGACCGAAACGGTTATCTTTGTAGGTTATATCAAAAAAAAAGAATTGCTCCCGAATGGAAGACTACCACATACATACCTTGGCCAATGGCATCAGGGTTTTGCACAAACAAGTAACACACACACAAATTGCTCACTGGGGTATTATGCTCGATATTGGTAGCCGAGACGAGCAAGAACACCAGCAAGGGTTGGCGCACTTTTGGGAGCATTTGGCTTTTAAAGGAACTGAAAAACGAAAGTCGCATCACATCATCAATCGCCTCGAAAACGTAGGGGGCGAACTAAACGCCTACACAACAAAAGAAAAAATATGTTTTCATGCTTCGCTTCTCGAAAGCCACAGCGACCGTGCCATAGAGCTACTGGCTGATATTACATTTCATTCTATTTTTCCAGACAATCAGATTGAGCGTGAGCGTGGGGTAATATTAGAAGAAATGTCGATGTACTACGACTCACCCGAAGATGCAATACAGGACGATTTTGACGAGGTTGTTTTTCAGAATCATCAATTAGGGCGTAATATTTTGGGCAATATCGATAGCGTTAAGTCGTTCACTAAGAAAGACTTACACAATTTTATTGCCGAAAATTTTGACACAGAGCGCACTGTCGTTGCATCGGTCAGTAGGCAGCCATTTAGTAAAGTTGTGAAGCAAGTAGAAAAATACTTTGCTGACTTGCCTTACAAAAAATCAGCACGATTACGAACTGCCCCAAGTATATATTTACCAAAAAATATCCAACAAAAACGAGGTCTCACCCAAGCACAGTTTGCAACAGGACGACCAGCCTATCATTTGGCAGACGACAGACGGCTACCGTTTTTTATGCTCGTAAACCTATTGGGCGGCCCGGGTATGAACTCCCGATTTAATATGAGTCTTCGTGAAAAAAATGGATTGGTTTATTCTATTGATGCCAATTATACGCCTTATTTGGACACTGGTTTTTTGGGGATATTTTTTGGAACAGAACCCAAAAATGTTGAAAAAGCAAAATCGCTCGTATCAAGAGAACTAAGATTGGTACGAGAAAAAGCACTGACAGACAGACAATTACATGACCTCAAAAACCAGTTGATGGGCCAGTTGGCTATGTCCGAAGAAAGTAACATGGGCTTTATGCTCATGATGGCCAAAAGCACACTCGACACTGGCAGAGTAGATTCGCTGCCAGAAATTTTTGCTGAAATCAATGCCGTTACCAGCCAACAACTCCAAGACATTGCCAACGAAATGTTTGACGAAAACCAGTGGTGTAGCCTGACTTTTATGCCCGACGAAAACCAATAAAAACCCCAATGCTTTACCCACAAGAAATAGAACAAAAATTAGGATTTGACCGAATCAGAGAACTACTCAACGAAAGTTGTTTGAGTGAGTTGGGGCGGGCATTTGTTCATAAAATTAGATTCTCAGAAAACTTCGCCATCATTGACAAACTCACTCGCCAGACTGCCGAGATGAAAGCAGTTATAGAAGAAGAAGCCGAGTTTCCAGCCCAAAACTACCTCGACGTTACGCCAGCATTAGACAAAATTCGGATTGAGGGTATGTATTTGAGCTTAGACGAGTTTTTTGAAATAAAAATATCACTCCGTACCATTCGCAGACTATTACAGTTTTTTGAAGATGCCGAAATAGCTCGTTTTCCATTTTTGAAAGAATTAGCAGGCAATGTACGAGTCGATAAAGCCATTGGCGAGGCCATCGATAAAATAATTGACGACAAAGGACAAATCAGAGACAATGCCTCGCCCGAACTGGTGGACATTCGCCGCCGATTGGTTTCTGAAACAAACTCGGTACGCAAAAAATTAGATTCGCTCTTGCGCCATGCCAAAAACAGCGGCTGGGTTGGCGACGACGTTTCGCTCACCGTTAGAGGCGGTCGCATGGTGATTCCGATTATTGCCGAACACAAACGCAAACTCAAGGGCTTTGTACATGACGAGTCGGCTACTGGCCAAACGCTCTACATCGAACCCGCCGAAGTGCTGGACTCTAACAACGAAATTCGTGAATTGGAGTATGCTGAACGGCGAGAAATCAATCGTATATTGATAGGATTAGCCAATAAAATCAGGCCATATCTTACTGATTTACAGCGTGCCTATCAGTTTTTGGGAATGATAGATTTTATCAGAGCCAAAGCCAAATTTGCGTCATTGATTAGGGCTTGTAATCCATTTTTTGAAAATAAACCAATACTCAACTGGCAACAAGCCCAGCACCCATTGTTGTATTTGTCGTTTCAAAAACAAAATCGTAAAGTAGTTCCGCTTACCGTCAATTTGCACATTGAGCAGCGTATTTTGTTAGTATCGGGGCCAAATGCTGGTGGTAAGTCGGTATCTCTCAAAACAATCGGCCTTGTGCAGTATATGTATCAATGTGGGTTGCTTGTACCAATGCGAGAAGACTCCACGATGGGTATTTTTCAGAATTTATTTATTGACATTGGCGATGAGCAAAGTCTCGAAAACGACCTTAGCACGTACAGCAGCCATTTGACGAACATGAAGTATTTTTTGAATTTGGCACACCGCAAAACCCTATTTTTGATAGACGAATTTGGTACAGGTACAGAGCCAAGTTTGGGCGGGGCTATTGCTGAGGCTATTTTAGAAGATTTGGCCAAGTCGGGAGCTTTTGGAGTAATCAATACCCATTATACAAATCTCAAAACGTATGCCGACAAAACGGCTGGCCTTGTCAATGGGGCAATGCGCTACGATGGCGAACATTTAGAGCCTCTTTATGAACTCGAAATCGGTAAACCAGGCAGCTCTTTTGCTTTTGAGATTGCTGGCAAAATCGGTTTGCCCAAGGCCGTAGTGGAGCGAGCGCAAAGTAAGCTGGGTACGCAACAGGTCAATTTTGAAAAATTATTGAAAGAATTGGACATTGAGAAAAAAGTATTTTCAGAGAAAAACATGGAACTGGGTATCAAAGAGCGCAAACTCGCCCAACAGATTGTCGAAAACACGGCACTCAAAACTAACCTCGACAATAACCAAAAGAAAATACTGAACGATGCCAAACTCAAAGCCAAACAACTACTGACCGATGCAAATCAGAAGATTGAAAATACAATTAGAGAAATAAAAGAAAAAAAGGCAGAGAAAGAACCAACCAAGCAACTACGCCAAGAATTAGAAAAATTTGAAGAAAAAGAACTCAAAATAGAAGCCGTAGCTGCCCCAGAGCCAGAAATCGAAGACGAATATACATTTATTGGTGGCGAAATAGTGGCGGGTTGTTTTGTACAAATCAAAGGCCAGACAGCTATTGGTGAAGTGCTGCAAATGCGAGGCAAAGATGCCGAAATCAGTATTGGTTCGTTGAAATCTACCATTAAAATTAGCCGTTTGGAGCGGGTGTCTCGCAAGACATTCAAGAATGCAACAAGCGACAAAAAAACTTATGCACCCAAGTTTGGCGGAATAGATATGAACGAAAAAATGATGAATTTTAACTTCAATCTTGACATCAGAGGTAAGCGAGGCGAAGAAGCCATTGGGTTATTGGACGAATTTATAAACAACGCACTGGTTCTGGATTTTAAAGAATTACGGGTCGTACATGGCAAAGGTGATGGTATTTTAAGGCAATTAGTTCGTAATTTTCTCAGACAGTTTCCGCAAATTGGAGCCATGAAAGACGAACACGCTGACCGAGGCGGGGCAGGAGTAACGGTCGTAACTGTTAGATAATAAATGACTAAACTTAAAATCGAAGCCTTCGCTTAGAGGGGAACGCCCAGTTCGAAGGCTTCGATAAATCACAATAAACCTAAACAATCCAAACAATGAAACTAAACGTAAAAATCCAACTGATGCTGATGATGTTCCTCCAGTTTTTTGTGTGGGGGGCATGGTACGGCCAAATGAGTGTTTACTTGGGTAAGCAACTCAACGCCACTGGCGATCAAATTGGTAGTGCTTACCTTGCTTTTTCGATTGCCATGGTCATTTCGCCCTTCATTGGGGCCGTGGCCGACCGCTATTTTGCAGCACAAAAAGTATTAGGCGTACTCAATCTAATCGGGGCGGTGTTGTTGTACGCTCTGAGCCAAGTTACCAATGCCGATAGCTTTTTCTGGGTTATTTTGGCCTATTGCCTTTGTTTTGCACCTTGTATTGCGCTCACAAGTTCTATTGCCATGCGCCAAATGACCAATCCAGAAAAAGATTTTCCATCGATTCGGGTCATGGGAACTGTGGCTTGGGTAGCTGTTACAAACATTGTAGGCTTTATGAAAGTAGGCGATCAAGTAACGATTTTTCAAATCTCGATGTTTACCTCGTTGGTTTTGGGGCTACTGGCTTTCACTTTACCCAATACACCACCACGAGCCACGGGGCCAGTTAATATTGGTCAGATAATTGGTGCAGATGCCTTTGTGGTGTTCAGAGATCGCTCGTTTGTGGTGTTTTTCTTGTCTTCTATCGCTATCTGTATTCCGCTGTCGTTTTATTATGCCTTTGCCAATCCGTCATTGCGGGCATCGGGCATGGATTTTGTCGAAAACAAAATGTCATTGGGGCAAGTGTCCGAAGTAGTATTTATGCTATTGATTCCGCTGGCTTTCAGCAAGTTAGGTGTCAAAAAAATGTTGGCCGTTGGCCTTGTGGCTTGGATTATACGGTTTTTGTGTTTTGGTTATGGCACAGCCTCAACCGAGTGGATTTTGTTTGCGGCCATTTTGCTACACGGTGTTTGTTTTGATTTCTTTTTTGTAACAGGCCAAATATACACCGACTCAAAAGCGGGCGAAAAAATAAAAGCACAGGCGCAAGGACTTATTACACTTGCCACTTACGGAATAGGCATGGGCATAGGCTCTTGGCTAAGTGGCAAAGTGGTGGCAACTCACACCAACACCGAAAAAATAACCAACTGGCTCAACGTCTGGACAGTACCAGCAGGCATAGCGGCGGCGGTGCTGGTGGTGTTTTTGTTGTTGTTTAGGGAAAATAAAATGAAAGTGGCGAACTAAAATGCAAATCCTCTCCTACAACGTAAACGGCCTGAGAGCCGCCATGAAAAACGGCTTGATGGACTGGCTGACCGACAAACCGTTTGACATTCTTTGTTTTCAGGAAGTAAAAGCCACCCCCGACCAAGTCAATTTATTAGAATTTCAGGCATTGGGCTATGAACTAATCGGCTGGTTTGCGGCTCAAAAAAAAGGGTATAGTGGCGTGGCCATTTTCTCACGAATCAAAGCCATGCAAGTAGTTTTGGGTTGTGGAATCAAGCAATACGACCTCGAAGGCCGAGTGCTTCGTGCTGATTTTGAGGGCTTTACATTACTCAATGTTTACTTTCCGTCTGGTACAAGCGGAGACGAACGGCAGGGTATAAAGATGCAATTTTTGAACGATGTCTTTGACTATATTCAAAAATTAAAACAAACCAATCCCAATATCATTTTGGTTGGCGACTATAACATTGCCCATCAAGAAATTGATATTCACAACCCTGCTCAAAACAAAAACACAACAGGTTTTTTGCCCGAAGAACGAGACTGGCTCAGTCGGTGGTTTGAGAGTGGTTTTGTCGATGCGTTCAGATTCAAAAACCCAGACACAACACAATACAGTTGGTGGAGCTACCGAGCAAGTGCAAGAGCCAATAACAAAGGCTGGCGCATCGATTATCAGTCTGTGAGCGAAACCCTAAAAGACAAAATTGTAGCTTGTGGCCAACTTCCCGATGCTATACATTCTGACCATTGCCCCGTTTGGTTGGAGATTGATGTAGAATGAACGATTTTTGCTAATTTTGGCCAATCAAAATCTTTTAAAAGGTTTTTCGTTAAATTTGCAAAAACTGATTCATAACGTGAATACCAAACTGCCCATCTTACTTTTTATAGTGTTCTATAATTTTCTGTCGTTTGCCCAAAAACCAGCAGAAGTTATACCCGAGACCGATGCCCAAAAAACACAACGGTTTGTGCTGGAGTCGCTACTGACAGATGGTATGCGCTTCGCAACGATGGAAGATTATAGCCGTGCAGATAGCCTGTTCAGGAAAGCCTTGGTACTTTCGCCCACCTTGGCGGCTCTCAATTATGAACTGGCAAAGGTGTTGATTAAACAAGAAAAACCAGATGAAGCCGCCATCTTTGCCCAAAAAGCCTACGAAACCGCCCCTCAAAACAAATATTATTTAGTACAGTTGGCCGAAGTTTATGTTCAGCAACGCAAATACGACAAAGCAGCCGATTTATATAAACAAATAATAGACCGTAGCCCCGACAATGCCGAGTATGGATTTGAGTTGGCCTCTGTTTATTTGCTCAACGAAAAATACGAAGAAGCCATCAGAGCCTACAATAATATCGAAAAAACTTCGGGTATTAACGAAAGTATTACCCATCAAAAACAACGTATTTATATCAGAATCAATAAGATAGACAAAGCCATTGCCGAAGCCGAAAAGCTGATTGGTAGCGACCCGACCGAGTCGCAGTACATCGTTGAATTGGCACAGCTTTATTTGATGACAGGCAAAACCACCGAAGCCACCACGCAATTAGAGCGGGCTTTGGCAGTCAATGCCGACGATGCCGACGCTCAGTTGATGTTGGCAGATATTTACAAAAAAAATGGTGATTCAAAAGCCGCAGACCAGCAAATGGGAGTGATGTTCAACAATCCGAATGCTGATATAGAAGTAAAGATGCAGGCTCTGAGTATAATGATGCGGTCGGCCAAAGATCCCGAAGCTCAAAAAGAAGTACTTAACAGAGCGCAAGAAATCAAGAAAGCACACCCCAAGGATGTTCGTGGTTATACCGTTTATGCCGATTTGTTGATGCAAAACGGACAAAGAACCGAAGCCAGAAATGAATATGTAAAAGCTACAAAAATAGATAAGTCAGTGTTGCAGGTTTGGGGGGCTATCTTACAGTTAGACACTGAGTTAAATCAAAACGATAGCCTAATTACTCATTCAGAACAAGCATTGGAACTGTTTCCGAATAATGGGCTTTTTTGGTACTCCAACGGTACCGGATATTTGATGAAACGCAACTACGGTAAAGCCAGCGAAGCCTTGGAAGAATCGTTGCGGTGGTCGTCTAAAAATCCTGAACTGACCAACGCCGTATATTCACAGTTGGGCGATGCCTACAATGGCACAGCCGAATACGAAAAGTCTGACGAGGCGTATGAAAATGCCCTCAAAGGAAACCCCGATAACGACCATGTGATGAACAATTACAGTTATTTTTTGTCGTTACGAAAACAAAAATTGGAACGAGCCAGAGAACTGGGGGCAAAAGTCGTTGAGCGAAACCCCGATAATGCAACATTCTTAGACACTTACGCATGGGTTTTGTATGTAATGAAAAACTACGGCCAAGCACACCAATATTTAGAAAAAGCCGTTAGTACCAACAAACCAGTAAGCAGTACTATCGTTGAGCATTATGGCGATGTGTTGTTTAGATTGGGCGAAAAAGCCAAAGCCCTCGAACAATGGAAAAAAGCTAAAAATATGGGTAAAAACAATGTTGAATTAGATAAAAAAATTGAAACTGGAGTAATTATTGAGTGAAGAATGAAGAATTATAAATACCCACATCTCACATCTAAAATCTCGCATCTGTTGAGATATGGGCTACTGAGCTGCGCTTTGGCTCTGACACTCTCTGCCTGCCATCGGCCTAATCGTAAATCCAAAAATGTTATTGCCACAGACTCATCGGCTTTTATTCAAGCTGTTGTGATACCCAAAGCCCCTGATTCAGTGGCTATAATCAAACCACAACTCACCGAAACAGACGACCCAAAGGTATCGGCGATTGATGTCGATTTTGTATATCTCAAAGCACGGTCGAAATTTTCATTTAAGAGCAAAGACCAAGACATTGACGATGCTCGGGTAGATATTCGTATGCAAAAAGACAAAGTTATCTGGTTTACAGTTTCTAAGGTGGGCATTGAGGCGGCTCGTGTCCTGATTCGGCCCGATTCGATATTTATCATGGACAAAATTCACAGCGAATACCACACCTATGATTTTCTAACATTGAGCCGCCAATTTAACTTCAATCTATCGTTTGGGCTTATTCAGTCTATTCTGATTGGCAATATGCCTGTTCCAAAATCTACTAACCAACGATTTAAAAAAGAGAAAGATTTTTTTATGTTACGTCAAGAAGAGGGAAAAATCAAAGTTGAAAACTATATTGGTGAACAAAATCGAAGACTCAAGAAATTGTTAGTTACCGAACAACCCACCAAAAACTCACTCAGATTGGACTACGAAGACTTTACGGCTTTGAACAATTATTTGTTTCCATACACAGGCTTGGTGCAATTAGACTATCAGTCGCAGCAAGATAAACAGTTTTATCAGACCGTTTTTAGGATCAAACATCAGAAAATAGAACTAATCGACCAGCCGCTCGCTTTTCCGTTTAGTATTCCCAAAAGTTATATTAAGAAATAAGTAAATGAATAGAAAAAATATATATCATACACCATATATCATACATCATAAGTTGTTTAATTGGGCTTTAACTTTGACCTTAATATTGGTAAGTTGTTTTGTATTTGCCCAAAAGTCAAGAGAGCAACTCGAGCGTGAAAAACGAGAAAATTTAGAAAAAATAACCGAAGTACGTGGTATTCTGACCCAAACTACTGCCCAAAAACGAGCCAGCTTAGGCCAACTAAAAGCCGTCAATCGTGAGATAGAAACCCAGAGCAAAAAAATTGACCTCATCAGCGATGATATTCAGCTAATGAACCAAGAACTGACGGAATTGGAGCAGGCCAAAGGTGAGTTGGACAGCGATTTGGTCAAGCTCAAAGCCGAGTATGCCTCCATGATTTACACATCGTCCAAACGCAATAATACCCTCAATTCAATCAGTTTTTTGTTTTCGGCAGCAACATTCAACCAGTTTTGGGTGCGTTACAAATACCTGCGACAATATAGTGACGAACGCCAAAAGCAAGTAGCCCAAATGAAGAAAGTGCAACAATTGATGGCCGACAAAACGTACAGAATTACAGGCAAAAAAACCGACCAACAAAAAGCCTTGACCTCAAAAATAGACGAAACCAAAAACTTAGAGGTACTCAAAACCAAAAAAAATCAGGTTGTTACTGAACTAAGCCAGCGAGAGAAAGAATTGAAAATAGAAATGGCTGAGATCAGAAAAGAAAACCAACGGATAGAATCGACATTGACCAATATCATCAGGCGAGAAATACAAGAACGAAGAGCCCGTGAAGCCAGAGACAAAGCCATCAGGCAGCGAGTAGAGCGAGAGCGGCTGGCTCGTGAGCGTGAAGATGCCAAAAAGACCGAAGCCGAGCGAGCCGAAGAAAAGAAAGACGAGCCTGTTGTAGCCAAAATAGAGCCAAAACCCGAAACCGTACCCAACTCAGATGGTATGAACGAAGCCGAAGTTGCCATTGCATCGTCGTTTTCGGCATCTAAGGGCCGAATGTTATGGCCTGTGCGCTCGGGTTTTGTGTCAAGTCATTTTGGCACAAAAATCAATGCCGAACTCGGCCTGCCACAACCTAACGACGGCGTGGACATTCAGACAAAAACAGGGGAGACTGTTCATTCTGTTTATGATGGCATAGTAAAAGCGGTCCAGTTTGAGGCGATGGCCAAAAATGTAGTTTATATTCAACACGGTAATTATTACACTGTCTATACCAAACTCAAAAATGTATCTGTCAGAATAGGCCAACGAATCAAAGCCCGAGACGTGATTGGAGTCGTGGCGACAGATGCCGATGGAACGTCTGAAATAAATTTTCAAGTCTGGAAAGATTATGACAAACTAAACCCCGAAAAATGGCTCTCGCCACGATAAAACAATGAACCTAACCGACCGTGCTTTTTGGCTGAATTATTGGGAATCTAAATCTGGGCTGGTGTTTACAGTACCAGACAATTATCCGTTTATTGGTCAAATAAAAACGATAGTCCAAGATAAAAAAGTCGCTGACTTGCTCGAAATTGGCGGCTTCCCAGGTTATTATTGTGTTTGGCTCAAAAAACACTTGAATCTCGATACGACATTACTCGATTTTGTGGTACATACATCTATTTTGAACGACTTAGAACGAACAAATGGCTTGGCCGCAGGCTCTGTGAATGTCATCGAAACTGATTTGTTTGACTATCAGCCACAAAAACAATTTGACTTGGTTACGTCCAATGGCTTGATAGAGCATTTTGAAGACACTACCGACATCATCAAACGACATTTAGATTTGCTCAAAGCCAACGGCACTTTGTTTATTACTTTGCCCAATTTTAGAGGACTCAATGGTTGGTTTCAGCGGACTTTTGACCCTGAAAATTACGCCAAACATCACATCGCTTGTATGGATATTGATTTTTTGAAAGTCATTTGTAAAAATTTAAACCTCAAACAAATAGACGTTCGATATGATGGCCGATTTATGCTCTGGCTCGAAAACGAATCCAAAAAACCGCTTTGGGTACGACTCTTAAAAAAAACGCTCTGGTTGCCCATTAAAATATTTTTTAAAATTGTTCCAATCGAAACACGTACTTTTTCGCCCTATATTGTGGTTTCTGCTGTGAAATGAAAACTTAAATTTGATAAAATATGAATATTGTATTAGAAAATGTAAGCCAAAAACACCTGAATGTAATCAAAGAACTGGCTAAAGCGTTGAGGTTTAAAATCGTAACAGTAACTGAAGAAAGTTCAGATGAAGAATTACATCGCCGAATGGAGAATATCGAACTTGGTCAAAACTTAGTAACTCCCGACTGGAACTCTATCGTTAATCAAGCTGAGGCAATCCAATGAGAAGTATTCGTTTTGAGCCATCGGCCTGGAAAGAATTTACTGATTGGCAAGTTAGTGAGCCTAAAATATGGAAAAAATTAGTAGAATTACTTACCGAAACGGCAAGAACACCCTTTGAAGGTAAAGGAAAGCCCGAGTTACTAAAACATAATTATAAAGGCTATTGGTCTCGCCGTTTAACACACGAAGACAGAGTCGTTTATAAAGTTACTGACAATGAAATTATTATAGCCACCTGTAAAGGGCATTACTAAATATTATGATGCCCCAAAAACCAATCATAACCCTACTCAATACCGACGACTTTACGGGCGGAGCCGCAATTGCGTGCAAGCGACTACTCAAAACCTTGCAAGCCAATAGCGACGTAAAGCCTCAAATGGTGGTACAAACCAAAAAATCAACTCAAAACGAAATCATAGCGTTAGACGGTAACTGGTTTGAGCGCAAAACATCTTTTGTACGTTTTGTGTTAGAGCGGCTTTGGTTTTGGCCTTTTGAGCGTTCCAAAGCCATTCGATTTCAGTTTAATGTAGGCCGTTTTGGTAGAAAAATAGCTAATAATCAAATCATTGTAAATTCAGATATTGTGCATTTACATTGGGTCAATTTTGGATTTTTGTCGGTCAATTCTCTCAAACAATTATTTGACACCAATAAGCCCATAGTCTGGACGTTGCACGATATGTGGGCGTTTACGGGCGGCTGCCACCACAGCGGTACTTGCCAAAACTACCAGATAAGCTGTGGTAATTGCGTTCAATTTCTAAAAAACCCATCTGATAGCGACTTGTCTAACCAAGTATGGCGGCATAAAAAAGAGGCGTTTGAAGGCGCAAATCTGACGATAGTAACGTGTAGCGACTGGCTCGGGCAGCGGGCAAAGCAAAGTAGTTTGTTCAAAAACCTAAGAGTCGAAACAATACCTAATCCGATTGACATTGAGTTGTTTAGTCCTATACCTAAGTCAGAAGCCCGCACACAGTTGGGGCTTGACCCGTCTAAAAACTATGTGCTTTTTGCGGCTATGCGGGTGTCGGCGGTTGGTAAAGGGTTTTCATATTTTAAAGAATCGTTGGCTATTTTAGAAAAACAAAATCTTAAAAACACCGAATTACTTATTTTTGGGCAATCGGCAGGTTTAGAATCCGAAAATTTACCATTCAAAATCAACACGTTGGGCTATTTGGACAGCCCCGAAAAAATTGTATTGGCTTATGCGGCCGCTTCGATGTTTGTCATTCCATCGCTGGAAGAAAACCTGCCCAATACCATCATGGAGTCGTTGGCTTGCGGCACGCCCGTTGTGGGTTTTGAGGTAGGTGGTATTCCCGAAATGATTGACCACCAACAAAATGGCTATCTGGCTACTTACAAATCGGCTGATAGTTTGGCAGAGGGCATCAATTGGATTTTACAAAACACTGATTATCAGAAACTTTGTGATAATGCTCGTCAAAAGGTAGTCAATAACTACTCAGAATCGGTAGTAGCGAAGCGATATGTAGCACTTTATGAAAGTCTAATATCATGAAAATCACAAATAATATTCTCCCCCTTCGGATAACAGGCGACTTAACTATTATCACCATTACCTACAACGCCGAGCAGTTTTTGGAGCGTACCATTTTGAGTATTCTCAAAGCCAAACAAAATTTGTATGAATTAACCGAAGGCTTCGGTGAGGCTTTAAAAAATTATCCTATCGAATATTTGGTAATTGACGGAGGCTCAAAAGATGGAACGACAGGCATTATCGAAAAATACCGAAAAGACATAACACATTCAATTTCTGAACCTGACGGCGGCCTATATGATGCCATGAACAAAGGGCTGGCTATAGCCACAGGTAAGTACGTTTGGTTTTTGAACGCTGGCGATGAGATACACGATGAGCAGGTGTTGAACAAGCTTTTTGAGCGTTTTGGTAGCAATGCCGACGTTTATTATAGCGATGCACTGTTTGTAAACGACAACGGCTCGGTGGTGGGTCTCCGAAGTCAAGTAACTCCGCACAGTTTACCCCAAAATCTCAAATGGCAAGATATGGCATTGGGCATGAAAGTCTGCCATCAAGCTTTTATCGTGCGCCGAACTATTGCCCCAAAATACAACATCAGTAATCTCAGCGCAGATATTGACTGGGAAATTGAGTGCTTGAAAGCCTCAACCAAAACGCTTTACCTTGATTTTGTACTTTGCAAATACCTCACAGGCGGCCTTTCTATACAAAAACATCGCCAGTCGCTTATCGACCGATTTATAGTACTTCGCAAACATTTTGGGCTGCTGCCAACTGTTTGGAATCATGTAAAGATTGTTTGGCGAA
This sequence comes from Spirosomataceae bacterium, assembly GCA_043777595.1. Lineage (GTDB taxonomy): Bacteria > Bacteroidota > Bacteroidia > Cytophagales > Spirosomataceae > JAYVJH01. Next base: position 27,688 of record JAYWHT010000056.1, read on the forward strand.
AGGCTTTTACTAAACTATGATTGAAGCAAACCGAAGCCTTCGGTAAGATATATGGCTCAAAATATTTAAACTTTGAGAAGAATTACAATACAATAACTTTTTGACTAAATTTGCTATCTAAATATTTATCAATAATGGACAATACATATATTGGTTTTGACGAACTCAAAAACCTGTATCCAGACGAATGGGTACTTTTGGGTAATCCTGAAATGAAAAACACATCAGTTTTGGGTGGAGTTGTGCTTTATCATAGCAAAGATAAAAAAGAAGTATGCTACATTGGTAGAGATAAAACAGCAGATTTTTCAACTGTAACAATTGCTTTTGCAGGCGACTTGAAACAACATCGTAAGATTGGAATATTGAGAAGACTATGAGAGTTTTTGCCTTTGACCTTCCAACAGATGAAAATGTTATTATTGTAAATGCTTCAATTCAAGGAAAATATAAATTTAGACTTGCACTTGATACTGCTGCAACTCACACTACTATTGATAGTAATGTGTTGTATTTCTCAGGCTATGAACTTAAAAATAGTAAAGGAGAGTTTGAAATTGAAACCGCTAACGGAATCATTGTCGTTGAGCGTTATGATTTGGAACAATTAGAATGTCTGGGAATTTGTAAGACAAATTTTGAAGTTCAAGTTTATGACTTTTTAGCACACGGAATTATATCAGATTATGATGGAGTTGTTGGACTAAATTTTTTGAGAGAACATAAATTTTGTATTGATATTCTAAAAGGAGAAGTAAGCGTAGATATTCAAAGAGAAGTGTGAAGACACACTCACAACATTGAAGTTTGCAATAGTGAAGCCTTCTTCGCTATCATAAAATATTCGTTAAATAGACTTAAATATTTGTTTAGTTTACCGAAAATTATGATATTACCATCAGTTTTTAAAATTCAATAAAACCCAATCAGATTTACTATGAAAACAATTCGATTATTGCTGCTTTTGGCCATCAGTTCGGCTACTTTTGCCCAGAGCGACGATCTCAAAAAACCCATTCCCTTCGACCCGTCGGTCAGAACAGGAAAACTGCCCAATGGCATGACTTATTACATTCGTAAAAACACCGAACCCAAAAAACGAGCTGAGTTGTATTTGGTCAATAAAGTTGGTGCAATTTTGGAAAACGACAACGAAAACGGCCTCGCACACTTTACCGAACACATGTGTTTTAATGGTACAAAGAATTTTCCAAAAAATGAGCTGGTGAGTTATTTACAAAAAGCGGGTATCAAGTTTGGCGACAATCTCAACGCTTACACTAACCAAGACCAAACGGTTTATCAGTTGCCAGTACCAACCGACTCAATAGAGATATTCAACAAGGCTTTTGTGGTACTCGAAGACTGGGCGCACAACGTAACAATGGAGGGAAGCGAAATTGACAAAGAGCGCAAAGTGATTTTGGAAGAACTACGAGGTGGCCGAGGTGCAGGCAAACGTATGCAAGATAAGTTTTTTCCTATTATTTTGAACGGCTCAAAGTATGCAAAGCGCAATGTAATTGGTACAGAAGAAATTCTCAAAACCTTCAAACACGAAACCATCAGGGCTTTCTACAAGCGGTGGTATCGTCCTGATTTGCAGGCGATTATTGCCGTTGGTGATTTTGACATTGATGCAGTAGAAAAAACTATCAAAACCCGTTTTGGTGCCATTCCCAAAGCCATTAAGCCTGTGCCACGCCCACAGTTTCCGATTTTGCCACATTCAGACACCAAAGTTGCCATCTTGACCGACCCCGAGCAGCCTTACATGGTAGCACAAATATTGACCAAACTACCCAAAGCCAAAGAAATAGTACTCAACGATGCCCGTGAGACAATCAAACGCAATTTGTTCAATGCCATGCTACAAGCTCGTGTGCAAGAGTTGCAGCAATCGGCCAATCCGCCGTTTTTGTATGCAGGTGGTGGTTATGGTGGTTTTATTGGTAACTATGATAGTTATTTTTCGGTAGCCGTAGCCAAAGATGGCAACTTGGAACTGGGCCTAAATGCCATTTTGAACGAAACGATAAGAGTCAAAAAGTTTGGTTTTACGGGTACAGAACTCGGTCGGTCAAAGAAAAGCTACATGACTGAAATCGAAAAACGATTTAAAGAAAAAGACAAAACGGCCTCGGTTGAGTTTGTAAACGAATATACCAATCACTTTTTGACAGAATCGTCATCGATGGGTATAGATTTTTATTTTGATTTTGTAAAGAAAAACTTGGACGGTATAAAAGTAGAAGAAGTTAATGCTTTGGTTGATAAGTTTTTGACTACCGAAAACCGTGCCGTTATCGTCATGGCATCTGACAAAGACAAGGACAAACTACCGACCGAAGCTAAAGTAAAAGAATGGTTGGCCAATGGTGGCAAAGACGTAACTGCTTATGTGGACAAAGTAATAGACAAACCGTTTATAGATAGTTTGCCGCCCGCTGGTCGTATTAGTTTTCGGAAACAAGTAGCCGAAATTGGCGTATCAGAACTTACTTTGAGCAATGGCATAAAGGTAATTGTGAAACCGACCGATTTTAAGAACGACGAAATATTGATTTCGGCACGCAGCCAGGGCGGTACATCGCTCTATGACGACAAAGACTACATGAACGCAGGAATGTCGGACGCAGTGGTGGATCAAAGTGGTATTGGCGCATTTGACAAAACGGCTCTGACCAAAGCCCTAACAGGCAAAACGGTAGAAATTAGCCCGTATGTGAGCGAAATCGAAGAAGGGTTTTATGGCTCGTCCAGCCCCAAAGACTTAGAAACAGCCTTGCAGTTGATTCATGCTTATTTTACAAAACCACGCAACGACAAAGACATCGTAAAAGGCTTTATGGCCAATCAGCGGTCGGCAGTACAAAACATGAAGGCATCGCCAAACCCAGAAATGGTGTTTTCAGATACGCTCTCTACCACGCTTGGGGCCAACAATTTCCGCCGCCAGCCTATTAGTGTTGAGCGGTTGGATATGACTAACACCGACCGTGCTTATGATATTTTTAAAGAACGTTTCGCCGATGCCTCAGACTTTACGTTTTTCTTGACAGGTGCCGTAAAAATGGACGAAGTAAAGCCGCTACTCGAAAAATATTTGGCCTCACTGCCTACTCAACGCAAAAAAGAAATCTACAAAGACTTGGGTATCAGAATACCAGCAGGCCGAATCAGTAAGACTGTTTATAAGGGAATAGAACCCAAAAGCCGCGCTTCGCTGATTTATAGTGGCGACTACGAGTACAACAACGACAACAACACACAGCTCGATGCACTCGAAGAAATACTCAACATCAAGCTCATTGAAGAAATACGTGAAAAAGAAAGCGGAGTTTATGGTATTGGTACACAGGCCAGTTATAGCAAAATGCCAGCTCAACGCTATACATTCAGAATCGGGTTTGGTACTGGTCCAGAGCGGGTTGAGGAATTGACAACAAAAACGTTGGCCATAATTGACAACATCAAAAAGAACGGTGCAACTCAAACAGACATTGATAAAGTAAAAGCCGAAACTCGCCGTGCAATGGAGGTAAAAATGAAAGAAAACGGCCACTGGCACGAGCAACTCATCGATGCCTACACCAAAGGCGAAGACCCAAAAGCGATGCTGAACTGGAACGCACAATTAGACAAAATCACCGTTGAGAGTACCAAAGCTACGGCCAATAAATACTTGAACGATGCCAATTTTATAAAAGTGCTGCTTCTGCCAGAGAAGAAGTAATTGTAAAAAACCTTAGCATTACCGAAGCCATCACCAAAAGTGATGGCTTCGGTGTTAGAGATACAACTCAAATTAGAAAAAACGTTGTTGTAAAAATGAGAAGCTAAAAATTGAAAAATAAAAAGCCAAATTGGAAGTAAAGTATTGGCATGAGAAGTGTGAGAAATTATGAATGAACCGAGTTATCCTTTTAATCAGATAGAAGATAAGTTTTCTTTCACATTTGATAGCGTGAGCAATCAAAAAACAATTAGAAAGTTGATAGAATTTCGACTAATTGATTCTAATACCTACCTCTACAATCTCGCATTGGTAGATATTCTTCCTGATGGTTCTGTAAGTGATTTATCAATCAGCAATAATAAAGACATGCCACAAGTTTTAGCTACTGTTCTTCAGGCTATTGACTATTTTTTTAGTAAAAATACTACCGCAAAAATTTTGATTCAGGGAAGCACGAAGTCCAGAACAAGGCTTTATCAGATAGCAATTGCAAAATATTTATCGCAAATAGAACACAAATATTTGCTTTGGGGTTTTATAAAAGAAAATATTGAATGTTTTGCCACAGGTAGAAATTACGACGGTTTTATTGTTGAGAATAAATAAAAGTAAAATATGAAAAAGAAAGAAGTGAAAATCTACAAAACCTTAGAGGAGGCATTGAATGCGAAGCACGATGCTGCCAAAAAATTTATAGAAAAAATAGGAATCGAAAAAATAGCGGCATTGAGTCAAAAACATTAAAATTGCTCGCTTTCACTACATAATCTTAATCACCCGCCCAGGGTTGCCCCGTACAACTGCAAAATCTGGAATACTGCGAGTAATGACCGAGCCAGCGGCTATCAGACAGCCCTGGCCGATGGTTAAGTTGGGGGCTACGATGCTCCCTGCGCCTATGAGCGTACCCATACCTACACGTACATTACCGCAGAGTGTGGCATTGGGTGCAATATGAACGAAGTCAGCAATTTGGCAATCGTGATCTACCGATGCTGAGGTATTTATGATACAATGTTGGCCAATAACGGCATCGGCTTGAATGGTGGCACTCTGAAAAATAACCGAACCCTTACCAATCCGCACGCTGTCGTCTATTTCGGCAGACGAATGAATAATTTGAGCAATATCGTGCTGGACGATACTGGCTATTTTTTGTCTGATGTCGTTGAAACCAATCGAAATAATAAGCGGTTGGTTAGGCTCAAAGTCGGCATTGTAACTTCCAACAACAGGAATACCCCACAGTTCTTTTTTAGAAATATCGTCGTCAAAAATAGCCAATACCTCCATACCATTCATTCGTAAGCAACTGATAACTACTTTGGCATGGCCACTGGCACCGTATAAAAGCATAATGTTTAGTGTTTAATTACCCATAAATTTTTCCATCGTAGCGGTCGTACCTGAGTTGATGCCCTCTGATTTAAAAACTTTCTGGACGGTGAGCCACAGAATCTTAATATCTAACCCAATCGACAGATTGTCCACATACCAGACATCTAATTCAAATTTTTGTTGCCAGCCAATGGCATTACGGCCACTTACTTGCGCCCAGCCCGTAATACCAGGCCGAACGTCATGGCGGCGGTTTTGAGTTGGGCTATAGCGTGGCAGATATTCGACCAATAGCGGGCGAGGGCCTACCAACGACATATCACCTTTTAGTACGTTCAGCAACTGCGGCAGTTCGTCAATCGAAGTCTTACGCACAAACCGACCAACGGCAGTCAAGCGGTCGGCATCGGGCAGCAGTTCGCCATTGGCATTTCGTCTATCGTTCATGGTCTTGAACTTAATGATTTTAAAAATACAGCCATTTAACCCCGGCCGTAGCTGAAAAAAAAATGGCTTACCATCATTATAAAAACACAATAACGCAGCAACTGACACCGTAACGGGAAGACTGAGCAACAACCCAACCAAAGCCACAGACTTATCTATCAATGATTTAAAAAATGAACGATACATAAAGCAAAAGTAGTTATTTAGTGGCCTTTATCAAACGTTGGTAATGATTGAGTTTAGACTGCCACACATCTTCGGGTCTAAAATCGTTTACCACTCGCTTTTGGGCAGCTATTCCGTGAGTTATTACAATATCTTGATTTTCAATGTAATAAATTATTTTTTGTGCCAAATCTACCACAGACTTTGGGTTAGAAAATAGACCTGTTTCATTTTCAATGATTGCGCTTTTTAGTCCTGTAACTTTTGTAACAATGGCCGGTTTTTGCATCGCCGCCGCCTCCAGTACTACATTACCGAGACCTTCGCGGTGGCTGGGCAGTACCAAAAAATCTATGAGTGCGTAATAATCAGCCACATTTTCGACATGGCCAACGCAGTAAATAGTAACATCGTTTGTTAGTTTTTTAATCCAATCATTTGATGATTTTTGGCGTTTGTCAAAGCCGCCTACCAATAGCAATTTAGCTTCTGGAAACTGTATTTTGACTATTTGCCACGCCTCATACAGTTCCCTGATTCCTTTTTCAAAGGTTATTCGTCCTATAAAACCTACTACCGAATTGACTACTGATATACCAAGCGAATGACGCAATTTTTGTACGCTTTCGGTATCAATCAAAGCGATATTAAACACTTTTTGGGCATCGACACCGTTGCAGCTACCGTTGTGATTGACATTGATTTTAGAAAAACAAACTATACTTTTTTCAATGGCCGCCTGCCTCAACGACTCACTGACGGCTATGACGGTAGTGGCCAGCGAACAGGTTATTTTTTCGACAAGCCAAAAAATAAAGTAATATTGTTTTTTTACTGTTTCAAGTGGCAGACCGTGCATTTCATATACTCGAACAGGCACGCCAGTAAGCCAAGCAGCGGCCATCGTTATCAGAGCGGCTTTGGGAGTATTGCCATGTACTACAATCGGTTTATATTTTTTGAAATAACAAACCGACAACCAAAGACAATATACAGCGTTGGTGATTGATAACGACCTTTTGAAAGGAACAATATGGTGAACAGTATTATTTTGAGCTATAAACTGGTCAATTTCTGGGCCACTATCAGTCAAAATATGGAGTTCAAAACCCTGCCGTTGCCAAAAATCGGCTTGCCCCTCCATAAATCGCAGCGAAAGTGGTACGCTGAAAGCCTGTATAATAAGGGGTAAAGTCATAAAAAAATAGTAGCATATAAACCGAGCTAAAATTTAGGAATATAGATTTACTTTTCAAATAAAAAACCAAAAAATTGTAATTGTAAGTAAATATCTGCTACACGTCTCTACGACAAAATACGCTTTGATTTACAAAAAATCCGTAACTTTGGCACATTAAACTACATCAATGCTCTTCAAAAATATCATTGGCCATAACGAAACCAAACAAATTCTGATTCGGTCGGTACAACAAAATCATGTAGCCCATGCCCAACTTTTTGATGGGCCAATCGGCGGAGCGGGGCTTGCTATGGCGTTGGCATTTGGTACATATATCAACTGTGAAAACAAGCAACTCGACGATGCCTGTGGCATTTGTTCGTCTTGTATCAAGATGTCAAAACTGGCACACCCTGACGTATATCATATTTTTCCAGTTGCTAATATTACCAAAATAAAGGGCAACACGAGCGATAATTTTATGGGACTTTGGCGTAATTTTATAGCCGAACACCCCTACCGAACGCTGTCTGACTGGCTCAATTTTATAGAGGCCGACAACAAACAAGGCAATATTTCGGCAGACGAAGCCCGTAATATTGTCAAAAAACTGTCGCTCAAAGCCTTTGAGGGTGAATATAAAATCATGCTACTTTGGCTACCTGAACTACTCAATATTACTTCGGCTAACGCACTACTAAAAATATTAGAAGAACCACCCGAAAAAACACTTTTTTTGCTGGTTTCCAACAACTCAGACAAACTACTGACAACTATTATTTCGAGAACGCAACGGGTGGCTATTAGTGGTTTTGCAGACGAAGAAATTGTGCAATACCTTGAAGACCAAAACATTGACCCTAAACGAGCTAAACAAATTGCCTATTTTGTAGAAGGAAACCTATCGGCAGCGTTGCAGATGGCCACCGAAGCCAACGACAACCGCCACACTTGGTTTGCCGAATGGATGCGCTCGGCCTATAAGACCGATTTGGCAAAATTGGTGAAGCTATCTGATGAATTTGACGGCTTTACAAAAGACAAGCAAAAAAGTATTTTTGAGTACTCTCTTAGCTTGTTTAGAGATTTGTTTTTGTGGCAAAACGGCGGCGAAGCATTGCTCAGACTACAAGATGACGAATTGAAATTTGTACAAAATTTTGGTAAAATCCTCAAACCCCAAGCTCTCGAAATGTTGGTACACGAAATCAACGACGGCTATTATCATATTGAGCGTAATGCCCGAGCCAAAGTGCTTTTTTTAGATATTTCACTATCGGCAGCGAGGGTCTTGCGAGGTTGAAAATAAGTAACTAACTATTTTTGTTTATATTTGTAAAAAATAAATAGATATGGAAACGCTAACCATTGAACTAACCAACCCTAAGGCTCTAAATTTATTAACAGAACTGGCCGAATTACATTTAATTAGGTTTGTTACAAAAGAGACCATTAGCAAACCCAAGTTATCAGCATTACTTAGGGGAACTATATCGCCCCAAGCTGCCGACGACTTCAATGAATCAATCCAAAAATCAAGAAATGAATGGGAGCGGTCTATTTAATTGATACTAATGCCATCTCTGATTACTTGGGTGGCAAACTACCTCCTGCAAATATCGTAAGGCTTCAATAGTTCTTTTTTCTAATATCGCCTAATCTTTACCGTCGAAAGTCCCCCTTCATAGACAATCTTGATTTTTTTAGTGGCTTTGTCATAATTAACCGTTCGGTACAGTCCTTCGCTGATTTTGGTTAGTTCGTCCATGTCTTCGATGTTGAGTGCGCCTTGGCTCACAAACTCACAACCCACCGACTCTGGAATGTCAATGTCAATCGAAGCCACACCTGCGTTGATTTCAACGTTGTTCATGTCGCTTTTGTCGCCTAATTTTAAATCAATTTTCGACACTCCCGCATTGATTTCTAATTTCTGAACTTTAAAATTACTCAAATCAAAATCAGCTTTTCCAGCACCAATTTCGAGTTTCATGGCCCAAGTCAAGCGGTCGTTAAGCTGAATCTTGACTTTGTTTTTGATGTCGTCCCAGTTGTTTTTATTGAGATTGATGTTTAGGCTATCGCCTTTGTTGTTGTCCATCTTAAAATTAACGACAGCGTTTTTGGTAGCATCATTGCGCTTTGTCAAAAGTGAATATTCTCCCAATTCTGACTCGGTCGTGGCCTCAAAAAGCTGATTGGTAGTACCATCAATTTTGAAATTACCAGCACCCGCCTCAAAATTAAGATCGGCCGTTGTGATGTTGGCAGGTAAGGCTTCCGAAAAATTGCCACTCGTGGCTGTTTTTGACTCATAACTTCGGTCGCTGTCATTGTCCTCGTTGCTTTCATCATCGTTATCATTGAAATTGAAACGATTGCCATTCCAATTAAAATCATTGTCGTCAAAATGTCGTTGTGCCTTATTGGTAATGGCCGACGGCAGAGCGATTGCCAGCAAGATAGCCGTTACTGGCCCAGCCCACGTCTGACCTCGACCTACGAGCAAGCACACACCAGCCAAAATAACAAGTACAGGCCAAAAACGCAGCAACTGCCCCCAGTCAATGTGATACCAGCCCAATGTTTTGGCCAAAGTGAGTAACCCAAAGCCCAGCAATAAACTTCCCCAGACTAAGCCGTTCGATTGTTTTTTCATGTTAGTAGATTTTTTTGAGTGAATCACATATCAATATTTTTACGAACTTTATCTCTAAAAATCAGTAGCAAACCGCCACCAATCAAGACAATAGGCAAAAAGAATTTTTCAAAATCGAACCAGTCAAATAGTTCGTCCATCAACAATAGGCTACCAATCAGTACCAGCAGGCCGCCCCAAAATGTGCTTTTAGAATTCATGATTTTTGTATATTTAATTATTTAATTTTAGGCACAAAGGCACGAAAGCAATGAAGCGTTTTGTGTCTTTATATCTGCATTTTATTTAAGGATTAGTACTGTCAAATGTTGAATCTTCGGAGGGTTTGGTCGTTTTTGTATCTCGCAATATAAAAAACAAACCTAAACCAATCAGGATAGTTGCGGGTATAAACTTCTCAAAATCAATCCAATAAAATAGTTTATCGACCAACAACAAGCTACCAATACCGAGCAATATAAAGCCAGCCGTTTCGGCACTTTTGGTGGTGGTTGTCCGAACTGGTAACAGTGATGGCTCGCCTAAATTGGCCGCAAAGCCAAAGCTGGCATTGGCTTTGGGAAGTACGGCCCACAGCACAATGTAGATAACAAAAATGGGGAAACCAGCGCAGGCAAAAAATATGACAACAAAGATGACTCGCATCAATATTTTTTCGATGCCAAAATAATCGGCCAAACCAGCAGCTACACCACCCAAACGCCCCTCTGACGGAATACGACTTAATTGCTTGTTATTCATGGTTTTGATAAATTTAAGTTGTTATTTTGTTTTTATTATTCTGTTTCATTATTTGTTGAACAAAGGTACTATGTTATGCAAGTTAGCAAAAATATTTTTGGGTAAACGGTAATTGTTGAAAATGAACGGATAAATTTGGGGACGAATTTAAAAATAAACGCATGGATATTACAGTAAACGAACTACAAAAGCGCATTGAGAGCGGCGAAAAACTCAATTTGATAGACGTAAGAGAAGAATATGAGTACGAAGCCGATAATATAGAAGGCTTGCTGATACCGCTCGCCGACCTACCGCACCGCCTCGAAGAAATAGAAGACTGGCGAGACCAAGAAGTACTGGTGCATTGCCGCTCAGGCAAACGTAGCGAAACAGCCCAGCGTTATATGGAAAATCAGGGCTTTACCAACGTCCGTAATGTGATTGGTGGTATGTTGGCATACAGAGAGCTATAAAACCAACGCCGCTGTAACAAATTCCAATGCCCGTCTTTCAGCCCAAGTAAACTCGTCATTTGGCACTATAAACCCAACATGGCCACCAGTTTGTGGGCTTTCTGCAAAAATTAGTGCGTGTTTTTGGGCTAACTCAAACGGTACACACTCGGGCGTAAGAATTGGGTCGTTGTGGGCATTACATACCAAAACAGGCACGCTCGTACCGCCAACAAAGTTGATGGCAGAGGCTTGTTCATAAAAATCGTCAGCATTTTGATAGCCGCCAAGTGGAGCAGAAAAAAAGTTGTCAAAGTCTTTCCAGATTTTTACTTTTTTTATCAAGTCTAAGTCAAGACGGTTAGGGTACATCTCGGCTTTAATCTGTATTTTCTTAAATAGTTTGCCTATAAACCGCTTTCTATAAAACCGATTGCTTGGCCAGTCTAAAAGCTCGGCACTCGATTTGAGGTCGGTTGGAGCCGAAACAGCCACTCCAGCTCGAATCTGGTCAGGTATTTTTGTGCCGTTTACCCCCAAATATTTGAGTGTAATGTTTCCACCCATACTAAAACCAACCAAAACTACATTTTTGTAGCTGCTGGTAGCCAGCCCATGTCTGATTACCTCATTGATGTCGCCGATTTCGCCATGATTATAAAGTCTAAACGCCCGATTCATTTCGCCACTACACGAGCGGCAGTTCCAGGCCAGTACGTCCCAGCCATTCTGAGCAAACAACTTAGCCGTCCCTTTTATGTAATGTCGATGCGAGTCGCCCTCTAAACCGTGAGTGAGTACTACGAGTTTGTCGTTGTTGTTTTTTAACCAATCCATATCAACAAAATCACCGTCTGGTAGTGTGAGCCGCTCACGGGTGTAGTTTACGCCCTCAATTTTTCGGAATACACTCGGGTAAATTGTCTGCAAATGACCATTGAAGAGTAAAGGCGGCGAGCCAGCGTAGGTTGATTGAGCGATGATTGGCATAAATAGATTTACGGATTTTACATTTATTTTCTGATTGTTTGTACTCCAACACTTTTACATTTTGCGGTTTTACATTTTATTATTGGTTTTACTATGATTTCTACGGAGATGCTGCTGGAAGCCGAACCGAAGCCATCGCTCCAAGCGATGGCTTTGGTAAACCCGTATAAATCAACGAAGAACCTTATTGTTTTTCTGTTCCCAATACGGTTTTATACAAAGCCAGCAGCTTGTCGGCTTCCCAACTGTATTTTTCTTTGATGGCCGCTCTCCCACTTTCGCCTATTTGTTGGGCATTGTTGGGGTGTTCAATCAGCCATCGCATCGTTTCGGCTAGTTTGGGGGCATCGGTCGGGGACTGGCAAAATCCACAGTCGTTGGTTTGGATTACGGCCTTGTAAAGCTCAAAATCAGAAGTAATAACGGGCAAACCCAAGGCCATATAGTCAAAGATTTTGGACGGATAAGACTCTGAATAATCGCCGACAGGTTTCAATAATGCCAAGCCAGCTATACTATTTTTGGCTTTTCTGAAAGCCATAATCTGGTCGGTATAACCATAAAAAACGAGATTGTCTTTCATTGATTCAAAATCTATAAAATCGTTTATATTCAACAGGTTATATCGTCCAAAAAGATGTAATTTGATAGTTGGATAGTCTTTTTTTAAAATCTTTATGGCCTCAAACATAGTATCGAAAGCCCGTTCGATGCTGATTACTCCTGCATAAAAAAACGCTGGATTTTGAACATCTAAAACTGGCATTGGCCAGTCGATCCATCGTTTATCGGCAAAATTATGAACGACCGCCACAGGCTTTATAATATTTTGATATTCGGACAAATAACTGTATTCGGTAAAAACAAAATAGAAATACCGTCTTGCTTTTTGGTCAAAATAGCCAAATAATTGTTGGAATAACGAGTGGTGGTTATAGGTTTTGGTCGGAAATTTTTTGTACAAATTTTCTTGTACTTCATAAATTACCTCTGCCCCAAACCACCTAAATACAAACGCCAGCGGCAACAGCTCGGCCACAAATATCTGAACAACTTGCGGACGGATAATTAGAAATCTAAATAATACAACGGGGTGAACAAACAACAACCGCCAGATGAGTTTTTGAAAAAATGGTAATAAAATAACTCGTTCTGACTCGCTGGCCATTAGTTGATTTTGAAAATTTGCCAACATACAAATAACCTCATATTTTGAGGAAAGTGTAGGAGCAATTTTGCCTACAATACGAGGGTCGGTGGCTGGGTGAGCGGTGCTAAGGAGCAAAATGCGAGGTTTCTGATTCACTGATTTATTCTACAAATCTTTTCAGTTCATTTAGTTTCAATAACGCTTCTATGGGCGACAACGTATTGATGTCTAAGGTTTTGAGTTTAATTTTTAGCTCTTCTATTTTTGGGTCTTGGGGTTCAAAAATACTCATCTGAAAATTTGCCTTAGGCATTTCTTTGAGTTTATCGTTGGTTTCTTGGCGTTGGTGGCTTTTTTCTAAGGAGTGCAAAATGTCGTTGGCACGTAGTACGATTTCTTGCGGCATACCTGCCATTTGCGCCACATGAATACCAAAACTATGCTCGCTACCACCTTCTTTGAGTTTTCTAAGAAACACTACTTTATTACCAATTTCTTTGACAGCCACATTGTAGTTTTTGATTCGTCCAAAATCTTTTGTCAATTCGTTGAGTTCGTGATAGTGAGTAGCAAACAGGGTTTTGGCTCTAAATTTGGGGTGATTGTGCAAAAACTCTGCAATAGACCAAGCAATGCTCACGCCGTCGTAAGTACTTGTACCTCGCCCAATTTCGTCCATCAACACCAAACTTCGTTCGCTGAGGTTGTTTAAGATGCTGGCCGTTTCGGTCATTTCTACCATAAACGTACTCTCGCCTCGGCTTAGGTTGTCGCTGGCCCCGACACGGGTAAAAATCTTGTCCACCAATCCGATTTCGGCTTCCGCCGCTGGCACATAGCTACCCATTTGTGCCATTAGCACTATCAAAGCCGTTTGCCGCAACAGTGCTGACTTTCCTGCCATGTTAGGGCCAGTAATAATGATAATCTGCTGACTGTCAGTGTCCAGAAACAAATCGTTCGGCACGTAGCTTTCGCCCAGTGGTAGTTGCTGCTCTATAACAGGGTGGCGGCCATCTTTGATGTTGAGCGTGGTTTCGTTACTGATGGTCGGCTTGGCATAATTGTTCTTTTTGGCTACTTTGGCAAACGAAGCCAAGGCATCTACGATGGCTATAATACGTGCATTTTGCTGAATTTGAGCCACATAGTCGTTGGCAGTCAAAATCAAATCATTAAAAATCCGTTGTTCAATCACAAAAATCTTATCTTCGGCACTTAGTATTTTTTCTTCATAAATTTTTAGTTCAGGCGTAATATACCGCTCGGCGTTTACGAGCGTTTGTTTTCTAATCCAATCGGCGGGTACTTTGTCTTTGTGCGAGTTGGTTACTTCCAGATAATACCCAAAAACTTTGTTATAGGCTATCTTCAAAGACGTTATACCCGTCCGCTCTATTTCTCTGTTTTGGGCTTGTAGCAAATAATCTTTACCCGAAAACGCCAACTGGTGCAGTTCGTCCAAGGCAGTATCTACGCCTGTTTTTACCATTCCGCCTTGGTTGGTCGTTACGGGAGGGTCTTCACGGAGTTCGGTTTCGATTTTATCCAACAAAAACTGGCAGGGGTTCAACTGGTCGGTGTATTTTTGAAGGTATTGGGTCTTGGGTCTCGGGTCTTGGGTTAGTGTATTTTCTTTACTCATTGACTCAACACTCAATAATTCAACGATTGGCTTGATGTGGCTCAACGATTTTTTGAGTTGTAGCATCTCACGTGGGTTAATGCGCCGAGCCGATACCTTTGAAATAAGCCGTTCTAGGTCCCCAATTTGTTTGAGGTATTGGGTCAATGTATCGAGTAGTTCTTCGTTTTCTAACAAAAAACCAACCGTATTGAGCCGTTCGTCGATGGGGGCTTTGTCTTTGAGTGGTAGCACGAGCCACTTCCTGAGCAAGCGTGCGCCCATGGGTGTAACGGTTTTGTCGAGAATGTCAATGAGCGGAATACCGCCCTCTTGTTGTGGAAAAACGAGTTCGAGGTTTCGGATAGTAAATCGGTCGAGCCAAACGTATTTTTCTTCGTCTAATCTCGTTATTCTTGTAATATGCTTAATCTGGCGGTGTTCGGTATCGGCCAAGTAGCGCAAAATTATGCCAGCAGCGATGATACCCTCCGTCAGGTTTTCTATTCCAAAACCCTTTAAGGACGTTGTCTGAAAATGTTTGGTGAGGTGTTCATAGCCAAACTCATGCGTAAAAGCCCAATCTTCCATACCAAAAGTATGAAACTTATCGCCAAACTGAGCTGTAAATTGGTCTTTGTGTTTTTTGCAAAATAGTACTTCTGAGGGTGCGAAACTTTGGAGTAGTTTTTCGACGTACGGGCCCTTGCCTTGTGTTGTCAAAAATTCGCCTGTCGAAATATCTAAGAACGCCACGCCCAACTCGTTTTCGTTTTTGTAATGAACTGCCGCCAAGTAGTTGTTTTGGCGCAAGTCCAGCACATTGTCGTTGAACGAAACCCCAGGCGTAACGAGTTCGGTAACACCCCGCCTAACGATGCCTTTGGCCACGGCGGGGTCTTCGAGTTGGTCGCAGATAGCCACACGCTCGCCTGCACGCACGAGTTTTGGCAAATAATTGTCGAGCGAGTGATATGGAAAACCCGCCAGTTCTTCGTGTGCGCCGCCGTTGTTGCGCCGAGTGAGTACTATACCCAAAATACGGCTTGCTCTGACGGCATCTTCACCGAAGGTTTCATAAAAATCGCCAACCCTAAACAGCAACATTGCCCCTGGGTACTTGGATTTTATCTGGGCATACTGTCGGTTGAGCGGTGTTTCTTTCGCAGTTTTGTGTTTGTCGGGGTCAGTAGATGAAGGGCGAGCCATTGGTAGCGTGTTGTTTGGCTACAAATATAAAACGATTTCTTAAAATTAGCCCAAATTCTTGTTATGCGCTTGTTGTATTCAGAGATTTATATTGTATCTGAAATACATGATAATACTGTGCAGTAGGGGCTGTTTGCAAATTTAAACGGGGGTAGATGGAAGTCTTCGCTTTGAGCGAAGACTTCCATGGGCAAAATAAATTTTCTGGATAAATAACGAAGAACCTAAAATATTTAGAATAACACAAACTACAAAGGTAGGGCCAAACCAAACACCAACTGAACGGCTTGGGTATTGCTTGTAATAATACCTCTCAAAGCGGCAGAAATTTCCACTTTATACTGAGACTGGTATTTGACACCAGCCATAGGAACTACACCAAATGTATTTTGATTACTAATGATTTCTGAAACCGCTACGTTACTGATAACGGATTGTGCTAGTAGAATTATTTTGAAAAAAGGGTAAAAATGGTTATCTCAAGGTTGCAAAACCAAAATAGAGATAACCATGAACCAGATAGT
>JAYWHT010000057.1:0-11779 GCA_043777595.1 Spirosomataceae bacterium
ACAGTAAAAATATACTTTGTGAGAGAAGTAGTTTATAATAGGGATAGGGTTATCGAAACCTCGCTGGCATTGCCAGCGAGGTTTTTTAATTTTATTACACGCAATTAAACCTTTTTATATTTCGTTAGTCAAACACATCAGTGTTCAATTTATTCATACTAAACAATTAACCAATGAAAGTAAACCAATTATTGAAGCTACTAAGTGTTTGTATCATCGTCTTTTCTGTATTTGTGTCGTGCAACAAAAATACAGAAATCGTAACAACCCAAACAGACCAAATGGTAGAAGACCATCAAACTATTAGTGATGAAACCGAGGCTATTTTTGCCTACCAAAACTCACTCGTTGGTGGCTTTGGCAATATGCGACTGGCTGCTACCGATAGTTTGGGCAAAAATCTCAAACTCGACAACTGTGCTACCACCAAGACTACAACAACAAACGGCATTACGACCGTTGTGGTGGACTTTGGGGCCGTTCGGACGTGTAATAACAAAATGGTGGGTGGTAAAATGACCATAACAATTCCAGCCAAACCAACCACGGGGCTTTTTACCCAGACTGTTGTATATCAAGATTTTCAGCAGGGGGCAAAGAAAATCAACGGTAAACAAACCATGACAATAGTACTCGAAAACGGCAAGCCAATAACCAGAGAAAGTTTCACACAAACGACTATCACGCTCGAAAATGGTAAGGTTATAACGTTTGAAAGCACCAAATCTCGTAAAACGGACATGAAAGGAACACTCAGCAGTATTGATGATGAGGTGTTGATGTCTGGCACGACGACGGCTGTCAGCAGTGATGGCAGGAGTTTCAAATCGACGACTACCAAAGACTTGCTTATCAAAAATACCTGCCTTGGTACAAGCGGCTTGTTTCCAGTGGCGGGTACAATCGAAATAGAGCGTACCGACAAAACAAAAACTACAATAGACTACGGCACAGGTACTTGCGACCGAGTATATACGGTCAATGGTGTTGAAAAAACGAGAAAATAGCCACTAACAAACCACAAAAAAGGCGAGTTACCGATTGGGTAACTCGCCTTTTTTATAGTGTTAAGTACTTATTCAAAACTAATACGGTGTTTTAATTTCGATAACTTATTGATTAACAGCATTGTATTTGACTCACGACACCGTACTATATACTCACGACTCCTATGTTTGCAATATATTTCAAAATTAGCAAAAAAAGTGGGGATTTGTTGATGTAATTGAAAAAGAGCGAGAGTTGATTCACGACAAATAAGCCCTTGAGGTATTATGATAAGTAGAAATAACCTCGTTCTTTTTTATCTTTTAGAGTTTGAACAGAATGTAAAGAAATGGTTTTTAGCCATTATCTAGAATATCCAATAAGGAGACAAAACGAAGAAAGATAATTCAATTGCTTTTTAAATAAAACATTAACAAATTATAAAAATGGAAAGTAATTTAAAGCAGGTAATAGGCATTGATATAGCTCAAAAAGAGCTGGTATGCACTTTTGGAGTTATAAAGTCTGATTTAACAATTGGATTGAATGCCCATAAAGTATTCAAGAATTCAGAACAGGGATTTAGTACCGCACGGGCGGCCCCGATTTTTAATATGGATCAAGCAAAATGCTATACCAGAAGTTTACTTACAGGTTGTTATGGAAGCTACGGGGGTTTATCATCAAAAAATCACACATTTTTTAGTTGAAAAAGGCTACAATGTAAGTATTGTATTGCCCAATAAGATTAGTAATTTTCAGCGTACTTTGGAAGTAAAAACCATTACCGATAAGAGTATGTCGGAGTGTATTACGCAATTTGGTTTGAGTCGCAAACTTGATAACTGGAAAGCCCCCAGTACGATTTATCGAAATTTACAACAACTTACTCGTGAGCGTGACCAAATCGTTGATGAGCGTAGTGTAGTAAAGAACCAAAAACATGCAGAAGAAACCGAAGCATTTCCAAATGAGGGGACAATCAAGCGATTGAAAGCACGGATTATTTTATTAAATCAACAAGAGTCCGAAATAAAGAAAGAGATTGATAGTCTGATAGATAAGAACGAAGAGTTGAAAAACAAGATAGAAAACATTTGCACAATACCAGGTGTTGGAAAACTTACAGCAGTGATTGTATTAGCAGAAACGAATGGATTTGAGTTGGTAAGAAATAAGCGTCAATTAAGTTCCTATGCAGGCTTAGATGTTATTGAAAAGACATCAGGAACATCAGTTAAAGGTAAGAGTCGCATCTCAAAAAAAGGAAATGTACACTTACGAAAAGCAATGTTTTATCCTGCAATGTGTGCCGTTAAACATGACGAAAATTATAAGCAAAATTACATAAGAATAGTCGAGAAAAACGGAATAAAAATGAAAGGAATAGTAGCGACAGGAAGAAAATTATTAGAATTGATATTTGTATTATTCCAACAAAACAAAAAATATGATATTAACTATGAAAGAAAAAAGGCTGAAGCCAAATTGGCAACAGCCTAGCACAAGCTGACTCTATGGTCGCTTTAGAAGACAAAGGTATAAAAAATATTCTTTTTTATAGGATTTTAACACAGAATCTACTTATTTCCCAATTTATCAAAAATTTGAAAGTAAGTAAATGTTCTAATTAAGTATTAAATATCAATCTAAATTAAGGGTTGAATTGTTTGTCTATATTTTAAGTAAAAAGTTTGATTGTCAGAATATTGGCACTTTTTTGATTAACAAAACACAGCAAGTCTAATATATTTTACGTTTTGCTACCTAAACAATTTTTTGTCGGCATAAAAAGTACCAAACGGGACTAACGATGCGACCATTGCCCAAAATATCTTTGAGATTTTCCAACGATATAAGTAAGCAACTTGTACGACCAACAAAACATATAAAATAAACAGCACGCCATGAGCCATACCTATTACAAGGTTGGGTTTGGGCATCTGAAATTTATATTTGAGTATCATCGTAAAACCCAAAAGTAAGAAAGAGCAGCCCTCTACAAAGGCCACAATTCTGAGCCGACCTAATGCTGTTTTTAAAAGATTTTGTATCATGTTGATTGGTTGGTAATACTTTCAAAAATAAGATAAATCTACTCAATGGCCATTTGGTGAAGCCCCAATCGGAATATGCACTACTTTTTTGGTAGTAAAAAAATCTTCGTCAAAATAGTCAGAAAGCTCAAAAACTCGGGCTTTGCGGCCTAACTCTTGTAGCTCTTCGGTCAAGTCGCCACCTTTGAGTGCCAAAATACCGTTAGTAAGACCATGTACTTGGTTGCGGCTCATTTTGTAGCGCACCCATTCAAAGAGCGGGCGGCAACGAGTTACGGCTCTCGTTACCACAAAGTCGTAAGTGCCATCGGCTTGGTCGGCTCGTAGTTTTTCGGCTTTTACGTTTTTTAGATCAAGCGCAGCGGCTACTTCTTGTACTACCTTCATTTTTTTGCCGATGCTGTCCACCAAATGAAACTCGGCTTCGGGAAATAAAATTGCCAACGGAATACCCGGAAAACCACCGCCTGTGCCAACGTCTAATATCGATGCAAACTCTTTAAATTCAAGTACTTTGGCAATAGCGAGCGAGTGCAAAACGTGGCGTTCGTAGAGGTTTTCAACATCTTGTCGAGAAATAACGTTTATTTGTGCATTCCAGTGAGCGTACAAATCGCCGAGTTGCCCAAATTGTGCTTTCTGTTGGGCTGTCAGGTTAGGGAAATATTTTTCTATTATTGTCATGGTTTATCGTCCTATGGCTACTTTGGTCAAAATCGAATCTACAATATTACGAGCATTTATGTTGTCGGCCTCGGCTTCGTAATTGAGCAATATGCGGTGATTGAACACATCTGAGGCGACCTCTTTGATGTCTTCGGGCAGTACATAGTCTCGGCTATCGAAATATGCCAATGCCTTAGCGGCCAAGTTGAGCTGAATCGTACCCCGTGGCGAGACCCCAAACTTGATATATCGGGCTTCGTCTTTGAGATTATAGTCAAGCGGGCGGCGGGTAGCAAAAACCAGTTCGACAATATAGTTTTCGAGGGTTTCCGAAATCGTTATTTTATTGATTTCTTTTCTGATTTGGCTTATTTCTTCTTTTGTAATAACCGCTTGCGGCTCGTGAGCATAGTCCAAATTAGACATTCGGCGCATGACTTCTAACTCTTCGGTTTTGGTCGGATAGTCAATAAACACTTTCATCATAAACCTGTCTAACTGCGCCTCGGGCAGTGGGTATGTACCTTCTTGCTCAACGGGGTTTTGGGTGGCCAGCACCAAAAACGGACGGTCGAGGCTATATGTTTTTTCACCGATTGTTACTTGTTTTTCTTGCATACATTCCAGCAACGCCGACTGTACTTTGGCAGGCGAGCGGTTGATCTCATCGGCCAAAATGATATTACTAAAAATCGGCCCTTTTTTTACTTCATAGTCGCCCAGCTTAGGTTTGTAAATCATGGTGCCAATAATATCGGCAGGCAGCAGGTCAGGGGTAAACTGTATTCGTTGAAAATTAAGATACAATATTTGAGACAATGTATTGATTGTCAGAGTTTTGGCAAGCCCAGGCACACCTTCGAGCAAGATATGCCCACCCGTAAAAAGACCGATAAGCAACCGATTGATGAGTTTTTCTTGACCCACCACCACTCGGCTCATTTCGTCAAATATTTGTTGTATTTTCGTTTGTAGCATAGGGGTTAGGTTTTTAAATTATTATTAGTTCCAAAAGTCCAATAGGTTTGTAATTGCGTCTTTGAATAGTTTTGGTGCTTTTACTCCTAAAATTAGTTGTCCGTTTTCGTTGAGCAAAAAGCCAATTTCTATTTCAATTATTTCTTCTTCGGTACTTCCGTAAAGTACAACTGTCCTCAAAATTTTGAATTTTGGATAATGTTTCAAAATATAATTTTTCTCAATATAGTCGTAATTTCCAAGTTCAGCAATTCCATTTTTTCTGAAAGCATACTTTTTGCCTTCAACGTTTATAACTTCACTACGTCCAAAGTCAATGAGTATAAGGTCTGGAATATGTACGATTTGTTCTTTGTCGCCACCTTTATATTTTTCTCTGTCTTTGTATTTTTCAAGAGGAATATGTTCGCCTTTTTTGGTAATGAAATAACCTTTTTCGCAACCTGCGTGATTTTCAAAAATTGAATAGCCTTGTGTAAAATTCTCTACAACCAAATGAATAAAAATTGTTCCTAATTTTTCTCCGTCTGTGTCATATTTCCAATAGTCGTTATTCATTTCTGCTTTTGGAACTGTCAAACCTTGTAACGAAATACCTATTTTATTGGCAATTTGAATAAACTTGTTGGTTTTACTAACGTGTTTTTGTTCCAAACCGTGTTGTGTTATTTCAATTTTTTGTGTCCAACCCAACAAACGTAAAACTGCACATAATACTCAACGCTCCAATATTTGGGTCGTGAGAAAGTCCACCACTTTTAAAAAGTCTGCCCGAAACTTCAATTTTCGTTTTTGATTTTGTTAGCAAAATTGGAACATTTCCTTTTGGTGCTTTTCGCATATCATTTTTCAAGTCTATGATCTCATCAATAGTTTTGAATGGCGTAAAAATCGTTTTATCAAGTTTTTTGCCCAAAATTTCAACACCCAAAGTCAAAAGCAATTTTGTGCCAAAAATATATGTTGAGGTTGGTTCTAATTTTTGGTCAATTTGCAAATTGTAAAGCATTATTTTCTTTACATTTGGGTAATAACTTTGTATGAAGACAAATTTACTGCAACGTTGATAAACGCCTGTATTTCGGCTTTCTTTGTCGTCTGTTTTTGTTTCTTCTATCGCATAAATTGGCTCGTCTTTTTGGTAGAAAATCAAAAAGTCTGTAAAACTGGAATTGCCTGAAACTGTTTTCACATAAACTTTATCTACCTTGTTGCAACGAAAGCCTGTAACTTCATAAGTAAACGTAAATTTATTGTCGTTTAAGATTGGAAAAATGCGTAAAGTATCAACAAAAACGGCAAAGCCGTAATCTTTGGCGAATTTTTGAAATATCGTTTGAAGAACTTCTTTTTTAGGTCGTTCTTCCGTTAAAAACCAGGTACTATTTTGATAATTCTAATATTCCTTTCACTGTAATTTCTTTATTATGGTATTTGATGTAAGTACAACTTTCTCCAGCTTTACAAGAACAATTTTCTTCTATATGTTTTTCAAATAGTTTTTTTATATAGCCCTCAACTTTTCTAATTTCACTATATTTAATTTCAGGTTCTGGCAATACCAATCCCCTTGCCAACGCTTCTTCAAGGCTTTTGGGCGTATTTTTGAAGATACCATCTAAACAAGCCTTATTGTTTGCCGTGATTTTAATTTTAACGCTCATAATTAGCCAAGAAAAATAACATTACGATGATATTGTATTCTGTTTTCAACAGGTAACTTTTCATAAATTTTTTTTGGTTCAATGCCGATAGCTTTGATATTACCAATATCTAACGCTTTCGAAACTAATAATGCCTTATTATTTTCAAAAGTGATTAGTCCAATATCAAAAAGTTTATCGATAGTTGGGGCAAAAATAAAACCGTTATTTTTATCTAAACGCTCAATATTGTTAGCGACTCGCCATGGTTTTATATGACTTGCTGTCAAAATACGGGAATTTGTTATGCCCGTTATTGGGCAAAAAACTAACTCTTTCAATAAACTACGCCTAAATCGTTCTTGACCCACGCGAATAGTTTGTTGTATGATTTTCGAGGTGCTTTTTTCTTCGCTTTCTATTGCTTCATTTTCAGTTTGTTGTTCTAAAATATAATCTGGTTGATATTCCAATGGAATTTTATCTAAATGATTTACCAAACCATAAAGTCCTGGCAAAATTTTATAAAATCGTTTATCTCTTTGAACTCTTTCATTTATAGTCTTATGAGGTGTCAATCCTTCAAAGCTTTTGAAGGATCGTGCAACTTCATAAATCTGCTTTAAAGTGGCAAAGTATCCAAGTTGAATTATTGCTCTTTCAACAGCATCAGACCAAGTTAGTTCTTTTAATTCAAGCATGGCGAAAGTTGTTTTTCCTCATTGTCTGTCCAACCTTTGAACCCTCTTTTCCCGTCATTGTACGTTCCTGTCGTAATCAAATAAGGTGGGTCGCAGTACACAAAATCGTTAGAGTTTAGAAAAGTAAAATCAAAATCATTGAAACAAACATTCATAAATTCTACATTATTCTCTTTCAGTCGAATAATAAAACGCTCTAAATTTTGCCGCATTGTAGCATTAAAACTGCTTCTTTCTCGCCCAAATGGATTATTAAATTCGTGATTGTTGTTAAAACGAATTTGATGGTTAAATGAAAACGCAATTAAAACAAATAAATCTAAGGGGTGTTTGTTTTGGTTATAAAATTCTCTCATTTTTTTGTAGCCGTCTTCGTTGGTTAAAGAAAGCTCAAACTCAAATATTCTGTTTTTAATATGGCTTAAAGTTACGTCAGGGTCGTTTTCTTGAAATGTTTGGTACATTTCAAGAAAGTAGGTCAGATTGTCGTTAAAGTAAATTTTGTTAGCCTTTACGTTGATTCCAACATTACAACCACCTGCAAACAAATCAATAAAATTGTCAATTTCTTTGGGAAATAGTGGCAAAATTTGGTTCAATATTTTTGCTTTACCACCAATGTAATTCAAAGGTGATTTTATTTTTTGTAATTGCTTCGATAAAAGAATCATTTCAAGTTACTATTATCAAATTACAATGTAGAAATTGGGAGAGTTGTATTTCGCCACCGCTAATTTACGTCATTACGCCCACAAACCAAAAAGCCGACTCATAGAATCGGCTTTTTGGTTTGTGTATATGAGATACAATCTTAGAAACGGAAGTGCGAGAACGCCTTGTTGGCTTCGGCCATGCGGTGCGTATCGTCTTTCTTTTTTACAGATGCACCTTCGCCTTTTGAAGCCGCCAATATTTCGGCAGCCAAGCGGTCGGTCATTGTTTTTTCGCCACGCAAGCGTGAGTATTTTATCATCCATTTCATACCTACCGATAGCTTGCGGTCTGGGCGTACTTCGGTTGGTACCTGAAAGTTGGCCCCACCTACACGGCGGCTTTTTACTTCTACGCTCGGCATTACGTTGTTGAGCGCACGCTTAAATACCTCCAAGCCGTTTTCGCTTAAACGCTTCTCGACTACATCGAGTGCATCATAAAATATGCTGTACGCCAATGTTTTTTTACCGTCATACATGAGGTTGTTTACAAATTTTGTTACCAACACATCACGAAATTTTGGATCAGGCAAGACGTATCTTTTCTTTGGTTTTGACTTTCTCATTTTTTTGTTTTTTTAAACAGGTTTTGTTCTAAAACTTGATTCACCCCGATTTTCGAGATTACTTCCCTTTATAATATTACTTTTACTAACGCAAATGCAACAAAGGACTTTGCACTATTGTTTTTTTACTTCTTGCCGCCTTTTCCTTTTACTGGGGCTACTACTTGGCCTGGCTTAGGGCGTTTGGTACCATAAACCGAGCGAGACTGCTTGCGGCCACCAACACCGGCGGTGTCTAATGCACCACGAATGATGTGGTAACGAACCCCTGGAAGGTCTTTTACACGGCCACCACGTACCAACACGATTGAGTGTTCTTGTAGGTTGTGGCCTTCGCCCGGAATGTAGGCGTTTACTTCTTTTCCGTGAGTTAAGCGTACACGAGCCACTTTACGAAGGGCTGAGTTTGGCTTTTTGGGCGTGGTGGTATATACACGGGTACAGACCCCACGACGTTGCGGACATGAATCCAAAGCGGGTGACTTTGATTTCCAGGTCATTTTTTCGCGTCCTTTACGAACTAATTGCTGAATCGTAGGCATTTACTTTTTGTTATTTAAAATATACTTTTTCCAAAATGGAGTGCAAAAATAAGCCTTTTAATTTTGAATTGCAAAGGCTCGTTAAATTTTATTGACTAAGTTTTGAAAACATTTGAAATGTAGCCCCCCCTCCTGACGAGGCAATATACCGTTAAATAAAGCAACCATACCGTTTGATAACTTCAAAATCTGTATCTGGACAAAGTAGTGTAGCTTCGATTTTTAACAAAAAAACATGAACCCAATGAAATCACTACAAACCACACTGTTGTTTTGCTTTTTGTCGCTCGCTGCATGGGCGCAAACTCGCAAACCCGACTTGATTCATAAAAAAGACAAGTCAGTCATCGAAGCCATTATTGTTGAAATTGACGATGAACAAATACAATATCGCAAGTTTAGTAGCCCAACGGGTCCTATATTTGGAATAAAGCGCAGCGAACTATCAAAAATTATATACAGCAATGGCGACACAGAAATGATGAATGGAAAGACCGACAAGCCCGATAAAGTGAGTAAGACCAAAGAAAAAACGGAGGACAAACCAGCAAAAATCAGTAAAACCAAAAAAGTTAAAAAAGT
This sequence comes from Spirosomataceae bacterium, assembly GCA_043777595.1. Taxonomy (GTDB): domain Bacteria; phylum Bacteroidota; class Bacteroidia; order Cytophagales; family Spirosomataceae; genus JAYVJH01. The sequence goes on from JAYWHT010000057.1 coordinate 9,436, forward strand.
CAGCAAGTCAGATGACTCTGGTGGTAGTTTGAATTTTAGTATTGGTCTTCGAGGCGGATTAAACCTTAATACCGTATCCAACCAATTAAAAGATTTAGACCCTGGTGCTAAAGTAGAGCAAGCGGTAGGTTTTCATGGGGGCTTAGTAATGGAGTTGGGTGGTAAAATGTTCTCTGTTCAGCCCGAGATATTGTTTTCGCAGATTGGTGCAAAAGTTATATTTAGTGCAGATCCCGCCGACCCAGACGACACTGGCGGAACAGCAAAAACAACTGGTAATACAGTTACAGTTCCTGTGTTATTGAAAGCAAAATTTGGAACATCAGACAACCTAAAATTCTTTGTCAATGCTGGGCCATACATATCTTATCTGCTTAGTTCAAAAATTGTCGTTATGTCTGGTAGTACAGTAGTCTTAGACGAAACAGCCAAATTTACAGACAACAAAGGGCGTATCGGTTATGGTGCTATGGCTGGCGGAGGTGTAGAGTTGGGACTGGGTTTTGGCAAACTACTTATTGAAGGCCGATATGCATTCGGCCTCGGCGATAATGATGTGGTTAAAACAATAGAGGTAGCAGGAATGTCAATAACAGTACCCAAAAACGATAGCTTCCCACGGTCTATCATGGTCAGTGTAGGTGTTTTGATACCGATTGGAGGCAAATAATTAGTGTAGAGTGAAGAATTTAAAATTAAAAATTATTAAAACAATGAAAAAATCAATATTTATTGCCTTAGTGGGAGTTTTTATAAGTGTATTTTCATACGCACAAGATGTGATTTACTTGGCCAATGGCAATCGTTTAGAGGGGGTTCAGATAGTAGAAATAGCCGACAAGAAAGTATATTTTATGGAGCGCAAAGGCGATTCTGAGTTTAAAAGAGCCTACAAACGCTCAGGAATTTCGGTTATTTTTAGAGCCGATGGCCGTTATTTGATGATGGCCGAACTGGACGAAAAACCCGAAAAAGCGCAGTTACAGTTAGAAGAGTACCTCAAAGCACCAGCCCGAAATGTATCCAAAGATATTATCATCAAAGCCAAACCACTAAAAGCAATCGTCGGACTTATATCTTATGAAAGCGATGATGTACTGAACTATGCCAACGACGACGGCAATGCGGCATCTATCAACAAAAAAGATGTAGTGATAGTGTTTTACAAGGACGGTAGCCATCAGCTCACTCGTGAACCTGACGACGTGGTAGCATCGCTCATAAAAGTACAAAAAGACTTATCGAAAGCCGAAGAGGCTGTTTTTAAACCCGCCGAAACAGCCCCCGAACCAATACCCGAACCTGTGGCAGAACCAGCGATTCCAGAGCCAGCCCAGCAAAGCGAGCCAGTAGCTTCTACACCAGCCAGCGAGCCTGCCGCAGCCGTTACCCCAAAACCGAATATAGTAAAGCCCACTAAGGGCAAAAAAGGCAGCAAACCAACGCAATCAATACCCACACTGAGCGAAGAAGAATATCTGGGTTACAGACAAAAAGGTGTAGATAAAGTAAAAGAATTTGAGTCTTACTTGAACGTAATTGCCAACAAAAACATTGACCCCGACGAAAAAGACAAAGCCATAGAAGAAGCCGCCAAACTTTTTATTCCCGGCTCTACGATTGAGGTAACTTCGCTCAACAGACCAGGTGTGAGTAAATATGACATCAAAGACTATCTGACACGACTAAAATTATTGCCTTATGCTTCGGCCAAATTGGAGTGGGCCAACGTAGGCTACGTCAAAGAACTCAAACAGGAGGCCGATGGTAATTATTATGGTACAATTACGGGCGAGCAAACTTTTATCGGTTTGGGCGATAGTGGCGAGCCGATTTACAGCGATGTTACCAAAAAAAGTGTAAAAGTACGCTTGAAGTCATATCAAAAACAGATAGAAGGAGCAGAACAGCTCAACTGGGAGTTACTTTTGGGGAGTATAGGTATTGAAGTTGGTAAATAGAAACAAAAATTTTGCTTTGAAGCCACAAAAGTACTATTTTTGTGGCTTCAAAGTTTAACACAAATAACTAAATCAAAATGGGTGCTATTATATTTTTTGTTGTCTTGTTAGCAGTCGCTTATATCGTAGGAACAATTCTTGAGAAGAACGAGCGAAGCTATACAAAGTATTTTAAAGATTAGTGTAAATATTAACTTACTGATAATCAATTATTAGTAAGTTAATACTGTTTTTTTGTTCAAAAAAAACAGTAAATCATTTGGGTATTAAAATCTAATCCTGCATCTTTGCAGTCCCAAATCGAAAGAAAAGGGAGTTTAGCTCAGTTGGTTCAGAGCATCTGCCTTACAAGCAGAGGGTCGGGGGTTCGAATCCCTCAACTC
>JAYWHT010000058.1:0-43833 GCA_043777595.1 Spirosomataceae bacterium
CCATATAAGGGACGTTAAAGACTATGACGTTGATAGGTTGCAGGTGTAATGGTGGTAACATCGAAGCCGAGCAATACTAATTACCCAAACGCTTCTTAGTAATACTTTTTCTCTTACCTTGATTGTTAAATGAGTTATTAGATATGATATATTATTATAGTACGAATCAACAAAGATGTTTTCGACTAATAGCTGTATAGTTACAGACTGAAACATGAAGACCTTGTTGGTGATTATAGGATAAGTGTACACCTCTTCCCATTCCGAACAGAGCCGTTAAGCCTTACACCGCCGATGATACTGGGGTCGAACCCGGGAAAGTAGGTAATCGCCACAATATTATCAGAGGCCCTCACCGAAAGTGAGGGCTTTTTTGTGTTTGATAAAATCAATCCTCTGGCCGACCTCTGGCCGATGATACTGGGCGGGGGCAGCCCATCTGCTCGAATATGGGAAAGTAGGCAATCGTCGAATCGTCGAACTGTCGAACCATCGAACCGCACAATATTATCAGAAGCCCTCACCAAAAGTGATGGCTTTTTTGTGTGTAATAAGATGATACGAAAGACCTTGTTGGTGATTATAGGACGGGACGGTGCGACGATTCGCTCCACTTCTTATTTTTCACGACCAACAAAAAGAACTTGTTGGTGATTATAGGACGGGTGTCCACCTCTTCCCATTCCGAACAGAGCCGTTAAGCCCCGCACCGCCGATGATACTGGGGTCGAACCCGGGAAAGTAGGTAATCGCCACAATATTACCAAAGCCCTCACCAAAAGTGAGGGCTTTTTGTGTGTAATGCAAATAATCGCACCGATGATGATACTGGGCGGGGGCAGCCAACGTGGCTCGGCCAACTGCTCGAACCCGGGAAAGTATGCGGTAGGCCGCCCCGTAATCGTCGAACCGCACAATATTACCAAAGCCCTCACTTTTGGTGAGTGCTTTTTTGTGTGTAATAAAATCAATCGCACCGATGATGACACTGAACGGGGGAAGCCCTCTGCTCAAAGATGGGAAAGTAGCTAATCGTCGAATCGTCAAACCGCACAATGTTATCAAAAGCCCTCACTGAAAGTGAGTGCTTTTTTGTGTGTAATAAAATCAATCCTCTGCTCGAAGATGGGAAAGAAGCTAATCGTCGAACCGTCGAACCGCACAATACTATCAAAAGCCCTTACCGAAAGTGAGGACTTTTTAGTGTGTAATAAAATCAATCCTACGACCGATGATATTGAGCGGGGGCAGCCCTCTGAGCGAAGGTGGGAAAGTAGCCAATTGTCGAACCGTCGAACCGCACAATATTATCAAAAGCCCTCACCGAAAGTGAGGGCTTTTGTGTATGTGATAAATCCAATCAGTTGCAGTGCCGAAGTGTTGGTTCAGCAATGATACTATACTGGGCGGGGGCAGACTACAGCTCGAAGATGGGAAAGTAGCGATGCGACGACTCGTTAATCATCGAACCGTACAATATTATCGGAAGCCCTCATGAAAATTGAGGGCTTTTGTGTGTGATGAAGCTAATAAGCCGTATCGTAGTTGATACTGGAAACATATTACTACTTGAAGTAGGGAGTGTAGAAGTACGTTGGGTGGCTAATTACAGTACTTTAAAATATTAATGGGAGCATCCAGCGAACTTTGCCTAACACCTCCAATAGTTTCGGTATTACATGAATTCTTTTGTCTGAATTATCTTTCCCACGTTATTGATTAAGAATCCGAACTAAATTATACTCTCTATGCTATGCGCATAGGCAGTTAAAACCCAAATATTATGATTTCATTCAATAAGTTCGCATTATCAAGACAGATTATTCAGTTCTACCTAAGCATTTTTTTCAGCTTTCCATATCTGGGTAATAATAATGCTGAAAGTGTATGTAAAATACTCACAATCCAAGTAATATTGCCCTGTAAAAATACTACATTTGTCGAAATACCCGCTTTGCAGTGGTATAGTCAAGTAACTTATGGGCTGTTTTTCTAAATTATAGACTACAGTTATTTAGTAAATCTAAGACTATCAATTACTACATTCAATAAAGTATGTTCAATTTTTATTGAGCCTGAAATTATGAATATTTGCTGATGATTCAATCAATTTTTAAAATATCTCACCTATATTTGTCTGTAACTCTTTAGATAGTACAGGCTTAATTTTATTTTGGTAAACTTGATCTAAGTTTTATTATTTACACCAAAAATTATTGTATTGATAAAAAGATAGTAAAGAGATTTTTTGAAACCACACAAAAAATTGTCAAAATTGAACTTTTTATTTGCTCAATAATTTTATTTAAAATTTTTATTGAAGCTACATTCAAGTAAACTGTCTAATTTGAGGGTTACTACTGATAAACTGATAGAAAATCTGGCTTGATGATTTTAGGATTTTTACCTATCAAAGACCATCATATTTCAAATTACACTAATACCCCGTTTTTTAATGAGTATCAAGACTCTTTCGATAGGCTAAATTTGAAGACTAATTTATTTTAAAAATATCTGTTACATTAGCTAATCGTAAGTCTAAAATTTTATAAATCAATCGTTACAATAAATCAACTCAAACTATCAACTTTATCGCCACCTAAAAATTAGGATGTAATACGTTGGTGTTTGTAGAAAAACAAAACCAAAGATACATTTAGTTTATGCCCAACAACAAGCCCACTTATCACAACATTGTACAAGCTGCCGAACGACTCCGTGGCGTGGCCATTCACACACCTTTGCAACGTAACCTCAATCTTTCGGACTACTATGAGGCCAATATTTATCTTAAAAGAGAAGACTTACAGGTCGTTAGGTCGTATAAACTCAGAGGGGCTTACAACAAAATGGCAAGTTTGGGTGCGGCGGCACTCTCAAATGGCGTAGTTTGTGCCAGCGCTGGTAACCATGCACAAGGGCTGGCTTATGCCTGTCGTGCGCTCAAAGTACAGGGAACGATTTTTATGCCTACCACTACACCCAATCAAAAAATAAAACAGGCGGCGGCTTTTGGCAAAGAATTTGTCAATATTCAACTAATTGGTGATACTTACGACGATGCGGCGGCGGCAGCAAAAATATTTTGTGAGCAACAAGCCTCTACATTTGTTCACCCGTTCGACGATGTGCAAGTAATGGAGGGTCAGGGAACAGTAGGCTTGGAAATATTGGAAGACGCAACCGATTTTAATATTGATTACTTGCTCTTTGCCATTGGTGGCGGTGGGTTGGCCTCGGGTGTTTCGACAGTTTTTAAACATGAAAGTCCTAATACACAACTAATTGCTGTAGAACCAGCAGGTGCGCCAACTATGAAAACAGCCATTGACAAAGGCAAAGTATTTACGTTGGACTCAATAGATAAATTTGTAGACGGTGCTGCCGTGCGGCGTGCTGGCGAGATTACGTTTGAGGTATGTCGCCAAAACATCGACCAATACTTACTCGTACCCGAGGGTAAAGTGTGCGGTACGATTCTTCAACTTTATAACGAAGAAGCCATTGTTGTTGAGCCTGCTGGCGCATTGACGGTGGCGGCATTGGATCAAATTAAAGACCAAATCAAAGGTAAAAATGTAGTCATATTGATTGGTGGTGGCAACAACGACATAAGCCGTACCGAAGAAATCAGAGAGCGTGCAATGCTTTATGAAGGACTCAAACACTATTTTGTTATTAGTTTTCCACAACGCTCGGGCGCACTCAAAGATTTTTTGAATGTACTCGGCCCCGGTGATGATATTTCCCGTTTTGAATACACAAAAAAAACTAATCGTGAGCAGGGACCAGCTCTTATTGGTGTAGAACTCAAAAATAAAACTGACTTTGAGCCGCTCATTGCCCGCATGGACAAAGCCAAGATTGTATATGAATACCTCAATAACCAGCCCGATTTGTTTTCTATTCTGGTGTAGAGTAGGTGAATAAATAAAATTGAAAATACACATTTTTTTAATCAAAAAATCATATATTTGCCTGATTACTATCAATATTTACCTATAATTCAAGACAAATATGGCGACACAGCTCAAAACCTTAGTAGATTTTTTCTACGAACATGAATCATCGCACCCTGACCAAGTATATCTACAACAACCTTTTGGTGATGAGTGGCGAGGTACAACTTGGCGAGAAACTGGGCTACAAGCTCGTAAGTTAGTTTCGTACATTCATTCATTGGGTTTGCCACCGCAGAGCAATATCGGTTTGGTTTCTAAAAATTGTGCCGAATGGGTCGTTGCCGACTTAGCCATTATGATGTCTGGTCATATTTCTGTGCCTTTTTACGCTACTCTCACCGATACCCAAATCAATCAAGTACTTGTTCATAGCGGTTGTAAGGTGCTTTTTGTTGGCAAACTTGACGACTGGAAGGGTATGAAAAATGGTATTCCGGCTGATGTTCAATGTATTGCTTTTCCAGAATACAATTCCGACCCTGCTCATGCCCAATGGAACGACATCATGGCCAACTTTACCCCCGATAACAGCAACCATCGCCCCAAACTAAGCGATCCATTTACAACCATTTATACCTCAGGCACAACAGGAAACCCCAAAGGTGTGATGATGAGCTATAAATCAATGGCAGCGGCCATTGACGACACGAAAGACATTCTAAAAGCTACTTTGCCCAATGCTCGGTTCTTCTCGTATTTGCCTCTTTGCCATGTAGCCGAGCGAAACTTGGTAGAATCTACAAGTTTGGTGTCGGGCGGGACAATCTATTTTGCCGAAAGCCTCGAAAGTTTTGCCAAAAATCTCGCAGTAGCAAGCCCTACACACTTTTTAGCCGTACCTCGTATTTGGACTAAGTTTCAGCAGGGAATTTTGGGTAAAATGCCACAAAAAAAATTAGATTTATTTCTAAAAATTCCAATTTTAAATAACATAGTCAAGAAAAAAATTAGAACAGGCTTGGGCCTAAACGATGCACAGTTAGTACTCACTGGCGCAGCACCAATGCCAGAGTCGGTTATTAGGTGGTTCAGAAAATTGGGTATCGTTATTCAAGAAGCCTACGGAATGACCGAAAACTTAGGTGCAGTGTGCATGATGCCAGCAAGCAAAATCAAAGACGGTACTGTTGGCAAAGTATATAATGGCGTAACGGTAAAAATTGCAGAAAGTAATGGCGAAATTTTGATGAAGTCTGACTGGCTCATGGAGGGCTATTACAAAGAACCAGCCCTAACCGCCGAAACCATTATTGACGGTTGGCTGCACACAGGCGACGTAGGCGAGATAGACTCAGAGGGCTACTTAAAGATTACGGGCCGTGTCAAAGAAATGTATAAAACCTCAAAAGGTGAGTACATTGCCCCATCACAGATTGAGTTTGGTTTTGCCGACAACAATTTTATTGATCAAATTTGTGTAGTGGGTCAGAGTTTACCGCAACCTATTGCGCTTATTGTACTGTCGGAAATGGCTCATAAATCAGACCGAGATGAGGTATTGGCTGCTCTCAAAGAAAATCTAAAAGCCATTAACCCCAACTTGAAAAGCTATGAGAGAGTCAAGAAAATCGTGGTCATGTCTGAGTCTTGGACTGTCGATAACAATATGCTCACGCCGACCATGAAAATAAAACGCAATGTGATTGAGAAAAACTTTGCTCAAAACATGGAAAAATGGTACGAAGAAGAAGAAACCATCGTTTGGTCGTAAAAACAAAAAGGGGAAAAGCATTGGCTTTTCCCCTTTTCAATTCAATATGCTAAAAATTAGATTTTGGCAACGTTAGTGGCATTTAAGCCTTTCTTTCCATCAACGATTTCGTATTCGACATGGTCTTTCTCACGAATGACAGTTCCACCGAGACCGGTAATATGTACAAAAATTTCTTTCTGTGATTCGTCATCAACGATAAAGCCGTAGCCTTTTGCTTCGTTAAAGAATTTTACAACGCCTGTTTGCATGGTACTAAAAATTAAAAAATTAGAAAATGATTTGAGTGATTAAGTCCCTCATTTTCAAGTTACTACAAAGGTGCATGACAGGAAACTGGTACTTTTTTTAATCCAATTAAATGCGTGCCGACACCAAATTTGTGTGCGTGCGAAAATGAAATTCTGCACAAATATAAAACATATTCGTAATAAAAAAGATTATCGCCTATTATTTTGATTTTTTTGTAGTAACTTAGCACTAAGCATCAGTAATTTTAACAGTTCCTAAACCATCAAACGCCATGTACCAGTTCCGCTATTTTGTCGAAAATCAGATATTTGGTGTCTGCTCTCGTTTGGGTGAATCTTGGACAATATCCGCCAGTAGTATTAGAATATATTTTATTTATGCTTCCTTTCTGACCTTTGGCTCACCCGTAATTATATACTTAGTGATGGCTTTTTGGTTAGAAATCGCCAAACACCTCCGTCGTCATCGCCACCCTACTGTTTGGGAGTTATAGGTCAGTTTATTTTGGAAATGACACTTTGCCCATCGATACCGAAGGTACGCCCTGTCTGTTGCCAAAGTTAGACTTACCACCAACGAGTGCTTCATTGGCCAAAATAGCAAACAGCACCGCCTCTTTTGCATCGCCAGATATACCCAAATCGTCTGTTTTTTGAAACTCAAACTGCGGCAATAAACCTTGCAATATATCAACTAACAAAGGGTTGTGCATACCGCCGCCACTCATATACAAACTATACTGGTCGTTGGGGTTGCATACTTTTAGAATAGCCTCGGCAATGGTTTCGGCAGAAAATTGAGTAAGGGTAGCCATCAAATCTGGGGTGGGTACGCGTGTTGTATGGCTTTTTTGTTGGGCTATTTGTAGGTATTCCATTCCAAAGAGTTCGGGGCCAGTAGTTTTTGGAAAAGGTAACTCAAAAAATGGATTGTCTTTGAGGGCTGCCAATAACGATTGATTAACCCGCCCGCTCATTGCTACTTGTGCATTTTCATCAAATGGTTTGTTGTAAAACTGCCGCATACAGGCATCTATTAGCGTGTTGCCTGTGCCTGTGTCGGTCGTAAAAACCTTTGAAGCATCTAAACTACTCGGCAAATAAGTAAAGTTGGCAATACCGCCCATATTGAGCATTATTCTGTTTTCTTGATTTGACGAAAATACAAAAAAATCGCCATAAACGGCCAACGGTGCACCTTCGCCACCTGTAGCTACGTGTTTTTGTCTAAAATCGCTGATTGTAACGATACCCGTTGTTACGGCTACGTGGTCGCCATCGCCGATTTGAAGTGTGGCATTAGCAAAGCCCTCAATCTGATGCTGGCTCTTGGGTGCATGAAAAACCGTTTGCCCATGGCTGGCTACAATGTCAATGTCTGACGGTGCAATATTCCATTTTTTTAGACAGTCCAAAACCAACTGGCCGTGAAGTACCCCAATCCATTCATTGAGAAGGCAAAGGTGCTGAAAATCAATTTGTTTCTTGGCAAATACTTGTCTGATTTTGTCTTTGACAGACTCATCAAAAGCGCAAGTTTCAAAACGTTCGAGCGTTACTTTTGTGTCGCCTCCACTACCCGAAATACGACAAAGAGCTACGTCCAGACCGTCCATTGACGTTCCTGACATTAGACCAATAATATGCCGTTCTTGTTTTTGGGCAACCGCAAATAGATTTTGTATATTTTGATTCATTGGACTGTTGCGTAATGTATGGTTTTAAATTTTAAATAAAATAGTATGCAAAATTTGGTAAATAGCCAATAAATCACGACTTTTGCAACCTCATTTAGAAAATCAAGTAAGGTCATGGCTAAGGTTTGTGAAATAACAGGAAAAAGAACTCGTGTCGGTAATAACGTATCGAAATCAAATAATAAAACAAAACGTAAATTTTATCCAAATTTACAGAAGCAGCGCTTTTTTGTTCCATCTCTCGGTATTTGGGTGCAAATGAAGGTAGCTGCATCGGCCATTCGTAGTATCAACAAAAACGGTATTGAGGCCGTTTTGAAGTCGGCCAAAGCCAAAGGAACTCTGACAAAGTCGGTATATCCGAAAGTATCTCAATAGATATTTATTGTCGTTTTTTATGGGCAAGCCTTCGCACCAAGCGGAGGCTTGCTCTTTGTGTTTATTTTCCTTTCAAAATCTTGTTGTAGCGAGTCATATCCTTGAACAAGCCAAGTGCTGAGTTGATTTCTACGTCATACTGAAACTGGTACTCTCGTTCCCCCTTTTGTAAGTAATAATGGCCCATTAGCTCTCGTTCCAGATTTTGTTTTATTTCTTTCTTAAACGTCATCAAGTCCGATTCTTTGCTGTGTGTCAATTTACTTTTGAGTGCGCCGAGTTGGTCTTGAATACCATCTAAATATTTCTCTTTTTTTGCCGAAGCTTCCAACGTTTTCAAGTCTTTTTCTACTTGCGTTGTGTAGTCATATTCTTTGGTTTTGAGCCATGCCACAAAGTTCAGATAGTCAGTATCTGTTAGCACAAACTCCTTGGCGGGCTTAACGGTTGGGTGTTCGGCACGGTATTTAAGGCAATAGTCAAACAGCAATCCTTTTGATATAAGGCTAATTGTAATGGGCGCACGGTTTTCGGTATCGGTATGAACGTCAGGATCTACCCCACCACCGTCATATACTACTCGTCCGTTTTTGGTTTTAAAAGCCGTTTTGAGTGAGTCGGGCATTTTGCCTACGCTACCGTCGGCATTGCGATGACTATAATCAATGGCCTGAATACACCGCCCACTCGGAATATAGTACTTGGCCGTTGTTACTTTGAGTTGGGTATTGTACGACAGTGGGCGAGTGGTTTGCACCAAGCCCTTACCATAAGTGCGTTGGCCAATCAGCACGGCACGGTCATAGTCTTGCATCACTCCCGACACGATTTCGGCTGCCGATGCACTGTGGCTGTTGGTAAGCACAATCATTGGCATTTCGGTATCGGTTGCACCCATTGGTGCATTATAGATTTTGTTCCACTCACTAATCTTACCTCTGGTCGATACTATCTCGGCATCTTTGGGTACAAAGATATTACAAATCGCTACCGACTGGTCCAAGAGTCCGCCTGGATTTTCACGCACGTCCAACACCAATTTTTTCATACCCTTTCCTTTGAGTTCTACAAATGCAGTTTTTACTTCACGAGCGGCTGTTTGTGTAAAGTCGGTCAATAAAATATAGCCAACCTCGTCTGAAATCATGCCATGATAAGGCACATTACCCGTTTTGACAAACTCACGACCAACGACAACGTCCAGCGGTTTCGGTAAACCTACACGCCCAACAGTCAGCTTTACAGAACTACCCGCTTGGCCTTTCATTAACTTATCGGGGTTGGCATCTTTACGGTTTTTGATGTCTATACCATCAATTTTGAGTATTTCGTCGCCAATATGTAAGTCGGCTTTTTGAGCAGGTGAGCCTTCAATTATCGAAAAAATAGTATGTTGGTTTTTGATGGTCGAAATCACCGCTCCTATGCCTGTATATTGCCCTGTCGTCATGGTGCGATAGTCTTCTATTTCGTCTTCGGCATAAAAATTAGTGTAAGGGTCAAGGTTTTTGAGCATGGCATCGATACTCTTTTTCATGAGTTGATTCGGATTGATTTCGTCCACATAATAGCGGTTAAGCTCTTTGTAGAGCGTAGCATAAATATCAAGGTTTCGGGCTATTTCAAAAAAACGTTCCTCGTGCTTGAACGAAAAAAGGCCAATACCAACCACTAAGATGGCCGCAATAGATAGTTTTTTATATGATTTCATGGTGAATGGATTATTCTATTGTTTTAAAATTATTGCCAAATTTAACTTTCAAAATAGTATTTAGTTGTATTTTCTTAGAAAATGTTTTTGTAACCATAAAACTACAAAGGAAAGAGGTGGCTATAAGAGTTAAAAAATAGATTGTTAAGTGCTTTTTTCAAATTGAAAAAATACGGGTATTGTCTGGAAATTTTTTTTAGTTCAGACATCAGTAATGCTTTAAAAAATGGAGTCAATACCTTAGAAATTCATATTATGCAACTATAAAACAACACCGTAGGGGTGTACTGTTTATAGTCTTGTTCAGATTTTGGTTGGACAATAAACACAGTTGGTATTTTATACGCTATTGTTCTGACAAAAATTGTTGCGGTGTTTTCAAAAGGCTACTAATTGAGGTGTCTATAAAATGGGATTTGTGGCTTAGGGCTACTCTCAGTAACTGCACATATTTGGCTTTGGGTATTTCGATAGCCCCAAATCTACGCACATTATCGTTCATGAATTGTGTATCTAATAGTTCAAATTGCTGTGCTTTTAGTATTTCTATCAAATAATGAAACGCTACTTTGGACGCATCGCTTACTCTGTGAAACATAGACTCGCCAAAAAATGCCGCACCAATCGACACACCATACAGGCCGCCTACAAGCCGCTCGCCCTGATATGACTCCACACTGTGAGCCATACCTAAGTGGTGTAGGTCTGTGTAGGCTTTGATTATTTCTTCTGAAATCCAGGTTGAGTCATCGTCGGCTCTGGCTTCGGCACAGCCACGCATCGTGCCCTCAAAGTCAGTATTGACTCTGATGGCAAACCGATTTTGATTGATAACTGGCCTTAACGATTTGGGCGATTTATAGCTATCAATCGGAATGATAGCACGAGGGTCTGGCGAATACCAATGGAGGCTTCCGTCGGTTTCGGCCATCGGAAAAGCCCCATTCATATACCCATAAACTAAGTTGTCGGCTGTGAGTTTGGGCATTGTATTATCAGTTTATCTTAAAACCGCCATCTTACAAACGCCTCCATGGCTTCGTATTCGGCCAAGCCAAGTTCGTTGTAGAGGCCAGCAGTGGTTTGGTTTCTGTCTTCGGCACGTTTCCAAAATTCTCGAGAGTCTTCGCCCTGAAACACAACGCCATCTTTTTGGGATTGGTGTTTGAATATTCCCATGCGTTTTTTCATCACTTGGTCTGGACTCATGGGCACGGCCATCTCTATCTCGTGAATGTCCCACTCGGCCCATGCGCCACGGTAGAGCCAAACCCAGCAGTCTTTCATAAAATTTTTGTGTTTGAGCTGTCTCAGAGCCGCCTCGATAGCGTCCCAGCACACCTTGTGCGTGCCGTGTGGGTCGGCAAAGTCGCCAGCGGCATATATTTGATGTGGCTTTATTTCTTCGATGAGGTCGGCTACGAGCTTTATATCTTTGTCGCCTATTGCACTTTTTTGAATAGTTCCTGTTTCATAAAATGGCATATTCAAAAAATGAGCATTTTCTGTATGCACACCTACATATCGACACGTGGCTTTGGCCTCACCCCGTCTGATTATTCCTTTCACATACCGTACTTCGGGACTATCGACTTCGCTGCTTTTTTTGTTTTTCAAGAATTTTTTAGCGTCCTTATATATCTTGTTGGCTTCTGTGCCTTTTATGCCAAATTGTTGGTTATAGTCCACCACAAAATCAATAAAACGAAATGCCTCGTCGTCGGCAACTGCAATATTACCCGAAGTCTGATAAGCCACGTGTACTTCGTGGCCTTGGTCAACGAGCCGCTGAAAAGTACCACCCATCGAAATAATATCATCGTCGGGGTGCGGGCTAAAAATAACAATCCGTTTTTTGGCTGGCAATGCCCGTTCAGGTCTGTGGGTGTCGTCGGCGTTTGCTTTACCGCCTGGCCAGCCTGTTATGGTATGTTGGAGTTGGTTAAAAACATCAATGTTAATGTCGTAAGCCGAGCCGTGAGCCGCCAGCATATCGCTCATACCGTTGTCGTTGTAGTCTTTGGTAGTGAGTTTAAGAATAGGCTTACGGATATTTCTTGACAGATAAGTAACGGCTTTTTTTATCATCGCATTGTCCCACTCGATGCTATCGACGAGCCATGGGGTTTTCATGCGGGTTAGTTCTGAGGCTGCTCGCTGGTCGATAATAAAAGCAGCGTTGGGGTGGGCTTGCAAGTACGAGGCGGGGTTTAGCTCTGTAACTTGTCCCTCAACTGCACCCTGAATAACGGCGGCCTTGCGCTCGCCCCAAGCCAGTAGCACCACTCGTTTGGCATTCATCACCGACGACACACCCATTGTGATAGCCTTTTTTGGTACTTGCGGCAAGCCCCCAAACTCCATCGCCGCCGCCGCACGTGTAGAGTGGTCGAGGGTCATTAGGCGGGTGCGGGAGTTGATGAGCGAGCCTGGCTCGTTGAACCCAATATGGCCATTGCCGCCAATACCCAACAACTGAAAATCTAAGCCACCCAATGCACTAATTTTATTTTCATAGTTTTGGCAAAACTCAGGAATCATCGCTGGCGGAATCTGCCCATCGGGTATAAAATAGTTTTTTGGGTCTATGTCCACCTTGTCAAATAACTGCTCACGCATAAACCGCCAATAGCTATAAATCGAGTCGGGGGTCATGGGGTGGTATTCGTCTAAGTTAAACGACACAACGTTTTTAAAACTTAGCCCCTCTTCACGGTGCATTCTGACTAGTTCGGCATAAACAGTTTTTGGTGATGAGCCAGTGGCAAGCCCCAGCACGCAGAGTTTACCTTCTTTTTGTTTTTGGCGAATCAAATCACCAATCTCTCGAGCCACAGCCCTCGACGCATCGTTTGAGTCTGCATAAATCTGTGTTGGTATTTTTTCGTAAGTAATGGCCTGCCCTATCATTCCGTTGTCGGAGTGGGCTTGTTGGGTTTGTATCAATAGTGAATCTACGGTCATTTTTGTTTTGCTGTCTTGAAAGAGGTTTGAGATTCAAAAGTAGTTAATTTATTAAAAAATGTACGCTCCAGATACATTTTTTATTGGCCGAAAGTAAGGGTAATTTTGAATATAGTTGTCTCAATCAAAATAGACAACAGCCACTTGTGGTATATTCTGGACTATTTATCACAATTTAATTCTACTTTTTTGAACAAAAACCTACATTTACAACGTTTTACATTAAAAAAGTGAAAATCCACGCCATGAAAAAAAAATCATTACTATTTCTCGTTCTGTTATTGAGTACAAATTTATTTAGTCAAGATAAAAAAACAATCAGCGGTTTTGTCAAAGATGCCCGAAACGGTGAGCGGCTCTTAGGAGTTTCTGTTTTTGTAAAAGAAATCGGAAACGGAACATTGACCAACGACTACGGTTTTTTTGCACTCACTCTCCCCAAAGGTACTTATACCTTGATTTTTAATTATGTAGGCTATGCCCGATTAGAAAAAACGGTCAAATTAGAAACAAGTGATGTGAAGTTGGACATAGAACTCAAAGATGCCAACCTCGACCTTCAAGAGGTGATAATTACAACCCGAAAAGCCGACGAAAACGTAAAAAGTATCGAAATGTCGGTCAATAAAGTCGAAATGAAAACCATCAGACAAATGCCAGCACTACTGGGAGAGGTGGACTTGGTGCGGAGTATTCAGCTATTGCCAGGCGTAACATCAGTTGGGGAGGGGGCTTCGGGGTTTAATGTAAGAGGTGGAAACATTGACCAAAACTTAGTGCTGCTCGACGAAGCACCTGTTTTTAATTCATCGCACTTGTTTGGTTTTTTTTCGGTCTTCAATCCAGATGCTGTCAAAGATGTTAAACTCATCAAAGGCGGTATTCCTGCTCAGTACGGTGGTCGTATTTCTTCGATTTTGGACGTGCGGCTCAAAGAAGGAAATTCAAAAAAAGCAGAACTCAATGGCGGTATCGGCACTATATTTTCGAGATTGGCCTATGAAAGACCATTTGCCAAAGGCAGAGGTTCGTTTATTGTAGCAGGGCGGCGGTCGTATATTGACGTGCTGGCAAAGCCTTTTTTGGCAAGTAATCTGGCAGGAAGCCAATTTAATTTTTATGACCTGACAGCCAAAGCCAATTTTAGATTGGACGACAAAAATACTTTTTATATGTCGGGTTATTTTGGCCGTGATGTATTTGGGGCAGACTTTGGTTTTGAGTGGGGCAATACCACTGGCACGGCCCGCTGGAATCATATTTTTAGTAATAAATTATTTATGAACCTGACGACTTATATCTCAAACTATGATTACTTATTGGAGTCGGGTCGTAATAATAAAGGAACTGTCAAAGATAAATTTAAGTGGAACTCAACCATCAAAAGCTGGAGTGTCAAGCCAGACTTTACCTATTATCTGACACCCAACAATACCGTTACTTTTGGTGGCCAATACATCAACTACACCACTCAACCAGGTACGGCTACGGCTATTTCGGGTGGTGAGAGTCGAGACATCAGCCTTGCGCCACGCTACGCCGACGAGTCGGCTATATATGTGGGCAACGACCAAAAAATAACAAATAAAATATCAATGCAGTATGGTTTGCGGTATTCATTTTTTAGAAATTTGGGGTCGGGCGAAGCATTTGAATTTAGGGAAATCATTAAAAATGAGCGTAAATACCCCATTTTACCAGGTCAAAAATACGAATCGGGTGCAACCATCAACTTTTATGGCAATTTGGAGCCTCGGTTGTCTGCCAAATTAGAAATCAGCCCATCAATGTCGCTCAAAGCCAGTTACAACCGCACCGTTCAGTACCTACACCTGCTCTCAAACACGGCCGCCAGCTCGCCGTTAGATGTCTGGACATTGAGTTCCAAAAACATCAAGCCACAAATAGCCGACCAAGTAGCCTTGGGCTGGTTTCAAAACTTTGACGACAACGCTTACGAAGGTTCTGTTGAGGTGTATTACAAAGACCTACAAAATCAGATTGACTATGTCAGAGATTCAGACTTATTGCTCAATAAATACCTTGAAGGCGACTTACTTTTTGGAAACGGGCGGGCTTTTGGGGCAGAGTTTTATCTCAAAAAAAACAAAGGCAAACTCACAGGCTGGTTGAGCTATACACTCTCACGGACGGAGCGAAAAGTGAGCGGCATCAACAATGGCGATTGGTTTCCGGCTCGATTTGACAAAACACACAACGCATCTATCGTTGCCTTGTACCAAATCAATGATTGGTGGAGTTTGTCGGCCAATGTATCGGCATATAGCGGTACACCTGCGACTTTTCCGACCAATCGCTTTGAGTGGAATGGCTTTGCATTGCCTCAAAATGTGTATGACGTTCGCAACAACTCACGGATTCCGTGGTATCATCGGTTAGACATTGGAGCAACCAAAAAGTCAAAGAAAAAACTATTTGGTAAAGGACAAGGCGAGTGGGTGTTTTCGGTTTATAATGTTTACAATCGCCGCAATCCGTTTTCGGTCTATGTGCGCCAAGGCGAGACCAATACACTCCAAACAGAGGCCGTTCGCTACTCGGTCATTGGTTCGTTTGTACCAGCGGTTACTTATAATTTTAAGTTTTGATGAATATATTAACTCTGCATTGTTCAACTAAAATTACAAATTTGTATAAAAGAGGCTTTGAATGGAAGTAGCAACAAAAAGTATCATAAAAAATAAATTTGGGCAATACTTCACACCAGAAGTGATTGCCAATTTTATGATTGAATTGGCGGATATTTCGACAAATTCAAGCATATTAGAACCGTCTTGTGGAGAAGGTGTTTTTTTAAAGTTGCTACACGACAAGGGATTTGACAATTTAACGGCTTTTGAAGTAGATGAAGAATTAGCACAAGACTTTTCAAATGTTCGATACGAAAGTTTTATTTCAGCAAACATTTATACAAAATTTGACTTAATTATAGGGAATCCACCCTATATCCGATGGAAAAATTTGGATGAGGACTTAAAGCAAGAATTATCTTCAAACCCAATTTGGAATAAATATTTTAATAGCCTTTGCGATTATTTATATATTTTTATTCTCAAATCTATTGAATTATTGAACGAAAACGGGCAACTTATTTTTATCTGTCCCGAATATTGGATGAATACAACTCATTCAATTTCGCTTCGTAATTATATGGTTGCCAATGGCTATTTTGAGGTAATTTATCATTTTAATGAAACGCCAATTTTTGACAAAGTAACCGTTTCTATTGTGATTTTTAAGTTTGTAAAAAGCAAAGAAAAGTCGAACAAAATTAAAGTGGCCAAATTTTATGCCAATCAAAAATTGACGATTGAAACGCTTGAAAAATTAATATTTCAAGTTGAACTGAAAGATGCTGAATATTTACAAGTAACTCAATTCAAAACCAATGAAAGATGGCTTTTACAGTCAGATGAGGTACGAAAAGAATTGAGTATTTTAGAGAATAATTGTTTAAAGAAAAATCAAAATACAATAGTCAGCTTATTTGACGGGAACAAACAAGAATTTCACACTATTGGAGAGTTTTGTGATATTGGTAATGGCTTAGTTAGTGGTTTAGATAAGGCTTTTCAAGCGGCTGGCGTTCCGATAAATGGACACACTTTAACTGAAAATGAAAAAAAAGCAACGCTGAACGTTGTAAAAGCAAAAGATTTGAAGCCATTTTTTGCTGAAAGTATTACAAAATATATTTTTATTGATGAAGGGCTTGAAGAGAGTGTATTTTCAGAAGAGTACCCAAATTTTCACACTCATTTTCAAAAATATAAACAAGACTTAGGCAACAGATACCAATATAACAGAAAGATAAACTACTGGGAATGGGTGTTTTTGAGAAATTTCAACTTATTCAACAATCAAAATAAGAGAATATTTGTACCTTGTAAAGAAAGAATTTCTAATAAAGATTACTTTCGTTTTGCTTTGGTTGATAAAGGTATTTTTCCGACACAAGACGTAACTGCTATATTTAAAAAACCGCATGTAAAAGAGAGTATTGAGTATCTCTTGGCATATTTAAACAATCCTATCGTATTTGATTGGTTAAAATGTAATGGAATTGTGAAAGGAAATATCGTTGAATTTTCCGAAAAACCAATTTCCAGTATTCCATTCAGAGTAATTGATTGGACAAACACAGAAGAAGTTGCGTTACACGAAAGTATAACAAATGCGACTAAACAATTTCTTGAAACAAAGCAAGAAGTTATTTTAAGCTATATCAACGAACTATTTAATACCCTTTTTAACTGCATCGGCAGTCCGACTTAACAAATGAACGTAAATTATACCGAACTCATAAAGAAAGTTAAGGGAACGTTTACAATTCCATGTTTGCGATTTAGACCAAGAATTTGAAGGAAGTAGAGAGGAATGGGCGGTTAGTTATTTGAGACATTTTGTAACACAAGCGAAAAAACGAGCAAACGATATGATTACCAAATTTGTCAAACCATTTGAAAAGTACATCAAATTGTAAAAAATTAAACTCTTGCACCAACAAATCTTAATCTTAGGCAGCACAGGCCGAACTGGGCAATGGCTTTTGGCCGAAGCCCTCAATCGGGGTTTTAGAGTTAGTGTATTGGTACGAGATAAATCTAAAATAGAGCCGCAGCCCAACTTGACTATTTTTGAAGGAAGCCCGTACCATTACAAAGACTTAGAAGTAGCTGCGGCCAACTGTAACATTGTTTTGAGTGCTTTGAATATATCGAGAACTAATGATTTTCCATGGGCGAAATTGCGAACACCAGCCGATTTTTTGAGCCAAACAATGCGTAATATCATTGAGATTAGTCAGAAAACACCCATCGATAAACTCGTTTTTACATCGGCCTGGGGCGTTGCCGAAACTGTTGGCGATATTCCGTTTTGGTTTAGATGGCTCGTTCAGAGTAGCAACATTGGCGTAGCTTATCGAGACCATGCCATACAGGAACAATTAGTCGAAAAATCAGGATTGAATTATATGGCAGTCAGGCCAGTGGCTTTGACAAACAATACCGACAGCCAAATGATTAGAGTTACAACGGCAAACAACAAACCTAAACCATCGCTTACTATTGGCCGCAAAACTGTGGCTAAATTTATGCTCGATAATTTGGACAAAACAATGTATTTCAATCAAAAACCTACTATTTCAAAAGCATAAAGTTGAAGTAAATAGATATTAGACTTTAAAAACAACCATGAAAACAAAAATCACCAAAACACCAAAAATTTACACATTTTTGCATTTCTGCATTTTTGCATTATCTCTTTTTATATTGACTTCGTGCGAAGACGTGATAACGCTCGACACCATCAAAGGCGACTCGCAATTAGTGGTCGATGGCTGGATAACAAACGAACCAATCAATCAGCAGATTAGACTCACAGAGTCGAGTACTTATTTTGATAACAGCCCAGCCAAACCTGTTCTGAACGCTACCGTTACTATTATTGACGACAAAGGGCGGGTATTTGCCTTCAAAGACTTGAAAAACAATGGCTATTACGTTTGGCAGCCAGCCACCGCCAAAGACACACTGGGTCGAGTAGGGGGCAAATATCTGTTAAACATCAAAACTGGGACAGAAGAATATCGGTCTTTGAGCCAAATAAACCGAGTGCCAAAGATTGATTCGATTTCGTATTATTTTGACAAATCCAGCCCTCGCAACGGTGAAGATAGCCCCAAAGAAGGGTATCAGACAGAGTTTTTTGCGAGAGATTTCGTTGGAGATGGTGATTGTTACTGGGCCAAATCTTACAAAGGCACAAAGCTATTTAGCGAACCAAGCCAGATTTTGCCAATTTACGATGGGGCATTTAGCCCGGGAGCAGCTACTGATGGTTTACAGTTTATTCGACCTATTAGGCAGTCTATCAATGGTCGCAGGTTGGCGTTGGCAGGCGATACCATTCGTGTCGATTTGCTGAGTATTACCCTCGAAGGATTCTTTTTCTTGCAACAAGTACAACAAGCCTCCCAAAATGGTGGCCTGTTTGCCGTACCACAGAGCAATATCATTTCAAACATTGCAAACGTAGATCCTAACGGTCGCAAACCGCTGGGTTTTTTTGGGTCGTCAGCAGTCAGTACGCTTCAAACGATTGTCGAACCAAAAAAAGCACGAGCTAAGGATTTGTAGGTGTTTTTTCAGGAACAGGAAACGTCATTTCAAAATTTTCGACGACCAATGCCGTGAGTGGGTGTAACGAACTCATGTCTGGAAAGAGTGCAGCGTTAATTTTAATGTCTTGAATGTCAGCAAAATAAGCCTTGCCTTTGGCCGATGGTTTGGTGAGTAGTAGGTCTTGGCCTAACCGTTGAGTAATATTTAAGGGAAACAGTGCCGATGAAAAGGGAAACGAAAAACGGCCTTGCTTGACGGTGGCCTCAAAGAAAGGCTCGTCGTTGAGCGAAGCCGAAAACAGTTTGGTGCGTTCGGTAATTTGCTCGACTTTAAAATTGGCCAATTCTTTGGGAATCCCCCAGTTTTCGATACCGTTCCAAACACTCGCTTGGCTCGAAACGTATATTTTAGAAATAGAAAATGTGTTTTTATCTTCTATCTTAAAATAACCAGGAATAAACAGCAGCTCTCGGTATGGCCCAACGGGTGAAGTCTGATAATCGACCAACATCACGCTACCGACAATGCCCTTGAATGACTCTCGTTGATAGTCGGCCAAAAAGCCGTTTTCTTCAATCCATTTTTTTGAAAAACGATACAATAAAATTATACCGTTGCCCGTCAGTGTCCACGGTGCGGGTGCAATAATGAGCGGTTCGGTGTTCATTTGTCAGTAGTTGGTTGTAAGATTGAATAAATTGTGAATTCGTAAAAATACCTTATTTTTGTCAAAAACAAAACACGTCTAATGTTCACACAGCCCACGCTCGATTTTCTTAAAGATTTATCACAAAACAACAACCGAGAATGGTTTGCAGCCAATCGACCACGCTACGATGCAGCCAGAAAAGAACTTGAAAACGCAGTTGGTCGGTTGTTAAATAAAGTAAGAGAGTTTGAAGATTTGCCCAATACACAACCCAAAGACTGTATTTTTAGAATCAATCGAGATGTACGGTTTTCAAAAAACAAAGATCCCTACAAAAACAATCTAAGTGCTGCCATAGGGCCGGGAGGCCGTCATTCGGGGCGAATAGACTTTTATTTTCATATTCAGCCCAATGGCGAGTCGCTTTTGGGGGCAGGAATGTGGAATCCCACGCCTAAACAATTAGTAGCTTTTAGACAAGAAATAGACTTTAACCCAACTCGACTGACAGGTGTGATTCATGACGAGAAGTTTCGTAAATATTTTCCAGAAATTTTGGGCGAATCGCTCAAAAAAACACCGAAAGGCTATACCGAAGACAACCCCAGTGCCGATTTGCTGAAACGCAAGCAACTGTTTTTTATGCACAAGTTTACAGATTTGGAGGTTACGTCGCCCGATTTTTTAGAAAATATACTTACGGGCTGTCGCCTCGTTAAGCCCTTTTGCGATTTTTTGAATACCATCTTTTTTGATGAAATTGAGGAGGCCGTTGAATTGTAAAGACGCTATTTCAATGAAAAATCAAATCCCTATTGCACTCATTTATACAAGGTTGGCTCTCGGGCCATTGCTGATTATATTGAGTGTGTTACAAATTGAAAACTACAAATGGATTGCTATTTTGCTATTGACCATTGGCTTATTGACAGATATTTTTGATGGAATCGTTGCCAGAAAGTTAGGTATTTCCAACCAAACAATGCGAAGATTAGATTCAAATGTCGATCAAGTATTTTTCATTGCCGTAGCCGTTGCCACGTATATCCAATGCCCTCAGTTTTTTAAATCCAATAGCTGGTTTTTGGGTATTTTAATTGGTTTTGAGTGTTTGACTTATCTGGTGAGTTTCTTGAAATTTAAAAAAGAAATTGCAACACATTCGATTGGTGCTAAGATTTGGACACTTTTTCTGTTTGCGACACTCCTTCAAATCATCTTACAATGTCAGTCAGTTGTTTTGTTTTATTTTTGTTTTTGGATTGGACTCATTACCAGACTTGAAATTATTGCTATTGTTTTGATATTAAAAAAATGGACAAACGATGTGCCAACGTTTGTCCATGCGCTACAACTAAGAGCTGGACAAGAAATAAAACGAAATAAGTTTTTTAACGGATAATAAAAAAATAGTCGTTTTTCTGCTATTTTGACAGCTTCGAGGTCAGTTGTTCTACAAAAACACGCCATTATTTCCGATTTTTGGTTGCGGCATCAATATTGACGATTCTACGATAGATATAATTTAACAACCAGACACGCCATGAACTTCAACCAATATACCATCAAAGCGCAGGAGGTGATGCAAGATGCAGCCCAACTCGCCCAAGCCAACGGCCAACAGGCCATCGAAACAGGCCATTTACTGAAAACACTCCTACAAGACGACCCCAATACGTCAGGGTTTTTATTTAAAAAGCTGGCTATCAATCAAGTACTTATCAGTTCAAAATTAGAAACTATCGTTGCGGGCTACCCAAAAGTATCGGGCGGAGGTGATGCTTATTTGAGCAACGAACTGGCAGCGGCTCTTCAAAAATCACAGAGTTATCTCAAAAGTTTTGGTGATGAGTTTGTGAGTGTCGAACTCTTTTATTTGGGTTTGATTGCGGGCAAAGATGCTGTATCTCAACTGATGAAAGATGCAGGATTTAAAGAAAAAACACTGTTGGCAGCCATCAAAGAACTCAGAGGAAACGATAACGTGAAAGACCAAAATGCCGAAGCCAAATACCGCTCGCTGGAGCGATACAGCAAAAACCTCAACGAAATGTCTCGTTTGGGTAAGATTGACCCCGTCATTGGCCGAGATGACGAAATCCGTAGGGTTTTGCAAATTTTGAGCCGACGTACAAAAAACAACCCTATGCTGGTTGGTGAGCCTGGCGTTGGCAAAACAGCCATAGTCGAGGGCTTGGCGCAGCGTATTGTGCAAGGCGACGTTCCTGAAAACCTAAAAACCAAAACCATCGCCTCGCTCGATATGGGCTTGCTCATTGCAGGGGCAAAATACAAAGGTGAGTTTGAAGAAAGACTCAAAGCCGTTATTAAAGAAGTGACCGACGCCGATGGCGAAGTGATTTTGTTTATTGACGAAATTCATACGCTCATAGGCGCAGGTGCAAGCGAGGGGGCAATGGACGCAGCCAATTTGCTCAAACCTGCTCTCGCCCGTGGCGAGCTACACGCCATTGGTGCAACGACTTTGAAAGAATACCAAAAATATATTGAAAAAGACAAAGCACTCGAAAGGCGTTTTCAGACAGTAAATGTGGACGAGCCGACTGTACCAGATGCTATTTCGATTTTGAGAGGAATCAAAGACAAATACGAACTGCACCACGGGGTCAGAATCCAAGACGATGCTGTGATTGCGGCCGTCGAACTTTCAAATCGGTACATTACCGAACGGTTTTTGCCTGACAAAGCCATTGATTTAATGGACGAAGCAGCGGCTAAGTTGCGCTTAGAAATGGACTCAGTCCCCGAAGAGTTGGACGACTTGAACCGCCGCATTATGCAGCTTGAAATTGAGCGTGAGGCCATTCGTAGAGAAAATGACAAAGAAAAAGAAAACGCTCTGAGTAAACAAATAGAAGACCTAAGCGAAGACCGCAACGCCATGAAAGCCCAATGGGAGGTCGAGAAAGCCAAAGTTACCGAAGTGCGGGCATTGAAAGAAAAACTCGAAGCCCTGCGCCTCGAAGCCGACCAAGCCGAGCGCAGCGGCGACTATGGTCGTGTGGCCGAGATTAGATACGGGCAAATTCCAGAATTGGAAAAAGAAGCCCCCCAGCCCCCCGAAGGGGGAGTAGAGTCAATGCAATTTTTCAATTACTCCCCCCTCGGGGGGTGGGGGGCTGTAACCCCCGAAGATATTGCCGAGATTGTGGCCAAGTGGACGGGTGTGCCTGTGAGCCGAATGTTGCAGTCAGAACGAGAAAAATTGATTGACCTCGAAAAAGAACTACACAAGCGAGTAGCGGGCCAAGAAGAAGCCATTGAGGTAGTGGCCGATGCCGTTCGCAGAAGTAGGGCGGGGTTGCAAGACCCCAAAAAACCAATCGGTAGCTTTTTGTTTTTGGGGCCAACGGGTGTAGGTAAAACAGAACTGGCCAAAACGCTAGCCGATTATTTGTTCAATGACGAAAATGCCATGGTCAGAATCGACATGAGCGAGTACCAAGAAAAACATACCGTAAGTCGTTTGGTGGGTGCGCCCCCAGGCTATGTGGGCTACGATGAAGGCGGCCAACTGACAGAAGCCGTGCGCCGAAAACCGTATAGTGTCATACTATTGGACGAAATTGAAAAAGCCCACCCAGACGTTTGGAATATAATGTTGCAGGTGCTGGACGATGGTCGCTTGACCGATAACAAAGGCCGAACTGCCAATTTCAAAAATACCATTATCATCATGACTTCAAACATTGGTAGTGAGTTGATTATGGAAAAATTTGCAGAGGCTGGTAATAAAACAGACAACGGCTGGAAACTTTATTTTAAGGAAGAAGCCAAAGAAGCGGTAATGGACTTGCTTAAAGCATCTGTACGCCCTGAGTTTTTGAACCGAATTGACGAGATAGTATTGTTCGATCCGTTGTCTAAGGCTGACATTTTGAAAATTGCAAAGATTCAGTTTAGAGCCATTCAAGACCGTTTGGCAGAGCAGCATATCACGATTGAAACCACAGATGAAGTACTTATCAAACTGTCAGACGAAGGTTATGACCCCGCTTTTGGTGCAAGGCCGCTCAAACGAGTGCTGCAAAAACGGATATTGAACGAACTCTCAAAACAAATCTTGAACAATAAAATCAGCAAGGATTCGGTAATTTTGATGGAGGTCAATACCGAAGGGCTACTTCGGTTTGAGAATGTGGTTGGGTAATAACTGATTTAGGGTTTGAAGTCTAATACTTCAAACCCTCACTTTTCTAAACTGTTGGTGGCTTGATAGTTGGCTTAAAAACAGGACGCTTGGGGGCGGCAGGTTTGATATCCTCAGCTAAGGCGTGCTTTGGCTCTACTAATCCATCACTAATGACCGATGACCCACGACCCATGACTTTTGACTGCGCTTTTTCGGCCTGATATTGTTCCCAAAGTTGGCGTTTTTCTTCGGCTTGGGCGGGTGTGAGGTTGGCAAACTCAAACAACATGGTTTTGATGTCGAACGTACTAAAATCATACTCTGAGGTCATAGTCAAGCACTCGGTTGGGCATACTGTCGTGCAGAGGCCGCAGTAGCAGCACTTGGCCATGTCAATATCAAACTTAGCGGCATAGAGCCTGATAGAAGAGCCGTCAGAAGCCTTGCCTATTTCTTCGGACGAGCGAATTGGCTCAATTTCAATACAATCGACAGGACAAATCTTGACACACTTATCACAGACAATACAGTCGTCCATTTCGTTATGAAGTTGGTAGCGACCATTGTCAGGAACAGGCATGGTTTCGTGCGGATATTGCAGCGTTACCATGCCCGTTTGTTCCAAAAAGTAGTCATCTTTACGCACATCGTTGGCCTTACGCCGAGAGTGAGCCTGTCGCAAATGCCTAAATGTGAGTCGCATACCAGTTATTGTGCTACTGATGCCCTGTTGGATATTTTTAAAATAGGTATTCATGCTTTGAGTCTTACAATCCAGTCGTATAATTTCAATACGTCTTCTTTTTTGAACAGCTCTGTACCCTCGTTCATAGTTGCTGCCGAGCCACAAGCTACCCCCCATCGTACCATTTCAGAATACGATTTTTTTTGAACTAATGCCCACGTCATACCCGCTACCATACTGTCGCCTGCGCCTACGGTACTTTTTTTATGAATAGTGGGTGCGGGGACGTACTCACAAATATCAGCCGTAACGAGCAATGCGCCCTTTGGCCCCAACGACACCACAACGACTTCACATTTGCCTTTGCCAATGAGTGTTCGGGCGGCATCGTCCACGTCGTCCATTTCTAAGTTTTCTACCCCTACCAAAGCCGATAGCTCATCAATGCTGGGTTTGAGTAAATATACGCCCTCGTCGCAGGCGGCTTTGAGTGGCTCACCCGAAGTGTCCAAAATCAGGCGTGCGCCTATTTTTTTGGTAGCGGCGGCTACTTTTTCATAAAAACCGACCTCCATCAATGGTGGCAAACTACTGCTGGCTACCACGTAGTTGGGTTTATGTTTTGAAATAGTCGCCAAAAAGGCTTGTTTTTCAGATTCTGTCAGTGCAGCACCGGGTAAGCCAAACCGATATTGTGCGTTTGTCGAAGTATCGGTAACGATAAAATTTTCACGTGTCCATTGCTCGGTTTCTACTGCCTCAAAGTCAATTTGTTGTTTGGTCAATATGTCTTTTAGCATCTGCCCCGACGGTCCGCCAGCCGTTAGAATGGCCAGCGAACTACCCCCCAATTTACGAATGGCCTTAGATACATTTATACCACCGCCGCCAGCGTCGTAGCGTGGTGTGGCACAGCGCATTTTTTGCTCTGGTACGAGTTTGTCAATGGTCGTACTTTTGTCGATAGCGGGGCTGACGGTGAGTGTGAGAATAGACATTGGTTAATCTACGATATAAGGATAATTTGGCTCAACGTAGTTGTCGTTGTAAATCTCAGACGCATCTGGGTAAGGCGACTCGTCGGCGAACTTCACAGATTCTGCTACAACGCCTTTGATTTTTTCGTCAATTGCTTCCAAATCAGTTTCTGTTGCAAAGCCTTTATCAAGAATACTGTGGCGTACCATTTCGATAGGGTCTCGGCGTTTGTATTCTTCTACTTCTTCTTTGGTACGGTATTTTTGAGGGTCAGACATAGAGTGTCCACGAAATCTGTACGTTTTAAACTCCAAAAACGTCGGCCCGTTGCCTGCTCTGGCACGGTCGGCGGCACGGCCTACGGCTTCGTGTATGGCTTCTACGTCCATACCGTCCACGGGTTCGGCTGGCATATCGTAGGCTTCGCCAATGGTATAAAGTTCACGCACGTTTGAGGTTCTGGCCACAGACGTACCCATGGCATAGCCATTGTTTTCGACTACAAAAATGACGGGCAGTTTCCAGTTCATGGCCATATTGAACGCCTCATGCAAAGCACCTTGCCGCACTGCACCATCGCCAAAATAACAAATACAAAGATGTCCTGTTTTTTTGTATTTTTCGGCAAAAGCAATACCTGCACCCATCGGAATCTGCGCCCCAACGATGCCGTGGCCACCCATAAAGTTACGTTCTTTGTCGAAAATGTGCATTGAGCCGCCCTTGCCTTTGGTTGTGCCTGTGGCTTTGCCAAAAAGTTCGGCCATGACGGCGTTGGGGCTGGTGCCAAGTGCCAACGGAAAGCCGTGGTCTCGGTAGGCAGTTATCCATTTGTCGTCTTTGGTTAGTGCGCTTGCGGCACCTGTTGAGCAAGCCTCTTGACCAATGTAAAGGTGGCAAAAGCCCCTGATTTTTTGTTGGCCATAAAGTTGTCCTGCTTTTTCTTCAAACTTGCGTTGGAGCATCATCGACTCATACCAAGTGAAGTATTGCTCTTTTGAGTACTGGACTTTTGTGGGTGTAGATTGTTTCTGTTTTGCCATTGTGTTATGTGTTTCTACTTTGTTATTTGAATGTTAGTGTGGGCTTTTTTATATTTTTACTGCCATCGCCATAAATTTCATTTTTTTGCTTTTGAAAGATTGAAGTAATAACGTAAAGTGAGCCGTGGTTGTATGGTTAATTCGACATCAAAAACCAAAATTCTATCCAATGTTATATCTATCTTTCGTTTAAAACTAAGCCCCAAATTTAACTCTACAAAAGGCGACGATTGGGGCTTTATCTCATTAAAAATAATAGAATAATGACTAAATCCCACCGAAACGAAAGGCCTAAACATTTTTGAACCAAAATAGCTACCGATGTTTAAACTAATATTTTGAAATACCCCAGTATTACTAATTGGTAGGCGAGGCAAAAGATTTAAGTCGTAAGTATAATAAACTAAACTTGGAATGTAGTTTAAATCTAACTTAATAAATTGGTTTTGGTTTTTACGTGGCAAATTTACTCTCACTGAGCCCCCAAAAAATAATCTCGGGATTTCGTCTGCCGAAATCCATTTATCAATTCCAAGTGTTGGAGCCACATCGAAAGATACTCTTTTTGTAGGATTTTCATAGGTAACAATCTCACCTAAGAAACAAGCGTTATATTTTTTCAGAAATTTTTTAAGGTTTTTTTCTTCATACAGAGGTGGTGTATATTCAAACGTTGTGGCATCTGAACATATACTTTGAAGCTGGTTTTGATATTGCTTATTACTCACTCTGTACATTTTGCCATCTATTTTTTGCTGATAGTCAAACTTTACCAATTCCTCATTCGTACCATCATGTTCTAAAAAAAAACGTGTTCGACCTTCGCTACTTTTGAGCCGATAGAGCGATGCTTTGGGGCCAGAGAGTAGCTTTTCTAAGAAGACAGTTATCTCTTTTTTTTGTGTGGGTTCTTTATCATACATTATCAATTCTGAAACAATCACTATCGACACTTTTTTAACAATATATGATTTGTTGAGCGAAGTAATAAAAAAAGATTGTGTATTTTCAACATCAAATTTTTTTTCTACTTCGCTGTTATTTTCTTTGAATTTAAACTCCGTTGGGTTTTTGTCCCAGTCTTCAAACAAAATTTGCCCCTGTAATGTATCATTTTGATTGGTAACAATATACGCACTTTCATATCGTTTCTGGCAGTATGAAATGGTGCTAAAAGTTACCAGTAAAAGCAGTATTTTTGATTTCATTTCATTATTAGTTCAACTGCTCCAATTTCGTAACCCAATTGCCAAAATGTTTACAGCTTTGTTTTAGTGTTGTTATACCATCGATTCCTGCCAATATCATCTGAATACGTTATACCCTAACTTAGGCTAAGTGTGATGCTTTTTAGTTTCATTATTCTGTACCTTTGCATCACAAAATTACATACAAAACCCCACAATGCAGCAACTGTATTTAGAAAAACTCTACCTGACCGACTTCAAAAACTATGAAGACGGCAGTTTTGGGTTTAGTCCCGATGTAAACTGTATTGTGGGCGAAAACGGTAGCGGCAAAACCAACTTACTCGATGCCATTTATTTTTTGGCTCTCAGCAAAAGTGCTTTTCATAACCAAGACGCACTGAGTATCAAAAACGAAGCCGACTTTTTTATTGTCGACGGTACTTTTCAGAAACATCAAAAGGCCGTTCAGATTACGTGCAGCTTACAGCGAGGTGGCCGCAAGGTATTGATGTCGGACAAAAAACAGTATGAGCGCATCAGCGAGCATATCGGGCGGTTTCCTGTTGTACTCATGGCCCCCAACGACACCGATGTAGTGCGTGAGGGTAGCGAAGAGCGGCGACGGTTTTTTGATGGCGTTCTGTCGCAGTTAGACCAGCATTATTTACAAGATTTATTGCAATATAACCGTATATTGAACCAGCGAAACAGTCTGCTCAAAAGTTTTTATGAACGCAACTACTTCGATGCTGACTTATTGGAAACCTACGACGAGCCGTTTGTGGTTATTGCCCAACGAATATTTGCCAAAAGGCGAGACTTCTTGACTCGTTTCTTGCCCTTGGTGCAGCACTACTACGCTTTTTTGGGCGAAGGCCGTGAGCAAATGGAAATAATCTACGAGTCGGAGGTATTAGATGCAGGTTTTGGGGTAGAATTTAGAAAAAATCGGCAACGAGACCTGCAAGCCCAACGCACCACTCGGGGTATTCATAAAGATGATTTTACTTTTGAAATGAACAGTTTTGCACTTCGTAAATTTGGCTCGCAAGGCCAGCAAAAATCGTTTGTTATTGCACTGCGACTGGCACAATTTGAAATGTTGGGCCAAGAAAAAGAAGTAAAACCGATATTGTTATTGGACGATATTTTTGACAAACTCGACGACCGCCGTATTCAAAAACTATTAGAAATGGTAAATGGCGGTAATTTTGGACAAGTTTTTTTGACCGATGCCCGCCCCGAGCGCACAGCACAGCTATTGATTGACATGAAAGTAGAAATACGGTATTTTAGGACGACTTGAATGTTGTGTGCTATGCTATGAAGCCGATAATCGACCTAAAAATCCACAAACAACTTGCTTTTTGTTGTCTGAATAGATAACTTTGTGGCATGGATATTGAAAGACAAATTATTGCTTACAAAAACTACTTTCTCGACTTTTATAACGAGCTGGACGACAATGCACAGGCAAAAATTGAGTGGACTTTAAACCTAATTCAAGTAACTAAAAAAGTTCCCGAAAAGTATTTCAAACATTTGACTGGCACAAAGGGACTCTATGAAGTCAGAGTTGAGGTAGGGAGTAACATTTTTCGTGTTTTCTCATTTTTTGACAAGGGAAACGTAGTCGTTTTAGGAAATGGATTTCATAAGAAAAGTCAAAAGACTCCAAAACAGGAAATAAAAATGGCCCTTAAAATAATGGAGGAATATCAATTAGAACAAGAAGAGAAGGAAAACAAAACTAAAAAAGCAAAAAAATGAACATCGAAAATAGTAATATCACGACACTTGACCAAATTTTGGACAAAAAATATGGGGTAAAAGGACAACCAAAACGAGAAGAATGGGAACAACAATTTGAATCTTTCAGACTTGGCGTTTTACTTGAAGAAGCTCGTAATAAAATGGGTTTGACACAAGAACAACTTGCAGAAAAATGTGGAACTAACAAATCCTACATTTCGAGAATTGAGAACAACGCATCGGACATTAGACTTTCAACACTAATGAGAATTGTTCAGCAAGGACTTGGCGGACATCTCAAATTGACACTTCAACTTTGATAACAAAAAAGCATAGTACCCAACTGCACAGGTAATTTTGGACAAGTTTTTTTGACCGATGCCCGCCCCGAGCGCACAGCACAGCTATTGATTGACATGAAAGTAGAAATACGGTATTTTAGGACTATTTGAGTAGTCGTGAGTATATATATGGTGTCGTGAGTCAAATACAATACTGCTAATCAGTAAGTTATTAAAATTAAAACACCGTATTAGTTTTGAATAAGTACTTAAATACTACCTCTCCAACACCATCGCTCCAAACGAGTAGCCGCCACCAAAAACGGTAACAACGATTTTGCATTTTTCGGTAAATCGCTCCCAGTTTTCGGACAGACCAATGGCGCAACCTGCACAGCCTGTGTTGCCCAAATACTGAATATTTGAAATCAGCTTTGATAGCGGTAAGTTGAGTGTATTGATGACGTTGAGGCTAATGCGGTGATTGGCTTGGTGTGGAATCAAATAGTCGATGTCTTCTACCGTCAGGCCACACTCGTCCAATACCTGTTGGCTTACTTTGGGCATATAAATACAGGCATTCTGAAACACGTCTCGCCCGTGTGGCATCACTACGCCTCGGTCGTTGGGGCGGAGTACTACGGCCTCGGTTGCTTTGCCGCTTGTGGCTGCTCCACCTGTTTTGACGGCCTTAATCAAGAAGTCAGTATCGGCTGTTTTTTCTTTTGTTATCAGCAACGCTGCTGCTCCGTCGCCCCACAAATGGCCCGAAACGGTATCGGTTTCGTTGTAGTAAGCTGTATTATGTTCAGACACTACGACCAATGCTTTTGTGGCTTTATTCATCGAAAAATAGCCCTCAACGATTTCAATGGCATTGAGCAACGACGAGCAAGCCGACGAAATAGTTACAACAGGAATGTCTGGAATGTTCAATTCGTGCTGAATGGCGTGGCCGAGCGTTACGATGGTATCGTAGGCGGTGTAAGTTGCCCCCACAATCAAATCTATACAATCAGCTAATAAATTATCACTCTCAAACAAATTTCTGACGGCCTCAATACCCATCGTGTGTGAGTTTTCGGTTGGGCTGGCTTTGCGGCGTTCTTGGATTCCCGTTCTCGAAACAATCCATTCGTCTGACAAGCCGTTTAATTTAGAAAAATAAGCGTTATCAATGACTTGCTCAGGTAGGTAATGACTAACTTTGTGTAGATACATGACAGATTTATGTACAATTTTTTAAAACGGGTCGAAAGTTAAACATTTAGTTATTAACATTTTGCATTTTCTTAATCTTGAAAATACGAGTATTTCGTTTTGTTATAAAAAAACTCGTTATTGAACTATAAACAGAGATAAATTATGGACTTTGGTAAACTCAATGATATTGCTGGTATCGACTTTGACCTTCCACCCGAAAACCCACTCAGCCAAAAGGTACTGACTCAAAATAGCGTTCTGAAACGTTGCTTTGTGGGGCCGCCTATTTGGGCAAATAAGGAATGGATTGGTAAAATTTACCCACACAATGCCAAAGAAAAAGACTTTTTGTACCACTACGCTCGGCAGTTCAATACCATCGAGCTAAACGTTACCCATTACCAAATACCAAGCCTTAGCACCATCGACCGCTGGCGAGAAGCTGTGGCAGGTACAGACTTTAAGTTCTGCCCCAAATGGCCGCAAATCATTAGCCACGACCGACAACTCGTTAATTGTGAGGCTCTTGTTGAAGAATTCACTAACAATATCAGCCAGTTAAATGAATATTTGGGTGTGACATTTCTGCAATTAGGCCCTTATTTTGGGTCAAATAAACTGCCGATTTTACAACGATTTTTGAAACAACTACCCTCTAAATTTCCTGTTTCGGTTGAGTTTAGGTATGAAGATTGGTTTAATAACAAAGCCACTTGGCAAAAAACAGTTGAGATTTTAAGCACTCTAAACGTCGGAACGGTCATGACAGACGTAGCTGGTCGGCGAGACGTATTGCACCAAACACTCACCACGCCAATGCTTACACTGCGGTTTATTGCCAGTCTTACAGAGCTACACAAGTCCGACTATCAGCGAGTTGATGATTGGGTGCGCCAACTAAAAAAATGGTTTGACGAAGGCTTAGAAACAGCCTATATTTTTGCCCACTGCCACGAAAATAACAACGCTCCCGAACTGAGTAAATATTGGATTGATGCTCTGAACCAATATTGCGGTTTTGATTTGAAAATACCCAAAATTCAGCCTAAAATTGTGCAGGGGGAGTTGTTTTGAGTTAGATTTAACAACTTTTAAAAAGTTTTCAAATTTGGGTACTTCCATAACCAAGCATAAAAAATGACAAAAAACACTATTCTCGCCATCTTACTGGCTTTATGTGCTATTTCAAATGTACGCTCGCAAACCATTCAGCTATTCAACGGCAAAGACCTGAGCAACTGGTATAGCGATGTGCCAGATATGGACAAAGACAGCACGCTCAGAAATCCATTTTTGATTCGTGACGGAAAATTGGTAAGCCTCGGTACGCCAGAAGGGCATTTACTGACCAAAGAACAGTACGAAAATTATCGTCTTGACATCGAATACCGCTTTGCGGCCAAACCTGGCAACTGCGGCGTGTTGGTTCATGCTTCTACGCCACGGGCTTTGTACCAGATGTTTCCGAAGTCTATCGAGGTGCAATTGATGCACGACAATGCAGGTGATTTTTGGTGTATTGTCGAAAACATCAAAGCCCCAAACATGAAAAAACGCCGTGGCCTCAAAGCCAACTGGGGCATAACCGAGGGCAAAGAACGCTGCATCAAAAACCTAACCGACAACTCCGAAAAACCATTGGGCGAATGGAACACGATGGTGATAATATGTAAGAAGGCAACTGTAAAAGTATGGCTCAATGGCGAGGTAGTAAACAGAGGCTATGGGGCAACAGCCCAAAAAGGCCAAATAGCACTACAAGCCGAAGGCGCAGAAGTAGAGTTCAGAAAGGTGGATTTGACGAGGTTGAGTACCAAAAATTAAGCGATGAAACAACAAAAGCAATGGCGCTGGTTGTTTGACAGTTTTTAGGGCTGGCTTGTTTTATTGAACCACAAAAGGAACAAAAGAAAACATAAGTTTTTAATTATCAATACTTCGTAAACTTTTGTGTCTTTTGTGGTTCAATGTATTTATTGTTTTTCTGTTCTTAATCTATTTTCAACGGTTTGTATTCTTCAAAAATCTTAGGCTCTGCATCGATTACAGCTTTCTGGTAGGCGGGCCATTCTTTTTCAAAAAAACTATTGATAGGTACAAGCGCCGCAGTAATAGCTCTATCCATGTTTTTCAAAAGGTTGGCTTCGGTGCTGCCGGGCATTCCTTCGACCGTTTGTAAATAACCAAAACCTTCACCCAAAATACCACTTATTACCCTGGGGCTACGCACAATTCCCTGTACGTCGGGGTCTGGCAAAAGGGTATTTATCAGCGTTTTGAGTTTGTCTTGGGCATCTTTACCGAGCTTTTTGGCGGCTTTTACCTTATCGTCTTCACGTGTACCAAACTGGGCATTGACCATTCCGATTTTTGACTGTGCCTCACGGATTCGGTCGGCGGCGGCCGTAACGACATCGACACGTTTGGTGGCGTTCATCATTAGGTCGTAGCGGGCTTTGCGCTCGGTGTCGGTAATGGGCGATCGTGGGTCGGCTTTAACGGTTACGACTGTCGAATCTTTGGCTTCGCCGTAGCTGATTTTTACAGTATAATTACCCGGCAATATGTCCATACCACCTCTTTCTGGCGCATCTGTTTTGGGTTTTGGACTACTTGGGAAACGGATATTCTTTTGGTCTAAATTCCAATAAATACGATTTACACCTGTTTTTGCACCTGTTTTAAAACTACGAATTACTTTACGGCCAGCGTCCAAAACTTCGATTTTTACACTGTCTGTCTTGCTGTCTTTTTTGGTAGAATTAAACCCAAAACTAATCATCGCACCCTTCGCACGGTTTTCGCCTTGAAATAAATTATCTGTCTGAAAATCGTGCTTACCCATTGGCTGCCGATAAATGGCTTGGTAGGCCGTTGGTGCGGCAAATACCTTGATTGGTTTGTCCAAAACACTAATTCCTTCTTTTGCAATGGTTCTGAGTGGCCGAATATCGTCTAAAATATACAGCGCACGGCCAAAAGTCGCAATCGCTAAGTCTGCTTCACGTGCCTGAATCGTCAAGTCCATTGTTGGTACAGTCGGGAAGCCCGCTTTCCATTTTGACCAATTTTTGCCTGCATCAATACTCACATAAAGCCCAAATTCAGTACCAACAAACATCAGATTGGGTACTTCGGGGTCTTGGCAAATGGCATAACAAAAGCCCATTTTTGGGTCTGTTACCACGGCTTCCCATGTTTTGCCAAAATCTTTGGTTCTAAACACGTAAGGTTTCCAGTCGTTGGCACGGTGATTGTCAAAAACTACAAAAGCCTCATTAGCTGCATATTTTGAAGCTGTAACCTGCGGAATCCACGTATTGGCAGGCACACCTTTGATATTTTTGACGGTGTTTGTCCATGTTTTGCCGCCATCGGTGCTGAGTTGTAGTTGGCCGTCGTCTGTGCCAACCCACAGTACATCTTTTTGAACGGGGCTGGGCGAAATACTCAAAATAGTGCAGTAGTTTTCGGCATTAGTGGCATCAAAAGTCAGGCCACCGCTTTGGTCGGCGTGTTGTTTGGTAGTGTCGTTGGTTGTCAAATCGGGGCTAATCACCGTCCAGTCATCGCCACGATTGGTACTTTTGTGTACAAACTGGCTACCGTAATAAATCGTTTTGGGGTCAAATGGATCGACAGCTATACCAGCGTTCCAGTTGAAGCGCAGTTGTACCCCGTCTGGGTGAACGGGCTTCATGTATTTGGTGTCGCCAGTGGCGAGATCATACCGTCCCAATGCTCCACCTTGCGCCATAGCCCAGCCAAAACGAGGATTGGCCAAATCTGGCACAACGTCAAAACCATCGCCAAAGTACAATTCTTCCCAATGTTCTGTTCTGATACCGCCATCACGCCATACCGCACTTGGGCCTTTCCATGAGCCATTGTCCTGCATTCCGCCATAGACATTATAGGGCAGGTCGTTGTCGGTGTTGATATGATAAAACTGGCCTACTGGCAAATTCTCAACAAAAGTCCAAGTTTTGCCCATGTCTCTCGAAATGGCTATGCCACCATCGTTGCCACCGATTATATAATTTGGGTTATCGGGATTGACATAAAACGAATGCCAGTCGGAGTGTACTTTTGTGAAAGGTGCAATGACCTTAAATGTCCGTCCGCCGTCTTCGCTTACCGACACAAGGGTAGCAATGTTATAAACTCGGTTTTCGTTTTGGGTATCTACAAACAAATCATTGTAATAAAACGGTCGGTCGCCAACACCTTTGTCAGTTGTTTTGGTCCATTTCAAGCCGCCATCGCTTGACCGATAAAGCGCATTTTTTTTGGCTTCAACGTTGGCATAAACTACGTTGGGATTGCTACGACTGATGGCCAAGCCGATTTTGCCCAGCTCACCTTCGGGCAGGCCGTCTTCTGAGGTTCTTTTTTTCCAGTTTTTACCACCGTCCACCGTTACATACAAGCCAGAGCCTACACCGCCCGACTTAAAAAACCAAGGCTGACGGCGAAATTCCCACATGGTCGCAATTAACTTATCGGGGTTAGACGGGTCGATGATAAGGTCGGCAATACCAGATTTTTCGTTTGTGAATAGTATTTTTTCCCACGTTTTCCCACCGTCGGTAGTTTTATAAACGCCTCGCTCGGGGTGGTCGGCAAAAGCCGAGCCTTGCACGCCCGCCCAAGCTACATCAGGATTGTTGGGGTGGAGTATTAGTTTGTGAATGTTTCGGGTGTTTTCCAGACCTAAAAACTGCCACGTCTTGCCTGCATCTAAACTTTTATAGACACCATTACCGAAGTTTTGGCTATTGCGTGGGTTGCCTTCGCCAGTTGCTGCCCAAACGATGTCGGGGTTCGACTGGTTAATAGCCACAGCCCCAATCGAGGCAATAGGCTGCTCGTCAAACAACGGACTAAACGACGCACCACCATTGACCGATTTCCACAAGCCGCCCGAAGCCGTGCCTGCATAAATGGTTTCGGGGCTACGCCGCACTACGTCAATCGTTGTTACACGTCCGCTCATACCAGCGGGGCCAATGCTTCGGGCTTTGAGGCCATGTAGTTTTTCTGCATCAAGTATTTGTGCAGAAGACAATGTAGAATGAATAATAAATAATGAAAAAGCCAAAGCCTTTACACCATAATACTGTAATTGTTTTTTCATTGAAATAAGAGGATTTGTTGGGTTGTATTTTGAACAAAAGTAATAAATATTTGATTGTTTTGATGGCTCAATACATTATAAACGACAAAAGACGTAAATTGCACGACAAAAACCAATAATATGAAACCAACAACAAAACGGACAATCGAAAGTGTAGCGGGCTGGTCGGCCATCGGTTTTTTTATGATTTGGCTTTTAGAAATCAGGCGAACGGCCTTTAAAGATAGCTACTGGATTGTGATGCTGAGTGTGGCTTGTTTACTGGTTTTTCAATACCTCCGCAAAGACCGTGAAGCACCTGCACTGATGGACGGCATGAAAATACCCCAACGGAAATCTACACCCAAGCCTTCGATTAAGAAGAAAAAGAAGTAAATACGGTAAATGTGTAAATGATTGGAAGTTATAAATGCGTAAATTATAAAATGCAAAAATGTGTAAATGTAAGAATCTAATAATCAGATTTTTACAAGAAAAAATTACGCCAATTTATTATTTGCACGTTACTTAAGTACGCAAAAAATTCACACATTTACGC
The DNA here is from genome assembly GCA_043777595.1 of Spirosomataceae bacterium. GTDB lineage: Bacteria > Bacteroidota > Bacteroidia > Cytophagales > Spirosomataceae > JAYVJH01. The sequence continues at coordinate 36,430 of JAYWHT010000058.1, forward strand.
CTTAACGCCTTTTCCCATTTTTGCATTTACGTCCATCTGTCCCTTCTCAACATACTTGCACATAAACGTAAGCGCACAGCTACTACACTTAGGCGAGCGAGCCAAACACACATAACGGCCATGTAGAATGAGCCAGTGGTGTGCCTTAGGAATCACGTCTTTTGGTATAAATTTAGTGAGTTGTTTTTCAACGGCCAGTGGTGTATTGGCCGTCATTGGCACTAAACCGAGCCGCCTCGAAACCCTAAAAACGTGCGTATCCACGGCCATTGTTGGCTGATTGAATATCACCGAAGCAATGACATTGGCCGTCTTCCGACCAACCCCCGGCAACAGTTGCAAATCATCGACCGAGGCGGGAACTTCGCCCCCAAATTTAGAAAGCAACAACTGCCCCATACCTGCCAAATGCTTGGCTTTATTGTTGGGATATGACACCGACCGAATGTACTGAAAAATCTCTTCGACCGTGCCGCTCGCCAATGCCATAGCATCTGGAAAACGCTCAAAAAGTTTGGGCGTAACCATGTTGATGCGCTTGTCGGTGCATTGAGCTGATAGTATAACGGCTACCAACAATTCATAAGGATTGCGATAGGCCAGCTCGGTCTCGACTTCGGGGAAGTTTTCAGAAAAATGACTGATTAGGGCTTGGTAACGTTCTTTTTTGAGCATTTCTAATTGGTTTTTTCAATAAATTTTTTGACCAAATCAATAATCATTTTTCCAGAAACACTATTTTGGTGAATATTGTCGGGCGTGAGCGCAAGGCCATGTTTAGTACTAATTTCGTCCCACGATTGTTTTAAAAAGATATTTCTCAATATCGAAAAATTCATGAGCCTGAACGTGTCGTCGTAGCTATATTTAGACTGGCTCGGGTGCTGCTGCAAATTTTCCTTTTGGGTTTCTCGTAGTGGTAAATAGGTTAGGTTTTCTTGTGTGGCTATTTGTTTGATAAAATCACTGTATTTATCGCCCTTTTTGTTGGCTTCGTGGTTGAGGTTTTCGCTCAATATTGGCAAAGAAAATACGGCTATTTGTGCGTTAGTTTCGGTTTTGAGGCGAGTTATTATTTTACTAAAATTTTCGCAAAAACTATTGAAATTTACTACCTCACCGGCATCAACTTTTTTCATTTGTCGGTAGCGTTTTTCTTGGCTTGCGCTCATGGTACTTTGAATGTCGTTTGTGCCAATGAGCAACGTAATAAAGTCAGGTTTACAAGCCATCGTGTCGTCCAACCGTCTTAATAATGTGCCTGTTAAGTCTGCGTTTACGCCAGCATTCAAAATCTGAAAGTCGGGATAAATACGCATCAAATCATCGACCCAGTTGTAGCTTACGTTGCCATGTGTGTTGCTGTCGCCTACACATACGAGGGTTGTTTTGGTGATGTCTAATGTCTTTCTATTTTGAGCTGTGGGTGCATTGGTCGGTCGGTGCGAAGTGATTTGGTCTCGGAGGTAATAGTACGTTGCTATGCAACCAGCGAAAGCGAGTAGTAAGAAAGTTGTCATTTTTTTGTTTATCATTTTGAAGTTCCCAAATGCTGATTTAGCAATCCCTTTGTATCGTTCTGAATCAGCATTTCAAATAATTTGACCGTAGCCGCAGCATCGCCCATGGCTCGGTGGTGGTTGGTGTGTCTGATGCCTAAATCATTACAAATTTTACCCAAACTATATGACTTGTAGCCGGGCAAAATCTTGCGACTGAGCCGAACGGTACAGAGTTTATCTCGTTCAAAATATTCGTCCAATCGTGTAAATTCGTGCTTGACAAACCAAAAATCAAAACTCACATTGTGCGCCACAAAAACAGTATCTTTGGTTAGGCGGCGTACTTCGTCGGCTATTTGGGCAAAAGTAGGTGCGTGCCGTACCATGTCGTTACTGATACCCGTAAGGCTCGAAATAAACGATGGAATATAACATTCTGGATTGACCAGCGACTCAAAAACCTCAACCACACGGCGGCCATCGTGCCTAATGATAGCGATTTCGGTAATTCTGGATTGCACGTTTTGGTGGCCTGTGGTTTCTACATCAATGATACTAAACATATTAGGGCTTTTTTTCTTCTTTTATTCTTACTGTTGGATATTTAATGCCTAACTGCTCCATATAGCTTTTGTATTTGGTTGGGTCATAATAGTACTTTTTCATTTCTGGACGAAACTCAGCCATGATTTTAGTGTTGAGGTGTATGGCGGGCTTGTCTTTTTCGCTGACCAATGGCGTATATTTTATTTCTTTGGTCTGTACGTCGTTATAATATGCCCAAGCATTTTTGATAATGTCGGGCTTCACAAGCATATCCAGCAAGGTCATGGCCTCGACTTTTGCGCCAGCCGTTATGCCTTTGTGGGCTATGGGCGTAGCCATCGCAATCGCATTGGCCCAATGGTGGCCGGGCAGCCCTGGAATATTTGACGGGTAGCGCAACACGACTGTTGGCAAGGCCCAAGCAATGTCGGCAATGTCGTCTGAGCCACCACCCATCGATATCACTGGCGGCTCGATGGTACTGTCAATTTTGGCCAATAAACCGTCTTTCTCTGGCGAAAATAACTCTACTTGTGTAGCTTTGGCCAATGTCTGGTCGTCTGCCGACCACGTAGGCATACCTACTGTTTTGATGTTTTCATACATGGTTTCGGCAATGGGCTTACTAAAATGACCTGGCCAAGCCGAGCCTAAAATTTCATAAGTAAACTTCGTATCGGTCATCATGGCCGCACCGTTGGCGATTTTGACACCCGCCTCAAACAGTTCTTTGATGCGAGGGTAAGTTCGTTCTCTAAAATAATACCAAACCGAAGCCTTCGATGGCACTACGTTGGGTTGGTCGCCACCGTCCACTATCACATAATGAGAGCGTTGGGTAGGGTAGAGGTGTTCACGCTTAAAATTCCAGCCGATGTTCATCAGCTCAACGGCATCGAGTGCGCTTCTGCCCCGCCATGGCGCAGCAGCAGCATGAGCGGCTTGCCCTTCAAAATTAAACTTGACCGAAACCAAACCGTTGTAACCCACATCGCCATAAGTTACGCCCATGCCGCTGGCTACGTGCGTAAACACACAAGCATCAACGTCTTTAAAATAGCCGTCTCGCACATAATAAGCCTTTGTACCGACTTGTTCCTCAGCCACGCCCGGCCAAAGCATGAGCGTACCCGAGATACGCTCCCGTTCCATGATTTTTTTGAGTGCCAATACAGCCGTAACGTTCAGTGGATTGCCAGAGTTATGCCCTTCGCCATGGCCCGGTGCGCCCTCAATGATAGGGTCGTGGTAGGCTACGCCAGGTTTTTGTGAAGCTTTTGGAATGCAGTCAATGTCTGAACCGACCGCAATTTTGGGTTTGCCACTTCCCCAAGTAGCCGTCCAAGCCGTTGGAATACCGCCGATGCCTAATTGAACCGTAAAACCATTTTTGCGTAATATATCTGTCAGATAGCGAGAGGTTTCTTCTTCCTGAAAACCCAATTCACCAAAACTAAAAATCATGTCGTTCATCTCTGCCGAAAATGCCCTCATACCGTCAATTTCGGCGGCCAATTCTTTTTTGAGGCTTTCGACTTTTGTAGCAGGCATGAGCCAGTTGTTGGGTACGGGCGCAGTAGCTTTCTTTTTGGACTGTGCCAACAAAGCCATCGGCAGACCGAGCAATAGTAGCGAGTAAAGTATTTTTTTCATTGTAATTGGGGGTCTAGAGTTAAGTAGTGAATAGTGAAAAACGAAAAATGTTGTAATTATCTAATAATCAAGTATTTAAAATAAATTAAAACGTTGTTTATTTATAAGCAACTACTTATTTTCAGTGGTACGGTTTATACAAAACTATATTTATGAGGTAGTTACAAAAAAGTCGTGCCGTTGATTAAATTAAGATTTAGTGTCTAAAAAAGTCAATAGTTTGTTGAAATGCACCTAATAGTTCGGGAAGGTTTCCAAGATAATATTTTCGGGTATCTATTTCTATTTTCTCGTCCAATCGCATAAAAACCCAGTCATCGCCTGTTGTTACGCAGCCGAAAACAACATCAGTGTCAGTATTTCCCCTTTTCTGGTTATATTTTCTTGCCCCAACCATCTGAGCAGCGCATTGCGGAATACCAATTTCAAGGTCATTCTTTTTTGCTTCGACCATTTGAACAATTGGATAGTTCACATCAAAACTATTTGTTTCTTTTGATAAAATAAAATCACATTCACCTTTTAGCTTATCGTCAATATTAAGAGAATCACCAGAATAAATTGTAAAAAATTTGTCATTTTTATCTCGCATTTCTATTAAAATAGGCATCACGATTAGTTCTGATTTCGCTTTTTCACTTTTTACAGATAATTCTTGTACCAAGCTAAGGCTATATTTGAGCCAATCGCTTATTTCATAAATAGGTGTGATGGTCTCAAATAGCTTTTTTCGTTGAGATGCTATTCCAAACTTTTCTTCTATTTCGAGTAGAGTATAATCGTCATAAGCCATTTTTTGTTTTTTTCTACAAATATAACAAAAAATTCAACCAATAGATTTTGGCGATATTTTGCTTTTGAAATCAAACCTAAAAATATTGCCTCTATGAAATACCTGCTTTGTTTAACTATTTCTTTTTTTGGGCTAATAACCTGCTTGGCACAAACGCCTGTGTCGCCGCTCAAAGTCGAACAATTACGAACTGAATACAAGACCAATCCAGTCGGAATAGACGTAACCTCACCTCGTTTTAGTTGGAAACTCTCCTCGACAGAGCGCAACGTGATGCAGGCTTCTTACCAAATCATAGTCAGCTCGGCAGAGTTATTCAAACCTAAAACAATAATCTGGGATTCGGGAAATATCATTTCTGATATATCGCATTTAATTGATTACCAAGGCACTAACTTACAAAGTCGCAAACGATATTTTTGGAAAGTAATTGTGAGAGACAATCGTAACAACACAGCAGAGTCAGCAATAAATTATTTTGAAACAGGTATGCTAAACGTCTCAGACTGGACGGCCAAATGGATAGAGCCCGAACGAGAGATTGACATCACGGCCTCGCAACCGTCGCCTGTGGTCAGAAAAATATTTGTAGCCAAACCCAAAATCGTCTCGGCACGGCTTTATGTAACAAGCCGAGGGCTGAACGAACTCGAAATCAATGGCCAGCGAGTAGGGCAAGATGTATTGTCGCCAGGCTGGACTGCCTACCAAAGTCGTATTCAGTGTTTTAGTTATGATGTAACCAATTTGGTCAAAACAGGTGCAAATGCCATTGGCGTAACGCTGGGCGATGGTTGGTATCGGGGGTTTTTGGCTTGGGAAAAAAATCGAAACGTGTATGGGCAAAAATTGGCACTATTGGCGCAGCTACACATTGTTTACTCAAATGGCAAAGAAGACATTATTGGCACAGACGAAAGCTGGCGAGCCAATAACAATGGCCCCATCAGGCTGTCGGATATTTATAATGGCGAAAGCTACGATGCTCGGCTCAGTAATGCGGCTTGGTCGCAGGCAGAGTTTGCTGATACAACTGCTTGGTGGCCTGCAAAATTGGGCGATTATCCTAAAAATAACTTGATTGCCCCAGCAGGGCCGCCCGTTAGACGAATCGAAGAAATTAAACCCATTAAAATCATTAAAACACCCTCTGGTGAAACTGTCCTTGATTTTGGGCAAAATATGGTAGGTTGGGTACGGTTTAGGGTCAAAGGCGAAGCAGGGCAAACAGTAAAAATCAATCATGCAGAGGTGTTAGACCAAAAGGGTAATTTTTATGTTGCTAATCTCCGTGCGGCCAAAGTCGAAATCAACTATACACTCAAAGGCGGCGAAGTAGAAACGTATGAGCCTCATTTTACATTTATGGGGTTTCAGTACATTAAGCTAACTAACTGGCCAACAGAGCCTTCACTTGACGATTTTGTGGGAGTGGTTGTCCACTCAGATATGCCTGTTTCGGGTACTTTTGAATGTTCAAAACCATTGATTAACCAACTCCAACATAACATCGTTTGGGGACAAAAAGGTAACTTTGTCGATGTACCAACCGACTGCCCACAGCGAGACGAGCGACTCGGCTGGACGGGCGACGCGCAGGCTTTTGCCCGAACGGCTACTTTCAACAAGGACGTAGCCGGGTTTTTTACTAAATGGCTGGCCGATGTGGCCATCGACCAAAAAGCCAACGGCGCTGTGCCATGGGTTGTGCCAGATGTACTCAAAAACGGGCAACCCTCATCGGGCTGGTCAGACGTAGCTACTATTATTCCGACTGATATGTACCAAGTTTACGGCGATAAAAGACTGTTGGCCGCTCAATATGAAAGCATGAAAAAGTGGGTGGGTTATATCAAAACCAATAGTAGTGGCAACTTGTGGCGTACAGGTTTTCATTTTGGCGACTGGCTGTCGTACAGAGGCTCAAACCTACAAATGGGCGAACCTACGACCGACAATGACTTTATTGCTTCGGCTTTTTATGCCTATTCTGCCAAACTGACTTCACAGGCCGCCCTCACGCTCGGCAAAACAATGGAGGCTTTGGAATACTCGGAACTGTACGACAAAATCAAAAAAGCCTTTAACCAAGAGTTTGTATCACCCGCTGGTCGATTGGTCTGCAATACCCAAACGGCCTACGTGCTGGCTCTACATTTTGACTTATTTCCCGAAAATCTTAGACTACAAGCCGTTGAGCGTTTGGTAAAAGACATCAAAGACCACAAAAATCACCTGACAACAGGCTTTTTGGGAACACCCTACCTTTGCCACGTATTGACCCGATTTGGTAAAAACGATGTAGCTTACGAACTCCTCAACCAAGAAACATACCCCTCGTGGCTGTACCCCGTCAAGATGGGGGCAACTACAATCTGGGAACGCTGGGACGGCATAAAGCCCGATGGTAGTTTTCAAGATGCAGGTATGAACTCCTACAACCACTACGCTTATGGGGCCATCGGCGACTGGATGTATCAGCACATAGCAGGAATCGACTGGGCAGAGCCAGGCTTTAAAAAAGTAAGAATTGCGCCCAAACCTGGTGGTGGCATTACCTCAGCCAATGGTAGCTATGAAAGTCCGTTTGGTACAATCGTTTCGAGTTGGTCAATGGCTGGTAGTCAAATCAAGATTTCGGTAACAATTCCAGCCAACTCGTCAGCCCAAATTATATTGCCAAATGCCACACCCGCTCAAGTAACCCAACTCGCCAACGCTCAAAACCTAAAAGTAGTCAATGGCAAAATAGAAGTAGGCTCTGGGATTTATGAGTTTGTGTACTGATTTTGGGAGTGTAATATTGGTTCAAAAATTATGCGAATAAGGGGTTAAAAATCAATCCAAAGGCAAAGAGCAGCGGCAATTTTTCCATAAATATGAACAATTAGCCCATTACTAGACCTTACT
>JAYWHT010000059.1:0-3353 GCA_043777595.1 Spirosomataceae bacterium
TGTAAAACAAAAAGCCCTGCATCTGTCTGAGCAACTTCGCAGGGCTTTTTTACAAACAATTTTAAACAATTTTTTCAAATCATTTTAAAACATCACAAAAGTATGAAAAAGATTATCAAGTTTTCGTGTTTGGCTTTGTTGCCAGCATTATTTTTTTCGGCATGTAAACCTGACGAAGTGTTTACAGAACAAACTCAACAAACGATTCCCGAAAAGTTTATTGAATTTAAAGGAATGAGTGTGAGGCTACCAGAGGGTGTATCAGATAAGTGTATCACACTTGAGAGCCATCAGGAACTTATTAAATTTGCCGTAGATTTTATGGGTAAACCCAATGGAAGAGTGAGTGGCGAGGAGTTTATCACTAAAATCCCCAGTCTCGTCATTATGGAAATACTGCAAAAAGAATCTAAAAAATACCCCACTCGTATTTTTGCTAAGGAGGCCTTAGACGAAAGTATATTTTTAAGACTGAAAAAAGACTTCCCCCAAATTAAAACCCAAAAAGAGGCCATCGAAAAATCAGAAATTATCGCTGCTTATTATGATGGCCTATTAAGAAATGATTTATTACGAGAGCTTAAAAATTATAAGCCTGGGAATAAACGTGTAAGTTATTTTGACGGCTTTAATCCACCAGCAGGTTGGGGCTGGATTGCAATATTGTATCCCTATACAACTCTTGTAGTAGGTATCCAAGCTGATAACGCCAAAAATTCTTCAAATAACAACTATCCTGATGGACATACTGATGGTACACCTTCCAATGCGTTTAGACATTCTCTTTGGAATGCATTAAGTGTGGCCAATATGAGAGAGTCTGGTTACTCCAAGAATAGTGCTTTGACTAATGTCAGAGACCTTACATCTGCTTATGAGGCCGTTGCAGTAGTGCCTTCGTATGCTTATTCTACCTTACCATCTGGTTCATTGTCGTTTTTGGGGGACTTAGCAATCATTCAATCTCGAAATACATCAACCTCAATGGATTTATCTAATAATTTGGTAGGCCGAACTTATATTCACCAAAATATGGGTTTTTGGCCATGGCAAGTACCATTAATGCCTACAATTTACAATGAACTATTCAACAAGTCCATGGCAATTAGTTCTACGTCTAATCTAAGTAGTATTTTAGGTACTTACAATTCCAATACAAATGATGCTTGGAATATTTTGTATGGCTGGCATTATGATGATACATATAGAGCATTAGTAAAAATCCAATAATTTTTCAACCAATCAGACTTGGCCATAACGACCAAGTCTGATTTAATACTTATAGCATGAAAAAGTTTAGATGGTGTTTGGTCGCTCTCTTTTTAGTGGGCTGTCACCCCAATATAGACAGACAGATGAACATTACAATTGTGAACGAAAGTGGTATAGTTATCAAAAAAGCATTACTTCGGATTCACATAGCCGAATACCCAGCTTACAAGGGTGATTCTATTGTGGTTTCAAATATACAAATTGGCAAAGCCTTTGACCTACGCTATAACTTAGAACATACCGAAGCATTCTCAGAACCCAGCAGGCGTATAGAGATAACATTCGATAATCCACAACGTACTTATCTTCAAAAAGAGGTTGGTACATTTGATTTTAGAAAAACGTTCAATAATTTTAAAGTTATAATCAAACCAGATACAATCATTCGTCAAGACCTACGCCAATGAAAGCTACCGTAACGTTGTCATCTATCATACTTGGCCATAACGACCAAGTCTGATTTAATATTTATAGTATGAAAAAATTTAGATGGTGTTTTGTGGCTCTTTTCTTAGTAAGTTGTAGTTCAAGTGTAGAAAAACAGTTGAACGTCATGCTTGTGAATGAAAGCGGTATGGCTATCAAAAAAGCGGTACTTCGATTTCATATAGCCGAATACCCAGCTTACAAGGGCGATTCTATTGTGGTTTCAAATATACAAATTGGCAAAGCCTTTGACCTACGCTATAACTTAGAACATACCGAGGTATTTTCAGACCTCAGCAGACGTATAGAGGTGACATTCGACAATCCCCAACGTACTTATCTTCAAAGTGAAATAGGTATGTTCAGTTTTAGAAAAGCCTACAGTAATCTCAAAATTACCATTAAGTCAGATACAATTATTCGTGAAAACCTACGCTAATGAAAATCACCCTAACGTTGTTATCTATCATACTGTTTGGTATGGTGGCTCGGTCTCAAACCAAGCTGTTTATCGAAGCATCGCCCACTTGGAGTTATGGGCTGGTTCGTAATCCTGTTCATTACGACAACAAAAGCATTAACTGGCAGCAGGGCAATAGTCTGGGGCTGGGCTTGATGTTCAGAGTCAAACGTGCGCCAATGTACCGAGTTTACTACTCCATTTTGTATAATGTTCGCCGTTATGAACTCAATCGCCTGAAACCATACAGCGACCCGACGTTTAGTTCTTTGGTAAGCCGTGAAGCGCAAGGCGTTGAGATGATGCTGGGGCTACAAAAAAAGATACCTCTCTCAAACTATTTTGAACTGTCGCTCATGGCTGGCCTTACTCAAAATCTGGTAGGCAAACAATACCAACGCACGATTGATGAGTTTGGTAAAATAGTCAATACAGAGACATTTGGTTTTTTTAGTGCCACCCTCCGTAATCGTATTTTTGTGAGAACAGGCGTAGAGATTCACGCCATACCCAAGGTTTCGGTAACGATAGAGCCTACATTTTCGGCAGAAATCAAAGCACTATATGCCAGTACAATAGACAAAGTAAACCCGCTTTCTTTTGGCCTCAATATTAGGCTGATGAAAGAGTAGATGTGAATATGTTGTTGATTTTTAGATAATTACAAAAAAATACGAGCTACCTATGACAGCCAAGCCAAGTATCAAATTAAAGTTCAATGACTAAAACAATCAATACAATGGCAGCACTCATTTTTGGGTGCTGCCTTACTTGCTTAGGGCAAGATTTTAAGTTAGGGGTTTCATTTGGGCCGTCGCTCGATGTCTCGCCGCTATATCTTGGCAATGCGGCTGGCGTTGAGGTCGGCTATAAACTCAAACCTAATCTTTATTTGAATTACGAATACCTCTATACCAACATCAATACCAAAACAGCAAGCTATGGTAATCCGCTTGCCGATGGACTTGGTCGCCAAAAACAATTATTTGGCAACGGTCTTAATCTTAAATATTATCTAAAACAACGAGGTAACTATCAGCCGCTTATCGGTCTGGGTGTTTTATATTCGCAAGAAAAAATTAACAATAAAATAGCTATCAACGGATTGTGCTAATTAAAAGATAAAGTTTTTGACCTGTAAAATGGGCATTTCGGCAATAAAATTTAAAAATATTGCGAATGTTAAAGCTGTTAT
>JAYWHT010000060.1:0-119367 GCA_043777595.1 Spirosomataceae bacterium
ACCCGCATCGACATATCCATTGAGGGTTTTGAGGGTATCGCCAGCGCACACGTTTTGGCTTTCGGGAACTACTATTGGCGCAATACCCAGACATTGACAGTTTTGGATGATTAGCTCAACGGCCACACGACTTTCGCTGACGCAATCGGTTATATTGTTGCGTGTTTGGGCATAGTAAGTGCCAGCCTGAGCGGGCGTGTATGAAGTATTATTGTTGAGTAATAGATTACCACCAAACGCAGCATCGTACCAATCAACAGTTTCGCTAATTGGTGCATTTACCGATAATATTGGTATGATTTGTCCTTTACAAATAGTTTTATTGCCGTTGCTCACAGGTGCAGCTACCTTGGTGCAGGTACAATTTGGTGCGGCAATGACTTCGGTAATTTGGCAACCCTCGGGCGTTGTTACGACAATCGTTACTTTTTGATTTTCAGAGGCTATGTTGCTGATTGTGAAACTATTACCAGTGTCGTTTTTTATAATTCCTGTCGATGATGTTACTTCTCCACCCGTTGCTGTTATTAAAACTGAATATGTTTTGAGATTGGTTGCACAGGTAGTGGCTATGATGTTGAGTGTTGGTTTGGGATAAACCACAATTTGAGCCGTGTCGGTATTTGTACATTGGCCGTCTATAACTTCTAACTTGTAAATACCAGCCATAGCGGGCGTAGCGTTGCTGAATGTATTATTTGGAGCTACAGAATTAAAACCATCTGGGCCTGTCCAGCTATATTTTGCGCCAATACCTGCATCGTTGGCCGATAGTAAAATGGTTGAACCTTCGCAAGAGGGCATTGTGGCTGTGGCAATGGCTTTGGGTTTTGGGTTTGTTGTAATTGTCGTTTGAGCCAAAGCCGTGCAACCGTCCAACGAAGCTGTGAGTTGATAAATACCAGAGGCACTAATCGTTGCTTTTTCAATTTTAGCATTTTGTTCTGGCGACATAAATCCATTTGGGCCTGTCCAACTGTATGATGTTGCGCTTGGGTCGGTGGTGGCATTTATTGTTAAAAACTGACCTTCACAAATTGGTGCAACGGCTGGAATCGTTATGCTGGGGCGAGGCCGAACAATGGCACGTACAGAGTCTGAACTCACGCAACCGTTTTGGCTCACCATTACCACGTATTTACCAGCCGAAGCTAACGAACTGACGGTACTTGGGTTTTGATTGGTACTCATAAATCCCAATGGCCCAGACCATAAATAGGTGGCATTAACACCAGCGTTTGTAGTAAATAGCCGCAGCGTTTCGCCCTCGCAAGTGGGGCTATTAGTTATATTGACGATTGGTTTTTGATTGATTATTACATCAGTACTAACGCTATTTGTACAACCATCTCTGCCGACTGTTAATTGATAAACGCCTGACTGTTGGCTTGTTATGTTTTGAATAATAGGGTTTTGTTGGCCTTGAACGATAAAGCCATTTGGCCCAGACCAACTGTAAACCGTTCCTTGTCCTGCATCGGCTGCTGCCAATCGCATCGTTTGGCCTTGACAAATGGGGTTGTTGGTGGTTATTTTGGCAATAGGCTTGGCTGTTATTATGGCCGTGGTAGTGCCTGTTTGTTTGCAACCGTTTTCATCAACAAATACTACACCATAAACCCCAGAATTGGCTATTGTTGTATTTGTAATGATAGGGGTTGGGCTGGTCGATGTAAATCCATTTGGCCCTGTCCACAGATATGAGCCTGTTGCGCTGGGGGTTGTCGATAAGTTTATGGTTTGTCCTTCGCAGGTTCTATTTGGTTGGGCATTGGTCGTGATTTGTGGTGGCTGATTGACCATAATAACCACGTTACCTGCCATGGTTTCGGTACAGGCAAGTGTAGCGGTCGGAGTTGCTACGATGGTGTATGTGCCTATCGTTGTTTGTTTGTCAAAGTTGAGTGCCGAGCCAGTTCCTTGTATTGCAGTGCCAAAATCATTACCGTCCAATTTTAATTGATAACTGACTCCAATCTCTGAGCCACTCAAACCAATCAAAACTTCGCCAGTACCCGAACAAAAAGAGCCGCCGCCCGAAATATTAAAGATTTTGGGAGATGGGCTAACTTTGATTTCGATCGACTTTTGGATAGTACAGTTCAATTTTATATCAACGACTTTGACTGTATAAACACCTGTCGTACTTGGTTGTATGGTACGATTTGGGTTTGTACTGCCATCTTCCCATTCATATCTGAACGTACCCGAACTACCCGAGGCCGAAGCCACAATCGTAACAGGTTCGTTGGCGCAAATTACTGATTTAGAGGCTGATAAGTCTATTCTAAGCGAATCGGCTCGAATCAAATCTATTTGAGCAGTGGCTTGGCAACCTTCGCTATCGGTAATTTTAACAAGAATATTTGTGTAAGGAGTCGATGGAACGAATGTAGCTGGGTTTTGAGTACTGCCGTTTTGCCACAAATAAGTATAATTCTTGCCACTACCACCCGACACGATAGCCTCGACCATAGCCGAGCTACCAAAACAAACTACATCTAACGGATAACTGAATGTGGCATACATCGGCGGTAGTTCTGTAAATGAAACAGTACCACTCATCTCGACAACACAAGCTGGGTTTGAGCGGTTCATTGCCTTGATTTTATAATTTCCTGCAAACTGCACCCCAAACGAAATTAGTGAGCCAGTGCCAGCTATTACTTGACCTGTGCTGGTATTGTTTTTAATCAATTCATACAAAATACCACTTTCTGAACCACTCAAACCAACTGGCAGACCCGCTCCACCAGCACAGTAAGTATTTTTTTGGGGTTGTATTAAACTAAAAATTTGTGGCAATGGTCTGACGTTTACTCGAACAGTATCTGAGGCTTTGCAACCATTTTTATCAGAAACAATAACAACATAATCTGTCGTACTCGAAGGCGATACAGTTTGAGATATGCTGTTTGGCAGATTATTATTCCACTCAAAACTATATGGACTGCGACCACCCAAAGTAGTTGCTCTGAGCAAAGCCTGCGAACCGTTACAAATCGTTTGGTCTGGGCTTACGGTTATTTTTGGGCGACTATTTATTACTATTTCTAATTTGGCTGAACTGGTGCAGCCATCACCATCTCTGGCAATTAACGTGTATGTACCGCTCATGTCGGGCGTTGCGTTGGCTCTGGTTGGGTTGGGTTGGTTGCTACCAAATCCATTAGGGCCCGTCCAACTGTATGTTGTGCGTGGGTTGGTGTTGGTTGTGGTTAAGTTAAGTACTGCACCCACACAAACTGGCGAATTGCTTGACACAGAAGCCGTTGAGGCCGTTGGTTGTTCAATTTCAATATACTTAATTACAGCCATACAGCCATTGACATCGGTGGCCAGAACGCTATAAATACCTTGCGAAAGTGAGCTAAAAGTACCGCTTGATTGACCCAAACCAAAATTTGTACAATTTGACCCTTTACAAATAGAGTACAACAGCCCACCCGAGCCGCCGTTGGTCGAGGCCATAATTTTGCCATCTTTACCACCGTTACAAGTCAAATCAACGGTTGCGACACTTAATATAAGTTTTGACGGTTCTTTGATTGTTATTGTGTCTGACACGCTGCAACCATCAATATTCACAACAGTAACAGTAAAAAGTCCAGCGGCTAAGTTTGAGATGTCTTCGGTTGTTGCGCCACTGTTCCATTGAATAGACCTTACGGCTACTTTGCTATTGATTGTCAAATCTATTTTACCTGTTTTGTCGCCATTGCAGGTTAGGTGAGTGGTGGCAGTAGTCAGACTTATTGAAATGGGCTGGTTAATTGTGGCCGATGTGGTTTGAGTACAGCCGTTGGCATCTACAACTATAAAACTGTATGTGCCAGCAGGGCGGCTGGTGATACTGGCGTTTTGGCTTGTGCCATCACTCCATTTGTAACTGTATGGCTTTGTCCCGCCTGCAATATCGACCACTACGGCTCCATCGTTAGTCTGAAAACAAGTTGTGTTTTTGGTATTTACGTCTAATTTTAAAGCCAGAGGCTGATTTATGATTATAGCTTTTTGAAAACTACAACCATTGGCATCTTTGACAGTAATGGTATAAGCACCTGCGGCCAAATTATCGAAAATACCACTATTCTGAAAAACAATACCGTCTTTGCTATATTGCAGCGTACCCGCACCGCTGGCTGTGGCTGTGATACTGCCTGTGGTTTCAGAGTAGCATCTGACATCGGTTTTTGTTAAGTTCAGTATTTTGGGCGGAGTATTGACTACTATTTTGACGGCATTTGTAGCAGAGCAACCTCTTGAATCTGTGGTTGTTACCGCATAAATTATTGTTGTGTCTGGTACAATGGTTTGGGTAGCAGTTGGTAGTAAATTATTGTTCCAATCGAATGTATAGTTTGGTGTGCCGCCTGTTGCCGAAGCCGTCAATGTCACGCTACTGCCTGCACACACCATTGGCTGGTTGGTTGTGAGCGATACAGTAGGTTTAGGGTTAATTTTGACCGAAAATATCTTAGACTTTGAAGTACAACCATTTGATATAGCAGTTACCTCAAAACCGATTGTACCCGCCGCTAAGGCCGTAAAAGCTGGTACTTGACCCACGCCCGAAGTCTGACTTAGCCCCAGGGTAGTGTTGTCAATTTTCCAGTTATAGATTGCTGTGGGGTTAGCCATAAAATCAACCAAATCGACCAATGTACCTACACAAACCTCTGACGATATTGGTGGTATAATTGGCTCAGAAATGGCATCAATAACAAGTACATCGGCATTTGATGCTATTCGGCAGTTTGGACTAACGATATTGCCATTTGCGGCAACCATCAGCCTATATTTTGTGCCAGCAATGGCATTTGTTATGTTGTATGTCAGTGAGGTCGCTCCTACAATATCCGTCCAGTCTGTGTTGTTGTTGGTTTGTTGCCATTGATATACGGCATCGTCGTAGCCCTCGCTTACTGTACCCAAAATTGTGGCCGCTTGTCCAGCACAAATAGTGGCAACTGACGGGGTGGTGCTAATAGTTGGCCCACAAGGTCTGAACGTAATATCGTCCAAAATCAAGTCATTGCCACAGCCGCCTGCGGTATTGATAATTTTTAATACAACTTGATTTAAGTTGAGCGGTGTTTTAAATATCAGCCCGTATTGTTTCCAAGTAAAAGTAGGGGAGGGCTGAATTACGCCTGTCAAGTAAGTACCCAAAACATTGCCGTTGAGGTCTTCTATCTGAAATTTTATATCGGGCTGCAAAGCATTAGTACCACAAACCCCTACCTTGACTACGTTGGCTATCCAAGATGCAAACTCATAAGTTGTGTTAGGGCAAAGTCCGCCAATAGTCTGCTGGTACATCACGCCAGCATTTTGATTGGTATTAAAAACCACAAAGCGACCATTGATGTCTTCGGGCGTATGGTCTTCGGTTGGGTGATACCAGTCATCGCCAAAGCAAGTATAGCCGCTTGTGGCGTTTAGTGTGTTGGTAACAGTATAAAAACCATCGTTGGGGCAGTTTTGGGTAACGTAAGTGTAGGTGGTGCTTGCGCCGTGGGCTATGGTTGGTATTTGGGTTGTAGTTGTGCCTGACCCAAACGTAATATTGACTATGGGGTCGCCTAGGCTACCCTTGTACGTTTGAGCGCAAACGGAAGTAGCCCAAAGTGAGAAGTAACAAAAAAAAAATAACGAAATGTATCTTGTAAAGAATACCATCGGCACAAACTTGGTATAACGTGTTCTCGAAAAATACCAAAAATCGTGCCATTACTCTATATATGCTTGCCGTATTTGTTAAGTGTTTTTTATTGATTCAAAATCAGAACCCAGCCGCTTTGCTTCGTAAGACAAAAATTGTTGTAATTGACTGTTAAACACAACTTTATCGTCTTCTGAAAGACCCGCATACAAATCTTTTAGTTCTTGGTTAATCTTTGCCCGCTCTTGATCTGTGGCCGCATTGATAGAGCGTAAATGGTATTTTTTGAAATCGTACATAGATGAGTAATAAAAAAGCGGAAAAACTAAAATTGCTTGATGAGTACAAATGAACAATATTTTGCCTCATAATTCAAACTACGTAGCAAATTTTGAAAAATCAAATCACTTACCGTTGGCTTCAGCCAACGGACTAAAAGCAGGTAAATCTGGATATTGTCAAACCTCTGTAAATTCTAATAAGTTCTGTCATTGTCTGTAATAAACTCAACAAATAAAATCAATATTGTAGATATAAAGCCAAAAGTGGCAGATCTGAATCTGGGGTTGTTGTATTTTTTTGAGTTACATTTCACAAAATTTCTTAGCTTTGTCGATACATAACTGACAATAAAAAGTGTCTGATTTTATAATAATATGACCAAATATATCCCTTTTATTGCTCTTGCCATCGTTTATTGTGTTGGTGCTGCCTGCATTGATGTCATGGACATTGATGCAGCGCAATATGCCAACATTGGCCGAGAAATGGCCGACAACAACAACTGGCTGCAAGTACAATACCGCACCGAAAACTATTATTTGGACAAACCACCGCTACTATTTTGGTTTTCGGCTCTGGTTTTCAAGATTTTTGGTGCAGGTAACTTTGCCTATCGACTTGTGCCTATTCTTTCTACATTATTGGGGCTTTGGGCAGTTTATCGTTTTGCCAAATTGTATTATTCTGAGCAAACAGCTTATATTTCGGCATTGGTGATGGGTTGTTGTCAAGCATTTTTTTTGATGAATCATGATGTGCGCTGCGATACACTACTTACAAACTGCGTGATGGTATCTATTTGGCAAATTGCTCAATACCTGCGTTTTAGTAATTGGAAAAACTTACTATTTGGTTTTGTTGCACTTGGGCTGGCCATGCTTGCCAAAGGCCCCATTGCGGTTATTGTGGTAGGTGCAGGCTTTTTTGTAGATTTGGTACTAAAACAAGAATGGAAAAACATATTCCGTTGGCAGTGGCTTGTCGGTATTGGCGTAATCGGCATAGTTTTGCTGCCCTATTGTGTTGGTTTATATTGGCAATATGGTAGCGAGGGGCTTTATTTCTTTTTTTGGAAACAAAGTTTTGGCCGCATCACTGGCGAGAGCGACTGGGCAAATAGTCCTGGGCTGTTGTTTCAAGCTCAAAATTTTTTGTGGAGCTTTTTGCCATGGGTCGTTGTTTTTGGCTTGGCTATTGGCTGGAAGTTTAAGCAATTATTCAATCAAAAATTTAGACTAAAAACCAACCAAGAAGCCATCGCTCTGGGTGGTTTTGTGCTGCCATTTGTAGCACTCTCAACGGCTCAGTACCAGTTGCCGCACTATACTTTTGTGGTGTTTCCGTTGGCGGCCATTGTTACGGGCGAGTTTTTAGATTTTATTATTACCACTCAAAATCTAAAACTAATTAAGTCGGCCAGAACTGGCCTTGTCGTTACAATATTTGTCATGGCGTTGGCTATTTTGATACTCTGTACTTGGGCTTTTCCGCTGCCTCTGTGGTGGTTTTTGCCTTTGTTTGGTGCAATGGCATATATTACTTTTTCGCTTGTTAGGGCTTCTGCACCGAGTTTTAATCAGTTGGTTTTAGCACCGTTTTTTGTGGCTCTTTGTGCCAATTTATTTCTCAATGCCCACGTTTACCCAACCCTACTGACCTACCAAACGGGTTCTCAGTTGGGTAAAATATTGAGCGATGAAACAAAGGACAGTAAACAATTAGACAACGTTTATCTGTATATTGTCGATAATGAAGCGGGTGCCGTACTGTTTGCCGATGCACTTGATTTTTATACGAGCCGTACCACTCCCATTCTCAAAACGCCATTAGACCTAAAAAACAAACCCAACTGCCGACTTTACACCGATGAGCGAGGTTTACAAAATTTAAACCAAAATAAAATAAAATATGAAATACTCCTATCCTTCGACAAATTTCATGTAACAGGCATTACGCTACCATTCCTAAACCCCAAAACTCGCCTCAAAGAAACCAATCGGGTGTTTTTGGTGCGGGTAAATTAAAATACTTAGTAGGGATTTTAATAAAAATGGTGTAGTTTGCATTTGACTAACAGATTGAAGTTTGGCTTTACCTTCTCCGTGGCCTGTGTCTTCACAGGCCACGGAGAAGGTCTGTGAGACACAGACAACGGAACTGGCCCGTATCTTAAAAACCAGAGAAATGGGCTAACTTCAATAAATTAGCTGATAACTGATAAACTGATATCACCATGCACACATTTACAATCGGAATTGAAGAGGAGTTTCAGACCATCGACCCTCAAACCCGGGCGTTGCGCTCGCACTTGTCTAAAATTGTCGAAGACGGCAAAACACTTCTCAAAGAACGTGTAACTGCCGAAATGCACCAGTCGGTTGTTGAGATAGGGACAAATATCTGTAATAACATTCAGGAAGCCAGAGAAGAAATAAAGTACCTCCGCAAGATGATAATTGGGCTGGCCAAAGACCAAAATCTCAAAGTAGCGGCTGCTGGTACGCACCCTTTTTCGGACTGGCAAGACGAGCTCATTACACCCAACGAACGCTATGACAAACTCATTGACGAAATGCGAGACGTAGCCCGTGGCAATCTGATTTTTGGCCTGCACGTACACGTGGGTATCCCCGACCGTGAAACAGGCATGAAACTACTGAACTCGCTTACCTACTTTTTGCCTCATATCTACGCCCTTAGCACCAATTCGCCGTTTTGGTGTGGGCGCAACACAGGCTTCAAGTCGTACCGATCTAAGGTTTTTGATAAATTTCCAAGAACGGGAATCCCCGAATATTTTGAAACTGCCCACGATTATGACGACTATGTGAATCTGTTAGTCAAAACGGGCTGTATCGACAATGGCAAAAAAATCTGGTGGGACATTCGCCTGCACCCATTCTACAACACCATTGAGTTCAGAATCTGTGATATTCCGATGAGAGTCGATGAAACAATCTGCTTGGCCGCTCTCATGCAGGCTCTCGTTGTGAAAATTTATAAATTGATGAGCCAAAATCTTAACTATCAGCACTACGGCAGAGTGCTGATCAACGAAAATAAATGGCGAGCCGCTCGGTACGGTATTCATGGCAAATTGATTGATTTTGGCAAACAAGAAGAAGTGCCGTACTTTAAACTGGCTGAAGAATTGCTGGAGTTTATTGACGACGTGGTGGACGACCTCGGCAGCCGTAATGAAGTAGAGTACATTCACCAAATACTCAAAAATGGCTCAGGCGCAGACCGTCAATTAGCCGTATTTGAACAAACCAACGACCTCAAAGCCGTGGTAGATTATATTATTTCCGAAACCGAGTTTGGGCTTTAAATCCTTATCTTTGTCATTAGATAAACTAAAAACAACAATCCGATGGTAGCAATATTAGAAGAAGAAAAAATAACCGTTGCCGACTTTCTTACATTTGATGAGCTGGACCAAGACGCTTACTACGAACTAATTGAAGGAAATATCGTGAAAAAATCAGCACCTACACCCAAACACCAGCTAATATCTGGCAATCTTTATTCGGCAATACGAGAGGTTGTCGTCAAAAACAAAAAAGGACGGGTATTCTACGCCCCCATTGACGTTTTTTTAGACCAATACAACGCCTATCAGCCAGATATTGTGTATGTTTCAAAAGAAAAAGCTACGATTGTTACCAACAATGGCATCGAAGGTGTACCCGATTTGGTAGTTGAGATTTTGTCGCCAAGTACAGCCCAAAATGACCGTGGCAATAAAATGAAAGTCTATAAACGCCATGCCGTCAAGGAATATTGGATTATAGACCCCAAAAATCAGGCTGTTGAAATATATGTCTATAATGAAGCCGAAAAAGATTTTGACCTTGAATCATTTGCCGTCGAAAGTGGTAAAATTGAATCAAAATTATTGCCCGAATTAAATTTATTGATAGAAAGTATTTTTGAAGAGTAAAGAATCGGACTGTAGTTTGGAAAAATACAGTCCGATTCTTATCACTAAAATTTGAGTTATTTCTGTGGTATCTTCTTCATGGCACATTTAGAACAACCGCCACCTACACATTTCCAGCCAACATTAACACCCAGTGGCCCAGTAACTTCTTCGAGCGTACACCCACTGCCCTCAGTGCAGTTACAAGTAGGTTTGTCTCCGCTCGAATAGCGACCATTTTTAGACTGCACGTATTTTAATGGTAAATGTAGAGCCATTTTGACACCAAAAACATCAACTGCCACTTGTGGATTTTGACTAATATCCTCTTTTGATAGTTGCAGCATTGACTTACCGTAAGCGTTTTCTATAAATGCTTCCAGGGCATCAGCTACTGGTTTGTACGACATGAGCAGTTTAGCTTTTGGTGCCGAAAAATCACTTTTTAAATCATCGTCATCAACAATCAACTTAACTCCCTTAGATAAATCAATAACACCCCCCAATTCATAATCTTCTGGTGTCATCGCTTTGGCTTCTTTTGTTTTGGTACCAGTGCAAGAGCCATCACAAGTACCCGAAGCACACCCAGTAATTGTCTTTCCTTTTTCGGTTGCAGTATAAACATCACAACCACCACCTTTTTTACTACAATCGCACTGGTAGCCCATTGAGGTATAAGTGGCTGGTACACCATCTTGACCTATGCCAAGAAAAACCATTCCTTTCGGAAAAACAAAACGCACAGTAGAGTTCGATACTTTAACAACGTCCATACCGTCGGGGAGTTTGATGTCGTTAAATGAGAGGTTTACTGTCTTTGAAACCATCGAAAACAGTGAAGCACTTTGGAGTTCTGACACAGGTGATTTAGCTGGTAACTCTGGCTCAGATTTTTGGCAAGACATTACAAAATAAATGGCAGATGTACCCACTAACATTGCCATTAAGTACTTAGAAATCATTTGATTTTTCATGTGTATTTGGTTGTTTAAAGTGAAAGGCGAATATGAAAAAAAAAAAAAATAGAATCCTAATAATTTTCTAAATATTTTGGTTCTTCGTTGATTTATACGAGTTTACCAAAGCCATCGCTCCAAGCGATGGCTTCGGTTCGGCTTCAAGCAGCATCTCCGTAGAAATCAGAGTAGGACCAATATTTTTGAATGGTAGATAATTGGTATTATAATATTTTATTTAATGTAACTTTGTAGCCATGAACAGACAATTAAAAGTAGCGATTTTGGATATGTACAACGGTGTCGCCAACGAAGGTATGCGTTGTATCAAGACCATTGCAGGGCGTTTTGTTGCCCAAGACGACATTGTAGGCCAGTACGATATATTTGATGTACGACAAAAAAACGAAGTCCCCGACCTAAGCTACGATATTTTTATTGGCTCAGGCGGCCCCGGCAATCCTGTGCCAGTGGGTGAAGCATGGGAGCAGTCGTTTTTTGGGTTGTTAGACCAAATCAAAGCGCACAACGAACAAGCTGACGAGGGCGACAAAAAATATTTGTTTTTAATCTGTCATTCGTTTCAGATGGCCGCACACCATTGGGCTTTGGGAACTGTCTGTAAACGGCGGAGTACATCGTTTGGTATATTTCCAATGAGCCGCACTCGTGCTGGGCAGTCAGAACCGTTTTTTGAAGACTTACCAGAAAAGTTTTTTGCCGTCGATTCTCGTGACTATCAGCTTATTGAACCAAACACTGCCAACCTCAAAAACATAGGTGCAAAAGTGCTATGTATCGAAAAAGCCCGTCCGCACGTTAATCTCGACAGAGCCGTGATGGCCATTCGGTTTACTGCCGAAATTTTTGGTACGCAGTTTCACCCCGAAGCCGATGCTGAGGGAATGTTGCGGTATTTTGAGAAAGACGAAAAACGAGATGCGATTATTGCCAATCATGGCCTCAAAAAATACAACGATATGGTAACAAGCCTGCAAGACCCCGACAAAATTAGCTTGACAGAGTCTGTGATATTGCCCACATTTCTCAGCCAAGCCGCAGAGCAGTTGCTGGGTGTGTATGAGTTTGCTTAAATTTTTAAACAAAACCCTAAAATGAAAAAATACCTGTTAATTGTATCAATATTAGTTGCTTATTTTTCACCTGTCCAATCTCAAAACACTGCTTTGAAAACAGAAAAAGACGTATTTAAAAACATCGAAGTAACGGGAGTGGCCGAGATGGAAGTCGTGCCAGACGAGTTGTATTTTACGATTTCGCTCAAAGAATATTTTAAAGACGAAAAAAGCCAAAAAGACAAAGTGGCCATTGACATATTAGAAAAACAGTTGATTGAAGCCGTCAAGTCATCGGGGTTATCTCGTGAAAACCTTACTATCAGTGGCGTAACGGGCTACAGAGAATGGAATGGGCGCAAGAAACCACAGATTTTTTTGGCAGCCAAACAGTATCAACTCAAACTCAGTAATCTCAATAATGTCAATGACCTAATGGCCAAAGTCGATGACCGTGGCGTAGAATATGTGAGTATGAACAGGGTGGAACATTCTAAAAAAGAAGAGTTCAGAAAGCAAGTCAAAATCAACGCCCTTAAAGCGGCCAAAGACAAAGCCAGCTATTTGTTGGAGTCTATCAATGAAAAAATCGGCGAAGTAATAGAAATCAGAGAAGGCGAAGACAATTATTATTATCCACAAATAGCCCAACAACGCAACTTCAAAGTAATGGCCATGGCCGCCGACGAAGCAGCCCCACAAGAGCCAAGTTTGGAGTATCAAAAAATCAAGATTAGTTACCGCATGGTGGCTGTTTTTAGAATCAAGTAATCGTGGTCAATCAATTTGTAAATCGTCATTTGTCAAGATGCTCACTATTTTCAAAAAAGAAATCAATTCATTTTTTAGCTCGCTGACGGCCTATGTTGTCATGGCTGTTTTTTTGACTACCGTTGGCTTGTTGCTTTGGGTGTTTCCGAGCAGTAGCGTACTCAATTATGGCTATGCCGACTTGGGTACGTTTTTTAATCTGACTCCTTACATTCTAATTTTCTTGATTCCGGCCATCACCATGCGGTCGTTTGCCGAAGAATTTAAAAATGGAACGATTGAACTACTATTGACCAAACCGCTTAGTGATTTGCGATTGGTTCTGGGTAAATTTCTGGCCAATGCCATAGTAGTTGTGCTGATGCTCGTGCCTACGCTGGTTTATTATTATAGTGTTTACGAACTCGGTAATCCTGTCGGCAACATCGATTCTGGGGCTGTTTTTGGGTCTTATATTGGTCTCATGTTATTGTCTGCCGTTTTTGTAGCTGTCGGAATCTGGACTTCTTCCTTGACCGACAATCAGATTGTGGCCTTTGTGTTGGGAGTGTTTGTGTGTTTTTTGTTGTACGTTGGCATTGGTGCAGTAGGTAGTCTGGACGTTTGGGGTAGTGCCGCTTATTTATTTTCATGGCTCGCCCTCGACCAACAATACGCCGACTTAGGCCGTGGCCTGATAGACTCTCGCAATGTGGTTTATTTGTTGAGTATTGCCGTTTTTTTTGTCTGGCTCACCACCCAACGAATCGCTTCCAAAAGGTTATAGGGCTACTTTTTTAGGGCTTTGTAAAGTATGTTTTTGATTACAGTCTTAATTAAATTTTGTTTCAATAATCCCAAGGCGAGTAGCAACAAAAACAATATTAACATTATCAAAAAACCAAGATAACGACTTTCGAGCCAGTGATTTAAGAGCGAGGCAATCAAAGTCAGCACAAATAACGCTACCCCAAAGCCAAGGCAAATTATTACTACCAAATATACTACTTGCACAGCTACATTTTCTAATTTTTCTTGACTTTCGGCCTTAAAAAGTTCAGTCCGTACCTCAATATATTTGTAGAGCGTATCTCTTATTTCTTCTAATTGTTTAAACATCGTTGGGTTGTGTTTTTGTAAAATGGGTCAATTTGTATCAAAAGAACAGATTGTGGTTGGTACTCGACAATAAAATTCGGTACTTTGTATTCTCAAAATTTTATCAAAAGTAATGAAAATAGCGATTGTTGGTTGTGGAAATATGGGAATGGCTTTTGCCAAGTCGTTTGTTCAGTATGATTTAGTAAAAAAAGAAAACTTACTACTCATCGAAAAAAGCGCAGAGCGAGCGGCTATTTTGAGAGAAGAAAAAGCTGGCTCGGTCATCGAAACCATCAGTAGTAATGTTGGCGACTGTGATGTTGTGATACTATCGGTCAAGCCGCAAGACTTTGGTAGTGTCCAAGATGCGCTCAAAGCGGTCGTTAAGCCCGCACAAGTGGTGCTTTCGATTATGGCCGGTATTCCCATTGCTCGTATTCAGACTGCGCTCAACCATCAGCTTGTTATTAGGGCCATGCCCAACACTCCCGCTATGATGGGTATGGGTATTACGGGCTTTACATCGGCCAAAGAAATTAGTTTTAGCCAGTTGCTCAAAGTCGAAAACTTGATTAGTACCACGGGGCGGTCGGTGTTTTTGGAAGACGAAACCATGCTCGATGCCGTAACGGCACTAAGTGGCAGCGGCCCAGCTTATTTTTATTATATCGTCAAAGCCATGGTTGAGGCAGGCAAACAAATGGGCTTTGAAGATTCGATGGCCACGTTATTAGTCAAACAAACAATGTTGGGGGCTTTTCATCTTATCAATACTGCCGACAAAAGCCTCGACGACCTCATCAAGGCTGTGGCTTCAAAAGGCGGTACTACCGAAGCTGCATTGAGAGAGTTTGAAACAGGCGATTTATCAAAAACTATCACAACGGGTATATTGGCAGCCGAACAACGTGCCAAAGAATTGTCAAATAGCTAAAATCAAAAGTCCCCATTGCAGTTTGCAACGAGGACTGTTTTCTTAAATAGGGTAGGGAGCAATAAATATTATGGACGACTAATTGTATGTATTTTTTAAAACTGGGCTTTGAGCTTAAAATTAGGACTTTAATTTGACAATAAAGTAACATATTCTAAAAATAAATTTTTGTTATTTTTTCTGATAAGTCTTTAAAACAATAATAATATCTTACCATTCGTGAATATATTGCAATTTTTGCCATCTTTGTTGCGTTTTCAAATAAACCTCAAAAATGACCATTTTTATAACAATACTCCAACGCATTTTTATGGCCCCTTTTTGGTTTAGACCCCGATGGGTCTAAACATCTGCTTGTGCTTTGCAAAGGCTCGCCCAATCTTGACAAAATCTATTTACTAACAAACCAATACGGATATTCTGTCTCCGTTAAAGGAAAAAATCCTAACAAACGACATTGACTAATCTCGACATTATACAAGACCAATACATTGTTCAGGTTGCCACCAGCGAACACCTCCACTTGACGGCTCAAATCTGTAAACAAATGGAGGAAAGTGCCAAAGAACGAGGCACTGGCATAGCCAAACGTTCGCCTGAATATTTAATTGAGAAAATAAACGAAGGCAAAGCCGTGGTGGCCACTACGCTTTTGGGCGACTGGGTAGGCTTTTGTTATGTCGAAACATGGGAGCATGGCAAGTTTGTGGCTAACTCTGGCCTAATTGTTCACCCCGACTATCGAAAGAGTGGTATTGCCAAGGCCATCAAAGCCAAAGCCTTTGAGTTGTCTCGAACCAAATATCCCGATGCCAAAATTATAGGAATCACAACGAGTCTGGCCGTAATGAAAATCAACTCTGACTTGGGCTACGAACCCGTTACGTTTAGCGAACTCCCCGCCGACGATGCCTTCTGGAAAGGCTGCTCAAGTTGTGTCAATTATGATGTCTTGACCCGTACAAACCGTAAAAACTGCCTCTGTACGGGTATGATGTATAATGCCGAAGAAATAAAAAAGAAAGAGACTAAAACAGCTTGGGATTTTGTAAAGAAATCGAAAATATACGAGCGTTTGGTTAGGCTGAAGCAACATCTCTTTTTACCTAAAGAAATAAAAGAGGCCAAAATAAAAGCTCTCAAACGAAATCAAACCCAAGACTTAGTGCCAGCTTAGGATAGGCAGGCAACACAGAGGTCGTCAAAAAAAGCACAGTCCGTGCTTTTTTTGCTACATTTACATCATCTCAACATCAATATTCAATCCATACCATTTTAATAATGTCCACCAAAAAAGTTGTTTTAGCGTTTAGCGGAGGCTTAGATACTTCGTTTTGTGTCAAATATTTAGTCGAAAACAAAGGCTATGAAGTCTATTCTGTATTGGTCGATACAGGCGGTTTTTCAGAATCAGAGCTTGCCGCTGTCGAAGCCCGTGCTTACTCGCTGGGGGTCAAAAATCATACCACAATCTCACAAATTGACGATTATTATACCAAATGTATCAAGTATTTAGTTTTTGGTAATATTCTCAAAAACAACACTTATCCGCTATCGGTCAGTGCCGAGCGTATTTTTCAGGCAGTAGCTGTGGCGCAGTATGCCAAAAGTATTGATGCTCAGGCTATTGCACATGGTAGCACAGGCGCAGGCAACGATCAGGTACGGTTTGACATGGCGTTCAGAATCATCATGCCCGAAGCCGAAATCATTACACCTATCAGAGACCTACGGCTATCTCGTGAGGCCGAAATTGAGTATTTAAAGTCAAAGGGAGTAGTTCAAGAATGGCATAAGTCGGCATATTCTATCAATAAAGGACTGTGGGGAACGTCGGTAGGAGGCAAAGAAACGCTGACTTCCGACCAGTTTTTGCCAGAGTCGGCTTTTCCGACCCAAGTAACTAAAACCGAGGCCGAGCAAATTACCCTACATTTTGAAAAAGGCGAATTAAAAGGTATTGACAATGAGCATTTTGATAATCCGACCGATGCCATCAAAGCCCTAAGCGATATAGCTGCACCTTTTGGTATTGGCCGAGATATTCATGTTGGCGACACTATCATTGGCATCAAAGGACGAGTAGGTTTTGAGGCCGCTGCCCCTGTTATTATCATCAAAGCACATCACACTCTCGAAAAACACGTACTGACCGAGCAACAACTCTACTGGAAAGAACAACTCGCCAACTGGTACGGAAGTCTGCTACACAAGGGGCAGTTTTTGGAGCCTGTGATGCGGAACATCGAAACCTTTTTGGCCGACACCCAAAGCCACGTTACAGGTAGTGTACACGTCCATTTGGCACCTTATCGTTTTCATGTGGTGGGCATTGAGTCTAAGTACGACCTGATGTCGCCTGTGTTTGGTACTTATGGCGAAATGAACAACGCTTGGACGGGCGATGACGTGCGTGGTTTTACTAAGATTGTGTCCAATCAAGTAATGATTCACCAAAAAATTGAGGCGTTGGCAGCAAAATAATCGCCAAATTTCCAGTTTTTCGGATTTATTGCTAAATTGCCAATTCAAAAAATGACGTACTCAATAGATGGAGAATAACTTTGGCATCAATCTCAAAAATTTGCGAAAATCAAATGGTTTTACGTTAGAAACTCTCGGCGAAAAACTAAAAATCAGCAAAAGCACGCTCTCAGACTATGAAAACGGCAAAAGCTCACCACCCTTTGATGTTTGCGAGACAATAGCCGATTTTTTTAGAATCAATATCGAAGCATTGAGAGCCTCAGACGTACCAAGAATAACGGCTAACACCACATTTGTAGCCAATCGTAATACAGGTGGTTTTAAGGACGATAACGAAAAAGCAAAAATTGTTGCTCAAAACAATCAATTAGAATTTCAAAACAAAATAGCCAACCAACAAGTCGAAGGGCTGCAAGTGCAGTTGAAGTTGGTCAATCAGATTGTAGAAAGCAAAAACAGTGAAATTCGTTCGCTACAAATGCAAATCAGATTATTAGATGAAAAATTAGGGGATTTTAAGACAACTCTTCGGAGTCATTAAAGTGCTTGAACCGCAAATTTTCTTGCGACACAGCCCGTAGTTTGTCTATTTCTTCTTCGGTTTGGGCTATGGTTTCGGGTTGGTTGCTCAATTGTTTGACCAAATTGAGCAACAGTGCTTGAGTTTTGAGCATCACGTCCAAATTTACCTGATTCTGAACAATCTGCCGCTGATTGCGAATGATACTTATCTGATTGTTTACTATAATTTCTTGATTACCTATAATCGTCGTTTGATTTTTGACCACAACCTCGTGGTTATCAGCATTATGTTTTTGGTTTTGGGTCAAAATATCATAATTTTCTACAATTTTTGATTGCATTTTTTTTAGAAATTCATGCTCCGACAATAAATCTTGTAGTAGGTTTTCTATGTTTTTCATTTTTATTTTGACTTAATTTGTCGTAAATTTAGTGAAATAATTGTATGCCCCTCAAAAAAACTCAACGAAACATACCAGTGCTTTACCTTGCTTTCTTAGTGCTGGTACTAAGCTCGTGGGGCTATTATGTGTTGGCACTTCCCAATTTAGATTTTTTGGCTCGCCGCTGGGCGGCCATGCTCACCATGCTCTTTGGGTCGTTTATTGCTGGTGCCAGCCCCGAGGGTAGTGCGGCGGTAGCTTATCCTATTTTTACATTGTTGTTAAAAATCCCCCCGGCCGTGGCTCGCAACTTTGCCTTTGCCATTCAGAGCATCGGTATGACCTCGGCTGCCTTGCTTATTTTGGGACTTCGCCTCAAAGTTGAGTGGAACTATATATGGTTTGTAACACTTGGTGGACTCTTTGGACTGGTCTTTGGTACTTACTATGTCGTTCCGCTCATTTCGCCTGTTGTTGCCAAGTTGTTTTTTGTGTCGCTGTGGTTGAGTTTTGGTATAGCTCTCTGGCGAGAAAACCGCCACCCCAATCGCCAAGTATTTGACTCAATCCAAGATTTTAGTCAAAAAGACAGAATCCGTTTGGCAGCTTTTGGACTTGTTGGAGGTATTATTTCGTCCATTTTTGGCACAGGCATTAACATTTTTACTTTTTGTTTGATGACTATATATTACCGAGTCAATGAAAAAGTCGCCACACCGTCGTCGGTTATCATTATGACTATCGAAACTCTGTTTGGGCTTTTTTTACATACCCAAATCATCAACGACTTTCAGCCCGAAGCCTTTGAACTGTGGCTGGCCTGTGTGCCTGTTGTTGTGTTTTTTGCGCCATTGGGGGCGTTTGTTATCAGTAAATTACCTCGTGAGGGTATCGCCAAAATTCTTTATGTCATTCTTTTTGTACAATTTGTGGGTGCGATTTGGGTCATTAAACCAAACGTACCTCAACTATTGCTCTGTATCGGTACGTTGGCCGTTGGCTTAGGGCTTTTTGGTTATTTGGCCAAAATAAAAAGGGCAGAAAGCCACTAAAATCACTTTGGTATAGCAGGAAAAAACGCAGAGGTACGCCCTATATAGTCTTTGTATTGTGGTTTTGTCTGGATCAATGTTTTTTCTAATAGCGCCACGCCCGATACTTTCATTAGCAAAAACGTCATTAAGATAGGACTAAAAACCGTCCACCACGCTCCAGCCGAAGCGGCAAAACAAAAAATACCCCACCACAAAACAGCATCACCAAAGTAGTTTGGGTGGCGGGTATATCGCCACAGGCCACTATCCAAAACCTTGCCTTTGTTGTCGGTGTTTTTCTTGAATTGTGCCAACTGATAGTCTCCCACGGCCTCAAAAGCCAGCCCGATTGTCCACAGAATTATTCCCAAATAATCAAGAACAGTCCAAACGTTAGACGTTTGAGACACCAAAAGCGTTGCGCCAATAATCCAAAGCAATAGCCCTTGCAACAAAAACACCCTCAGAAAAGAAACCCACCAAAAGTTTGCGCCATACTCTTTGCGCCATTCTTGGTAACGATAATCTTCGCCTTTGCCAAGGTTTCGGTTTGCTAAATAAAGTGCCAGTCTAATACCCCAAATAGAGACCAAAATGCAGATTATTAGGCTTCTATCTGAATTTGCAGATAAAATATATTTGTATGTCCAAGCCAGAATGACAAAGCCCAATCCCCAAAAAATATCAATTATACTGGCATCTTTTAGTACAATACTCACCAACCACAACACCGTGAGAGCGGCCATAATGACCACAAAGCCCAAACCGAAGGGCAGCGTATTGACAAATAGACAGACGGCGATGCCGACGATGGCCGCAAAGAGTACAAGGCGAATAGGATTCATTTGGAGGTTAGGTTTTGGATAATTTGTAATTGGTACAACAGAAAAAGTCAGACGACAAAAAAATTGCCCAACATTTAACTTCTAAAATTCAAATTTCAACAAAAAAAAGGTTAAAAAAAATACTATTTGCTTAGTTATGTTTAATTTTGGGGTAATTTAAAAAAAAGCCAATTCATAACCAATGAGACAAATACTTTTCCGTGATGCCCTCCGTGAGGCCATGCTCGAAGAAATGCGCCGAGACCCAAACGTTTTTTTGATGGGTGAAGAAGTCGCCGAATACAACGGTGCTTACAAAGTCAGCCAGGGCTTGCTCGACGAGTTTGGGCCAGAGCGAGTGATAGATACACCCATTGCCGAACTGGGTTTTGCAGGAATCGGCGTAGGAGCGGCTGCCAATGGCTTGCGGCCTATTATTGAGTTTATGACCTTTAATTTTTCGCTCGTTGCTATCGACCAGGTTATTAACTCGGCGGCCAAAATTCTGTCTATGTCGGCAGGCCAATATGGCTGCCCGATTGTGTTTCGTGGGCCTACGGGCAGTGCAGGGCAGTTGGGTGCGCAACACTCACAAAATTTTGAAAACTGGTACGCCAACACTCCAGGGCTAAAAGTAGTCGTGCCAGCCAATCCGTATGATGCCAAAGGGCTTCTAAAAGCCTCAATCAGAGACAATGACCCCGTGATATTTATGGAGTCGGAGGTGATGTATGGCGACAAAGGCGAAGTGCCAGAAGGTGAATATGTGATTCCAATCGGAAAAGCCGAAGTCAAAAAAGTAGGCTCTGACGTTACGATTGTATCGTTCGGTAAAATGATTTCGAGAGTGGCTTTGCCAGCTATTGAAGAATTGGCCAAAATGGGCATCAATGCCGAACTGATTGACCTACGAACAGTTCGCCCGATTGACTACGACACTGTTATTCAGTCAGTTAAAAAAACCAATCGATGTGTAATCGTCGAAGAAGCATGGCCGCTATCGTCTATTGCTACCGACTTGGCCTATATGATTCAGCGCAAAGGTTTTGACTATTTAGATGCTCCCGTGGTACGAGTAAATAGCATGGACGTATCGCTTCCTTATGCGCCTACGCTCATCGAGGCCGTTTTGCCCAACGTCAAGCGTACCATTGAAGCCGTCAAAACAGTGATGTATCGGAATTGAGATATATGATAGCGGCATCCCAAACAAAAAACTAACTATATAAATGTTTGACAGTTTATTTCAGGAAATATCAAAAACAATTCAGTTACACTTAAATGATAAAATGCTATGTAAGCAGTTTTTTGAGACCATCACTGTACAAAGAAATGCGGTTATAGAAGAACAAGAAAAAATACCAGCGTTTCTATATTTTATTGATAAGGGATTTATGCGACTGTTTTATTACGATGAAAACGGAGACGAAATAACTACCTATCTATGCTCACCTAATGGTTTTATTGCATCTTTCTTGAGTCTTATCAACCAAAAACCTGCAACTGAAAATGTTGAATGTATTACCGATTGTCAATTATTAAGGATTTCAAGACAAAACCTAATAACGCTAATTGACAAAAGTGAAAACTTTAAAAAATTCAGTTTAGTCATTTTTGAGAATATTATGGCATTATCGCAAACCAGAGCAAACGATTTAGCAACGCTTACTGCCGACCTTCGTTACAAAAAAATGATAGCAGGACAACCCAATCTTTTACAAAATATCCCCATTCAGTACATCGCTTCATTTTTGGGTGTAAAGCCACAGAGCCTTTCCAGAATAAGGCGACAAATAATTTTGTAACAAATGTTAAGTGTAAATAAAGTTGTGATTTAGAGTTTTGTAGCCAAAACAATAAGTAATGGCTACATTAAAAAAAATAAGAACCTTATCTTTTTTTGCATTTCTATTTTCATTCAGTATTTCTCAAAAAGTGTTTTCACAAAACAGCTTATTGGGTAAATGGACGGACAAAGAACACAAAGAAAAAAGGGTAGAGATGTATTCGGGCAGAGACAAAAAAATATACGGTAAAAGTGAAAGCGGTTTTATTGTTTTCAAATTTTTGGTGTTTGACACTAAAACAAAAACCTACAATGGTATTTTAATAAACCCTGATGATAATGCTGAGTTTAGTATTGAAATAAAACAACCGACAGCAGATAGCTTTACTTTTTCGGTCAAGAAATTTATTTTTTCAAAAAATTTTACTTTCATAAGACCGTTATAAATGAAAATAGTAATTACAACAGTAGGAACAAGGGGCGACTTGCAGCCATATATTGCTCTTGGGCTTGGATTAAAAAAATCGGGCTACGAAGTATTAATTGTTTCAGCAAAAAACGAAGAAACCTTTGTACGAAATTATGGACTTGATTTTTATGCCCTAGACGTTGACATTCAAAAAATTATGGAAGGTGCCTATGTGCAAGAAATGGCAAAGGGTAGTAATCCTATAAAATTTATCATAAGCCATTTAAAAGGTTCAAAATCTTTGAAAGCACTAATGGTAAAAACACAAGGCGAAATTTGGAATGCTTGTCAAGATGCCGACCTTGTTATATTTCATCCAGGAATGCCTTTGGGGTTTTTCTTAGCAAAAGAGAAAAAAATAAAAGCAATTTTAGCAACACCTTTTCCAGTTGTTTCAACAAAAGACTATCCCTCAATTTTATTTTATGCTTTACCAAAATTAGGCCGCTATTATAACATACTTACTCATTTTATTTTTGACAAAGTATTTTGGGCATTGGCAAAGTCTCCTGTAAAAGAATTTTGGAAAAAAAACATAAAAAGCGAAGTTAACTTTGACATTTCACCATTAAAACAACAGATTAAAAGTGGTGGTTTGGTATTGAATGGTTATAGCGAACTTTTATTTGCACATTCAAAAAAATGGAAAAATAATATTCACACCACAGGAAGTTGGATTTTAGAAGCAGAGCCAAACTTTGTGCCACCAATTGAACTTGATAATTTCATCAATAATGGCGAAGTACCAATTTACATTGGGTTTGGCAGTATGAAAGACTCTGATAGTTTCAATAAAACACTTGCAATTATTATTGAGGCGTTAGAAATAACAAAACAAAGAGCAGTAGTTGGGCTTGGTTGGACAATCAACAACTATAAGGAAAAATTGCCCGACAATATTTTTTTAATTGACAATATTCCCCACACTTGGCTATTTCCAAAAATGAAAATAGTAGTACATCATGGTGGAGCAGGAACTACTGCAACAGGACTAAGAGCAGGAAAACCAACAATTATAATTCCTCACAACGCAGACCAACCAGCTTGGGGACAAAGAGTATTTGAATTAGGCGTGGGTTCAAAACCTATAAAAAAATCTATATTAACGGCAGAAAAATTAGTAAATGCGATTCGGTACTCATTGACACCTACCATTATAGACAATGCCCAACAACTTGGTAAACAACTAAGACACGAAAATGGTGTACAAAAAGCTACGCAAATAATTGATAGCCTTCTAAGCGAGGAAAACGGCTGCGGCTAACATGGGGTTTTGTGCAAGCAGGGCTTGACGTTCAAACATCGATTGTTGTTTGCATCGCTGCGCCGCGCGGTCGTTGGCTCTGTTTGGTTCGGGCTGGACGGAGTTTTATTGGGCTTCTGTTTTGGGCAGGACAAACAACAATTTCCTGCCTGCACAAAGTCCTGTTCGATATGTGTATTAAAATATCATACATCTTACATCACACATCATTACAACAACGCCTCCCACAAAATCTCAATCGGGTGCAGGGCTTTGCGGCCAGTTCCATCGTGTATTTGGTGGCGGCAGCTTGTGCCTGGCGCAGCAATGACTACTTCGGCAGGTTGCTTGCGAACAGTTGGAAACAGTACCAATTCGCCTATTTTCATTGACAAATCATAATGCTCTACTTCGTAGCCAAAACTTCCTGCCATACCACAACAACCACTCGGAATAAGCTGAACTTCTGCACCTGTAAGCGATAACATTTTTTTGGTCGGCACCATACTTGCAATCGCTTTTTGTTGGCAGTGGCCGTGCAGTTTGACTAATTTTGAGTTTTGAATGAACGAATGTCGAGTAATATTTTTCTTGTTCATTTCTCGTTCAATAAATTCATCGAACTGCAATACATTTTTGGCCAATCGCTTGGCATCTTCTACCAGTTCGTCGCTCACTAAGTCAGGATATTCGTCTCTAAATGTCAGAATAGCCGATGGTTCAATGCCTACCAATGGCGTATTTTCAGAAATTAAATCTTTGAGTAGTCGTACATTTGTCTCAGCAATTTTTTTAGCATCTTTTAGTAAGCCTTTTGATAGTTGCGGCCGTCCCGAAACGGTGTGCTTTGGAATAATAACTTCATAACCCAGTTTTTCTAAAACCTCAATCGCCTTCTGGCCAATATGCCCATCGTTGTATTTAGTAAATTCGTCGAGGAACAGGTAAACGTAATTAGTTGTTGGTCCTTGTTCATTGATTATATTTAACTTTCTACTATTGACTTCTGACTTCTGATTTCTGACTTCATTTATCAACGGCATTGTTCGGTCTGGGTGAAAACCAACAATTTTGTTAGAGATTCGGCGAAGAAATGGAGTCTTGAAAATAAAATTATAAGCCCAAGGCACATAACTTGCTATTTTTGAGAGTGTTGCAAAGTTGCCAACAAGCCAACTTCTGACAGGCACACCGTGCTGGTCGTGGTAATGTTGCAAAAATTCCATCTTCATCTTAGCCACGTCCACATTTGATGGACACTCGCCCTTACAACCTTTACAAGCCAAACACAAGTCATACACATCTTTAACCGAAGCCCCCCATTTGCTCCCCAACGAGCCAAGAACTCCCCCTTCAGGGGGTTGGGGGGTC
Source organism: Spirosomataceae bacterium (assembly GCA_043777595.1). Lineage (GTDB taxonomy): Bacteria > Bacteroidota > Bacteroidia > Cytophagales > Spirosomataceae > JAYVJH01. The sequence continues at coordinate 24,809 of JAYWHT010000060.1, forward strand.
AAGAACTCTCTCAAAATATTGGCTCTTGCTCGTGTTGTGTCCTTTTCGTTGCGAGTAGCCATAAAACTCGGACACATCGTACCACCACTCAGTTCTGTTTTACGACAATCGCCCGATCCATTACACTGTTCGGCCATTTGAAGCAGTGTTTGGTCGCCATATCTAAAATAAGTTTTAAAATCTTGAACAGGTTGGTTGGCCTCATAACGTAAAAAGGTATCCATTGGTGGAGTATCGACAATTTTGCCGGGATTGAAAATATTGTCTGGGTCCCATGTCCTTTTTATTTCTTTAAACAACTCATAATTGTGCTGCCCAACCATCTGTGGAATAAACTCACCACGTAGCCGCCCATCGCCATGCTCACCCGAGAGCGAGCCGTTATATTTTTTGACAAGTGTAGCAATTTCTTCGGCAATCATTCTAAATTGCTGGTGACCTTCTTTGGTTTTGAGGTTAATAATAGGTCGCAGGTGAATCTCACCCGAGCCAGCGTGTGCATAATGCACGGCAGACATTCCGTTTTTATGTAAAATAGCATTAAAATCTCTGATATAATCGGGTAAATCGACCACATCAACAGTTGTATCTTCAATCACGGCCACCGCTTTGGCATCGCCTGGCAAGTTGGCCAATAGCCCCAGGCCAGCTTTTCGGAGAGTCCATATTTTTTTGGTATCATCGCCAAACAATAATGGATAATGAAAACCCATACCAGCCGCTCGCATTTCGGCCTCCATCGCTATCGCCGCCAGCTCTACTTCTTCCTGTGTAGCTGCCGACAGGTCAATAACCAAAATAGCTGGAAAATTGCCATCAGGTTGTTTTTGAACAAAAAAACTATTCTTTAATTGTTCAGGATTTTCGGCAGCACACTCTAATATATAACTGTCAATCAATTCTACAGCTTGCGGTTTATATTTAAGGGTAATGACCGTGGCACGCAAGGCTTCGTCAATAGTAGTAAAGTGAGCGCAAACCAAGCCTTGCGTTTTGGGAGGCAGTGGTACAAGGTTCAATTTTATTTCTGTCAAAAAACACAATGTACCCTCCGAGCCAGCAATCAATTTACAAAGATTCAGTCCAGCCTCCTTGCTCCCAGAGGGAGGACAAAATTCGTCTAATAAGATGTCAAGTGCATAGCCGGTGTTACGTCTTTCAATAGATTTTTTGGGGAAATTTTTACGAATCTCATCTTGATTGGTTGGGTCAGAGAGAATTTTAATGGTTTTACTATGAATATCAGCCTCTAAGTTTTGAGTTTTGAGTTTTGAAACATCATCATTCTTAATTCTTAATTTTTCATTCTTCATTCTACTGAAAGTCGCCTCGCTACCATCACTTAATATGGCCTTAACTTCCAACAAATGCTCACGAACACTACCATAAACTACCGAATTGGACCCACAAGAGTTATTGCCAACCATTCCACCAATCATGGCACGGTTGGCAGTTGAAGTTTCGGGGCCAAAATAAAGGTTGTATGGTTTGAGAGCCATATTTAGCTCGTCTCGTATTACGCCAGGTTGTACTCTCACCCATTTTTCGGCTTCGTTTATTTCTATTATTTTATTGAAATATTTAGAGACATCAACCACAATGCCATTGCCGACAACCTGCCCAGCCAGCGATGTACCAGCCGTGCGAGGAATGATAGACGTTTTGTTTTTTCTTGCAAAGTCAATCAAGATTTTTATATCTTCTACCGAGTGTGGCACAGCCACGGCCAGCGGCATCTCACGGTAGGCCGAGGCATCGGTTGCATAAAGCGTTCTGATGGTTTGGTCATAAAAAAACTCGCCACTGAGTTCCTTTTGTAATGTATCTAATAAGTTTGTAGTCATTCTGTCGCTATATTATAATACAAAAATACACTTAAATAGGTGTTTTTGTTTAGAAAAAGGCAATTTAATTCATAATTGTACTATTTTAAAAATTGTTGCATATTTTCAATAATCTTCTGAAATATATTGCAAAAATTTGCATTATAGAAATTTGTTATTGTAATTTGCAAACTGTTTCCACGTCTCCGTACAAGAATATGTTATTTTAACACAATTTTGATTACAAAGACTGTGTAGGCGGAAAAACAACTTTATTTTCACAAAAAACATTTTAACCTATGATGATTATCTCCTACTTGGTGCGTCAAGCATCTTTGGCACGGCGTGTATCTGTCATGTCATTGACAGTAATGCTCTCTGCGATGTCATTGGGCCTGTGGGCGCAAGACAAACAAGTTGCTGGAAAAGTAAAAGACGGCTCAGGCAGCGGAATGCCTGGCGTAACGGTAACAGTAAAAGGTACACAACGTGGTACTACTACCGATGTGGACGGAAACTACAAAGTAGCTGTCCCTAACAATGCGACACTTGTTTACAGCTATGTTGGCTTCTTGGGTAAAGAAGTAGCGGTGGGTAACCAAAGTGTAGTTGATGTAACTTTGGCCGAAGACACTAAGACCTTGAACGAGGTTGTGGTAGTAGGTTATGGTACACAGCAAAAAAGAGACATCACAGGATCTGTGTCTGCCCTCAAAACTTCTGACTTCAACCCAGGTGTAGCCCCTTCGGCTGACCAGTTGATGCAAGGACGTGCTTCGGGTGTGCAAATCACTCAAAACAACGGTGCGCCAGGTGCAGCCACTTCGGTTCGTATTCGTGGGGGTACCTCAATTACTGCTGGTAACGACCCATTGTACGTTGTGGACGGTGTGCCTTTGGACAACTCAGCTTCAAACCCACCAAGTACTTCAAGATCAGTAGATTCGGGTATTCCAGCAAACGGCAACTCAAACCCATTGAACTTTTTGAATCCATCAGATATTGCTTCTATTGACATCTTAAAAGATGCTTCTGCAACAGCTATTTATGGCGCACGTGCTGCAAACGGCGTTGTATTGATTACTACCAAAAGAGGCGTAAAAGGTCAAGGCCGTGTAACTTATGATGGTTACTATGGTGTAACTTCACTGCGTAAGCGTTTAGAGATTTTGAATGCCGACGAATGGAAAGCCGTATCTAAGGCAAATGGTGGTGGTGCTGGTGGTACTGGCAACTCAGACACACAAGATGCTGTTTTTCAGACTGGTAACATTCAAAACCACAGTGTAGGTTTCAGTGGTGGTTCAGACAACTCAAATTACTACGTGTCATTGGGTTATATGAATCAAGATGGTATCATCAAAACAAGTAACATGAACCGCATGTCGGCACGTGTAAACTTGCAGCAGAGAGCCATCAACAACCGCTTAGTAATTGACTTTGGCTTGACAGGATCAAGAGAAAACCAAAGAGGAGTAGCAGCAGGTGATGGTGGAGACTTCCGTGGTGGTATCTTAGCTGGTTTGTTCAAATGGAACCCAACAGTGCCATTTTATAACACAGACGGTAGCTACAACCAGCCAGGTGCTTCTGTACCAAACCCAGTTGCTTTGATTGACTTGATCAATGACAGACTACAAACTGACCGTGTATTGGCCAATATTTCTGCCGAATTTGAAATCGTTAAAGGTTTGAAATTCAAGGCGTTTGGTTCATTCAACTCGTCAAACAGTAGCCGTGATGCTTACTACTCAAAGACTTTGATTAACTATGAGCCATTTGGTGGTGTAGCTACGGTAGGTCGCTCAGTTTTGACAAGTTCACAAATTGACTACACATTGAGCTATGACAAAGAAATCGCAAAAGGACAAAACTTGTCATTATTGGCTGGTTTCTCTTATCAGAACTTCATTCGTCAGTCTGCTGGTGCGCTCACACGTAACTTCTTGAACGATGTACTACAATTTAACAAATTAGAGTCAGCTTCTGACTTTACTGTACCTTCGTTTTCTAACAAAGATCAAAAAGAAATCCAATCGTTGTTTGCCCGTGTAAATTATAGTCTAATGGGTAAATACCTATTGACTGCTACTGTACGTCAAGATGGTGCATCGGTATTTGGTAAAAACAACAAACAAGCGATATTCCCATCGTTGTCGTTGGGCTGGAGAATTTCTGATGAAGACTTCATGAAATCTCAGACATTGTTCTCTAACTTAAAACTACGTGCAGGTTACGGAATCGTTGGTAATGCCAACATCAACCCTTATGCTGCTTTGACAACTGTAACTGCCGACCCAAGCAAATCTGCTATCTTGGGCAATGCTTACAAGTTGGGTGTAGGTTTAACTCGTGCATCTAACGAAGACCTGAAATGGGAATCTACTGCATCGTTAAACGTAGGCTTAGACTTTGGTATCTTGAAAAACCGTATCCAAGGCTCTATTGAGTATTTTGACAAAACTACAAAAGATTTGCTTTACACCATCTCTATACCACAACCAGCACCTTTTCCAAATCAGTTGGCAAACGTAGGCTCGTTGAGAAACTTAGGTGTTGAGTTTGACATCAATAGTGTAAACGTAAACACAAGCAAGTTTACTTGGAAAACTCAGTTGAACTTTACTAAATTGAAAAATGAAATTCTTTCAATTCAGGCAGGTTCTGAGTTCTTGAGAAGTGCCAACGGTGTAGGTGCGGGTGCATCTAACGCCCCTGTTCAGGTATTGGTACCAGGTCTTGCATTTGGTACTTTCTTGTTGAATCCGATTGCAAGCTATGGTCCAGAAGTAAACGGTGTAAGAACTCCAATATATACTGGTAAAGATGCAACGTCGTTGATTAAAAGCGGCGAAAGCGTTTCTTTTGGTACTGGCTTGCCAACATGGTTTGGTGGTATCAACAACAGCTTTACGTTTGGTAGCTTCGATGCAAGTTTATTCTTACAGTTTTCAGGTGGTAACAAAATCTTGAATAATACGTTCTACGAATATACTCGCTTAGACAACGTTACTAAAAACTCTTATGGTGCAGTAAAACCTTTGTACTTCGATAAAGAGACAAAGTTCAATGCTGACTTCTTAGAAGATGGTAACTTTGTACGTGTTGGTAACTTAACATTAGGTTATACAATTCCAGCATCGGTATTTGGTGCATCTAAAATTGTAAATAGCGCACGAGTATATGTAACAGGCCAAAACCTGCACGTATTCTCAAAATACCGTGGTTTCGACCCAGGTATCAGTTCACAGTTGGGTGTTGATGGTTCTAACTCAATCGGTATCGACTACTTGGCATATCCATTGCCACGTAACATCTTGGTTGGTTTGAGCGTATCATTCTAAATTTATAGTGAAATAAATTAGATTTTTCAAACAAAAAATAAAACATTCTGTTTACAATCTACATTAAGTGTTTCATCGTATATCAATAAACAATAATTTATCATTATTTAATATGAAAATCAATAAATTCACACTTACAGCCGCCTTAGCCGCAATCATGTCGCTATCGGCCTGTACAGACCTCGTGGAGAAGCCATTTAGTGAGGCCGAGCCACAAAACTATTTTGTCAATGCCGCTTCTTTTGAGGCTGCTTTGGTGCCAGCTTACGCATCTTTGCGTAACTATATCTGGAACTACTGGAACTTGAGCGAGCATACATCTGACGAGCTTCAGGGACCAACTCGTGGTGGCGACTGGGGTGATGGTGGCCAGTGGGTGCGTATGAACAATCAAGACCTACTGCCAACAGAAAACCTAATTGACGACCTCTGGGGTGATTTGTTTACAGGTGTTTCTCGTGCAAACAATGCTATTGCAACATTTGCAGGTGCGCCAGACTCAGTAAAAGAAAAAGTATTATTTATTGCCGAAGCCAAAGCCTTGCGTGCATTTTACTACTTTTTATTGTTAGATACTTTCGGTCCTGTGCCATTGGTAACAGTAGCTCAGTCAGACCCATTGAATCCACCAAAGCAAGCTACCCGTGCAGAAGTTTTCGCTTTCGTTGAGTCAGAGTTGAAAGCCGCTACTTCAGCCCTATTAGAGACTCCGCCTTACGGACGTATCTCCAAAGGTGCCGCAAACGCACTTCTTGCCAAGTTGTATATCAACTCATTGCCTTGGACTGGTGTGGCTCGTAATGCCGAAGCCATCGCTGCTGCCGATGCAGTAATCGGTGGTGGTAAATACAGTTTAGCTGGTAACTATTTCGATAACTTTAAACTTGCAAACGAAGGTTCACCAGAGTCTATATTAGTTGCTGCGTTCTCGTCTTCAAAAGATTTAGGTTTTCCTAACAACAACTTTTATATGCGTACATTGCACTACAACATGATTTCTGCCTCGCCGTGGAATGGTTTTACTACAATCGCAGAGATATATGATTCTTTTGGTGCAAACGACCCACGTCGTCAGGTTATGTGGATTGGTCAGCAGTATGAAGGACTAACATGGCCAGCGGCTAATACAGCAGGTAAGAAGGTAGAAGAGCGTACAGCAGGTGTGCCGTTGATATTCACTAAAAACTGTCCAATCTTTGATGCAAGCGAGAGTAATGGTATCCGTGTACCAAAATATCAGCCAGACATAGCCGCCCCAGGTGGACAGGGTGAAAACGATTTTATCATCTTGCGCTTGGCCGATATTATGTTAGTCAAAGCAGAAGCATTGTCTCGCTCTGGCAACAATGCAGCAGCACTACCAATCGTAAATGCTGTGCGTGCAAGAGCTGGTGTTCCTGCCTTGATGTCTGTGAACTTAGATGGTATTTACAGAGAGCGTACTCATGAGATGTTCTGGGAAGGCGTTCGTCGTCAAGATCAAATCCGTTTTGGTAAGTTCTTAGATGGCTATACCAACAAGCCAGGTGTATCTAATGCGAAAGTTTTATTGTTCCCAATTCCTGCAAAGCAGTTGTCGAACAACCCTAACTTAAAGCAGAACCCAGGGTACTAAATAATGCTACTTATCTTGATTTTATAAATTGGGATAAAGTAAAATAACAAAAAAGAGAGCTGAAAGCATTTTCAGCTCTCTTTTTTTTTGACTCTTCGTTGATTTGTACGGATAATATTCAAAAGCGCAAGCGACATAATCGAACTGAGCGACAACGTCGCTATACCCGCATAGATTATAGTAGAACCTTTTTTGTTTGATGAAATAATTTTGAATTTTGTGGTTAATTTTTTACATTCGTGCTTTACTAATCAAACTCATTTTATTGACTATGAAAAATAAATACTTACAAAAACTAAGGCTCTGCATTGTGTTTATGCTCGTAAGCTGGCAAGTGGCTTTGGCTCAAATCAAAGGCCGTGTAACGTCTAATGAAGACAATTCGGCTCTGCCAGGTGTAAATGTAACTGTCAAAGGTACGCAACGTGGCACAACTACTAACTCAGGTGGCGAGTATCAAATCGCTGCCAATCAAGGCCAAATACTGGTTTTTAGTTTTATTGGTTTTGCCAATAAAGAAATCACCATAGGCTCGCAAAGTACAATAAACGTAACGCTCACGGCATCAGAACAAACACTCTCTGAGGTAGTCGTAACGGCTCTGAACATTCCACAAGAGAAAAAGGCATTGGGCTACTCGGTACAGGCCGTGAGTGCCAAAGCCATCGAAGAGTCGGGTGAGACAAACCTTGTGGCGGCATTGCAGGGTAAAGTTGCGGGTGCTATCATTACGGGGTCTGGTGGCGCACCTGGGGCTGGTGTCAATATTATTTTGCGTGGTATTACGTCGTTGAGCGGTGGTTCAGACAACCAGCCACTGTTTGTAGTGGACGGTATTATTATCTCAAACTCAACCAGTGCGGGTAACCCGCTACCAAGTGCTGGCTCTAACTCACCAGGTGCATCAGAACAGTTTGCAAATACCAATCGTGCAGCAGATATAAACCCCGAAGATGTCGAAAATATTTCGGTCTTGAAAGGCCCCGCCGCTACGGCACTTTATGGTTTACGGGCTTCAAATGGTGCAATCGTAATCACTACCAAAAGAGCTAAGTCAGGTAAATTAGGGGTGAGTTTAAATGCCAGCGTGGGTATTGACAACGTGGCTAAGTCGCCAGCTATTCAGACACGGTTTATACAAGGGCGTTTGGGTGAGTTTATTGCCGAAGACGACCCCAACCTGCGTTCTATTTTTCGTTCTTTTGGCCCAGCACTCAACTCAAATGTAAACGATAAAATCTATGACAATTTTAGAGACTTCTATACGACGGGCGTTCGTCAAAACTATAATTTGACACTTACCAAAGGTGGAGAAAAAGGAAATATTTACTTTTCGGCTGGGCGGTCATTCCAGAATGGTATTGTGCCATATTCTACTTTTGGGCGTAATTCTCTCAAAGTAGTGGGGCAATATAATGTAAGCAAAAAAATACAGCTTTCGGCCTCTGCCAATTATATCAACTCAGGGGGCAATCGTCCACCTGCGGGCGATAAATCTATTTTTAGTTCGCTTTCGTATTGGCCCAATTCTTACGATGTAAACGATTATATTAAGCCCGACGGAACGCAAAATAATATTACTTTTGGTGTCGTCGATAATCCATTGTACTTGATGCAATTTAGCCCAAGAGTCGATAAAATCAACCGCCTCATTGCCGATGCTACCATTGATTATAAAGTAACAGACTGGCTTACAGCTAAATACCAGCTTACGATTGATACTTATAAAGAAAATCGAGACCGATTTGTGGACAGTACCTTTGATGTGGGTGTACAGGTAAAGGGTTGGATGACCAAAGAATATTTGAACTACCGAGAGGTTAATTCTAACTTATACTTGACGGCCCAAAAAAAGTTTAACGATGACTGGTCTGGCTCGGCTATGGTCGGTAACTCGGTGGTAGATAGTGAGCAGCCAAATAGCTATTATGAGCGTGGTGAGGGCTTTAAGTCGCCGTTTGTGCGTGAAGTTTCGAGTTTTAGAAATTATACCAATCGGCCCTATTCTCCCAACCGAAACCGTATTGTGAGTTTCTTTGGCGATGTCAAGCTGAGTTATAGAGATATTCTGTACCTAAATATTACAGGCCGAAACGATATGGTCTCGACATTGCCAGTCCAAAACAACTCATTTGTCTATCCATCAGCGAGTTTGAGTTATGTATTTACAGAACATTTTTTACCCAACAATCCTGTTTTGTCTTTTGGTAAAATCAGGGCTTCGTGGGCGCAAGTCGGCAAAGGCACAAGTCCTTATGTAACGAGTTTGTATTATGGTATCCCGCCTAATTTTCCGTTTGGAGGTACTGTGGACGGTTACAGCCGCCTGTCTACAACGTCAGATCCTAATCTGAAACCAGAGCGCACAACTTCGATGGAAGTGGGTACTGAGTTACGGTTTTTTAAGAATAGGCTTACCGTCGATGCTACTTATTTTACGATGGACAGCAAAGACCAAATCGTCAATGCACCCGTTACCAACGCCTCGGGCTATTCTCGTTATTTTACAAACATCGGCCTCATTCGCAATAGTGGCGTAGAGCTAATGGTTTCAGCACGACCGATTCAGACCAAAAACTTCAAATGGGAGTCGATGCTCAATTACTCAAAAACCCAAGGGACAGTGGTACAAATGCCAGCCGAACTACAAGAAATTGTGTATTATGACAACGGCGTAACGCAACTCAAAGTACGAGAGGGTAGTAAAGTAGGCGATTTGTGGGGCTTTGACTACCGCCGTTCACCAGACGGTCAGGCGATTATTGGTACAAATGGTTTTCCTGTTGTTGATTTGACACAGTCGAAAGTAGCAGGTAATGCGTTACCTAATTTTATTGCTGGCTGGAATAACTCATTTAGCTACAAAGGGCTTTCACTTTCGTTTATGTTAGAATGGCGAGATGGAGGTAATGTAGTAGATTTGGCCGAAGTAAACTCGCTCAGAAACGGTATTACTAAATTGACCGAAACTCGTTATGAGCGTGTAATAATGAAAGGCGTAACCGAAACCAAAAACCCAGATGGTAGCTTTGCATACACACCCAATACCGTTTTGACAACGCTTGATGATAACTTTTACAGAACAGCTTCACAACTTCCTAACTGGCAGGGATTTACGATTCAAGATGGGTCTTGGTTTAGGTTGCGTAGTATGAACGTTGGCTACAGTATTCCAAAAAAAGTATTAGCCAAAAGCCCTTTTGGAGTGGTACGTTTTACGCTCACAGGTACAAACTTGCTTATCAATACACCATTCAGAGGCTACGACCCAGAGGCGTTGTCGTTTGGTGCAGGTACAAGCCTAATTGGGTATGTGGGCCGCAATGCACCCTCAACACGTAGTTTTCAGTTTGGTGTAAATTTGAGTTTAAAATAAGAAATTACTATGAAAAATACATATAAAATACTTTTTCTGAGCTTGATAATAGGATTGTCGAGTTGCGATAAATTTTTAGATATAAACACCGACCCAACGCTCAAAAGCGATGTAACACTTCAAGAACTGTTACCAACGGTGTTGTTTTATACGACCGAAGCCAGCTATCGGCAGTCGTTTATTGCTTGTCAGTATGTGCAGCAAATTGGTAGTGCTACCACTGCTGGAGGTTTTGATGCACAAGACGATAGCGAAAACGCCCAAGGTTGGGTAGAGATGTACCTCAATGTATTGCCACATCTCAATATTATAATTGACAAAGCTACTGCCCAAAATGCACCCGCCTATGTAGGAGTGGCCAAGGTATTGATGGCTTATAATTTAGGATTGGCCACTACATCGTGGGAAAACATACCCTACTCGCAAGCAGACAAGAAAAACTTTGCCCCAGAGTACGACAGCCAAGAACAAATATATGTGGCCATTGGCAAACTGTTGGACGAAGGAATCGCTGCCTTGGCACAATCGAGTAGCATAAAACCAAGTTCAGACGATTTGGCCTACAACGGCGACCTTGGCAAATGGACACGTTTGGCCTATACGCTCAAAGCCCGATTTGCGATGCACCTCAGTAAGAAAAACGCCACCCAAGCGGCCAATACAGCCATAACAGCACTGGCCAATGGTATGAAAAACAACGATGACGACTTTCAGGTGGTGTTCAATACCCGCAACTTGGGGCCGTGGTATAGCCGTGTGGCGTTGGCCAATACAACAGGCAATTTATCGATTACTCACTGCGCTACGCTCATCAATCTAATGAATGGCACGTCACCATTTACAGTGTCAGACCCACGCCTGCCGCTCATTGCTACCCTTCGTAGAAACCAAACTGTTTATGGTGGCACTCGCCCTGGGGCAAACCAAGGTGCAACAGTCGATTTTACAGTAACGGCCTGGCATTCACGCCAACTGGCACCAGTGCAGATGGTAACTTATGCCGAAACCAAAGCGATAGAGGCCGAAGCACGGTTTGTGGCTGGTGGTGGTACAAGAACCTCAAAAGGTACAACTGCCTTGGGTTATGATGCGTACTTAGAAATTGCCAAAGCCAACATGAGCCGCTTGGGTGTAACAGATGCCAATGCAACTAAATACCTGACAGACAAGCTCGTAGCTGTAGGTAACGCCAACGTAACGCTTGAAGCTATAATGAGAGAAAAATACAAAGCCATGTTTTTGATGGGTGATATTTGGACAGATTTTCGTCGCTACGACTACCTGTCGCTACCATATCCCGAAAATCCGAACTTGGATTTGAAAGGAAAGACAATTCAGCGAATGGTGTACCCACTGTCGGAAAGTACACGTAATGCGGCTGTCTATAAAAATAATTTTAAAGACATGGCTGAGCCGATGTGGATGTTTAAGTAATAAATGAACAATTTTAAATTAAGAACACAAGATGAAAAATATCATTCTATCAATAAGTCTGTTGGCCGTAATGACAGGTTGCTACAAAGAAAATGAAGTAATACCCGACCTAATTGCCGAAAGTAAAGGTAAAGTGGCACAAATAGCGGTGTTTTGGGCTGGTGCAAATGTGGCGACCAAAATAACTACCATTACCGTAGATGCAGCCACAACTGTACCCTGTAATGTAGAATATACGTCAGAAATACCTGTAACAGACATTAAACTGTTTGTACTAAATGGCACGACTCCGCTCGAAACAATACCAGCCAGTGCGGCAAAATGGGACGCTAAACTACGAAACTACGTGGTGATATTTAATGTAAAAGCACCAACCGCCAAAGGCGCAAGGCTACAAGTACAGGCCGAAGCTACGACAGACAACGGCTTGGCTTCTATCAGGCGGACGATTACGATAAATACAAGGCCGTGATTAAGTAGTCATGTGTTTATAGTCTGGTGTCGTGAGTTAAATATAATATTGTAAATCAGCAAGTTATAAAAACTGACAGGCCGTATTGCTTTTGTGTCGGTACATAAGTACAGGACTTTGATTTTTGTAGTAGTCTAAAATAGATTGTAAAGATAAAAAAACGAGGTACCCAAAGCCCAACCTTCAAATAAACAATTTCAAAATATCCTGATAGTTAGTAGAGTCGGCGGTTTTGAAATTTTGTTGTCCAATGACTTCGAGGTTGGCTTGTTGTGATTGTTGCAAACAGTTTTTTATTTCGTCAACAGAGCCAAAAAGTAGCGTACTTTGGTTGGCCAGAAGTTTATTCATACTCTCGGTTTTGAGGGTAATGACTGGCTTACTGAACGACATTGCCAAATCTACCGAACCCGAGTGGTCGATTCGGACAAATGGCAGCACAACGACATCGGCAGCATTAAAAAACGTCTGTACTTCGCTGTCTTCTATAAATCTATTGTGCCAAACGATATTTTCAGAATTGTTACATAGCTTTTGTAGCGAGTCAAGATAATGGGCATCGTAACTTTTGCCAGCAATTATCAGTAGGTCAGTTGGTTGGGCAAAATCTCTAAAAATAGGAATAAAATCGTGCAGCCCTTTGTAGGATTTTATTTCTCCAAAAAATAAAAAAACAAATTGGTTATTAGTAAATCCTAACTGGCTTCGGGCTTCGGGTTTTGTGGTTGTGTTTTTATAATAATAATGAAAAGGCAAATCTTGAATGACTGATATTTTGGCAGCATCAAGCCCAAATTTTTTGATTGCTGCCGTCTTTGTAGTTTCTGAATATACTCGAATATGAGTACAGTTTCTGAGAAAAAAACCATAAACCATTTTTTCTAAATTCAAATAAAGACCCGCATGGTTTTGTAAGTTGTGAAGCGTATGGCTAATAGGTATTTGTTTGATGTATTTGGCAAAGACTATTTCCAGAATAAAAACCAACGATTTGAAATAAGTCCAGACCGCCGATTGTCCCAAAATAAAACTATGTACCCAGTCAAAATATAAAACGTCGGGGTGGTGTGCCTGAATGGCTCTGAACGTACTACCGAGGGTATGTTTTTTGCCAATCTGTACTTTGAAGTTTTTTTGACGTAAAAAATTAGCCAATTCGTACTGAAAAGGATTTTCGGGGCCAGCATCGGGCAAAATTACAATAGATTTAGGCACTTTTCAGAATGGCGATTTGTGATAGACAAACAACGAATTGGAAATATTTTGATAACTTGCCACAAAGATAAATAATTCTATGCGCCAGCGGCCAATCGTTTTATATTTTGTGGTGATGACTGGGGTGTTTTTTATATCTCGTTTTTCATTTGGGCAAATCATTCGCCACCAAGCCTTTGCATTTTTGAATTTACCTCAAAACGTACAAATAGCCGCCTTGGGAGGTATAAGCACTTCGGTACGGCAGACAGACGTAAATAACTTATGGGTATCGCCCGCTCTGGCCGATAGCAACCAGCGCAACCGTGCCTCGTTGAGTATATCTCCCTATTTGGCCACAACTCAGCTGGTGTCTATGGCATATAGCTTGCCTTTTCAGACCAGGGGAACTTGGGCAGTGGGTTTGCAATATCTCAATTATGGCACAATGCCACAGACCGATGCAGCAGGCAACCAGACGGGTACATTTACCGCCGCTGACTATGCGCTGGCAGGCAGCTATGCCCAAACGGAAGGTGCATTTACGCTGGGTAGCAACTTGAAAATAGTCGGCTCGGGCATAGAATCGTACCAGTCGTGGGCAATAGTGGCAGACGTTGGTGGAGTTTTTAGACACCCCAAAAAAGATTTGAGCGTGGGCTTGGTCATCAAAAATATTGGTGTTGTTTTTAAACCCTATTTTACTGATAGTCAATTAAATACACCTATTGATGTGCAGTTGGGGGTTTCTGTGAAGCCTCAATTTATGCCCTTTCGGTTTTCGCTAACGGCTCATCGTCTTTATCAGTGGAATATAGTTTATAATGACCCTGCTCTCAATTATGGTTTTGATGCCAATGGCAATAAAATTACAATAAAAACAACAGTCATTGAGCGGCTCGCTCGGCATTTGGTGTTTGGTGTTGAGGCAATGGCGCACAAAAATATAAGGGTCATGCTGGGCTATAATCATCTACGGCGGCAGGAGTTGCGATTGCTCAATGTGTCGAGTTTGTCGGGGCTGTCGGGTGGGGTGGTATTTGAAAATCAAAAAATAAATTTGGGGTACGCTTACTCGTCTTATCATGTGGCGGGTGGGTTACATACCTTTTCGTTTGGTGTTAGTTTAAAAAAATATTAAAACAAAAAAACTATTTAGATGTTTTACAAGTATATTAAAAATAAAGCAATTACTAAAATGAACCCAAAACCAGAAAATATAAGCAGAGGCCAGTTTGTGCGTGAACTTGGTATGAGTAGCGCAGCACTGATGGCTTTTTATTGTTTAGGAACGGCGTCTTGCACGACCGACAATGGCAGTACGCCTACGCCAGTCGGAACAAACCCCACACCTACACCGACCCCCACACCAACGCCAACCCCTGTGCCAAACCCTACGCCTGATGGTTTTGTGGGAAATGCCGATCCGAGTAAAGCAAAAATTGATTTTACGCTTGATTTGAGCAAAGACCCGTACAGGTCATTGACTACGGCAGGGGCGTTCCTGAACGTGGGAGAGGTGTTTATTGCACTCACAAAAGACAAAAGGTACATAGCAGTTTCTAAAAATTGCACCCACGAAGGGCAGCCGCTCAAATACCAGACCAACGAAGATAACATCAAGTGCGATACGCATGGCTCTATATTTATGACAACAGGAGGGGTAAAGTCTGGGCCAGCGGCCAAAGCCCTTGCGAGCTACAAAACAGAATTGACTGGCGACAAGCTATCTGTAAAAGAATAAAGTAAGTACCAGCAAACGCTTACAAGGTTCTGAACCTTGTAAGCGTTATTTGAAGTACTACCCCAGTATTTCCAAAGCTCGATTGAGGCGTCCGACTACCTCGTCCCGTCCCAAAATCTCCATTGTGAGCATTAAGTCCGGGCCGTGGCCTTGGCCTGTGATGGCTACACGCAAAGCCTGCATAATTTTCCCTGTTTTGACGGCTACCCGCTCAGTTGCCGATGCCAATGTTAGTTTTATGTTTTCTGCGTTAAAATTTCCTTCAAATTGTTGTAAATCTTCACCAAAAGCAATCAATGCTTTTCGGGCATCATCGTTCCATTTTGAGGCTACGATGGCTTCTTCATAAGTGGTTGGGGCTTCAAATAAAAAGACAGATTCACTAAAAATTTCTTGTGGAAACGTAACTCTTTCTTTCATCAAATCAATGATTTTGAGAGCCTTATCGTCGTCTATTGCTATATTTTGAATGTTTAGACTTGGGTGTGTAAGCAAGTCGTGGGTGGGAATATTTTTAAGATATTGTTGATTGAACCACTTGGCTTTGTTGATGTCAAACCGTGCGCCTGCTTTGTGGATTCGGTCTAAACTAAACGCCTCAATCAGTTCTGTTATCGTAAATAGTTCTTGTTCTGTGCCAGGATTCCAGCCCAATAATGCCAAAAAATTAACCAAGGCATCTTTTAAATAGCCCTCTTCTCTAAACCCTGGGGCTTGCCCCCATGCCAACGGAAATATTGGAAAACCACCAGCCTCGGCATCTCGTTTGGAGAGTTTACCATTGCCTTCGGGTTTGAGCAAAAGCGGTAGGTGAGCAAACTCAGGGGCTTGCCAACCAAAAGATTGGTACAAAAAAACGTGTAGCGGAGCCGATGGCAACCACTCTTCGCCTCTGATGACGTGCGTGATTTCCATCAGGTGGTCGTCAACGATATTGGCCAAGTGGTAGGTAGGCATACCGTCTGATTTGAGTAATACTTTGTCGTCGAGTGTTGAGGCATGGACTACCACCCAACCCCGAATCTGGTCATTAAATCTAATCTCTTGCTTTGGGTCAATCTTGATACGAACCACGTGCGGCTCATTGGCGGCTATGCGGCGTTGTACTTCGCTGGCGGGGAGCGTCAGCGAGTTTTGCATTTGTAGGCGAGTAATGGCGTTATATTGAGCGGCATCTACTCCTGCCGCTTCAAGACGTTGGCGCATGGCTTCAATCTCGTCGGGGCTGTCGAAAGCATAATAAGCCTTGCCGCTGGCTATGAGTTGCTGGGCATACTGGCTATAAATATCTTTGCGCTCCGACTGCCTGTATGGGGCGTGCGGGCCGCCTACGCCTTGCCCTTCGTCTATCTCGATACCAACCCATTGCAGGGCTTCGATGATATACTGCTCGGCACTTTCTACAAACCGATTTTGGTCGGTGTCTTCAATGCGGAGTAGCATTTTGCCGCCATGTTTGCGAGCAAAAAGATAGTTGTATAGTGCAGTGCGTACACCGCCAATATGAAGGCCACCCGTTGGGCTGGGCGCAAATCTAACACGAACCATTGATTTCTAATTTTTTGCCAAAATTAGCCATAATAGTTCAAATACACCGAATTGATTTTATCTTTTTCGGTGCTTTGGTTTTATTTCGTGGCCTTTTTTGGTCATTGTAACGGGGTCCCAGTCAATAACTTTATTTTCAAAATAGCTTTCGTTGCAGGCCAAAACAGGGGCGGCGGCACGGAAACCAAAAACAGGATCTTGGATTGTACCTTGGCTACCTTTGCGGACATTGGCAAAAAAATCGGCGAAGTGATTGGCGTGAGGGTCGTCGTTGTCGGGGGCTTCAAACTTTATTTCTTTGACAGGCTGTGCGGCTCGGGTTTCGAGTGGGTATTGTTGGTCGTATTGTTTTTTGAAGTCGCTCTGTTGGCTATCGGCAAAAGTGAAATAACTGTCGTAGCCACCGTAGCCGGGGGCTTGGGCGAGTTTTTTCTTGGTCATTATCAGATTGCTGTCGCCAAAAACAATTTCGCCTTCGTTGCCAATAATCCTTGTTATGTTTTTGATAGAACCTGCATTGGCAAAATTGACTCGTAACACCATCTGGAATGCTTCGTGTTGGTCGGTTTTGGGGTAGTCCATGATTGATGTCATAATGTCTGGCACATCTCGACCGTCTTTCCAGTAGCTCAAATTGCCCGATGAAAAAATACGAGTAGGCCCTACAGAATTGGTAACAAAATGAACGCCCGTAATGAGATGCACGAACAAGTCGCCAGCTACGCCCGTGCCGTAGTCTTTGTAATTGCGCCATCTAAAAAATCGTTTTGCATCAAAAGGTAATTTGGGTGCAGAACCCAAAAACGTATCCCAGTCCACGGTTTCGGGCGAGGCATCGGTAGGAATTGAGTAGTTCCAAGCACCAATGGCATTAAAACGGTCATTGTTTGATTCTACATAATTGATTTGGCCAATTTCGCCTGCTTGTACCAATCTTTTGGCTTCTACAAAGGCCGCTCCGCTCACTCGCTGACTACCGACTTGCATGGTCTTGCCAGACTTTTGCCATGCCTCAATCACGGGCTTACCTTTGTCGATGCGTTGCACCATTGGTTTTTCACAATAAACCGATTTGCCAGCATTGAGCGCATCAATCGACAGTCGGTCGTGCCAATGGTCGGGCGTTACAATCAGTACGGCATCAATATCTGAGCGCTTTAATATTTCACGGTAGTCTCTGGTTGTAAAAATATCTTTACCAAAAGTAGCTTTGGCTCGCTCAAGACGACCTGTGTAGAGGTCAGCCGCTGCAACTATCTCAACACCAGGGGTTTTGAGGGCTGCTTGCGTGTCGTAATGTCCCTGAATACCAACACCAATGGTCGCAATTCTGATTTTGTCGTTGGGGCTAATCTTGGCGTAGTCTTTGATGATACTAAATGGTCGTGCCAACGACTCGGTAGCGACCAAAGCCGAAGCCGCCGCTACATTCTTGATAAAACTTCGACGATTTGGATTCATAGATTTATTATTTACAGTTGATTGAAGTCTTCGCTCAAAGCGAAGACTTCAATAGCGAAGATTTTGTTTTCAAATATAAGGCAATGAGACCATAAAAGTACTCATTCATGCTCTGAAATTTTGAAATCTGGCTACTGTGTACGAACTTTGAAACTGAAAAATAAATTTTACTAAACAATAAGCAAGACAATGAGTTTACAAGTACTGACAGACAAAATTAAAGCCTTGGTGGGCAACGACAGCGGCCTCAATGCCAGTGCCAAGTTTGTAACGAGCGACGGCGTAGTGGCCATAGATGCCAAACAAGTACCCAATATCGTAACCAATGAAGACATTGAGACAGACTGCGCTCTGGAGATCTCGGTCGAAAATGCACTTAATCTCATCAGTGGCGACCTCAACCCAATGATGGCGTACATGACAGGCAAACTAAAAATAAAAGGCGACATGGCCGTAGCCATGAAGATAGGCCAGAGTATTGGAGGCTAAAAATTACTGATAAATGTTATCATTCAGTTACCCATTTTATAAATGAACACAACAGTTCAGTCGCAAGTCCAAACACACTCAATCGCTGCACATTGGCAGGCAGCGATTGAGATGGGCTATGCGGTGGCCTTGTGGAAACTACCTCGCCAAACGGATAAACAACTGATTGTGAACTTGGAAGACAGGCAACCAACTTCTAAAATCAGTCTGGAAGATATACCGATGGGTTTTGCCATCAGTCCGTTTCTGAATCCCGAAGGCAATGATACGATTTTTATCGAAGCACACTTATATTTTAGGTTCAGTGCCGTTGGTGAGCCTTTGCAACAAGCACACCAATATTCAGCAATTCACCCCGACCGAATGACTTTTGAGCGAATAGTTGCAGACTATGTTCCTCGCCCAAAATCAGACATACATCTACCAGCGGCAACTGCTGACGAGTCTGAAAAAAATAATTATCAAAATGCTGTACGCCAAGCCGTTGCTGCCATTGAAAGCGGACAGATGCAAAAAGTAGTACTGTCTCGCCGAAAAATCATTGCGTTACAATCTGATTTTGAAGTCATTACTGCCTTTGAAAAACTCTGCGAAGCCTATCCCAATGCTTTTGTATCGGCGGTTTATTTGCCCACACTCAATCAAGTTTGGCTTGGTGCAAGTCCCGAAACATTGGTAAGTCTTGGTGCCGATGGTGTTTTCAAAACAGTTTCATTGGCAGGTACACAGTCGGCGATAGATAGCGGTGGCCAGCCCATTCCAGTTCGTGATGCCGTCTGGACACACAAAGAAATAGAAGAGCAAGCCTTTGTGAGTCGGTATATCATTGACTGTCTAAAAAAAATCAGAGTGCGGGAGTTTATCGAAGAAGGGCCTAAGACCGTTATTGCTGGCAATCTCATGCACCTCCGTACCGACTACTCAATCGACAGCCGAGCCATTAACTTCCCCGAGTTGGGTTCTGTGATGCTCGAATTGCTGCACCCTACTTCGGCAGTATGTGGAATGCCCAAAGCCGCAGCTCAGGCTTTTATATTGGCCAACGAACACTATGAGCGTACTTTTTATAGTGGTTTCTTAGGGCCTGTCAATGTTGAGAATACGTCGGCATTGTTTGTGAATCTACGCTGTATGAAAATCGAAAACCAAACCGCTACACTCTACGCAGGAGCGGGCATTACCGAAGACTCTATTGCCGAAAAAGAATGGCAAGAAACAGAACTCAAATGCCAGACATTACTACGAGTTTTGGAATAAAAACTACTTTTGACCCATCACCAAATCTGCCCCTTTTTCACCAATCATTATACTTGTTGCGTTGGTATTGCCTGCTATGATTCGAGGCATAATCGAAGCATCAATCACTCGCAAGCCAGCTATACCCTTCACTCTAAGGTCGCAATCGACTACTGCCATGTCGTCGTTACCCATTTTGCAAGTACCTACTGGGTGATAGACCGTTTCGACTACTTTTTGGGTATGTAGCAATATCGCCTCGTCTGAGCTGCGGTCGGGTGGGAGGGAGTTGGCTTTGCGATAAGGGTCAAAGGCGGCAGAGTCCATCACTTCCATACCTTTTTTCATACCTTTCAAGAGCGTTGTTACGTCATCGTCATGGGTCAAAAATTGTGGGTCAATGAGCGGTGAATCTAACGGATTGTTTGACCGTAAACCTACAAAACCTACGCTTTTGGGTTTGAGCAGTGTTGGCAAGAGCGTGTAGCCGCCTGTGTGTGGGAACGAATCGGGGTTATAAAAGTCCATTTTATCATAATCGTTTCCACCATGGACGGGCGCAAAATGAAACTGCAAATCTATTGGGTCGGGGCCGTCGTGTATCTTCATAAATGCCCCTGCTTCGAGTGGGCTGATGGTTAGTGGGCCTTTTTTGAGAACTATATATTGCGCCAACGCCTTGATTTGACCAAAAACCGAAAGTGAATTATTGGCCGTTGGAATCGTTGCCAAACAACTAATAGCCGAAAACAAATGGTCTTGTAGGTTTTTACCAACGCCTGGTAAGTGTTTTTTGACGGCGATACCATGTCGTTTTAGTTCGTCTGAATCGCCAATACCCGACAGCATCAATATTTGTGGACTGTTATACGCCCCCGCCGACAGTAGTACTTCTTTGGTGGCAGTGGCGCGCTCGGTGTTGTTTTGGCCAGTAATGTACTCTACACCAACGGCTCGGTCGTTTTCTATAATTATTTGCTTGGTGTGAGCATAGGTCAGTACTGTGAGGTTGGGGCGATGCAAAACGGGTTTTAGATAAGCTACCGCCGTACTGCACCGTTTCAGGTCTTTGATTGTAAACTGAAAGAGACCTGCTCCAGCCTGTTTTTGGCCATTAAAATCGTTGGTTTCGGCTATACCTTGCTCGACACAAGCCCGCACAAAAGCATCGGCTACGGGCGTTTTGAATGCCTTTGCAAAAGTTACGTTCAGCGGCCCGCCAGTGCCATGATAGTTACTGTTGAGTTGGTCTATTTGTTCGTTGTTTTCGGCTTTGATAAAATAGGGAAGCACGTCTTTGAAGCCCCAGCCAGTGTTGCCCATGCGCTCCCATTGGTCATAGTCGGCGTGGTTGCCTCTGATGTAGGCCATGGCGTTGGTGGAGCTACTACCGCCGAGGGCTTTGCCTCGGGGCAAATACATCTTACGGTTTAGTACGCCTGCCTGTGGCTCGGTTTCGTAAGACCAATCTACGGATGTACGGTTGAGTTTTGAGTAAGCGGCTGGAATATGTATCTCCATTTTTTTGTCTGGGCCACCTGCTTCGAGCAACAAAACACTGACGGACGGGTCGGCAGAAAGCCGATTGGCCAGCACGCAACCAGCCGAGCCAGCACCGATAATGATATAGTCGAAAGTCATATTTCAAGAAAAAGTTAAATGGGTTCTTTAAATTTTACCAAATATATGAATTTTTTTTGATTTGTAATTATTACTAAAAAACAATAAAATATTTGGTCAATGAGCCTCACAACAACATTTCGTATCTGAACGGCTTGAAAGGCATATAGTTTATATTTTTGATAAAAATTAGATTATATAAAGAAAAAATAGTTTTTTACTTTTATTGATATACTTGTATTAAGTTTGCGAGGTATTCAAAAAATCATAAAAACACTTCACTAATGAACTACCTTGAACCCGCTCCTATAAAGGACAAAGAAAACCCTCTGGAGTCGATGATGTCTCGTTTTGACAAAGCCGCCGAACTACTTGGCATAAGCGACGAGATGTACCATATTTTAAAAGCCCCACGCAAACAAGTTACCGTTGGCTTGCCCGTAACGATGGACAGTGGCCGAGTGCAAGTATTTGAAGGCCATAGAGTAATACACTCAACGATATTGGGACCCTCTAAGGGCGGAATCAGGTTTGATATGGACGTAAATATTGACGAAATCAGGGCTTTGGCCGCATGGATGACCTGGAAATGTGCCGTTGTGGATATACCTTATGGCGGTGCCAAGGGTGGCATAGCTTGCAATCCACGTGCGATGTCGGCTGGTGAAATTGAGCGGCTCATGCGTGCCTATACACTGGCGATGCTCGATGTTTTTGGACCCGACAAAGATATTCCAGCACCCGATATGGGAACTGGCCCACGAGAAATGGCTTGGCTGATGGACGAATACTCAAAGGCAAACGGTATGACCGTCCATGGGGTTGTTACGGGTAAGCCCTTGGTGTTGGGTGGCTCAGTGGGGCGCACCGAAGCCACAGGGCGAGGCGTGATGGCCAGCGCACTGTCGGCAATGGAAAAAATGAGACTCAATCCTTACAAAGCTACCGCCGCCGTGCAGGGTTTTGGTAATGTGGGTATGTATGCTGCGGCACTTTTGCAAGAACGGGGCGTAACGATTGAAGCCATTAGCGATGTTACGGGGGCGTACCATAACAATAAGGGAATCAATATTGAAGAAGCCATCAAGTATAGAGATGCCAACGGTGGGCTACTCGAAAACTATGTCGGTGCCGAAAAAATCACAAACGAAGAACTACTTTCGCTCTCTGTCGATGTGCTTGTTCCGGCGGCAAAAGAAGACGTGATTACCTCAAAAAACGCCGCTAACATCAACGCCAAACTAATTGTAGAAGGTGCAAATGGCCCAACGTCTGCCAATGCCGATGAGATCATTAACCAAAAAGGAATAATGGTAGTACCCGATATTTTGGCCAATGCTGGCGGCGTTACAGTGTCGTACTTTGAATGGGTACAAAATCGCATGGGTTACAAATGGAACTTAGAGCGAGTAAACCGTCGCTCAGACCGTATCATGAAAGATGCCTTCGAGAAAGTATTTGAAACCTCACAACAGTACAAAGTATCGCTTAGATTGGCGGCTTACATTGTTGCTATCGACAAAGTAGCCAGTACTTACAAATATAGAGGCGGGTACTGAGTATTAAAACTCACAATGATATGAATATGTCCAGATTTGCCAATTTTCAAAAAAGTTGGCAAATCTGATTCTGATTACAGTTCATTGGCCAGTTCAATAGCCATTCGTAGAGCCGCCAACTTACTTTGTACTTCTTGCATCTCAGACTCAACGTTTGACTTGGCCACCACACCCATACCAGCCTGATAAAAAAGGGTGTTGTTTTTACTCAAAAAAGTGCGAATGGCAATGCAGTGATTAAAGTCACCATTGAAACTCAAATGCCCCAGCGCACCACCATAAATACTTCGATTGGTGGTTTCGAGGCGGTCAATAATCGTCATGGCGTTGTGTTTGGGCGCACCCGAGAGCGTACCAGCCGGAAAAGTATCGGCTACCAACTGCAATGGATTTGTACCAATGCTCATGCGCCCTGTAACTTTTGAAACCAAGTGAATGACGTGCGAAAAAAACTGCGCTTCTTTGTAAGTTTCAACCTGCACTGTATCGCAGCTACGGCTTAGGTCGTTGCGAGCCAAGTCCACGAGCATCACGTGTTCGGCGCTTTCTTTGGGGTCGGCGGCGAGTTGTCGAGCCAGTTCGGCATCTTTTACATCGTCGCCTGTGCGCCTAAACGTACCTGCAATAGGGTGAATTTCGGCACGTCCGTCTTTGATAAATATCTGTTTCTCGGGCGATGAACCAAAAATTCGATAACTACCAAAATCAAAAAAGAACAAATAAGGTGACGGATTGACCGACCGCAAAGCCCGATACAAATTAAAATCGTCGCCCGTAAACTGCCTACTAAACCGCCGAGAAGGCACAATCTGAAACACATCGCCACGCAAACAATGGCCTATACAGGTCTTTATTGTTTGCCGCATTTGGTCGTCTGTCAAATTGCTGGTTTCGGTATCGCTGGTCTTAAAAGTAAACGTAGCCATTTTTGGGGCGCAAACAACGGCTTCTAATGAGTCTAAGTTCATACCTATTTTTTGGCTATTGTCCGACCGTTGCGAACCGTAATCGTGTTCAAACAAAAATACTTCGTCCTTAAAATGATTGAACACAATCACAAATCGATAAGCCCGATACACCATTTGCGGAATGGCGTTTTCGGTACTTTTGGCCTGTATTTCAATGTCTTCAAAATACTGCACCGAGTCGTAGGTAATATGCCCAAACAAACCACCCGAAATAAAAGGATAGTTGCTCGCTGGTGCATCAAACCGTTTGGTAAAATCTTGTAATCGTTGAACGGCCTGCTTCGGAAAATCTAAAGCGAAACTCTCGGACAAACCGTCTGGAAATGTTTGTGTTATGTGGCCTTCGTCAAGCATAAACGAAGCTACGGCATCACAGGCAATGACACTAAACCCATGCTCCATACCGTGGTATTCGGCACTCTCGAGCATCACAGTATAAGGAAATTTGTCTCGTAGTTTTAGATACACTCCCACAGGCGTAAGCATATCGCCTAATATTTTTTTAGATTTTGTTTCGATTTTAAAATTCATAATTTTGGTCGTAGTTTAATAATAAAAAAGCGGTTCGCTGCCATGAGCAACGAACCGCCGAATTTATAGTATCAAAAACACTGGCAATGGCTACGCACTCATCTCTAAAAGATTAGAACGCCACCACCAAGTTGTATTTTCTGATTGATTTTTCATTTTATACTGCAAAAGTATTGATTTTTTTGAAAAATGGCAAATATCAATCTAAAAAGTATTCAGGGATAAACCTACGAACTGATGACAGCGAACGCATGAGCATCGTAAATGAAGTTTTGCGAGAAAGCAAGTTTTTTAGCTTCATTTCGGCCTCAAACTTGTCCTGTGGCATTTTTGCCCCTTGCCATTCAATGATGGTGTTTAAGATTTTTTTCTCTTTTTTAAAAATCTCTTGGCGTAGTGTAGCTGACTTTTTGTTACTTTCAGCATCATTGCCATTATGGATTTTATCTAACAAAGCAGATGTTTTACAGGCTTTTATATTTGAAGTATCCGCTGCTTTGAAACTCGTAAAACCATCGGGGCCAAGCATATAAAGCAAATCTTTCTCTACATCATCAACCGCACTACAAGGGTCAAGGTAGCCCCCTTCTGGGTCTTTGCGAGGTTTTGCCATATTAGCATCATGGTCGGCAGGGTATAGGTTTGTCCATTCGTATTTGAGTTCGGGCTGCTGCTCAAACGCCTTTGCTTTGAAGTGTTCTACGTCCATTGCCCATGAGTTGGCATAGCGTTTTTCCGACAAATAACATTTAGCAAAAAAATCACGGTCGAAGGCTTCAAACAAATCGGCGTTGCGATAGGGTGTATTACATTCTGGTTTGGCAACCCCTTTTCTTTCTTCTTCGCTAAGGTTTTTATAGGCACTCAACTCACTTAAATATTGCTGTATCTCAGGCTTTTGTAATGACTCTGGAGCCGCACCACGTTGTACTTTTATCATAAAGCGGCAATTATTGGTGTTCAAAAATCATAGATTCCAATTCCAAACGCATTGCTGGCGACAGGTAGCGTTCGTTTTGGGCCAAGATGCCTTGTAATTTGATTTGGCGTTCTTCTGCATTGTCTAAGCGCAGCGTAGCATTGATTTCTTTGAAAATACCATCGGCAATAGTCGAATACTCGTTGTCTAACCCAAAATGCGACACCATTAACTCAGAATAACTACTTCCAACTATGCTATCGTTTTCGGTGGTTTTGGTGGTAAGGTCAAAAATCGTGGCGTTTTTTATACTCGAAATCACGGCAGGTGAATGTGTGGCTACAATAAACTGAATATTCGGAAAAAGAGCCGTCAGCAGCGGCATTACCTCTTCTTGTAGTTTGAGGTGCAGGTGCGTCTCAGGTTCGTCAATCAGTACAATACCACAAGGATTAAAACTAAAATCTTTGACTTCTTTGCGAATAATATCCACTCGCATAAACAAATCCATCAGAATACTTATTAAAGCCGAGAAGCCGTCAGACAGATTCTCAAAAGTGATTTGCTGGCCATTTGAAAGTTTTAGGTAGAATTCAAAACTTTCTTTCTCAAAAATCAATTCTAATTTTGAGTCTTCTAACATTTTTTGAAAACTCGAATTTAATAGATTGAAAAAATGTTGGGACTCTTGTATTGCCAAATCATTTTTGTCAATCATATTAAATGCTTGTCCAACCTTTTTGTTTACTAAATATTGTTTGAATTGTTTAATGAAAAAATCAGATGAATTTTGTTGGTTTAATTGTTTAACAAAATCCTCATCTTTCGTAACCGTAGAAACTGGATTTATTTTACTATTTCTTTCTGCTTTTATAAACGAATAAATAAATTTATTTTTTTTATCTACTAAATTACCGATTTCAGTGTTTGGGTTCAATGCTATTTTTTCCAACCTATCCAATTCTAATTGCCATAATTTGACATAAGAATCATCTTTTCCAAATCGTTGAACTCTGTTAGGAATACTCTTTGCATGCTGGTTTATCATTGAAATTACATCATTCCCTGACAAGTATTTATTTATCCAAAAATCAATGCTCCTCAAAATCGTACTTTTCCCACTGCCATTTTTTCCAGTCAAAACGAGATGGCTAAAGGGCTTATCGTTGTTTAGCGTAATGTCAAAATCTTGATATGCGTAGCAATCGTTTACGTGTATGGCCGTGATGTAGGGAAATTCGTCGGGCGTGAGCATGATTGATTATAGTTATTTCTACAAAAATAGCGTTGTTTGAGTAAATTTGCAATATCGACATCAAATCAAGACCAACACGATACTAAAATGTAGAATTTTAGTTAGTTTTATGCACAAAAGAAAAACAAACTTTAATATGAAAAACCACTTACTACTCTTTTTGTTTTTAGTCTCAATCCAGTCTTTTGCTCAAATTGAAGCCAGCACTTTCAAAAACCTCAACTACCGATTTATTGGCCCCGACGGCAACCGTGCCGTAGCTATTGTGGGCGAAGTTGGCAACGCAAATGTAACCTATATTGGTGCGGCATCGGGTGGTGTTTTCAAAACAGACGATGGCGGTGTGTCATGGAAACCGATTTTTGATGACCAAGATGTATCGTCTATTGGCTCATTGGCCATTGCCCCCACCGACCCCAAACAAGTATGGGCAGGCACAGGCGAAACATTCGTAATAAGACCAGCACATTCGCTTGGTAACGGTATTTATAAATCGACTGATGCTGGTAAATCTTGGCAAAATAGCGGTTTAGTCAAAACTGGGCGCATTGGCCGAGTAGTTGTTCACCCAAAAAACGCCGATGTTGTTTATGCCGCCGCACTTGGCCACGTCTATGGTCCACAACAAGAACGAGGAATATACCGCACCAAAGACGGAGGTAAAAACTGGGACAGGGTACTATTTATAAACGAAAATACGGGCGCAATAGACTTGGCGATAGACAACAGCAACCCCGATATTCTGTACGCTGCTTTTTGGCAAATCAATATCAATACTTGGGGGTTGCGAAGCGGTGGTACAAGTGGCGGAGTATATCGGTCAAAAGATGGTGGCGATACTTGGGAACTATTGAACGAAAAGATATTTGGACAAAAAGACCGGCCTGTCGGCAAAATTGCCATTGCTATATCACAGAGTAATACCAAAGTAGTTTATGCGTTGTTTGAGCTGGAAAGTCCCGCACTCTACCGATCGGCAGATGGCGGCGAAACGTGGGCGTTGCAGTCCAACGACCACAGTATGGCCGAGCGTGCGCCTTATTATACTCGCATCACGGTTGCGCCCGACAACGAAAACGAAATTCATACTGTGGGTGTCAAGCATGGTACGTCAAAAGACGGTGGCAAAACCTGGAATTTTGGCTATAAAAGCGGCGGCGACAACCATGATTTTTGGATAGACCCCGCCAACCCTAACCGAATGATGATGGCGCATGACGGTTGTGCGAGTATATCGCTCAATCGTGGCAAAAGCTACCAGAGAGTTACGTTGCCCATCGCCCAAATGTACCATGTGGCCGTCGATAACCAAATACCGTACAATGTTTACGGCAATCGGCAAGATGGCTATTCGTATAGTGCGCCGAGCAATACTCGTTTTGGGGGTATTCCGCTTAGTGCTTGGGTAGGTGTGGGTGGTTGCGAAAGTGGTTTTGCCAAGCCCGACCCATTCGACGAAAATATTGTAGTGTCGGGCTGCTACGATGGCGGTCTCGAAGTATATGACAAACGAACCCAACAGAGCCGAGACATCAGAGTTTGGCCCGAAGCAGGCTACGGCTGGAAACCCGCTGATATGAAACTACGCTGGCATTGGAACTTCCCTATAAGCTGGAGCCAGCACACTCCCCACAGAGTGTATGTTGGAAGCCAGTTTGTACATAAATCTGACGACTTTGGGCAGTCGTGGCAAGCCATTAGCCCAGACCTAACCACCAACGACAAAAGCCACCAACAGACTTCGGGCGGTATTGCTACCGACAACCTCATGACTTTTGACGGCTGTACGCTTTTTGCTATTGAGGAGTCGCCAATACAAAAAGATTTGATATGGACAGGCACAAACGACGGTCAAGTACAACTCACCCGAGACGGCGGCAAAACTTGGATAAACCTAACGGCCAACCTAAACATACCAAAATGGGGGACTATTGCCAACATAGAGCCATCTCGCTACAATGCTGGCTCGGCTTATGTTAGCATAGATTTACACCAAATGGGCGATTTCGATCCATATATCCTAAAAACCGATGACTTTGGTAAAACATGGCGCAAAATCAGCAATGGTATTCCAAAATCAGTACTGAGTTTTGTGCATGTTATCAAAGAAGACCCCAAACAAAAGGGACTACTCTACGCAGGCACAGACAACAATCTATACGCCTCAACCGACGATGGTACAAACTGGTTTTCGCTACGGCTCAATATGCCCCCAGCCCCTGTTTATTGGCTCGAAGTTCAGAAAGGTTTTGACGACTTGGTAGTGGCTACTTATGGTCGAGGTTTTTATATCTTAGACGATTTGTCGCCTGTTCGGAATCTTTCAAAGTCTTTGAATTTGACAAAAATGCTGCTTCCTGTCAGGAATGGCTACCGTTTTCAAGACCTCAAAGCACCACACACAGAGCGCACCATGAGCGATGGTCAAAACCCACCTTATGGTGTGCCAATCAACTATTTTTTGAAAGATACACTCGTTAAATCACTGTCTGTCAATATTTTAAAAGATGGAAAAATAATTAGAAAATTGGTCGGCACAAACAAAAAAGGGGTAAACCGTATTTGGTGGGACTTGCGCTACGAAGCCCCCGAAACGGCCAAAATCAGAACATTACCGCCCAACAAACCTTGGGTAGAGTTTGACAAAGATAGCACTCGGCGGCTTGTATCGTGGGACTTGGACTTGATGATGGGACTGCTGGGTCCAGTGGTTGAGCCTGGTAAATATAGCGCACAAATCGAGGCTGATAGTCAAAGTCAGACTTTCGAAATACTCAAAGACCCAACCACCAAAGCCACATTGGCCGACCTCAAAGAGCAAGTAGCGTTTAGTTTACAAATCAAAGAATCGCTCAACAAATCGGTCAAAATTATCAATGATTTGGAAATACAGCGCAAAAAAGTTGGTGATATGATTCTGAAAATGCCCGATTCTCAACTCAAAAGCGAAGCGAAAGAGTGGGAGAGGAGAGCCACCGAAATAGCCAACCAACTCTACGACATCAATCTCACAGGGGCCAGGGAAGATGCGTTCAGAAATCCAATGCAAGTCTATGAACGTTTGCAGTCTTTGGCCAGCGACATTGGAGCAAATGGTTCAGACTTTAAGCCCACCAATCAGCAACGAGAAGTATATGAAATCTTAAAAACTCGACTAAACAAAGCCCAAACAGACTACGATGCGCTAATGAAAAGGTCAGTAATGTAGAAGTAGATGCGAGTGTTTGTAATTTTCTGTTTATTGACGAAAGATTACTAAGTTTTTCACTATTCATTTTTCACTATTTATATCACAAACTGTACCTCTTTGAAGTCAAAATATCTGATGCCCTGTATGTCTATTGCCAGTCTGCCGAGGCTATCAATACCAATAATTGTTCCTGTCAAACGTTCACCATTGTATTCAAACCAATGTGTTTCTTGATAACGAAACAGGTTTTGCAAGTATTTGACTTTTAAGGCATTAAATTTATTGTTTCGCAGCAATAAATAATTTTTTTCAAGTTGTTCGGCCAGCTCGGCTAATAGGTATTCGAGGTCATAAAACTGCCCCGTAAACTGCCCCAACGACGTAGCATTAAGATTCACAAAATCTGACTGGTTAATGTTTAGGCCAATACCTACAATAGACGACTCGATGCGGCTGTTTTGCAAAGTATTTTCGATTAAAATACCCCCCAGTTTTTTGTTTTCTACATAAATATCATTTGGCCATTTTATTTTGAGGGCTGTGCCAAGATAGGGTTCTAAAAAATCGAATATCCCAACCGAGATTGCAATATTTAGATTAAACTGTTGGGTCGCAGTCAGAAAATGTGGTTTGAGTACTATCGACAATGTAAGATTTTGGCCAGGCGTTGTTTGCCAGCTATTACCACGTTGCCCACGCCCTGCCGTCTGATTGTCGGTTATGACAATCGTACCTTCATGAGCGGCGTTTTGTTGCAATAGCCGTGCTGCCTCATCGTTGGTGGACTGACAACTTGGCAGATAAACAAGGTTTTTACCAAAAAAAAGTGTTTTGGGTCGAATTTTGCTCAAAGTTTCGTAAATTTATGTTTTATTCAAACAGCGGGTCTTTCAGCAAAGATATAGACCTGTGTTTAAATTATCCACTTTTTATTTACAAATGAAAAAACGCAAAATAACAGAATTATCCTCAAACGACCTTTGCCAGCTCGTTGTGAAAGGAATGCAAGAAAAAAAAGGAATAGATGTAGTGATAATGGATTTGCGTGAGGTAAAAAATGCAATCACAGACTTTTTTGTAATTTGCTCAGGTAATTCAGACACTCAGGTTGATGCAATCGCAGATTCTGTTGAAGAAGAAGTTTGGAAAACAATCAATGCACACCCCTGGCATCGAGAAGGAAAACAATACAAAGAGTGGGTTTTGATTGACTACGTCGATGTAGTTGTTCATGTTTTCAAGAAAGAACGTCGTGAGTTTTATGATCTCGAACAACTCTGGGGCGATGCCGTCATCACACAAGTTCAAGACGCAGTCGCATAAAATTGAACATTCAAACTACCAAATGTGTTAAGTTAGGGAAAGCCAATAATAAATATAAAAAAGCAGACCGCCGACTGATGGTCAATCACTAATCGATAAACAAAAATGTCTGAAAATAAAGGAAATCCTTTGAACCCAAATAATAGAAACCCAAAGAAAGCTGGTTATCAAGGCTGGATAGTTGTGAGCTTAGTGATGGCTATCATGGCCATTGCTGTGTTTAGCAAAACCCCTGCCATCAAGCCTACATCGCCCAAAGCATTTGAAAAAATGGTCAGAGACCATGAAGTACAGAGCATTGTGATGGTCAATGATCAAATAGTAGAGGTTACTCTGACCCAAGCCGCAATGAACAGCGACAAGTACAAAGCCCTGTTTGCTGAGAAGCCAATACTTGGAACAGCCGGACCGCACTTTCAGTTTGAAATCACGTCGTCTGACACATTTCTCAAATACTTCAATACGCTCAAACCCGACATCGACACCGTGGACTACAAGATGGAACGCCGAGGCGAATGGACTGGCTCAATATTTTCGTGGTTGCTGATTATTGGTATGTTCGTGTCGATGTACTTTTTGTTGGGCAGAATGACTGGCGGCGGTGGCCCGGGCGGTCAGCTCTTTAATATTGGCCGCTCAAAGGCTACGTTATTTGATGCAGATAGCAAAGTAAAAATTACTTTTGCCGACGTAGCAGGTTTGGACGAAGCCAAAGAAGAAATCAAAGAAATTGTAGATTATCTCAAAAGCCCAGGCAAGTTTACAAATCTTGGTGCAAAAATTCCAAAGGGCGCACTGCTCATAGGCCCACCAGGAACAGGCAAGACATTGCTGGCCAAGGCAGTAGCTGGCGAGGCGGGTGTGCCATTTTTCTCGTTGTCGGGTTCAGACTTTGTCGAAATGTTTGTGGGCGTGGGTGCCGCTCGTGTCAGAGACTTGTTTAAGCAAGCCAAAGACAAAGCCCCCTGCATTATTTTTATTGACGAGATAGACGCCGTTGGTCGATCACGTGGGCGTGGGTCTGTGCAAGGCTCAAACGACGAAAGAGAAAATACCCTCAACTCACTACTGGTAGAAATGGACGGCTTCGCCACCGACTCAGGCATTATTATTTTGGCAGCTACCAACCGCCCCGATGTTTTGGACTCAGCACTGTTGCGTGCTGGTCGCTTCGACCGTCAGATTTCGGTCGATAAGCCAGATGTCATAGGACGAGAGGCTATCTTCAAAGTACACCTCAAACCCATCAAAACTGGTGCAGATGTTGAACCCAAAAAATTAGCGGCTCAAACACCAGGATTTGCGGGTGCAGAAATTGCCAATGTTTGCAACGAGGCCGCCCTAATAGCCGCTCGCCACGACCATACTGAGGTTACAATGAAAGACTTTCAAGATGCGATGGATAGGGTAATTGGTGGATTGGAAAAGAAAAACAAACTCATATCGCCAGACGAAAAGAAAATAGTGGCATACCATGAAGCAGGCCATGCAGTAGCTGGCTGGTTTCTGGAACACGCCGACCCGTTGGTCAAAGTTACCATTGTACCTCGTGGTATTGCGGCATTGGGTTACGCTCAATATTTACCAAAAGAACAATTTTTGTTTAGAACTGAACAACTATTAGACGAAATGAGCATGACGCTCGGAGGCCGTGCCGCCGAAGAAGTAGTGTTTGGCAAAGTATCGACTGGTGCTTTGAGCGACTTGGAGCGTGTTACCAAACTCGCAACAAGTATGGTAACGGTATATGGCTTCAATGACAAAATCGGTAATGTGTCGTTTTATGACTCAAAACAAGCTGATTATGCTTTCAATAAGCCTTACTCAGAAGCCACCGCCCGTATGATTGACGAAGAGATAAGAACAATAATAAAAGAGTCTTATGACCGCACCGTGCTACTGTTGCACGAAAAACGTGAGCAGTTGGAAATCGTAGCTCAAGAGTTGTTGAAAAAAGAAATCCTGTTTCAGAGCGACTTAGTGGATCTGATCGGTAAGCGACCTTTTGAGAAAGAAACAACCTACCAAGAGTTTATGAACAACGGCAGCGATGTAGAGGTAGAGACACCAGCGGCTATTGCCGCAATCGAAGAAACAAAGTAAGGCGATGTTTTTCAGACAAGTCAATATTTAAGTAATTGTTAAAATGCCGAGTGGGTTGCTGCTCGGTATTTTTGTTTTAAAAAAATAAAAAACAATGCACATTCAAGTTCGGCACGCCGCCAATCCTACCGACTTTAAACATTATGATACGACACGTGTTCGTAATGAGTTTTTGGTCGAAAAACTATTTGTACCAGACCAATTTCACTTTGTGTATAGCCACAACGACCGTATGATTGTGGGCGGAGTAAAGCCTGTCGGGCTCATTCATAGATTACCGATTTATGACGAATTGAAAGCCGACTATTTTTTGGAACGCCGTGAAATTGGTATCTTGAACATTGGTGGCGATGGCTTTGTAGTAGTTGGTGAAGAGCTTTACACCCTTCAAAAACGAGACTGCTTGTATGTAGGTATGGGCAACAAAGACGTAACATTCAAAACCCTCGACCCCGACAACCCAGCCAAGTTTATTTTGGTTTCTACGTCGGCACACCGCCCTTGCCCCACTACGCTCATGCGAGCCGCCGAAGCCATGCCCGTAGAGATGGGTACTGCCGAGACCTCCAACGTCCGAACTATCTATAAATACATTCATGCCGAAGGCATCGAAAGCTGCCAATTAGTGATGGGCATGACAGCCCTCCAAAATGGTAGTGTCTGGAATACCATGCCCCCGCACACCCACGACCGCCGCTCAGAAATGTACGTTTATTTTGACTTAGACGCCGACCAACGTGTGTTTCATTATATGGGTACACCAGACGAAACTCGCCACATTGTGGTAGCCAACGAGCAGGCTATCATCTCACCGCCGTGGTCTATTCATGCGGGTAGTGGCACAACGAGCTACTCGTTTTTGTGGGCAATGGCTGGCGAAAATTATACCTTTGCTGATATGGACGCCACCAAGATAGGAGACTTAAAATAATTTTTTTGACCAAACACTTGGCATTGTCATTTGTTTAAAGTACGTTTCGCACTTCAATTATTTATATGGGTCTATTGGCTCATTCACTTTTAAATTTGTGCGAATTATGAAACTACAAATGCACTCAGTACATTTCACAGCAGATGAAAAATTATTGGGATTTATTCAAAAAAAATTACAAAAACTCGAAACATTTTACGACCGAATAACAGGCGGCGAAGTATTTTTAAAATTAGATAAAAGTGAAAATAGTAAACTCAAGGACAAAATAATAGAAGTAAAAATAAAAGTACCAGGGAGCGAATTATTCGTCAAAGAACATGGTCAAACCTTTGAAGAAGCCACAGATATAGCTCTCGAAGCCTTGAAAGCCCAAGTAAAAAAATTTAAGGCCAAGCATACCGACTCTAAAATAACAAAAGCACAAACCGCCATAGAACTTGAGGAAGTAGAAGAATTATAAAAAATATTGACTTTTGATTTCAAAAAGATGTCGAATTGTTAGCCCAACAGTTCGACATCTTTTTTGTAAAATAACACATACTCAAATGATAACTTACACCGAAGTAAAGCTACAAATTGACCCAGATTTTAATGAAATACTAATAGCCGAACTTGGAGAGATTGGCTTTGACTCATTTGTAGAAAACGACGATGAA
This sequence comes from Spirosomataceae bacterium, assembly GCA_043777595.1. Classification (GTDB taxonomy): domain Bacteria; phylum Bacteroidota; class Bacteroidia; order Cytophagales; family Spirosomataceae; genus JAYVJH01. Next base: position 59,603 of record JAYWHT010000060.1, read on the forward strand.
CTACTGTGCTACGTGCCAGAAAGTGATTTTGACGAATTGCAACTTAAAGGTATTATTGCTCGTTATCAAGCCCTTACACCCATTTTGTATAGCTTTGAAACCCTCGAAACCAAAAACTGGAATGACGAATGGGAGCGCAACTACCAGCCCATTGAGGTAGCTGGCCGAGTACGGGTGCGAGCATCGTACCATGCACCCGACTCCGCTTTTGAGTACGACATCTTGATTGACCCCAAGATGTCGTTTGGTACTGGCCACCACGAAACTACGACGATGGTAATGGCGCATCAACTGGGTATCGACCACAAAAATAAAAGTGTATTAGACGTTGGTAGCGGCACGGGTATATTGGCGATATTGGCCGAAAAGTTGGGAGCAACACATCTCACGGCCTTTGATATAGAAGAATGGGCATACTTGAACGCCGTCGAAAATACCCAACTCAACGACTGCCACCACATCAAAGTTTTTCAGGGTACTATCAACGACTGCCCAGCGGGTATTTATGACATTGTACTGGCCAATATCAACCGTAATATACTGTTGGCTGAGATACCGGCCTACATCAAGTTTTTGAAACAGGGTGGCACGCTCGTTGTCAGTGGTTTTTATGAGTTCGATGCCAACGACATTATCGAAAAAGCAACAGAATGTGGGCTTAAAAAAACCAGCCATGAAACGCTCAACAATTGGGCTTCGATACGGTTTGAGTTGTAGAAACCGAAGCCTTCGCTTTGAGCGAAGGCTTCGGTGATACTTCAGTCAAAAACAGGTTTGTCCTTCTTCATAATTGCCGACACAACCAAGGCAATGACAAAGCCAACGATAACAGTCGAAATGATACCAATTGCAAAACCAAAGCCTGGGCTTGATATTTTTTCTATGAACGCCATACTAGCTTCTATTTGAGCCTCGTCAGAGCCTCGTGCTTCCATACCGCTTCGGGCTTTATCCAATATTTGTTGTGTAATGGTTTGGTCAATGAAGCTGATATAAATATAATTGTAAACACTTGATATAAAACCAGACACCGCCGCCATCAGTGTGCCAATACCAAGCCCCTGACCGTAGCTCATAAAGCCATTGCTGTCTTCTCTAAATTCTTTCATAGCCACAATCATAGCCACAATCAGAATAACTAATGACAGCGAAGTCAAGCTATTGTTGGTAAATTGCCCACTAACATATAATATTGTGATATAGACAATAGAGGCGATGGCCGTAACAACGCCATATTTGAGAGCCACTCGTGCTGTGGTAGTTTGTTGTTCCATTGTTGGTATAGCTAAGGGTTGTAGGGGCGTACTTTTTCTTTCTGTATCGGCGAATAATCTGTTTTGGTGTCTTGACTTACCATTATTTTTTCAAAGTAACACTTTACGCCAGTTGCCAAGTTCATGTCTTCTATGTTCTGAATATGAAAATGTAAATGCGCTTCTGTCGAATTTCCAGAGTTGCCACAAAGCCCAAGTAGCTGGCCTTGTTTTACTTTTTGGCCTTGTTTTACTACTATTGACTGTTGCTTAAAATGAGCAAAAAACAGGTATTCGTTGTTTTGCGTTTTGACGATAACCGTATTGCCAGGCACATAAATAGGGTTTAGCGTTCCTGGCACATTGTCTTTGATTCCATCAACCACCAACACGACTTCACCATCACAAGGTGCTATCAAATCTTTGCCAAAAGCGTAGTAGTCTTCGTTTGAAAGTCCGTCATTTTTGTATGACTTTCCTTTGTCATCTGTAACAATAAAATCAAAAGCATTTTTTTGGGCTTCGCTCTCGACATGATAGTTAAGTTCTTTTGTATCGCCGCCCCAAACAACAGTCCACTCGTCTCTAAATGGTAGTACCAGCTTTGTGCCATTACGAGCTAATATTGGCAAGTTACTTTCTTTGAATGGCTTGACAAGTAACCCATTTATTTTAGAATTATTATCGACCGAAATATTGACTGCCAACAACGCCCTTTCGAAGTTTGTCTTGTATGAAGCGTAGCTTTTTTCATAATTCACAAACTTTCTGCTTGATATTTTTCCCGCTTGCGCTTTTAGCCCTGCCAAAAACGCCATTATTTGGTCGAGTGGCTGTGCTTTTTGCATTTCGGGCGAAAAGCACTTAAATATTGCCTCAAAGTTATTGGCATTATAATTTATCTCGAAGCTATCTGCAACGGTCTTACCTATGGCTTTTTCTGACTGCCCAAATGCAAAACCTACAATGGTCATCAATAGTATTGTTAGCAAGTATTTTTTCATGGAGTAGTTATACAAATTCAAATAACGTTTTGATTATTAAACAATTATACTGTTTTTTGTTATCCGTTTTTCACTATTCGCTACTCATCAGCTATGTGCCAGTTCTTCTATTTCTTCTTCTTCAAAAACACGCTCTTTTGGCTCCGTGGCTTGCTGTGTGCCATAGCCCAAAATATGTAACATCGACTCGCTGTTTTGTTGTGGGGCAAAGAGCTTTGTAACTATATTACCCGCTTCGTCTCTGTCCACTAATACATGTTTGGGTGCTGGAATGAGACAGTGCTGCACGCCACCATAGCCACCCAACGACTCTTGGTATGCACCTGTATGAAACAACCCAATGTACTGACGCTCTGTGTCTTGTTCAAAAATAGGCAAATATAAATCGGCACTGTGCATTTCGGTATTATAAAAATCTTGCGAGTCGCAGGTCAGGCCACCGAGGTTTACTTTGTGATAGGCACTATCCCAGTTATTGACGGCCAGCATGATGTATTTTTGGTTCATTCCCCAAGCATCGGGCAGGTGCGTAATAAACGAACCGTCAATCATGTACCAAAGTTCTTTGTCGTTTTGTAGTTTTTTGTCAATAATTTCATAAATCACCGCACCGCTTTCGCCAACCGTATAGCTGCCAAACTCAGTAAAAATATGCGGAACTTGTACGTCATTTTTGTTACAAATCCATTGTATATTTTCTACTATTTCATCAATCATTTGTTGGTAGTCGTAGTTAAACTGCAACGAAGTCTGAATCGGTAGCCCACCACCGATGTCAATCGAGTCGAGGTCAGGGCAAATCTTTTTCATTTCGCAATATTTAAACATAAACCGTGTCAGTTCGCTCCAATAGTAGGCCGTGTCTTTGATGCCCGTATTGATAAAAAAGTGGAGCATTTTTAGTTTAAATCTCGGATTTGGTTCGATTTTTTCTCGATACAATTCATTCACATCGTTGTATCGCACACCGAGCCGAGAGGTATAAAAAGCAAAATTGGGTTCTTCGTCAGTCGCAATTCTAATACCATAACTGATTTCCCTATCGGTCGTTACGTGTTGAGCATAATGGTCAATTTCGCTCAGATGGTCTAATATTGGCACCACATTAAAGCCCTCATTGAGCATTTCGCTGATATATTGTTTATAAACAGGCAACTTGTAGCCATTACACAAAATATAAGTACTCTTTGAAATATTACCTTTACGATACATTTCCATCAAAATCGGAATATCAAAAGCCGACGAAGTTTCGACGTGAATGTTGTGTTTGAGGGCTTCTTCCAGCACAAAATTAAAATGAGAAGACTTGGTACAATAACAATAAGTGTAAGAACCTTTGTAGTTGTGGCGTTTGAAGGCATTTTTAAAATAAAACTTCGCATTACCAATATGTTCACCGATTTTGGGCAAATATGTCAGTTTGAGCGGCGTACCGTACTCGTGGATAATGTCCATCAGAGGTACATTATTAAACTGTAATTCATTGTTTTGAACATTAAATTCAAGTGTCGGAAACTCAAAAGTTTGTTCAATCAGATTGGTATAACTACTTTTCATTATTGGTCAAAATGTCTGTTAAATGTGCTACCTTACAATAGATTTTTCCACAAAAGAGTTCCGCTATTTTGTGTTTTGTTTTGTACTGAAATAGTCCCAGGCCGCTTTGGCAATGTCAGCAATTATTTTTTCGTTTACTTCAAAGTTTTCTTTCGAGTCGGTTACAAAAACGCTAATAAAAAAGTGTGAGCCATCTGGCAAAAAAACTATCCCTATATCGTTCACGGCCGCCGTTATACCATCTCTTGTACCCGACCAGCCAGTTTTGTGAGCCAGCACGGTTTCTTTTGGTAGCTGCCCCCTGAGCCTATCTTTACCTGTTTCGGTTTGTTTCATGGTTGTCCAAATAAAAGCATGGCTCGATTCAGACAGTAGTTTTTGTTTGTTGTCAAAAAAACCCGCCAGCAACGCATTGGCCGCTTTGGGGGTTGTCCAATTCTGAAACTGTAAATCCCAATTACTCTGCATCACTTCTTCATTGATTTTGATAGCGATGTTTTTAAAATTGTTTTTTGCAAAATAATCGTTCACCACCTGCGGGCCGCCAATCAATCTCAGTAGTGCATCACAACCAACGTTGTCGCTTTGCGAAACTGTATATTGCATAATTTCGGCCAGTGTCAGCGTTGAGCCATCGGGATATTTGTCTTTGATGGGGCTGTAAAAAGTTGGGAAAAGGTATTTTTTGGGGATATTTATTTTTTGGTCAAGCGCAAACCGCCCTTTGTCAATATCAGTCAGTATGGCCAACGCAATATGAAACTTAAAGACACTTTGCATCGCACAATGTCTATCGCCGTTTATCGACAATGTATCTTTTTTGTCGAGGCCAACAATCGAAACACCCACTGTGGCATTTTTGGTGGCAACAATTTGCTCTATTTTTTGCCGTAATGGTTCTATATCTTGGGCAGATGCAGAGCCTGAAAGACCAAAAAAAAGTAAAATCGTAAAGAGTCGGTTATAATTAGTAAATGACATTTATTTATAAAAAATGGACAATTATTCTTAACTCTACATTCATAATTCATAACTGACAAGGTCAATGCCCCACGCTTGTATCATCGCCACGGGGGTCAGAGCCGCCTTCGAGCGAGCCGTCTGGTCGTACCAAAATACAGTCCATACGACCAATTGTATTTTTTTGCATTTCTAATATATATCCCTTCGCTTGTAGTTTTTTTACAGTATTTTCTGACAATCCACCTGCTTCAAAAACCGTCTTGTCGGGCAGCCATTGGTGATGAAACCGTAGCGAATTGACAGCCTGCTGCATCGTCATATTGTGTTCGACAACGTTGAGAATGGTCTGAAAAACCGACGTAATAATCGTAGAGCCGCCAGGTGTACCATAAACAGAGTGTAGTTTGCCGTCTTTTTCTAATATTGTAGGGGTCATCGACGACAGCATGCGCTTATTAGGCTCGATGGCGTTGGCTTTATTGCCGACCAACCCATACATATTTGGTACACCAGCCTTGACACTAAAATCGTCCATTTCGTTGTTCATCAAAAAACCAGCCCCAGCCACTACCACACGGCTACCATAGCTGCCATTGAGAGTAGTCGTAATCGATACAGCATTTCCGTCTTTGTCCACCACCGAAAAATGCGTTGTTTCGGTACTTTCGTAGCCAGCAATATTACCGCCCTTTACATTTTTACTTTCGGTGGCTTTATTAAAATCAAAATCGACCCAGCGTTGGCGTAGATAGTCGGGCGAGGTGAGTTGTTTGACAGGTACTTTTACAAAATCGGGGTCGCCCAAAAACTTGGCACGGTCGGCATATACACGGCGTTCGGCTTCGACCATTACTTGTACAGTTGAGTCTGAGTTCCAGCCCCAGCGGCCAAGCGGATAGGGTTCTACCAACTTCATCAACTGCAACAAAGCCACTCCACCACTCGACACAGGCGGCATCGTAACCACTTTGTAGCCCTTGTACGAACCAACTAACGCCTTGCGCCAAACAGAATTATAGTTTTTAAGGTCTTCAAGGCTCACAATTCCTTTGCCTTTTTGCATTTCGGTTGTTAGTAAATTAGCCGTTTCGCCTTCATAAAATCCCGCACGACCATTGGCCTGAATCCGTCTAAGGGTTTTGCCCAAATCTTTCTGAATGAGCGTATCGCCTTGTTGCCATTGTCGGCCATCAATTCTGATAAAATAACTTGAATTTGGGTTTAATCTTTGAAGCGTACCCTTGATGGAGTTCAAGCCACGGGCTTCTCGCTCTGTCAATAGTACGCCTTTTTCGGCCAAATCTATGGCTGGTTGTAGTAGCTCTGCCCATGGCAATTTACCAAATTTTTTATGAATTTGTGCCATACCATCAACAGAACCTGGCACACCACTTGCCAAATGTCCTGTTACGCTTAGTCCCTGAACAACATTACCTTGTGCGTCCAAATACATATCGGTCGAAGCTGCCGATGGTGCTTTTTCTCTAAAATCAAGTGTGTAGTTTTTTCCTTTTTTTGACCGATATACAAACAACCCACCACCGCCAATATTGCCAGCGGCAGGGTGAACCACCGCCAACGCAAACTGAACGGCCACGGCGGCATCGGCGGCAGAGCCACCTTTTTGCAAAATATCATTGCCTACTCGTGAGGCTTCGGGGTGTGCCGAGGCCACCATACCACTCGGGGCTACTACGCCGACTTTATCTGAATAAAATGGCTTTTGGTTAGGGTCATCGGAGGCAAATTGATAAAAACCCTTGCCTTCCTTGACTTGTTGCGCTGCCGCCGCAAGCGACAAGGCCAGCGATAAAAATAAAATCAAAATTTTGTGCATCAGATATATTCTGTTAATTTGTAGAACGAAGTTACAAATCATTTTTTAATAAGCCCAATGCACCAAAACTATTATTTTTTAAAACAACTCGCCGAATCATTACGCCCACAAGTCGTGGGGCTGAGATGTATGGAGTGTTTTAGCCAAGAAAAAGACGAGCTGATGGTGGTATTGGCACAGGCTCGGGGCAAGCACAATTTTTATAAACCGTTTTATTGGCGAGCCACCCTACGGCCAGAGTTTGGTTGCTTGAGTTTTCCTGCAGATTTTAGCCGTGCCAGACAAAATAGTATTGATTTGCTGATAGAACTCACCGACTTGGCTGTTGTCGATGTATGCTGCTACCTCAACGAGCGAGCCATTGGTATTGTTTTTGAAAAAGGTTTTACGCTTGTTTTCAAGCTATTTGGCAATCGTTCAAATGCGGTATTGTTCAAAAAAAATGAAGTCCATAGCTTATTTTTAAGTCGTCTTGTGGCCGATGGCAATTTGGAACTCTCAAGCCTCAACCGAGTGCTTGACCAAAGTTATGAAGCCTATCAAGCCGTCAACTACGACCATCGCAAACTGTTTCCAACTTTTGGCAAAGTAGTCAATAGTTATTTGGAAGAAAAACTCAAAAACGTTGATCTGCCCCAAACCAAATGGCAGGTAATCAAAGCAACGGTTCAGCAACTCCATACCTCTACAACACTACAAATCAGCACTCTCAATTACCAGCCTACGCTTTCACTTGTGCCAGTGGGTATGCTCATAAAAGCGCACACCGACCCTGTTGTGGCTCTTAACGATTTTTATGCCAATTACCAGAAAATAAATCACCTTGACTTTGAGAAAGGTGAAATGTTGAGATTATTGCAAAAGAAAATTCAGCGAACAGAAACGTACATAGCTGAAACTTCGAGAAAAGTAATTGAGATGACCGAAAGCACCAAAAACGAAGAATTGGGGCATATCTTGATGGCCAATTTACACCAAATACCCGAACGATTAGACAGAGTTGAATTGTTCGATTTTTATCGAAACGTAAATATTGTCATTAAACTAAAACCAGATTTAAGTCCTCAAAAAAATGCTGAAAACTACTACCGAAAGTCAAAAAATGAGCGAATTGAGATTGAAAAAATGACTGAAAATATCGGTTTGCGTGAGGCCGAAGTAATGGCCATGAAAGAGCAATTTGCTGAAATAGAAGCGGCTGAAACAATCAAAGAATTGCGCAAATACCTCAAAAGTAATTTATTGACTACCAATAATATTGCCCCAACGGTTGAACAGCTTTTTAAGCGAATAGAATTTCAAGATTTTGTGATATTGATTGGTAAAAATGCCAAAAACAACGATTTGCTCATCAGGCAATATGCTCACAAAGAAGACCTCTGGTTACACGCCCGAGATGTGTCGGGGTCGCACGTGTTGGTGAAGTATCGGGCAGGCAAGACGTTTCCGAGTAGTGTTATTGAGCGAGCGGCGCAGTTGGCGGCCTGGAACTCAAAACGCCGTAATGACAGCCTTTGCCCCGTGATAGTCGTTCCTCGAAAATTTGTAAGAAAACCCAAAAATGCAGCCGATGGCGCAGTAGTCTTAGACAAAGAAGAAGTAATAATGGTAGTACCGATGGCTTAAAATCAATACAAGCCAGTCCAAAACTGAACGGGCTTGTATAAATTACACTTCATCAACAAACTAAAATTTTTACGGGTAGTTTTACAGATACCCGTGTTAGCTAAGTAAAACAGTTTATTATTCTACTCAAAAGGTAAAAAAAAAGCGACCGTGTTGGTCGCTTTTTTGGCTGTAGGAGGGGGATTCGAACCGCCCACGGTGTGGTTAGCCTCGTAGCAAAAGGAATTGGTGGTCAACCCCAGTCGGCTTGCGCCGGCATTACTTCGTGTTTGTCCCAGACTCACCACCCTCGAGACAGGAGGGCTTGGCTGCCAATTTCAACACCCTACAATGTTGTTTTTGATGATACAAAGGTAGCAGACGAAACTTAGTTTTACAAATTTATTACTAAAATCATTAAAAATTTATGATATTTACAATAAAATAGATATTTTATTAACAAATTTAAAATTTTAGTCAATATGAATAGCCAAAATTTAGAAAATTTAAAATTAGACGCTACCGACTTAAAAATACTATCGCTGCTGATGGAAGATGCGTTTTTGCCTTATTCCAAAATCGGTGAGATGGTTTTTGTGTCGGGGGCAACGGTTCATGTCAGAATGAAAAAAATGGAAGACATGGGCATCGTCAGAGGGGCGCAGTTGGTGGTCAATCCATCAAAATTAGGTTGGGACATTAGTGCTTTTTTGGGGATTTACCTCGACAAAAGCTCGCTCTACGACGAAGTAGCCGATGACTTAGAACGAATCCCCGAGGTGGTCAGTATCAATTACACAACGGGTATTTATAGTATTTTTGCCAAAATTGTATGTCGAGATACCGAACATTTACGGCAAGTACTGCACGACAAAATTCAGAAAGTAGCGGGTATTCAGCGTACCGAAACTTTTATTTCGCTCGACGAACGCACGGCTCGCTCGCTGCCGTTGATGGTAAAGTGAGGTTAGAGTTAGCTTTGAGGGCTATCGATCAACACCCCCACAACCACAAATTTACTAAACACACGCTCAGAGTGGGGCGCATCGGCAAGCTCATTGGTCAGGTCTTGGCCAGCCCAATGTTCGTAATGTTTGCCATTGCGCCAGAGCCGAGAGGCCGTAACATCGTAGATTTTACCCTCAAAAGCCACCCAAATATCGTCTTTGTCTTGTCCATTTCGGAGAGCAAGCTGCGCTTTTGTAAAAGTTTTGAGCATAAATAAAAGTAATAAATTGAAAAAAAAATCATTGATTTGAGCGCAATATTAAACCTTATTGTTAGTTTTGTAGTCATAACATAAATTAACTCGAAAAAATATATAAGCTATGAGAAATATAACTCTCTTCTTCGTTTTTGCCTTGATAGTAATGGTAGGCGGTTGTAGTGGTTGTGGCAGCCAAACCAAGCCACTGTCTGAGTTAATAGCCAAAGCATGGTCAGCCCAAACCGTCAGAGAAGCCTCTACGTTGGTTTATACCAAAGGTGGTGCCAACAATATCAAAACAGGCTACACAAATTTTAGATTAGACCTCAGCAACGCCACAAACGTTACCTACAAAGAATTTGATAACAACACCTTTTCAGGTACCTGGGCCGTTACCGAGAGTGCAACGGGCAACAAACTGATATTGAGTAACTTGAACCCAAAACCAACAGGTACAGACGGCATTATAGAGTTTACAATCAACTCATACAGCGACTCGCAGTTAGATATTACTCGTACAACCTCAAACCAAAAGACAGGTGGTACTATCAATAACTATGCGCTAACAAACCCGTAAATATAATTCGGCCTGTCTTACTTTTTGTAAGTCTTAAATCATACAAACAATACAAAGAAATTTATACCACAGGAGAAGCCGTTTTTAGGAACGGCTTTTTTTATTTTTTCGATATGACTCGTACAGAATTATCCTCGCTTGGCGAATTTGGGCTTATCAATCGCATAAGTCCACACTTTCAGTCTGTACATAACCAGACAGTTAAGGGCATTGGCGACGATGCCGCTGTGATTGACACTGGTGGTGATGAGTTTTTTTTGATTTCGACCGATATGCTCCTTGAAGGTGTGCATTTTGATTTGAGTTACGTGCCGCTCAAACATTTGGGCTATAAAGCGGTAGCCGTCAATGTATCAGATATTGCAGCTATGAACGGTACACCACGCCAGATTACGGTTAGTATTGGCCTCAGTAATCGTATTTCGGTCGAAGCCGTCGATGAAATATACTCGGGCATATTGGCCGCTTGCGAGGCTTACAACGTCGATTTGGTCGGTGGCGACACCAGTACTTCTCGCTCAGGGCTGATACTCTCGATAACTGCAACAGGAGTAGTCAAAAAAGACAAAATAGCATATCGAAGCACTGCCCAAGCCAGCGACGTAATATGTGTGTCTGGCGACTTGGGTGCGGCTTATATGGGCTTGCAGGTATTAGAACGTGAGAAAAAAGAATTTCTCGAAAACCCAAGTATGCAGCCACAATTAGACGAAAAATCTTATGTTGTTGGCCGACAGCTACGCCCCGAAGCCCGAACAGATATTGTTTATGAGCTGCAAGAAGCTGGCGTAGTGCCAACGGCTATGATTGACATTTCCGACGGGTTGGCTTCCGAATTATTGCATCTTTGTTCGCAATCTAAGACGGGTGCCGTGATTTTTGAAGAACATTTACCAATAGACGATCAAACATATTTGGCTGCCGACGAGTTTAAGATTAGTCCGCTGACGGTTGCACTCAATGGAGGCGAAGATTATGAGTTGCTTTTTACAATAAAAGCAACCGACTATGAAAAAATAAAAAACAGTAGTAACATCAGTTTTATTGGCTACATGACCAAAGAAGCCGACAAGATAGAACTACAAACCACAAACGGGCATTACTACCAAGTTACTGCGCAAGGTTGGAGGCATTTAATGGATAACGGATAATGGAGAACGAGAAAAATTTCGTTTTGTCGGCCTTTGACTTAGGCAAAAAATTTAATCGAGATTGGATTTTTAGAAACCTAAATCTGGATTTTAGGCCAGGTCAAAGATACGCTTTTGTAGGTCGAAATGGATCTGGTAAGTCCACATTACTACAAGTATTATCGGGAAGCGTACCGCTGTCAGAAGGCAAAATAAACTATCAATCAACTGACGGTCAAGATATTGAAATAGACAGTTGGTACAAGTATATAGTCATAGCTGCACCTTACTTGGAGTTGATAGAAGAATTTACGCCCGTTGAATTATTGGCATTTCATAATGGTTTTAAGTCTTTCAAAAATAGTATTTCGACAGCTCAAATTATCGGTAGTTTAGATCTTGATTTATCTAAAAACAAAGCCATTAAATATTTTTCATCGGGTATGAAACAGCGACTCAAACTGGCTTTGGCTTTTTACTCAGACGTACCAATAGTGATGCTCGATGAGCCAACATCAAACTTAGATGCTTATTGGACGGCTTGGTATTTGAGTGAAGTACAAAAGCTGAGTGCTTCACAAATCGTATTGATAGCCTCAAATGTACCCAACGAATATTCGTTTTGTGAAAAAATATTTAGTTTGTCTGACTACTAAATTTGATTTTTGGGCGTTTAGCTGTAAATTAGTGTTTTAAAAATAGAACAAATATTAAAAATGAATGGAATTTTTGACGATTTGAGAAATGAGTTCAACAAAACAGGTAACGCTGTTGTGAAACTTATTTTAATCAACGTTATCATTTATGCTACAATTCTTGTCTTGCGGACGGTGCTTCACTATGCCCTTAACTCGCAAGTCTATGAAGCCGTGATGTCGCAAATTGAGCTACCAGCCTCATTAAATAGCTTTATATACAAACCTTGGACACTTATAACCAACTTTTTTGTACACGAGGGGTTTTTTCATATTTTGTTCAATATGCTCTTTTTGTACTGGTTTGGGCGTGTCATCGAAGAGTATATCGGTGGTCGGCGAGTCATTGCGCTCTATGTCATTGGGGGTATTTCTGGTGGTTTGGTGTTTTTGTTGATGTACAACGTTACGCCGTATCTTCAATCGGGGCTGGCTGGTGCTACGCTTGTTGGTGCATCGGGCGGTATATTTGCTATTATTGTCGGTTTAGCAACGCTCCTGCCCGACTACACTGTTTTCCTATTATTCTTGGGTGCAGTTCGTATCAAATACATTGCAGCGTTTTATATTTTGTTGTCAGTAGCCGAATTGGTTGGGTCAAACCCTGGTGGTAATTTGGCTCATTTGGCAGGTGCATTGGTTGGTTTCGGTTTTGTTAAGTCTCTCAAAAGTGGCATAGACTGGGGCGAACCCATTTATGCGTTTCTGGACTTTGTCAATGCCCTTTTTACACCTCGCCCCAGCCGCCCAAAAATGCCCCGCCGTGAGCGTACGCCAGAACCGACAGTAGCGAGCAGTAGCAACAAGAAAAGCAAATCAGAGCAAGTCAATGGCTTGGACTCAACCCCAGACCAAGACGAAATAGACAGTATTTTAGATAAAATTTCTAAATCTGGTTATGAAAGCCTGTCTCGAGAAGAAAAACAAAAATTATATAAAGCAAGCCAGCAAAACTGATGCTCTACTATGGTTTTTTATACCTGTTAGAAAAATTAGAGTAATAAAATAAATATGAGAGTTTTGTTAGATATAAAAGACAACAAAGCATTACACCTGTTAGAAGTATTAAAAGGGCTATCGTATGTAAAAACTAGGACCATTTCCGATGAAAAAGCCTTGCTGATGGAAGAAATAAAAGATGCGGTTGAAGAGTTATCGCTAATTCGTCAAGGGAAACTAAAAGGTTTTTCGGTAAAAGAACTAGTTAATGAGTTATAGCATTATTGCTGTTCCTACCTTCAGAAAGGAACTTAAAAAGCTATCAAAGAGGTATCCCTCACCAAAAACAGATTTGGCTCTTTTGTTTGAAAACTTGGAGACAAGCCCCGAATATGGCACTGCATTAGGAAATAATTGTTATAAAATACGTCTATCTATTACCTCTAAAAATAAGGGAAAATTTGGTGGGGATCGAGTAATTACTAACTTTGTGATTGATGACAAGACAGTTTATATGCTCTCAATTTATGATAAATCTGAAAAAGAAATCCTAACAAATAAAGAACTAAAGGAACTTTTGAAATCCATACCTCAAAATTAAGGAGTCGTGAGTATATAGTACAGTGTCGTGAGTTAAATATAATGCTGTAAATCAGCAAGTTATCAAAATTAAAATACTGTATTAGTTTTGAATGAGTACCTAAATAACAATGCGAGTTCTGGAAAAACAGAATACCAGAAATAAAAAATAAAAATTGCTGCTATCTTAATGTATAAAATTCATTTTGTGGCCGCAACGTAATACTACCAAAAAATGCAAATTACACCTGGACAACTACTGGCGCAAATCAATACTCCCGACGACTTACGCAAATTTGACAAAGCCCAACTCCCCCAAGTCTGTAAAGAACTACGTCAGTATATTATTGACATGGTGTCGGTTTATGGAGGCCATTTTGGGGCAAGTCTGGGCGTAGTAGAACTGACGGTTGCTCTACATTATGCTTTCAATACTCCCGACGACCAAGTTGTTTGGGACGTAGGTCATCAGGCTTATGGCCACAAAATTTTGACAGGTCGCCGAGACAATTTTCACACCAATCGGTTATATGGTGGGTTGTCGGGCTTTCCAAAACGCAAAGAGAGTGAGTACGATGCCTTTGGTGTAGGTCATTCATCGACTTCTATCTCGGCTGCGCTGGGTATGGCTTTTGGGTCTGACCTTAAAAATGAAAAACGCCAACACGTGGCCGTTATTGGGGACGGCTCAATGACAGCAGGAATGGCTTTTGAGGCAATGAACCACGCTGGCGACAGTGATGCCAATGTTTTGATAATACTCAACGACAACTGTATGGCCATTGACCCCAACGTAGGGGCCTTGAAAGAATACCTAACCGACATCACAACCTCACACACCTACAACCGTGTGAAAGATGATATATGGAATTTACTGGGTAAAATGAGTAAGTTTGGTAAAAGTGCCAGAGAGATTGTAGCACGTATCGAAGACGGTCTCAAAACTACAATTTTGAAACAAAGTAATTTGTTTGAATCGCTCAACTTGCGGTATTTTGGCCCTGTCGATGGCCACGATATTGATTATTTGGTACACGTACTCAATGACTTAAAAGATATTTCAGGCCCCAAAATATTACACGTCATCACAACCAAAGGCAAGGGCTACGAGCTGGCCGAAAAAGACCAGACACTTTGGCACGCCCCCGGCAAGTTTGATAAAATAACGGGTGAAATTTTCAAGAAAATACCAGACAAACCACAACCACCCAAATACCAAGAAGTTTTTGGACATACCATCGTAGAACTCGCCGAAGCCAACCCGCTCATTGTGGGCGTAACGCCAGCCATGCCATCGGGTTCGTCGTTGAATATTATGATGAAAGCCATGCCCAAAAGAGCCTTTGACGTAGGTATTGCAGAGCAGCACGCCGTAACGTTTTCGGCAGGTATGGCTACGCAGGGAGCGGTGGTGTTTTGTAATATTTATTCAACCTTCATGCAGCGTGCCTACGACCAAGTTGTGCATGACGTGTGTATTCAGAATTTACCTGTTATCTTTTGTTTAGACCGTGCAGGTTTTGCAGGTGCCGACGGCCCCACACACCACGGAGCCTATGATATTGCTTACATGCGTTGTATTCCTAATATGGTAGTAGCCGCACCTATGAACGAGCAAGAACTCAGAAATATGATGTTTACGGCACAATCTGCTGATTTTCAGAGTGGTAGCCGTGCCATAACGCTGCGCTACCCACGAGGCGAGGGCGTAATGCCACAATGGCGCACACCACTCGAAGCCATCGAAATCGGTAAAGGTCGTAAAATAAGAGACGGTAGAGGTGTTGCTATTTTGAGTATTGGCCACATTGGCAACTATGCCGTTACAGCTTGTGAAACCTTAGAAAACGAAGGTGTTGACATAGCTCACTATGATTTGAGATTTGTAAAACCCCTTGACGAAGCCCTGCTTCACGAGGTATTTCAAAACTTTGAGAACGTAATCACAATAGAAGATGGCTGCTTGCAAGGTGGTATGGGCTCGGCGGTGTTGGAGTTTATGGCCGACAATAATTATTTTGTACGCCTAAAACGCCTTGGTATTCCAGACTTAATCATTGAACACGGTGAGCCAATAGAGCTTCACCACGAGTGTGGGTTCGACCCCGAAGGTATTGTTTTGACAGCCCGAGAAATGGTGGGCATTTTGGTATAAATCCTAACCTAAATTCTATCTAAATCGAGTTTATTTACTTCGTTTTTTACAAACCAAGCAACTACCAGCGTTGAAACTACAAAATAAGCCAGTATAACGTAAATAGCCCAGCCGAATAGCGTTTGGCTCATGCCAAACCAGTCGCCAGTAATGACGATGATAGCTACACCAATTAGGTTTTTGGCGGCCTCGTAGTAGATTGCACTTGGGTTTTTGTCCATCAATTCTGAATATGCAAAGACAGTCAAAAACAAAAATGCACCATAATAAAACATATTGGGCATTCCAATCTTGGCAACGTTATTGAACAAATAATACAACAGAAAGTACGTAAACAAAAACTGAAACCAAGTCCAAACTTTGAGTTTTAGTGAAGCCGTAGGGTTATATTTTTGAAAACTATACGGGTCTTCGATTTTAAAATCTGGGTATATTGTCTGTACATCGACTGGCCGCCAACCTGTTGGCATAAACCAAATACGAAACTTATCAGCCCAACTCTGCGCACGCCACGCATCTTGCATGAGTAACCAAAGATGCTGAAAATTGATTTTTATGGGATTCCAAGTCCCAGCAGGCCGTGTAATACCATAAACGGGTGGTATGTGTGGTAGTTCTTCTTGAAAAGTACCAAAAATTTTATCCCAAACAATAAATATCTGTCCGTGGTTTTTGTCTAAATATTCGGGGTTGATAGCATGATGCACACGGTGATGCGAGGGTGTTACGATGATATATTCCAAAAAACCCAATTTACCGATATAAACCGTATGATACCAAAACTGAGCAAAAAGATGGAGTGGCGCAACAATACCAATAACTGCCGTAGGCACACCCAACAAAGCGGCTGGCAATAAAAAGACCGTAAAAAGACTCACAAAAGTAGAAATACTCTGCCGCAGGGCGCAGGCCAAATTAAACTCTTCGCTGCTGTGGTGAATGGCGTGTTTGTTCCAAAAAAAGTTTACTTGGTGCGCCATTCTATGCACTGCATAGCCAGCAAAGTCGAGAGCAACAAAGGCTACAACATAAACCCACCAGCCAGACGAAATACTAAAAACAGCCCAATGCTCGACCATGTATTGATAGGTCAAGATAGATACACTTAGCCCCAATACGTCTTTGATGGCATTGGTATAGCCCGAACTCATGCTCGATAGCGTGTCCATGGTATTGAATGGATCTTTGCGTGTCCAATAACCGTAGCCTTTTTCGAGCAATACTAATACCAGAAAAGCAGGCGTAACAATGCTCAGTATCTTACCGTAAGTTTCCATTTTTATTGTATAATTTTAACAAAAATAGGTAATAATAAAAGAAAAAGAAACATTAAAAAGCTATTGAACAGGCTTTATTGTTCAATTAAAAACTCAACTCTCCGATTTTGGCTTAAACTACCCTCCGACTGGCCACTGCTGATGGGCTTGGTGCCGCCATAACCACGAATCGTAATGCGGTTTTCGTCAATGCCCTTTCGTATCAAATAACTTGCCACAACCTTAGCACGATTTTCGGACAATGACAAGTTGAGGCGAGGGTCGCCCACATTGTCGGTATGGCCTGCTATTTCTACTTTTTTGTTGGGGGTGTTTTTTAATAATTCTACCAATTTATCAAGAGCCGAATAAGACTGCGACAGTAATACATAACTACTCTGTTCAAACGATACATTATCGAGTATTATGGCTTTTGGTTTTTCTGGTTTTGGCTCAATGCTTACAGTTGCCGTAGGCTTTGCTTCGGGTGCTGGTGCTGGTTTTTGTGTTGGGGTTATTATTTTTATTTCAGACAAGTCCACCTCAACAGGTTTTGGTTTTTCTATAACTACGGGCGGCTGTATTTTTTTGGCAATAGGCTTGGGCGGCTCTGTTGGCTCGGTCTCAATAACTTTGGGAAGCTCAATCGGTTTGGGAACGGCTTTGAAATAGTTTGCGGGGCTAATCAAGACAGGTTGTTGAGAGTTGGGTATTTGCCAAAATAGCTGGATAACTCCGCCCAATACTTCATTAAAATAATCGACACGTATGTCATAATATTTTCCAGCCTCCATGATAATCTTTCCAGCCATCTTGACCGAATTGTTCAACTGCCAAGATTCGATAATAAGTTTATTACCAATCCAAACCCTGATACCATCATCGACTTTGGCCGAAAACAGATATGTACCAGTTGTAGGTGCGTAAATTTTACCAGTCCAGCGCATCGAGTAGTCGGTTTCTGATAACCCTTTGATGGGGGCATTTAACCACGAAAAGTCTAACTTTGCATCGGTGCGAGTGGCTACTTTTCGATTGAAATCTTTGCCGTCAAAATATTCGCCTTGTAAGCCAGACTGCGCAAAGATAGGGGTAGTTATTGTTAGGAGTAAGGGTAAAAAAAGTGTTTTCATAAACTGTTTGTAGATTGCAAAAATAAGAAAGCCAATTTCTGCAAAATTCTGCAAAAACACCAGCTTAATTTATGCAAGCACTTTCAAAACCGTTATGAGTGGTCGTTTTTGATTTTAATAGTGCCTATCGCCCACTTCCCGTTTGCCAAGCATGACAGCACCAGCCATGGCTATCAAAAACAAAATCGAGGCCAGTTCAAAGGGAAGCAGGTAGTCGTTGTAGAGTACATCACCGAGACGTTCGACCATACCCACCTGTGAGTCGAAGTTGAGTACCGGGCCACCCAAAAAGGCTTTGCGAAGCACTGCCACCATAATTACGCCCATCGTACCACCTACAATGGCGGCTGCTATTTTGGTAATATTGGTTTTGGCTTCTTCGTCTTCTTTGCGTAAGTTCAAAAACATGATTACAAACAAAAAAAGCACCATAATAGCCCCTGCATAAACGATGATATTGACAACTGCCAAAAATTGGGCATTGAGCAAAACATAATGCCCTGACAAACAAAAGAACGTTAGTATCAAATATAGTACACTATTGATGGGGCTTTTGGACATAATGACCATGAACGCGCTCAAAATGGTCAGGAAAGACAGGAAGTAAAATAATTTATCGGCCATGGTTTTATAGTTGTATTCTGGGTTGTGGCGTTAGGTCGTTAGTATCTTGATATAGGGCTTCTTCTTTTGTCCAAGCAGTGCGTAGGTAGCGGTTGTTCATGTCTTCAACGAGTTTATCTTTACCATAAATCACTTGATCTCGCTCTGTAAAAACAGGCACAAACTTGTCGTGTTGCAGGTAAATGGCTTGTTTTGGGCAGGCTTCTTCGCACAGGCCACAAAAAATACAGCGTAGCATATTGATTTCATAAACGGCGGCATATTTTTCTTCTCGGTATAGCTTTTCTTGGCTTTTGGTTCGTTCAGCGGCTACCATCGAGATAGCCTCTGCTGGGCAAGCCACTGCACAAAGGCCACAAGCTGTGCAGCGTTCGGCACCATTTTCGTCTCGTTTCAGTACGTGTTCACCCCTAAAAACTGGTCCTAAGTTTTTCTTTACTTCTGGGTATTGTATCGTTACTTTTTTCATAAAAAAGTGTTTGATAGTAATGCCCAGCCCCGTTGCGATGGCAGGAAGATATATACTTTCAGCAAAAGTCATTTTTTTATTGCTGACTTGTTTTGAGCGATTTGTTAATTGCATAGTCAATGTGCCGATGTGCTAATATGCCGATGTGCCGATGTTACAATTTTAGCCATTGGCATATTGAAACATCGGCACACTGACATATTATTATTTTAAAAAATTAGTAATCAATGGTTTTAAGAACAAAATAGCCGAGCCTGTCAGTACGATATTGACCATGGCCAGCGGTATGAGTTTTTTCCAGCCCAAGTTCATAAGTTGGTCATAGCGAAAACGTGGTAATGTCCAGCGAATCCACATATAGAAAAAGATAAAGAAAAATATTTTGCCAAAAAACGCAATCGTACCCAGCAACGTTGCTACGTTATGCCCAGCGATTTCACCCAAGCCTGCCATTAGTTTGTCATGTACCCAGTCCATGCCTGGATAATTAAATCCCCCAAAATACAGACACGAAATAATGGCCGATGATGCAAACATATTGATATATTCGGCAAACAAATAAAAGCCTAATTTCATAGAACTGTACTCGGTATGATAGCCACCAATGAGTTCGGTTTCGCACTCGGGCAGGTCAAAAGGTGTACGGTTACATTCGGCAAAGGCGCAGGTCAAGAAAATAATAAAGCCCAGCGGCTGATAAAAAATATTCCAATTGCCGCCATGTTGTTGCTCTACGATGGTACGGATTGAGAGCGAGCCAGTCATCATCAAAACGGCAATAATGGACAAACCCATCGAAACCTCGTAGCTAATGTTTTGCGAAGCAGCACGGATAGCACCCAGCAGCGAAAATTTATTGTTCGACGCCCAACCTCCAATCATCAGGCCATATACACCCAACGAAACCACGCCAAAGACATACAAAATACCAATATTTACGTCGATGCCTTGCACAGGTATAGTCCAGACTTTATCGGCATCAACGGCGTACTTGATACTATCGCCAAACGGAATAACGGCGCTCGCCATCAAGGCCGTAAGCATGGCCAAGCAGGGGCCAATGATAAAGAGCCATTTGTTGGCCTGTGCAGGTATAAAGTCTTCTTTCAAAAACATTTTGACGGCATCGGCAATGGGTTGCAACAAGCCTGCTGGTCCAGCACGATTAGGGCCAATGCGATCTTGTATAAAGGCGGCTACTTTGCGCTCGGCATAAGTCGAGTAGGTAGCAATGAGCAGCGTTATGCCAAATGTAAGCAAGATAATGATGCTGGTAATGATGAATCCTAATGAAATGGTCATGTTTTTATTATTGATTTCGGACGTTAGACGGTGAATTTTAGATTTCTTTTTCTAATATCTATCGTTCAATATCTTAATTATTTAATTCTTTTAATCGTTTTATAATTTCTGTGTCTGAGATGTCACTTTGTTCTGATTTGTCGTAAATAGAGAGCAAAGTTAGTGTTTCTTTTTCTATTAAAATATTCGTAACCACCCTCGCACCACCGCTTTTACCTGTATTTTTTGAGGCTATTTTCAAGCGTATTTTATAACAATTTCGTCCGAGTGGTGTGCCTTGAAAAGGGCTTTCTTGTAACTGATTTAACAACATAGTAACATCATTAAGCAACGAAGGGTATTTTTTGGTCAAATGCTTCAGTTCTTTACGAAAAATTGGAAGAGATTTAATCTGCATGATAACCCTCATTTTTTAATTCCTCTCGCAACTCAGCTATCATTTCAAAAGCATCTTGTAATTCAATTTTGCCCTGCCTTGCCAGGTTCACTTCTTCAACAGCTTTTTTGAGATTTCTCAAAATACGTTTGTCTTCCGAAGAAACTTTTACCGATTCGGCTTTTCTGCGCCGAACATTTACATAGTCAAACTCTTTGAGCAAGGTCATTATAAACCTACTCTTTGATTCGTCTTTTACGGTCAATAAAAATTCTGACATAATTTTATGAAAGCCCCAACCCCGAAGGGACTTATTTAAAGATTTAATTTACTAATTCTTTCACATCTGTATTATACGCTCGGCTGTCGTCAATTTTCTTGTATTGACTTGCGGCTAATTTCAAACCAAAGTCTGATTTTTTGATATTTGCTGAATATTTATTTGCCGAAATGACTGAGTGGCGGGCGATAGTCGTTGGGCCTTCGATTGTCCAGTCAGATGTTTTCTTTTTTTCAAAACGGCATTTATTACAAATAAATTCATTGACTTCGCCCCACTGGTTTTTGCGAGCCGTTACTCTTATTACTTCATCGCCTTTGTACCAGAGCGTTACTTTGCCCGAGCATTTGTCGCAATCGCAGTGGGCATCTACTGGTTTGGAGAACCACACACGGCTCTTGAATCGGTAGGTTTTGTCGGTCAATGCACCCACAGGGCAAACGTCGATGACATTCCCCGAGAAGTCGTTGTCTATTACTTTTTCTATGTAAGTACTGATTTCCGAATGATCGCCACGGTTGAGTACGCCATGCACACGGTTGTCGGTAATTTGGTCGGCAGTATAAACGCAGCGATAGCACAATATACAGCGAGTCATGTGTAGTTGTATTTTGTCACCGAGGTCTATTTTGTCGAAAGTACGGCGTTCTTCTTCGTAGCGAGTACCTTCACGGCCATGCTCGTAGGCAAAGTCTTGGAGGTGACACTCGCCAGCTTGGTCGCATACGGGGCAGTCGAGGGGGTGATTTAACAACAAAAACTCTACAATGCCCTTGCGAGTTTCGAGTACGGCCTCGTTGGTGGTGTTTTCTACAATCATGCCATCTTGCACGGTCGTCATACACGACGGCACGAGCTTGGGCATAGGCCGTGGGTCTTTGGCAGAGCCAGCCGCTACCTTAACCAAACAAGCCCGACACTTGCCACCCGAGCCTTTGAGTGGCTCGTAGTAGCACATAGCGGGCGGTGCTAAGTGCCTTTTGGAGGCATCGGCTTCGGCTATTTTGCGGCCTACTTGCATGATGGTTGTGCCAGCAGGCACTTCTACCTCAATACCATCAAATGTTACTTTTAATAACTGTGGTGCGGTGTTTTCCATAAATTATATTTCGAAACTATTTTTTTGAAATATTACTTTCCCTACCCGATTGATATGTTCAAGTAGTTCTGTGTTTTTTATTTGTCTATAAATTAAAATATCAAATGTGTAAGGTAGTAATAAATCATCAAGTGATAGGTCTATTTTATTGAGTAATTGTAAATTGATGTTTTTGCCAACTAATGCTAAGTCTATGTCTGAACCTATTTTAAAATTACCTTTCGCCCTTGAACCGTACAAAATTACTTGCTCAATTTGAGAAAATTGAGCAAAGATGGCTTTGATTTTTTCAATATTATCGTTTTTTAATCCGTATTGTATTATCATCTCAAAACGATTGCTCTTGAATACAGTCCTCTAAGCTGTCTTTCAGTGAAATAAACAACACAAAATAGTCTTGCACAATAGCATGGGCTATTTCTTTGGCAAGTTCTTCGTTGTAAGTATGCGAGGTTTTTGTGCGACTTTTCACCATGTCAAGCCAAATTTCACCGTCTTTGATTAGTCCTCGGTTAAAGGCTAACCTGAACGCATCTCGACTTCCCTGAATGTTAATCTTGCCCTGATTTTCGTAAAAATCTTTGATGGTATTCCATGCCAACTCGTAGGTATATTTAAATGCTTGAATCAGCCCTTGTTCTTCCAACTCATTTAGTGCGCCTTTGTCAATGAACTTTTTGAGTTGAGCTAACGCTTTTTTATAATTAGAAAAACGCTGTATCCAACGAGTATCTGTATTTTGGATTTCAGGCATCATAATTCAAAATCAAATCCAAGGCTTCTTTTTTGATTATATCCATGTCAATCATTTTCGACAATATTTTGGCCGAATAAGCCCCTCCAAATGCTTCATCGGCAGCTTCCTTTAAAGCATACTGGGAAGCCTCCTCAATGGCATTAGTTAGCTCTTCGTTTTTCAAATAATAGCCACCTGAGCTACGTCTTTTATTGGTCTGTGCAATACTCCTTAAAGAGTGATTGATGGACCTTTCCCACGACGTTGTGCTTCTTTTTTCAGCTTTTTGTTTGATAAGATGTACCAACAAAACTCCTAAAAAACTAATCACCTTTACTATTTTATCGTCCTTTGCCATTTCGTCCATTTCGTCAATAAGTGTCAGGGCCGCCGAATAGTCGTGGTCTTCTACCATTTTCCGTAATGCTTCGAGTTCTTCCATACTTACAGTTCGTAATTCAAAATTAAATCTAAGGCTTCTTTTTTAATGACTTCTGGGTCAATAAGTTGCAATAATTCTTTGGCCGAAAACTGACCTTCAAAGGCTTCGACAGCAGCATCTTTCAGTGCTTTATTAAATTTTTCATTGATTGAAACATCTATTTCTTGGCTTGTCAGATAAAAGCCATTTGCTTTTTGCCGCTTATTAGCATCAAAAATACCATCAAGCGCGTTATCAATCGAACGACTCCATGATTTTGTATTACGTTTTTCAGCAGCCTGCTTTATTAAGTGTATCAACAAGATTTTGATATAGGCTTTTATTTTTACTATTTTATCATCTTTGGCCATTTCGTCCATTTCGTCAATAAGTGTCAGGGCCGCCGAATAGTCGTGGTCTTCTACCATTTTCCGTAATGCTTCTAACTCTTCCATTTTAGTTAAATCAAAATGCTGCTTTTAAATACTTTCTTAGTTTATCTTCAATTTGGCCTTTGCCAGCTATCGAATTATCATAAAACAATGTTCTGAACCCTGACAAATCAAATGGTAATTTTTCTCTCCCTTTCTTATCACAAAGTAATATCGTGGGCTTACCAATAGCATGAGAATAACCTACTTCATAAAACACATTAGCATTATTTGGAGTTATGTCAGCAATAACAACCGATGCCTCTTTGATAGAGTTTTCAATATCTCTCAATATTGGAGTTGCCGTAAAATACTCGTCAGCTCTTTCGCATATCAAATCACCATTTTCTTCTGCTACAGGCTTAATGACATCTTTATACAAGTCATTGTATTCGTCAGAAAACTGCATAACAACAAATGCTTTCTTTTGCTGGCTTATGATTTTGAACTCACTTAGCTCTATTTTGGCATATCCGTGAAAATGCAATTGTACTTGTGATTTTTTTATTCTTTCGTTAATATTTATTATTTCAATACCGTCTATAAATAGACTTACAGTAGAGCCATGAACTACGAG
The DNA here is from genome assembly GCA_043777595.1 of Spirosomataceae bacterium. Lineage (GTDB taxonomy): Bacteria > Bacteroidota > Bacteroidia > Cytophagales > Spirosomataceae > JAYVJH01. Next base: position 83,808 of record JAYWHT010000060.1, read on the forward strand.
TTTAAAATCATATCTTTTGTTAGGTATGAGTTCTTCGCTACTTCCAACTGTTTGAAGAAAATCCCATTGATTATTATTTAATTTGGCTGCAGAAAAAAGATATCCGTCATTATGAATGCCTATTTTTATGGCTGCTGCATCTCCGCTACCATCATTTAAACAAACCATACAACCGCCTGTGTTTCTTTCTTTAAATAAAACTTCAAACGATATTTCGCCCGAATCAAAGTAACCGTTACTTTTCAAATGAGCGGCACTTTCCCACGAACCTTTATTTTTCATTTCAGGCGATTCTTTTGAAAACTTCGGAATATAAACTATTTGATTGTCTTCTATTTCGGCTTTACCCTGAATAGCAATCCAGTTATATTTACTCATGGTAGTCAATTTTATTACAACATATTTTTAATACTTCCCTCACACCAACTCTTCCATTCCCATAAACACCGCCCCAGGCTGTGTGGCTTCGTGTGGGTGGGTGATGTGCCACTCAAACTCTGGTCTAAAATGGCGAATGGCGGCGGCCACTGGCCAAGCGGCGGCATCACCTAATGGGCATATTGTATTGCCTTCTATTTTTTTTGCTACGTCCACCAGCAAATCTATGTCTCGCATTGAGCCTTGTCCGTGTTCGATACGGTTCAAGACTTTGGCCATCCAGCCTGTTCCTTCACGGCAGGGGCTACATTGGCCGCAAGATTCGTGCTGATAAAATCTAGCAAAAGTCAGAGTATTGTGCACGATGCAGGTCGTTTCGTCCATGGCTATAAAACCGCCAGAACCGAGCATAGTACCTGTTACAAAGCCTCCGTCCGAGAGCGACTCGTAGGTCATCAGGCGTTTTTCGCCTGCGGCCGTGTTCAGTATCAAATTAGCTGGCAATATTGGTACAGATGAACCTCCCGCCACTACAGCTTTGAGGTAATGACCATCTCTGACTCCACCACACCACTCGTCGGCATAAATAAAATCTTCGACAGTGATACCCATCGGTACTTCGTAAACGCCTGGCTTACGGATATGACCCGATGCAGAAATAAGCTTTGTACCTGTACTGCGGCCTATGCCAATGGCAGCATAGGCATCGCCACCGTTGTTTACTATCCATGGTGTGTTAGCGATAGACTCTACGTTGTTTACTACGGTTGGGCATTGGTAAAGCCCTTTGACGGCTGGAAAGGGTGGTTTGTTGCGTGGGTTTCCACGATTGCCTTCTAACGACTCTAAGAGCGCAGTCTCTTCGCCACAAATATACGCTCCGCCACCAGGCTGTACGATAAGTTCTAAATCATAACCCGACCCTAATATATTTTTCCCCAAAAACCCTGCGGCTTTAGCCTCGGCAATGGCTTTTTCAAGAATATTAACAACATACATTAGTTCGCCACGCACATAAATAAAAGACTTATTGGCCCCCAATGCAAAGCTCGAAACTATCATACCCTCGATGAGTAGGTGTGGGATTTCACGCATCATGTAGTGGTCTTTGAATGTACCCGGCTCTGACTCATCGGCATTACAAACCAAGTAACGAGGCACACCTTCGGGTTTGGCCAAGAAACTCCATTTCATGCCCATCGGGAAGCCTGCGCCACCACGGCCACGCATACCCGACTTCTTGACTTCTTCGACCACCTCTTCTGGGGTCATTTTTTTTAACGCTTTCTCAACGGCCGTGTAGCCGCCCATCTTACGATAGACCTCAAAGGTATTGATGTTGGGAACGCTGATGTGTTCTGTTAGTATTTTCATATATTTATTTCAAAAATTCATTCAAATCATAGCCAATCGAATCGCAAAAAGAGGCATTTGTTGTTACTTCGCCCACACTAAGTCTATACTTACGCCAGTTTTTAGTTCTGTAATTATAAGTAAACCCCTCTTGAATACCATATTTTTCACATAACTCGCCTGTTTTTTTAAAATCGTCTTTTTCTGAAACAGGAATCGTAATCTCTATTGTTACAATATTTGTTTCTGTAACATTATCATATAGCAATACATCTGGCGTGGCACTTGTTTTTGATTCATCTACCATTGTTTCTGGAAAAGGCTCGTATTTGACCTCGCCAGATATATACAGATTGTCAAGTGCAGTAGTAAGTCTTCTAATAACTCGCTGATGCTCTTTTGGTGCGTTTACCCCCATAATTGGTATGTCTAACATAATCGTAGTTATTTAGATAGTTCCTCTATAATCTCATCTACTTTGTCGTTTGTCAAGTTCATATAATATTTTTCACGAATCTGAAAAACTGGCCCCCAACCGCAAGCCGCCAAACACTCTACTTCTTTGATTGTAAACTTACCGTCTGGCGTGGTTTCGCCTGTGTCTATGCCAAGTTTATTTTTTAAATGCCCATATACATCTTCGCCACCCATCAGGCAGCAAGGCCCCGTACGACAATACTCAATAACGTGCTTACCGACTGGCTCGAGGTGGTACATGGTATAAAACGATGCCACTTCATAGACTTCAATGGGCGTAATATTAAGCAGCTCTGCCACGTAGTCCATACCCGCCTCTGGTGTCCAGCCTTCTTGTTCTTGCAAGATATGTAACAATGGCAATAGAGCCGATTTTTGTTTGCCGTCTGGATATTGGGCAATAATGGCCTGCGCTTTGGCAAGGCGATCGGGTGTAAATGTTATTCTGGTTAGTGTTTCAGTCATTTTCTTTCAAATAATATTCGTCTTCAAAAACTTCTTGCCAAGTGAGTGGCTGTGGTTCAAATGTATCTTTACGAGAGAGGCCCATTTCTATTTTTGCATTTTCGGCTGCCCACTCAAGGCAGGTCTGCCACACACTTTCGATGTGTTCTTGGGTCAGTATTGGTACATCTTCTCGTTTTTCTTGTATTTCTTTTCGGGCATTATAGATAGTTCTTACCCAGCTTGTGGAGCGTTTTTGCGGTTGTATTTTCCATTTAATGATATGGGTCATTAACAATACCATAAAACTTCTAAATTCTCTTTTGTCTTTTTTATTCATATTTTCATATAAATAATGTAGGCCTGTCAAGGCTTCTTGGTTGTCAAATGCCTTGATTTGTTCTTCTATGGCCCATATAGTTTCGTAGTAGGATTCTGACACTAATTCGTCCCAGTCTATTTTTTGTGTTGTGGCTTCCATATCAAATCAGTTTTTAAGCGTCCAATTCTCCCGCAATTACATTAAGGCTGCTCATCGTAACAATGGCATCTGAAATGGTACTGCCAATGCACATTTCGGGATAGGCTTGGTAGCACACAAAACAAGGCCGACGGAAATGCAAGCGGTAAGGCGCACGGCCACCATCTGAAACTAAATAAAAGCCTAACTCGCCATTGCCGCCCTCCACGGCATGATAGACCTCACCCGCTGGTGCGTCTATTTCACCCATTACTATTTTGAAATGATAAATAAGTGCCTCCATTTTTTTGTAAACATCTTGCTTTGGAGGCAAGTAATATTGTGGTGCATCGGCATAGTACGGCCCCTCTGGGAGGTTTTTGACGGCTTGCTGAATGATACTAAGACTTTGCCACATTTCTTCGTTACGCACCATAAATCGGTCGTAAGAATCGCCATGTTGGCCGATTGGTATTTTAAAATCAAAATCTTCGTAACTACTATACGGATTCATAGCCCGCACGTCATAGTCCACGCCAGCAGCACGTAGGTTTGGGCCAGTGAAGCCATAAGCCAAAGCCCGCTCTGCCGAAATAGCCCCTACGCCAATGGTTCTGTCCATAAAAATACGATTGCGATTGAGTAATTTTTCAAACTCGTGCATCGTTACGGTAAAGTTCTTTACAAACTCGTTGATTTTTTTGATGGCGGTTGAGTTCAAGTCTCGTTCCATACCGCCTAAGCGGCCCATGTTGGTTGTGAGGCGTGCGCCGCACATTTCCTCATAAATGTCATAGATTTCCTCACGGCGCTGGTAAATATACATAAAGCCCGCAAAGCCGCCAGTGTCCACACCCAAAATACCATTACAAATAATATGGTCGGCAATACGAGCCAGCTCCATCATTATAACTCTGATATACTGCGCTCGCTTGGGTACTTCTACGCCCAATAGTTTTTCGACCGTCATCTGCCAGCCCAAATTATTGATAGGGCTCGAGCAGTAGTTCATGCGGTCGGTGAGGGTCGTAATCTGATAAAAAGGCCGACGCTCGGCTATTTTCTCAAAAGCACGGTGAATGTAGCCAATCGTTTGCTCGCCAGCTATAATTTTCTCGCCGTCCATGGTCAGTATATTCTGAAAAATACCGTGCGTGGCGGGGTGTGTTGGCCCCAGGTTAAGGGTCGTTAGTTCATTGACGTATTGTATAGGCTCATTTTTGGTGATGCCCTTGCCTTGTACTGGCTCTATTGCTGTCGTACTCATTTTAGTTCTTTTTTGTAGTAGTCTATTATTGTTTGAAATACGCCAAGTATTTTCTCGATTTCTGTTAGATAATATACCTTGCTGTCTATCAATATTTTATTGTCCTCTAAAACCATAAAAAGCCACTCATTACCAGTTGTTACACAACCATAAATCTTAGAAAGCAACACTCCTTTTTTTTCGTTAAATAGCTTTGCGCCCACCAACTGTGCTGCACATTGTGGTACACCGAGTTCTATGTCATTTTTTTTGGCTTCAACAATTTGTAAAATCGGGTAGCTAATACCAAATGTCTTTATGTCTTTGGCTATGATAAAATCGCACTCGCCTTTCAGCCCTTTTTTTGCATCAGCGGTGAGTGTTTCGCCAGAATAAATCGTAAAGTAAGCATCATTTCGTTTTCGTAATGCTTTCAAAATCGGTACAACAATCCATTCAGACTTTGCTTTTTCGGTTCGGACAGGTAGCGTTTTTACATACTCCAGTTCTTCTAACAAATCGCTACTCGCTGGCACAGGTTTTATGTTGTCAAAAAAATACCCAACGTGGTTTGTTACACCAAATTTTAGTTCCAAATCGTCCAATGTAAAATCGCTGTATGCCATGGCTTAAGCTACTAATAAGGGTAATTCTACCTCCACGAACGTTAGTAAGTCGTTTTTTATATTCAATTCAAAATCATCTTGCATCAAGTGTTTGGCAATTGGTTGGGGTTCTGGTAATTGCTCACCATCTTCGGACATTCCGTCCAAATGAAACGCTATTGCACTTCTCATGTTTTCAATCGTTTCCTCTATGCTATCGCCTGTGGCAATACAGCCGAGCACATCTGGCGAGTAAGCACCATAATTGTTGTTACATTTTTCTATTACAATCAAATATCGCTCAGTCATAACATTACAATTTTATATTGGCTTGTTTTTCAATACTTTTTATCAAAAAATGCGATAAATCATCACTTGGCTTTCCGTTAATTGTTACTGTACCTTTTTTGGTTAGGTGTCGATATTGCCGATGACTACCTTTTTGCCGAGCTTGGTATCAGCCATCGTCTTCGATAATTTTTATTAGTTTTTTTACTTTCATTATCGTCCAAACAACGCATCAATTTTGTCTTCACGGGTTGGGTCTTCGAGCGGATATTCCTTTCGCATCGGAAAATAGTCCATTTCGTCCATATTCAGAATCCGTTTGAGATTAGGGTGTCCGTCAAATATTATTCCAAAAAAGTCGAATGTTTCTCTTTCCATCCAGTTGGCGGCAGGCCACAAGGTTGTTGCCGTCTGAATATGCACATCGGCCGCTGGCATAAAGGCTTTGATGCGAACTCTGAAGTTATTGACCAAACTATGAACATGGTAAACAACACTAAACTCGTGGCCTATGCTGTCTGGAAAATGTACTCCCGTGAGGTCTGTCAAAAATCCAATCTGAAACGTCGGGTGCTTTTTCAAATAGTCTAACAATGGTATAATCTGCTCCCTGGCCACCGACAGCGTAAGCAGGCCATATGGTTCGTCAAAATCATAAACGTTATCGCCAAATTTCTTGATGATATCTTCGGCTACTTCTTGATTAGTCATGGTTTTTAGTTTTCGATGAGGCGCATGGCTTCGGCTATGATTTTATTTTTGTCAAATTTTTCTAACAATTCTACGTCGCTCAATGCCCCATCAAACGCCTCTTCGGCTGCTTGCGGCAATGCCAACTCAAAGGCTTCGTGTAGGGTTTCCATCAAATCGTGATTATCCATATAAAAACCACCCGATTTACGTCTTTTGTTTACTCGTTTTATTTGTAAAACTGAATGATTGATAGAGTTTGTCCAAGAACGAGTGATTCGGTTTTCTGCGTCTCTTTTGATGAGGTGAATCAACATGATTTCCATAAAGCTAAAAACCTTGTTTGTCTTGTCGTCTTTTGCCATTTCGTCCAATTCATCTACAATCAAAAGTGCATCAGAATAGCGCCCCTCTAAAATTGCTTTGCGTATTTCTACTATTTCTTCCATGTCATTAAATTCATCATTGAATATTATACGAGTTCAGAAGGGCTTCGTATTCAGGTAAATTACGACGGCGGGTCGATTCGTTTTTTGTAATTTCCTGCAACTGCATCAGTCCGTCTAATAGTTGTTCGGGGCGGGGCGGGCAGCCTGGCACATATACATCGACAGGAATGACACGGTCGATGCCTTGCAAAACACTATAAGTATCAAAAATACCCCCACTCGACGCACACGCACCCACCGAAATTACCCAGCGAGGCTCGGCCATCTGCATATAAACTTGTTTGAGGATTGGAGCCATTTTTTTGGCAATCGTCCCAGCCACAATGAGCATATCGGCTTGCCGTGGCGAAAAACTCGGTCGCTCAGAGCCAAAACGAGCAATGTCGTAGTGCGAAGCCATGGTGGACATGAACTCAATACCACAGCAAGACGTAGCAAAAGGCAACGGCCAGAGCGAGTTGCTACGAGCCAAGCCCACTACTTTGTCAAACGATGTGGCAAAAAAGCCTGACCCTTCAAAGCCTTCTGGCGACTCTACTATTTTAATTTTATCTGACATTTTCTTTATTTTTTTAGATATAACCCAACATTCGCTTTACATTTTCTAAACCTGTTTGAATGGTATTGACAGAGGTCGTACCATGATAATATCCAGCAATATGCAGTTCATCGTAAACATCAACCAAAAGGCCAAGCAATTTTTTGTCGTGCTTTCTTACTCGCTCTCGATAGTCTTCGATGCTTTTGGGTTTCTTAAATTTCAACCCCTCTTTTTGTTTCAAAAACTCATCTAATATCAGCAAAGCACCAGAATAGGCTGTTCCAGCGGCCATTTTTACATACTTAACATCGGCATATAGCCCGTCTCGCCTCCCAGCTTTATCTTTCAAAATCGCTTTGGCATTTTCTAAATATCGCTGAGCTTCGGTGGCGATATTTAACTGATTTTCTTTCATTTTATCAAGTTACTAAACTCATAACTTATTCCCAATCTAACACACCTTTTCTGACAATGTAATAAAAACCTGCCAAAAGCAAGCCCATAAAAAGCAACATTTCTACAAAGCCGGCTACGCCTAATTTAATAAAATTGACAGCCCACGGGTACATAAAAATAACTTCTACGTCGAAAAGTACAAATAAAATGGCTACCAAAAAATATTTGATTGAAATCGGTGTACGGGCATCTCCTTGGGCTTCTATTCCACATTCAAAGGGGTCGTCTTTTATTTTGCTATGGCGTTTGGGGCCAATGTTGTGCGTTACGACCATGGTTGTAACTATAAAGCCAAGGGCTAATATAAGTTGAACCAAAATTGGCAGATAGTCCGAAGGTGTATAATTCATTGTTTTGGTATTTTATATATTTTAAACAAATAGAAAGCTAAGAAGTTTTGGGCGATGGCTAATAATCAATCACTACTCGGCGTGTTTGGTTAAAAGTTGGCGATGTAAGTCGAATCAAATACTCGCCTTCGTTGAGTTCTGTCAGGTCTATTACTTTACGCTCGGTGAGTGTTGCAAATTTTTGATAAAACACTATTCGGCCAGCAAGGTCATAGACCGATAGCTCTACGTTACTGATGTCTCTTAGTGTTTCGACAGCAATATAACCTCTATTGCTTGGGTTTGGATATACTACCAAACCCTCATCTAAGCCGACTTGATAAGGAAATATTTTTGAAAAAAGTGAACTACATACTCTACGGCTACCACTCATGGCGGTATTGAATGTAACTCGTGAACGAACTGAATAATTGCCATCTTGGGCCGCTTTGAGAATATCTGAGGTGGGGCTTATACCCAGTCCGTTTATTCGCCAATCCCAAACAATACTTGATACTTGGGTCTCGGCGAGTTTATAAATTTCGGGGTCGGCAATGGCCTGAATCGTATATCTGCCCAAATTTGTAATAGTTGGCGGGGCAACTGTTAGATTTTTGATAACGACAGGTGTGGAAGCAACTGACGTACAACCCAATATATTTGTCTGTTTGGCAGTAAAATTCGCTGGTTTTGATACTCTGATAGACTTGCCGATGGTACCGTCGCTCCATGCAACGGTGTTTGACTCATTGGTGTTGATGTTGAGAACCAACGATGAATCGGTGCAGATGTACTGTGTGCCCGATGGTGTAATAATTGGTGCAGACGGTTGTACTGATTCTGTTAGTACTATCGGTGCAGTGAAAACGGTAGCATTGTACTCAGGTTCTTTGAGTATGGCCTGATAAGTACCTGCACCCGAAACAGTGATACTTTGTGTAACGTCGCCAGTTGTCCAGAGATAGTTACGAAAACCCGCCGGTGCGCTAATTGTAATACTGGCATTGGTGCCATTGCAACTGGCCGTCAGTGGCTGCGCTGCTCGTGGCAATATGGGAATGGTATTGGCAAAAAATTTGGGTGGAAAGACATCATCCCATGCCTTGGCAAGCTCTATTACACCCGATGCAGGAATCAGAACGCCACCATTGACACGACTTATTGGTTGTATAGCATCAGTGTTTGGCCCTTCATATACTTTGTTAAATTGATAGCTCAACACTTGATTTTGACCATTTATTACGTTTTGAGAAGTTGTGCTTCCTACTCTTGAAGTACGAGAAATAACCCAAGGCACAAAGCCAGCGTGTTCGGTTCGGCTTGAGTTCATGAGTGTTTGGAGATTATCGGCATAGTCAGACTGCGAGGTATTTAGTAGATTATCTGCACCTCCTTGCTGCCACAATATAGCTCTAAAACCCAATACACTACAATAATACTTAATGACCATTCTCATGTTGTTGTAGGGCTGGCCGAGGGGTAGTGTTTGGCCGTTGGCATCTTTTACTGCTTTGCCGCCTGCGCTTTCTACCCATTGTTTCATTGATATTCCCGCCCAACCAACATTAAAAAACATAACAGGTACATTTAGTTTTTTTACCAACAAGTCGCCCAATGCGCCCCATGCCCAGGCACTTTGGCCTCGTGGTGTTATGCTACCTTCGGCAGTCATGGCAGTAAAAGTTAAGCCCGACGGGTCGGCTATTGAGTTTTGAGTTCTGTTGTTGAAAGTAGCCGTATTTACACGCTCATCGCTGGCAGCCACTCCACCACCGTTTGGTACACCTTCGGCGTTGGCATCGCCTGCTATCACAAACACCTCACCTATACCCACACGACTTAGTGCATCACGGCTGACGATTGTACCTTTGAGGCTGCCTCTTATTTCGAGCGAATACCAGCCACCACGACCTTTGATGCTCCCAAAATAAGCTCCACCCGTGGGGTTAATTTGCACGACAGTCCAGTCGGTATCTTGGCCTTGGCCAGATAGTACTCGCACAAGGCGAGCCTCGACTTTGTCAATAGCCTGTGTGTAATAACCTCCAAAACTGATGGTAGCCTCGTCTGAGTTGTTGCGCTGGAAAATAGCCCGCTCAACAGGAAACGTAACCTTGATTTGGGCTTGAGATACAGAAATAAATGTTACGAATATTCCGAAAACAATCAGCGACTGATTCAATATTTTTATAGGGTGAAACATATTTTTTCAATTAAAAATAGTAGGGCGTTTATTTTATTGACTAAGTTATACTGCAAAATTAAAGATTTTTCGGGCTTTTTACTCGTAAATTCTCCGAAAAATATCAGAGGGGAGTTCCTCGAATCGTTTTTGAGCCAATACAAGATTGACTTGGTAGGTTTTAATGGCTTCGTATCGGTCTATATTTTCACCAAAAAGTTGTTTTTCTTTGGCTGGTGTATAGTCGGTTTGTACCTGTATGAGCTGATAGTCAGTTGATTTTTTCCGACCGATATTATCGCCCAATACCAACTGCATTTTAGCCCAATCCATATAAAAATATTCTTGTAGTAATGGAATAATTTGCCCCAAAAATACTTCGCACAGTTCTTCAAAAGTACTGATAGCCAGTAGGTAAGCGTGTCCGATGGCGTGGTCTCTGTCCAACAAAAACACAATTCGTTCGTTGATTGTCTGTAATAGTTTTCCTAAATTAGTATCGCCAATCAAACAGTCGTTGAGCAGCTTGTAGTCGGGTTGGTATTCTTCAAATCTAAATCGGCGGCGAAGTGCAGTGTCCAAAAGTGCAATCGAGCGGTCGGCGGAGTTCATTGTACCAACTATGTATAGATTGGCTGGTACGCCAAACCGAGATTGAGAGTAAGGGAGTGTCAAAAGCAATTCGTCGGCTGCGCCAAGTCGTTTAGATGGCTCAATGAGGGTAATCAATTCGCCCAAAACTTTTGAAATATTGGCTCTATTTATTTCGTCAATTACCAATAAATAAGGTACTGCCCGATTGAATTTTTGTTTTCGGTTTTCGACACTATCAGCCAAACAGTCGTCAATAGTAGCATAGCCAGCCAGTTCGACGGCTTTGGTACAGGCATCATAAAAAACACCTTTTTTGATATAGTACCGTATCTGTCCACCAACGGTTTCGGGGCGGATTCCCTCTATAAACTCCTCATAACTGTACGATTGGTGAAAGGTAACAAACCGATGGGCAAAGTTACGGCAAAGTTGCTGGGCAGTGTGAGTTTTGCCAGTACCAGGCGGCCCGCACAAAATTGAGTTGAGCGGAATAGTTGGTTTGACAACATACTCAAAAGCAGCCTCTTCGACAACGTCGGTGCTGTTGTTTTCAGTATATTGTTGTTTGGCATTAAATACCTCTCGCAGTACTTCTTCTCTAAATGCTTCATTTTCGGCCATTTCAAAAATGACAGGATTATGTAGTTTTCGGTGCTGGCTCGGCGTAGCAGTGGTTTCCAAATCTGTCAAACACTCTGTCCAGGCTTGTAAAATAGTTTGGTTGGTTATCCAATGTTTATTTTCAAACAAAATATGCCCCAAAACGTATTTTGAAGCATATTCTTGTTCGTCAAATCGTATGTTTTTACTAATCACAGGATTTCGCTGTGGTGCATCTTTTTTGAAAATTAGTGTAAAGTATAGCTTTCCTTTGTTTCCTGAAATTTGTAAAGCACGGTAATTATTGATGTAAGCCGTAATTTTCGATTCTTTTGCTGATACCGTAAACGCTATTTTGGGCGATTCGCTTGGCATATTAACGACCTCAATCAGTTCTTTGAGCAACGTAAAAAACTGACGTATTGCCTCTGGATTGTTAATACGTTTGATTTTGTCAATCAATATTTGCCGTTCGATGCTCATAATTGTACTCAATACATAAGTTCATAATATTCTGCCGCCATTCTGTTAGAATTAAAAAAGCCATTTACTTCGGTCATGCTGTTTTGTACGATTTGATTCCAGCCTTTTTTATTTTGGTAATAAAGCGGCAAAATTTCTTCTTCTAAAACTGTAAACAGGCTATCGATGTCTTGGCCGTCTCTGTTGGAGTTGGCGGCCACAGGTACAATAAACGAGTTTTTGCCATGTTCCGAAAACTCACAAACCCAGCCGTCATAAGTCGATAAGTTTAGTGCGCCGTTCATGGCTGCCGTCATGCCGCTTGTGCCAGAGGCTTCACGAGTTACAACTGGCGTATTGAGCCAAATGTCGGCACCATGTTTGAGTTGCTTAGAAAGTGCCAGTTCGTGGCCTGTCAAAACGGCCATATTTGGGTAGTGGTGGCTCAAATAATAGAGTTCATTAAACATCTGTACAGCCCCATTGTCGAACGGATAGGGCTTGCCTGCCCAAATAAACTGCACGGGGTATTTGGTGTTTTTCATTAGTCTATCAAAACGCTCACGGTTGAGAGTCAGTAGGTTAGGTCGTTTGTAAGCAGCAAAGCGGCGTGTCCAGACTATTGTTAGTACTTCGGGGTCGAAGAGCTTGCCACATTGCTCGGCTACGGTGTCGAATAGTGGTTTTTTGATGTCTTTTTTGCGATTATCCAAGGCTTCCAAATCATTGGTAGCGCAGGCTTCGTTGAGTTGGTTATCGGCCCAATAAGGGGCGTTTTGGGCGTTGGTTATGTGTGTAATTTCGCAAATATCTTTATACCCTCCCCACATTTGGCGAGACACTTCGCCGTGTAGTTTAGATACAGCATTGGCTTTGCGGCTCATTCGCAAGGCAGCTAATGAATGATTGAAAACACTGTCGGTAATACCCGTAATCTTGCGTACTTCGGACAATGTCAAACCTGCAAAAAAACTGAGTTTGTCCAAAAAGTTAATATCATGTTTTTCGTTACCTGCCTCTTCGGGTGTGTGCGTGGTGAAGACCAAGCGTTTTTTGACCTCCGAGAGTTTTTTACCCAACTTTTTGTGCAAATAAAACGCCCCAGACAGTGCGTGCGCTTCATTGAAATGATATACTTCGGGTTCGTAGCCCATTTCGTCGAGTAGCTTTGTGCCGCCAATACCCAGCACCATACACTGCATAACTTTGAGCGTAGGGTCGTTGTCGTAGAGCCTATACGATATTTCTCTTGCCCAAGGGTCGTTACCGTCGGTATCGGTCGTCAAAAAAAACATTGGAACAGTACCAAAGGTTTGAGCATCAAGAAAATAAGCAGCTACCAAAACAGGTTTATCTTGAATCGTAATCTGAAAGCGAATGTTGGTGTCTTTCAAGAAACTATACATTTTTTCACGAAACTGTACGGCCATGCTGTTGTCGGTGTTGCGTACTTGGTCGTAGTAGCCGTATTTCCAGAGCATACCGATTCCGATTAGGTTTTGCTTGGTGTCATAAGCAGAGCGCATGTGCGAGCCTGCCAAAAAACCAAGCCCACCAGAATAGGTTTTGAGTGCTTGGTCGATACCAAACTCCATAGAAAAATAAGCAACTGATTTTTTGAATTTGGGGTCGAAAGCGTAGGGATGTGCAAATGTTGTTGGTAGTGTGGTGGTATTCATTTTAAATTTATCGTAGGTTATTGAGCCACGAAAGTACAAAAAATAATTTTATTGTAAGTCTCATTCACCAATAAAATAGAGAATATCGTGAGCGTGTGAGTTATTGTAGTCATTACAAATATGTCGGTGCTAACAGTAATGTTATGTCTCAAAAGTAAAGTATCTTTGTAGTTCTTCAATAAACAGACTTTCTGAAACACAAAATGATAAAACTTTTTTATTGGCTTTTTGCTATCAAGGTCAGTCTCTGTAACTGTCAGTCTGAGCGCAAACGCAGTGGTTTTGTACGTGGCAAATCCGACTATCGCATCTCAAAAATAGGAAAACTACCGAAAAGAGCCGTTGAAACATCGGGCTTGGCGAGGGTCAGTGGCAAGGCTACGTTTTGGACACACAACGACGGCGGTAATATTGCAGAGCTTATTGAGATTGATAAAAAAGGCCATTTGATGTCTATACTGCCACTCCCAAAACTCATAAACCACGACTGGGAGGACTTAGGGGCCGATAATCTGGGAAATCTGTATATTGCCGACATTGGCAACAACAACAACAACCGTCGAGACTTACTGATATACAAACTCAACCCAGCCCAGCCAGGGTCAGTTGAAGAAATCCGTTTTAACTTTGCCGACCAGCGTGAGTTCCCACCAGCGGTCGAAAACCGTAATTTTGATTGCGAAGCACTTATCTATAAAAATAATAATCTGTACTTGTTTTCAAAAAATCGAAGCCCCACTAATCGATATGTAAAACTCTACACCATACCAGCACAGGCGGGTAGCTATTCAGCTACTCCAATAGACAGCGTTTATATCAAAAGTATGGTAACGGGTGCGAGCATCAGCCCCGACGGGCATACGCTGGCTTTGATGAGTTATGGTAAAGTACTACTTTTTGATGTTTCGGCGGGAGTCGATTTTAGCAAGCCGCTTAGTTGTATTAAAGTGGGTGGCGGCCAAGCAGAGGCTATTTTGTTTGTCAATAACACCGATTTTATATTTACCAACGAACAAAAAAGAAACATATATTTGGTGAAGAAAAAAGGACCGAATTAGACTATTGCCATACGTTGTTTAATAATTTCTTTAAGGGCTTTTAAGATTTTAAAAATCTCGAAAACATCGTCAGTCGTACCATCAAAGCCACGGCTAATGCTGTATGACTTTTCTTGAAGTGCCATGAAATACCAATCACGCCCCAACACATAACAACCATAAATAGGCTGATTATCATTATTGAGACACTGACCTACCAGCATGGCAGCCAATGCTTGGCCTGCGGGGTCTCCTTTAAATTCAACTTCTTTTTTAAACTCGTTAAAGGCAAAAAAAGGCATTTCTGGGTCGCCATAGCCAGATGCGAGAATTTCGTCGGGTTTTCCCATGAGTTCCAGCGAATCATCTGAAAGTGTGGTGAGTGTGGCAGAAATAAACCGCTGTGCAAAAAGATTGGATTGATAAGGAGCCGTAAAATTGATAATACTGAACATAGGGCCGATGAAGTGTAGGCTAACGTCTTGCTCTTTCCAAGCACTTACGTTTATGTCAAGTAGTTTTCTGAGTTCACCACAAATTATGTACTGATAGTCAGCTACTTCTTGATTTTTTGAGGATTGTAACCAACTATCCAATGGTTCAAAATCCCAAGCACGCTTGATGCCAAAGTTTTTGTAAAGTATCTGTAACGTACAATCATTGAAATCAAGTGATGGTTTTTCCATATACTTTTATTTTTATACAAATTTAGCGTAAACCTATCGCCTCTTTTTATTACTCGTAAACTCTCTTTTGAATTTATTATAGCTACTTTTTTGAGGTGCGCCCAGCAATATTTCGGCCAAGTCTGGGCGGTTGAGTTTGGTAAGGCGGTTACGAATCCAGTCTTTAAATTCGGGTTTATACCAAAAGAAAAACTTGTTTTGGGCTTGCTTTTCTTCTTTGGTTTTGGCGGTTTTTACGGGCTTGAGTGTATATGGGTGTACGCCAGAGTAGTAAATCACTTCGGCCACGGTCATGGGCGTTGGCGTAAAGTCTTGTACCTGCTCCAACTGAAAGCCCAAATCTTTGGTTTCGGCAGCGAGGTTGGCCATGTCGGCTTCTTCACAGCCTGGGTGCGACGATATAAAGTACGGAATCAGCGGCTGGCTGAGGCCGTGCTTTTCTTGAATCTTATCGTATTTTTCTTTAAATTTTCTAAAATATTTAAACGACGGCTTACGCATCACTTTCAGCGTATCGTCTGAGGTATGCTCGGGGGCTACTTTCAAACGGCCCGACACGTGGCGGGTTACGAGTTGCTCCATGTACTCGTCGTGGTTGCCGTCTTGGTTGTTTTTGTTAAAATCGTCCACTAATAAATCGTAACGCACACCCGAACTCACAAACGCTTTTTTGACATTGGGGTTGGCATCAATCTTGCGATAGAGTTCTGTAATTGGTTTGTGCGAAGTATCTAAATTTGAGCATATTACGGGGTGAATACAACTCGCACTCGTGCAACGGGCGCAAATAGACTCGTCTTTGCCTTTCATACGAAACATATTGGCCGACGGCCCGCCCAAGTCCGAAATATAACCCTTGAACTCGGGGTGCTTTGTGATTTCATCTACTTCTTTCAAAATAGATTTTTCGGACCGTGAGGCTATAAACTTGCCCTGATGTGCCGAAATAGTACAAAAACTACAACCTCCAAAACAACCACGGTGCATGTTGATTGAAAATTTTATCATTTCGTAAGCCGGAATCGTCCCCCGTTTTTTGTACTTGGGGTGTGGCTGTCGGGTATAGGGCAGGTCAAAAGATTTATCGATTTCGACTTCGTCCATGATTTTGAACGGTGGATTGATGACCAGCCGCTGGCTACCAACCTGTTGAGTAATACGATTGGCTTGCCATTTGTTGGATTCTACCTCCACGATTTTGAAATTGGCGGCATACTTGATTTTATCTTCCAGACATACCTCATGGCTGGCCAGCTCGACCGTTTCCCAGTCTCTATCGGCATTTAATGTTTCGGTAACGTCCTGCAAATAAGCTACTTGATTGACGTTTTTGATGGCATTGAGTGGCGTACCGTCTTTGACCAATCGTAGAATGTCTCGCAGTGGCTGCTCGCCCATACCATATACCAGCAGGTCGGCTTTGGAATCCACCAACACAGTTGGCATCAGTTCGTCTCGCCAGTAGTCGTAGTGCGTAACTCGCCGTAGCGATGCTTCGATACCACCAATCAATACGGGTACATCGGGGTAGATTTCTTTGAGAATATTGCTATAAACAATCGTAGCATAGTCGGGCCGAAAGCCAGCTTCTCCGCCAGGTGTGTAAGAGTCGTTAGAACGCAGGCGTTTGTTGGCCGTGTAGTGGTTTACCATCGAGTCCATACAGCCAGCCGTAACGCCAAAAAAGTACTTGGGGCGGCCAAATTTCTTAAAATCCCGCAGGTCATCTCGCCAGTTGGGTTGGGCAATGATGCCCACTCTAAAGCCCTCGCTCTCCATAATTCGCCCAATGACGGCCGTACCAAAAGCGGGGTGATCGACATAAGCATCGCCCGAAATTAATATTATATCAAGCTCGTCCCAGCCGCGTTTTTCAAGTTCTTGTTTGGTTAGGGGCAGCCAGTCGGTGATGGGTCTTTCTATCATGGTGTTGTTGGTATTGTGTATTTACTCCGAATTGCTATGGCAAAAGCAGAAAAAGACTCTTCAGGGTTACAGGCTTCGTCCAATAATTGTTTAGCTTTTGAGTCGTCCTTGGCATATTTCGCTAAATGAATGAGCTTTTGCACATGGGCAGACCGATATTTTAATAAATCTTGTCGGTTATTGAAACCTAACTCTTTTTCTGTTATCTCTCCACGAATAGTCTTGCCATAAACAAACGCTTTTTGTAGATTTTCATCAAACACAAAGCTAAAATGTTCGAAGGGGTTGTCTTCACAAGGATTGATAAAAGCAGGTGTTTCGTTGTCTATCATTGGAAACTTATCACCTTTGAACTGTTTGCCATTACAAACACCACAAGCCAAAAGCAAGTTGTCCCACTCAAAAGTTAGTATTGGATAAACAGATTTAGGGCGATAATGTTCAATATGTCCGTAGTCAATATGCAAAATAAAACTTTCACAGTATGCACATTTGCCACGAAACATATCAGCCCCTTTCAATGTATTTTTGATACTTTCATGCTGGTATTTGAGTTCTGCTACTTTATATTTTTTTTTTAGATTATCAATGTTTCCTATTTCATTAGCACGCCGTATTTGTTCTTTCAAATCTAAGAGATTTTTTGCCAAACTGCGGCTTTTTTTTGCAGGATAGATGGCTTTTTAGCTCTGACAACACAAATCATAATGACTTACCTATCAAATAGTTGTCTATTTTACTTTCAAGCGAGTCTTCACTTTGAGGTGGAAGCGATAAGGCTTCTCTGACAAACGGTAGCAAAAGCTGAAGCTCCTTTTGCTCTTTTTTAGTACGATTTGTTTTTCTGTTTAATTTATGATAATCATCAATTTGGCTTTGGGTTTCGGGTGAGTAAGTTGAAACAAGACCAAATGCGTCGCTTTGCAGTATTTTATCGACACTCCACGAAGACATATTAGATACTTTTTCGATGTGTGTTACTCCATTTTTCAATACAAATTTATAGGTAACAGCATTGGCCCCTGCACCTGCGGCAATTAGTGGGCTATGAGTTGCTACGATAAATTGCAAGTTTGGGAACTGTTCTCGAAGCCAGCTCGCAATGGTTCGCTGCCATGTTGGGTGAAGGTGAATATCCAACTCGTCAATCAAGATTACACCCTCTTCTTTGAGCGGCTCATCACTGTCTGGAAACGCCTCCAACAACCGCCAAATCAAATCACCAGCCAATGCCAACACTGACCTATACCCATCACTGAGAGTAATAGTCGGCACTTTTTGACCGTTAATATCAAAAATAATTTTACCATAAGAAGTAACCGAATCAAATGAAACGCCATCTGGTAGAACTTCATTGATGGCTTCGATTCCTATTTTTCTCTGTTTTTCTGCTACTTTATCTTGGTCTTTCACAATTCGATAATCTAAATAAACCAACCATCTTTCAAATGCAGCAAGTGGCTCATTTTCATTAAATTGTGTCAAAAAATTAGTGTAACGTGTAGGTGGTTGTAGCGATGGAATAATAATTTGACTATCACGAGTCAATCGCCTAAATGCCCCGAAGCCAATAGCAAACCAGCCTTTTCCTTTTGAACTGAGCGCATTTTCTCTCAACCAAGACAAAGTTCTATCATTATTTGGATAAATCGCTGGCTCAGTAAACTGTTGCGCTCTGACATTTATTTTTTGTTCGCCTGTTATAAAAAACGAATACCCAAATGCTTTTCTTTTTTTATCAGTACCATACTCGCCAGGGTCTTTTTTTCCCTTGTGAATCTTTGTAGAAATAGTGCCATATTTTAATTCGTTTCTCAACCAACCTGTTGGGCGTTTTAGTAATAGCTGGCTACCCTCTGGCCCAGCCAAGAGCAAACCTAATGCTTGTAGAATGGTTGATTTTCCGCCGCCATTCTCGCCCAATAATGTAATCCAAGGATATGGGTTTTCGTCAGTACCCAGTCTGATACTGATACTATCGAAACATTTGATGTTTTCTAATTTGACTTCTTCTACCCACATATAAATTTTGGCTTAAAGGCGCTCTTCAAAACACAAAGATACAGATAAATGTTTGTCTTACTTGCCTTTGAGTTAGGTTGCAAGAAAAACTAACTATACCATTTTGGGAGGAAAAACCACACACGGAAACCCGAACAGACATTTGTCCTGAATCATCTGTACTACTTCGGCAGGTACTTGGGTTTCCCAGCCTACTTCGCCACGTTTGATGAGTTCAAGCACTCGGTCGGTATTGATGTGTAAGTTGGCTTCGTTGTAGTCTCTGATATCTTCGATTTTGTCGTTGGCTACCAAATATTCAAACAACGGCATGAGGTGTGCAGTGGCCATGAAGTTTTGGCAGGTACATATTTTTTTGTCGGCATCAAAAGTCGGATAAACAAAGAGCTTGACATTGCGACTAAAAAGCGTAGAAAACGACTCTAATATACCACCAGGTAGGTTTTGGTAATATTGTTCTTCAAAAATATAATGTAGGTTTGGCACACCCAATATTAGACCTATCTTTTTGCGAGTTAGCTTGGCAATGTAGGCCACGAGGCGGTGGTACTCTTGATAATTGGAAATCATAACGGTTTCGCCCATTGAACTCAGAATATCTACACGGTCCAAAAAATCTTTTTCGTCAATGTCCTCTTGTCGGTCTCGGAGGTTTTGGAGCGTGAGTTCGGCCACCATCACTACTTTATCGTTATCGACTTCTGGCTCGGCCTTAAACTGTTTGAGGCCGTTGCGAAGCATATCTACATGAACATTGGTAATAGGCCGCAAGCGGCCACGTAGTAGCAATACATTTTTTTTGTAGAGTGCTTCCGATGGTTGTAGCACACCTCCGTCTGGCCCAAACATAGCCACTTCTGTAAGCCCCAATTTGACCAGATTGAGGCTTAACAAACGATTATCAAAATGCTGAAAATCAAGCCCGCCAACTCGTATCATATCCACCTGAAAACGGTCGAGATTGAGGTCGTCGGCCAATGACTGTAAAAATATATCGGGCGATTGATTATAATAAAAACAAGCATAAATAAGATTGACTCCAATAATACCCAACGCTTGCTGCTGCAAAATACTGTCATTGTCCAACATTCGGACATGAATCACGACATTGTTAAAAGGGGTATTGGGCTTGAGTTGAAACCGTAAACCGAGCCAGCCATGGCCCTCATTTGTTTTTTGGTAATTGAGGGCTACGACGGTATTGGCAAAGGCAAAAAACTGAGTACTATCACCTCGCTGTTCGCCAAGGCGCTCCTCCAAAAGTTGATACTCGTGGTTGAGCATTTTGTTGAGTCTCGACTCGCATACATATCGGCCACTTTCTTCGGTTCCATAGATGGCATCGCTAAACTTCATGTCATAGGCCGACATCGTTTTGGCGATTGTACCCGATGCGCCACCTGCTTTAAAAAAATTGGCCGCCGTATCTTGTCCTGCCCCAATTTCGGCAAACGACCCATAAATCTGGCGGTCGAGATTGATACGAAGCGCCTTT
The DNA here is from genome assembly GCA_043777595.1 of Spirosomataceae bacterium. Lineage (GTDB taxonomy): Bacteria > Bacteroidota > Bacteroidia > Cytophagales > Spirosomataceae > JAYVJH01. Next base: position 104,207 of record JAYWHT010000060.1, read on the forward strand.
TGTTTTGTTCCTATGTTTTTATCGTGAAGGGTGGACATTTTTTGTCATGGATTGTCATAAGTAGTCATTTGTGGTCACGGATTGTCGTGAGTAGTCATCTGTAGTTATAGATTATCTTGAAAACAATACATGATAATTCTTGACAACCCATAACAAAAGCCACTAAGCATGGCTTGAAATTATTTCAACTGTGCTTTAAATTCTCCCAAAATCGTTTCTTTCATCGCTATCTTACGGCGTTGTGTATTGATTCGGCTCATGGCTTGCTTGGCCGCGTCTTCGTCCATTTGTTCGTTTTGTGCTGCCGAAATAGTGATTTCTAAGTCGCCTTTTTCACGTTTTACAAGCCACTCCATTTCTTTGATTTTGATTTCTAATTGGTCTTGTTCGTCCCTGATTTCAAGCGCAGGGTACTTGCGTGAAAGAATACGAGCCAAGTAGCTTAGTTCAAAAATCTTATCGCAAGCAGTACGAAAGCGGTCGGCCAAAGCTCTGTCGGCAAATTTCATCGGTACCTTTATTTCTTTCCACTCGTTGAGGAGTGTTTTGGTGCGGTCTGCCGCCTGAATAATGTCGTCAGACTTACTGAGCCTGATGACCTCGGCCACCATCTTGCGCTGCTGCTCAATGGCTGGGTGAACCACCTCAACCACAACAATGCCTTTTACTCTGTTGTATTTGTCTGAAATCCGTTGTTGCGACCGCTTGAATTGCTTGTAGAGTTTCATCGACCGCTTGATAGGAATTTCACCTACTTCTTTCCATTGTTGTCTGACTTCTTTGGCTTGTTTGGCAGCCTCATCAACATCGTACATTCGTTGTAGCAAATCAGACTTGGCCAACAGTGCCTGATAGGTCTCGATGCGGGTCGAAATGATATTGTTTTGTTCTGAAAAATAATCTCGCCGATTTTGAAAAAACACGTCAAAAAGCGTTTGAAGATTTGTTTCTAACTCTTCATCGTATTGTTTTTCGACTGGCCCCGTGCGTATCCATTTCGATTTTATTTCTTGCAGTATGTCGGTAGCCGCTTGCCAGTCATTATCAACGACCTCAACCACACGGGCATCTTCCAAGAGTGCACGTTTTATTTCAAGGTTTTTTTCTTGATTATTTTTAATCAAATCGTCCAAATACGCCTCGGCTTTATCTAATTTTTCCAACAATGGCACAAAATCACCTATGCCGTCAAACGACAGTAGCTTTTTGCGAAGTTGTAGTAATTTGGTCAAAAACGAGCCTTTGTTTTGAGCTACCTCTATTTCGTTAGTAAGTTCTTCGACTTTGTTGGCAGCGATATTAAATCGATTTTTGAAGTAATCAATCGCCTCTTGGTCGGTGCGTTTTACCTCGCCAATCTGCCGATCGGGATAACTTAGGTAGCTTTTCAAGAATACTTTGCCATCTAAAACATAGCCGTATTCGTCAGTCAATGTGACATTTTCCATCACTTTCTATTTTTATCTTTGGTTTGGAGGTTTTGGTAGGAATTTTTTTTCGATATTTGCCCACCACAAATAAAACAAAAAATGAGCAACGAATCTATTATTTTTTCAATGTCGGGGGTCAATAAAATCATTCCACCCAACCGACATATTCTCAAAAACATCTATCTATCATTCTTTTACGGTGCAAAGATAGGAGTATTAGGCTTAAATGGTTCTGGTAAATCTACTTTATTACGAATTATTGCAGGATTAGACAAAAACATAAATGGTGATGTTGTTTTTTCGCCTGGTTATTCAGTCGGAATGTTGGAGCAAGAACCCCAACTCGACCCCACAAAAACCGTGCGAGAAATTGTAGAGGAAGGCGCACAAGAAACCGTAAACCTGCTCCGTGAGTTTGACCAAATCAATGAAGCCTTTGGTGAACCCGATGCCGACTTTGATAAACTACTCGAACGGCAAGGTACAGTACAAGAAAAATTGGACTCACTTGATGCCTGGGACTTGGACAGCCGCCTCGAGCGAGCCATGGACGCACTGCGCTGCCCGCCATCGGAGGCCAATGTTGCCAAACTGTCGGGTGGCGAAAAACGCCGTGTGGCTTTGTGCCGATTGTTATTGAAGCAGCCCGATGTATTGCTCTTAGACGAGCCTACCAACCACCTTGACGCTGAGTCGGTGCTGTGGCTCGAAGAACATTTGCGGCAATACAAAGGCACGGTCATAGCCGTTACTCACGACCGTTATTTTTTGGACAACGTAGCTGGCTGGATTTTAGAACTCGACCGTGGCGAGGGTATTCCGTGGAAAGGCAATTATAGCTCATGGTTGGAACAAAAAGCCAATCGACTATCGCAAGAAGAAAAGCAAGAGTCGAACCGCCAGCGAACATTGCAGCGAGAATTAGAGTGGGTCAGAATGGCCCCAAAAGCACGACAGGCCAAATCAAAAGCTCGTTTGGGTGCTTACGAAAAACTATTGAGCGAGGAAACCCGCCAGAAAGACAGTAAACTCGAATTGTTCATTCCGCCTGGCCCACGGTTGGGTGCTAAGGTCATAGAAATGAGCGGAGTGTCAAAGGCTTATGGCGATAGATTATTGTTTGAAAACCTAACCTTTTCGTTGCCGCCCGCAGGAATCGTAGGTGTCATTGGGCCAAATGGTGCTGGTAAGTCCACACTTTTTAAGCTCATCACAGGTCAGGTACAAGCCGACAGCGGCCAGACTGATATTGGCGAAACCGTCCAACTGTCGTATGTCGATCAAGAGCATGATAGTTTATTGCCCGACAAAAGTGTGTTTCAGACTATTTCAGACGGCAACGAGTGGGTCATGTTGGGCGGCAAACAAACCAATGCTCGGGCTTATGTCAGTCGGTTTAATTTTGGTGGCTCTGACCAAGAAAAAAAAGTCGGCAATTTGTCTGGTGGCGAGCGCAACCGTGTGCATTTGGCTATGATGCTCAAAGAAGGCGGCAATGTGCTACTCTTGGACGAACCCACCAACGACCTCGACGTAAATACACTCAGAGCCTTAGAAGAAGCCCTCGAAAACTTTGCAGGTTGTGCCGTTATTATCTCTCACGACCGCTGGTTTCTTGACCGTCTGGCTACACATATCTTGGCTTTTGAGGGCGACTCACAGGTGTATTATTTTGAAGGTAATTTTTCTGATTATGAAGAAAACAGAAAAAAACGCCTCGGTACAGAAGCCACACCAACACGGATTAAGTACAAAAAATTGATGTAAAGAAAGTCGTAGCTTCACTATTCACCACTTATCTTTTTATCGTTTTTCTGATTTCATAAAATAGCCGTTCAATCAGATTGAGGTTTTCGGTTACAATCTCGCCCGAGGCCGTCAGGCCATTACGGAATGGTATCTGTTTTTGGGACGAAGTAACCAAGCCCTTCGGAAAACTCACACGCACCACAAAGGCCGTATCTTTGGACATCTCAGATACGGCCTCAATGCGGCCTGCCACAATACCAAACTCTTGAAAAGGATAACTCGGAAACTTAACCAAGACCTCTTGCCCTGTCTTGACTTTGCCAAAATTATAAGGCCCTACTTGCATTTCACCATAAAAACCACCATCGCCCGACAAAGCGTTGCCCGACAAAATATAAAATAACTCTTGCCCTATTTTAACCGACTGATTGTCTTGTAGTTGTGCCAGAAACGACACCTTGCCTGCTACTGGCGCAACGGTAACATACCGTTGTTTCCAAGATTCTATATCGCTCTTTAAGGTGTTGATGGCTTGTAGGAGTGTATTGGTTTGTTCGGTCGTAGTTTTGTTGAGTTCTAATATCTCTTGTCGTTTTTGATTTTGGCTTATCTGGTTATTGTTCAAACTTGTTTTGGCTTGGTCGTAGGTTTGTTTTTTGCCCAAATATTTGCTCTGCGCTTGGCGCATTTCTACGTCTGGAATCACTCGGTCTCGGTGTAGTTTACGTTGCATCACAATATCGGCATCGGCCAGCTCGAGGTCAGACTGGTAGTTGATGGCCTGATTGTCGAGGTTGTCGGCTAAGGATTGTAATTGTTGCAAATCGTTTTGGAGAGCCGCTCGTTTTTGGGCAAAAGCCCCACCTGTTACCAACGCCCGAGAACGCACAAAGGCATCTTGAAAAGTCTGGTATGATTTCTGAACTTCGCCCAACTGAAAAAACGCAGGTACGTCCATTTCGTACATAGCACCAACGTTTGCCCGACTCGACAATGCTACTAACGAATCTACAACTTGACTCAAAGCTAATACTTCGTTGTGGTTGGCGGTACTTTCCAAAAACGCTAATTGTTGGCCTTTTTGTACACTTTGGCCGTCGCTCACAAACAGTTTTTCCAACAGGCCATCGCTACGAGCCAGTACGGGTTTAGGGGCGTTGGTGGCTAATATTCGTAGATTGGCCTTGACCAAATCGGGATATTGCACAAACCAGCCAACGGCCAAAAGCACGACCAAAACCCCAAAAAAGACCGTAATACCCCAGCGAATGAGCCAGCTCGGCGGGCGGCTCAAAATCTCGTCCACAGCCGCCCCCCTGCCCCCAGAGGAGGAGTTAAAAACAGTGTGAGGTTTTTCAGTAAAAATATCGTTATTTGTATTCATGGATAAGCCTTACTAAGTAGTGAATAGTGAAAAACGAATAACGAAAAATGCTATAATTAGTTAATAGTCAAGTATTTAAAATAAATCAAAACGCTATTTATTTATCAGCAGTTACTTATAAATTTAAAGTTCTAAAAAATGCCCATCGCTGAAATCGAATTTTTATGAATAATACCACAAAACAAAAACATCGTAAATCAACCGATGAAATGCAAGGTACTTTTCCGAATGTAGAAGCGGCCTCTGCCTACAAAACTGCACGTATGAACGAAATGCTCAAAAAAATCAAAAATATCGAGGTTCTCACAAATTCATCGTTTACAAAATCGTAAATAGTCGAGTCTTCATTTTTTCATTTCTTTCATTACCTTCATTATTTTTCAATCCCCCAATTCCAACTGGTTTTTGACTAATTCATAATATTTCCCTTGCCGCTGTACGAGTTCGGTATGTGTACCAATTTCTACGATTTTGCCCCGCTCCAACACCACAATCTGGTCGGCATTTTTGACAGTGCTGAGGCGGTGAGCCACTACGACTACTGTCTTTCGAATACGCTGCTGCCTACCGAAGGCTTCGCTTTGAGCGAAGCCTTCGGTTTCTGTCTTTCCCCTAAAAAATTCATTTAGATTATTGACAATCACCGCTTCGTTGCTGGCATCGAGCGAGCTGGTGGCTTCGTCAAAAAACAAATATTCTGGGTTTTTATAAACCGCCCTTGCTATCAGAATACGCTGTTTTTGGCCGCCGCTTATACCGTTGCCTTCTGCCCCTATTTTGGTATTGTAGCCAAGTGGCAGACTTTCAATAAATTCTTGAATATTGGCCACCCGTGCGGCATCAAACAACCGCTGCACGTCCACCGTTTCGTTGCCAATAGCTATATTATTGGCGATACTGTCAGAAAATATAAAACCGTCTTGCATCACAGAGCCGCAGATGCTACGCCAATGACGAAGCCCAAGCCCCGCGCTGCCCAGCCCCCCAACCCCCGATGGGGGAGTTATTACTCCCCCATCGGGGGTTGGGCTATAAAATCTCAACAACAACTTCAAAAGGGTAGTTTTGCCGCTGCCGCTGCTGCCTACTATGGCCGTAACTTTGCCTTGTGGTATGGTCAGGTTGATGTTGCGTAGCACAGGCTCATTGCCAGCACCTGGATAGGTAAAAGAGAGGTTGTGGATAACAAGTCCAAGCCCCCTAACCCCCAGAGGGGGAATAATAGTCCCCCCTCTGGGGGTTAGGGGGCTTTCATCTTCCAAACTATGCACTTCGTTTAGTCTTTCCAAACTTATTTTGGCATCTTGCCAGTGTTGGACAAACTGTATAAACTGCTCGATGGGACTGTTCAACTGACCAATGATATACTGCAAGGCCATCATGCCGCCCAGCGTCATACTGCCATTGATGACGGCCGTAGCAGCCCAAAAACTAATAAAAATATTTTTAGATTCGTTGATAAACACCGCACCAGCTTGCTGAAACTGCCCCACGGCCAAGCTACTCATGTTGAGCTTAAACGAGCGCACCTGTAAGTTTTCCCATTGCCAGCGTTTGAGATGCTCGGCGTTATTTAACTTAATGTCTTGAATACCCTGAATGAGTTGTATGAGCGAACTTTGGTTTTGGGAAGCCAGCGCAAACCGCTTGTGGTCTAACTGCCGCCGATAACGCAAAAACAACATAACCCAAGCCGTATAAAGCACGCTGGCAAGCACAAAAATACCAAAAATGGTAAGGCTATACTGTGCCAAGACAACACTAAAAATGACTAAATTGAACAACGAAAAAAGTGTATTGAGCGATGTCCCCGTCAGAAACTGCTCGATGCGGTCGTGGTCGCCGATGCGCTGCAAGATGTCGCCTGTTTGTTTGCTATCAAAAAACGAAATGGGTAGCCGTAGCAACTTAGCCAAAAACTCTGACAGTATGGCCAGATTGATGCGGGTGCTGATGTGTAGCAATATCCAAGACCTGATAAACTCGACCGACATACGCCCCACAAACAATACCAACTGCGCCACCAACACGAGCGTAATGAAATTGAGGTTACGGGTTTGTATGCCAGTGTCCACCACCGACTGTGTCAAAAACGGCAACACCAACTGCAAAATCGACCCCACCAGAAGCCCTAAAAATAGTTGGACGATGAGGGGTTTGTATTGGAAAAGTAAAGAAAACAGCCAAGCCCCCCGCCCCCCGAAGGGGGAAGCCCCACCCCCGACCCCTCCCCGATGGGTTGGGGAGAAAAGAAAGCCCCCTTCGGGGCGGTCCGCCGAAGGGGTTAGGGGGCTTCTTTCCAACAACAACGCTACTCCTACTTTTTGGCCGAGGTCGTCGGTGGTGCTGGCCCAGCGGCTCTCAAACTCAGCGGCGGTGTAGGTTATCATGCCAGCGGCAGGGTCGGCAATGAGAAGAGTGGCCCCCAATCCAAGCCCCCTAACCCGCGCGGCGTACCGTCCCGAAGGGGGAATAGTTTTATCGCTAAATCTATCGATGTCGCTATTTTGAATATCCTCTTTTTGAGTATTTGGGCTATTTTTGCCTCCCCAAATAGCCCCTAAATTTTGAAATGGATTAAAACGACTCCCCCATCGGGGGCGGGGGGGGCTGGATTTGACGACCACCACAAAATGATTTTGCCCCCAATGCACTATACAAGGCAGAGGTGCGTCTTCGATGAGTTTTTGTATTGTTACTTTTACGCCCAACGTTCTAAAACCGATACGCTCGGCGGCCTGCGCTATGCCCAGCAGGTTTACGCCATCTTTACCTATCTCGCACAGTTCCCGTAGCTGTGCTGTGCTATACTCGCTCCCGTAATACTTGGCCACCATACGCAAGCAGGTAGGGCCGCAGTCCATTGAGTCGAGTTGCTTGTAGTGGGGGAATTTCTTCATAGAACTATCTTTTTACCACCATGAGTAGGCACGTTGGGACGCACCGGGCCGACGATTCGGGCCATGCTGTCGAGTTGCTTGTAGTGGGGGAAGGGTTTAGGCATGAAGTTTTATTTTATGAACCTCTCTATCTTTTCAATAGCATCAAGCCCAACCTCCCTGAAAACTATTTTTCCATTTTTGTCTATGAGTATTACGGTTGGATAATCAGTAACATTGAAGCTATTCACAAAACCAGTACTAAAGTTATTGTCTTTTTTCTTTTCTATTATATTTGTCCAATCTATTCCGAATTTTTTGATATAATCAAGTGCTTTACTTTGTCCTTCGGCATTGTATTCATAAGCAATGCTGATAGGCAAAATTTTATAGTACTCTTTTTTATTCAAAAACTGTTTTAGATGCGGAATACTTTTGATGCAAGGCGCACACCACGACCCCCAAAAATCTAACATCAGATACTTATTGTTGGCAAGCAATTGAGCACTATTGAGAGTATCACCAGATATTGAAATATTTTTGATAACTGGCGGTATTCGATTACCTAATTGCCAGCCTACTGGATCTTTTTCAAAACCTAAATATTTTATGGTAACTGTATCGCCAAACATTGAGCAGGACTCTGCCATGAATTTATCACCATTTAATTCAAATGGGAATCCTTTGTCAATAAAACCAAATTTTTTAAAATCAAGACTATCCCGCTGTATATTAGTTTTGAAAAAATTATAATTATTTTCGAAGCCGCCAGTATTTGCTATAACTATTTTAAAATTTTTGTTTTTAATTTTAAAAGTCCCTTCTTTATGGTCAAAACCAATTCCATAAACGGTGAGTTTCTGGATTAGTGTGTCGTTATATGAATAGGAATCATCGTAAGGTACTATTTTAAGCCATTTCACCCTATTGTGTATGGTATTATTCTTAAAAACCTCATAATTTACTTTATAAGCAGGGACAAGTGCAAGCGTAGAATCTCTGTGATATTCTTTCAATATGTTATTCAAATCGTATTCCATAGCTACCTCATCTGAGAAATTATCATTATTATTAGTATCTATTATGATGATTTTTTTATTCCCCCTCAATCCGACTAAAATAGTAACATAGCATTTAACATGATTTAGAGAGAGAGATAATGTGTCTTCTATGGTATTCCCTAATCGTTCGATTAGCCCTTTTTTATCTAAGTTCTTATTTTGATATTTCCAATATAGATATTGTGAACGTTGAAAAATTATATGACCTATCTTATGGTTTTTCAAATTTGTTGGAATTCCTTTGTAATTCGCTATTGAATCTTTCTGTAAAGTGTAGGGGATTGTATATATACCAACATTGTCAATACCAATAACAGTTTTTAAGGGAATCTGTATCACATTTTGTGAGTAACATAATAAATTAGTAAAAAAAATAAGATAGAGAGTAGTTGAAGTTTTCATGATATAATCTTTGAGGGGTGATACGATGAAGTTTGTCAAATATAATTTAAACCGATTGAGGTTTGCGTAAAGTTTGGGCGCTTTAAAATTTGATAAACATATCAAATTTTAAAGCGCTTTGATTTTTAGTGGATTTTTATAACTCATTGACTACCAATAATTTTATAATTTCACTACCCCTCATATATGTCATGGTGCTATTACTGGGCAAGGCCTCCAATCAAAATCACCATTAGCTGTCGTACATTGGCAACCACCATCATGAGACGTATCTCTTTGGTCGGTAGAAATGCAGCTTTTTCCTGAACACCTTACAGTACTTCCATCCAGACATTTAGCACTTGCACCACCACCACCAATAATATACCGCTGCTCAATTTTACTGATAGAATACATTTTAAATTTTTGAAAATTGCTCATAATAATATTATATTTAAGGTTGATATGCTATCATACAAAATTTTTCTCTACCATCACATTGACATTGCCCATCGGACGTAGCATTTGCATCGTCCGATGGGCAATTAGCACCACTACAAGTGATTGGTGGCCCATAGCGACATTCAGCAGTAGCATCTGCACGTCGCCCTCCAAAAACATTCTTCATTTGTTGTCGGGACAGAATGTTATCCCCAAAGTTCATTAACACTGTTTTCATTTTGATTTGTTGTACAGAACGCTGCACCGTTTTGTTTAAAAGATGGGTTATTTATTTTGATTCGGCCAAATCCACATTTAGGGTACTATATTTCAACAACCGCCCTACATCGGCAATTTGGTAGGTTTGCAGTAAAGCAAAACCATTAACAAAAAACGTAGGTGTGGCTTCTATATTAGCTTGTTCGCACCAGCGTTTATGCGCTGCCAACTGCTTATGAACTTGGTCGTTGATTTCTACTGGGTGTTGTATAGCCCAAGTGTCATAGTTTTTTACGGCTTGGGCGTACCAAGTTGTTAGAGCTTCTTTTTGGTCAATATTATTAAAGGCTAATAAATGCCTTGCTACCGGCCCTCGTTTGTCGTTGGGGTGGTTGGTGGCGGTAAAAACGATTTGGGCTTTGAGGTTGGTATTGTTTTCGAGTGTTTGTTCCAATTGCCTATGTGCGTGGCCACAAGGCCCACAATAGGGGTTTGTAACCATCACTATCGTATGTTCGGCATCTGGGTTTCCTAACGTAATTGGCTCTAAGCCAAGCGGCAGGGGTAGCATTGGTTGCTGCTGTTGTAGCAATGTTTCAAAAATGGCTGGGTCGTTTCTAAACTTCCGTAAGTCATGTTTGAGTTGGTCTGCCTGCTTGGCTTTTAGGAGTATGGGTTTAATGATGAGCCAAAGCAAAGGCGTAATTAAAAATGAATAATTGAAAATGTAAAATTGTTCCTGAGTGACGTTTATATTGGTTTTGTCAAATATCCTCAATCCTATTAGCGCCTCTAACCACAAAATAGCTAAAACGCTTAGACACAGCGGACACCACTGTTTGGCCACTTGCCATTGGTAGTAAACAGACCAGAAAGTGTAAGGCAGAGCGAGTAAGTTTAGAGTTATGAGTGTTGAGTTATAAGTTGCTTTACTATTGACTAATACCAACAACCCACCCACAAAATAAAACAACCCTACCTCCGACCAACTGAGCCAAGAGGTGAGTTTGGCGGCGGGGCTGTTGAGAATGTTGTTACAGTCAGTTTTGTTGTTGAGTTTACAGAGCGAAGCTGTAAGGTCATTGGCTTGGCCAAATTGTACCGATAGTAACATAACCGACAAGACAACGCCTATGGATTTGAGCAATACCCAAATCGAAACGGCCAATGTCGGGGCTTGCCACATTGCCCATACTATAAATAACACATAAGCCAAACCTACCAACGGCCAGCGCAAGACCTCGACTAATTCACTTCGGCGGTTGGTTTTGTAATCAGCCTCACCCGACTGTTCGTTGGGTTCGGCAATAAAGGCCACACCGTCCCATTCATTTAGAAAATCTTTGCGTGAGGTGCTGTATTTGCCGTTTTCATTGGCATAGATAAATTCAGATTCAGTAGTTTTTTGTACTAATACAAACTCTCCACCATCGTTTTTGAGGTGGGCAATATAGGGCGATGGCAGCATTGCTAATTGTTCTGAATCTATCTGAATGGCGGCATTTTCTATTTTGAAGCCATCAAATACATCACTCAGGCTCAACAGACTTGGGTAGTCGGGGTGTTCTTCTAAAGTATTTTGTAGGGTTGTTTTGGTAAGTGCTACTTTCAAGGATTGTACATATTGCCTACCAACCCAAGCCAAGTTATCTTGCCTGGAATAAAATTTTTGGGTAATATGGCTAAAATTAAAAGGCATGGTAGCTATTTTTGGGCTAAGTCGTTTGACATTACAAAGAGATACAAAAAATGATGTTTGAGCAATTAAATTACTAATAATTTTTATTAAAAAAGTAATTATTTTTATCAATTTTCTAATAAATTTACGTTTTAAGTAGATTAACAGACAAAACCCCTTCAAGTATGACGATTTCAGAAAAGTTAATCAAGTATCGCACGGAGCTAAAAATGTCGCAGCAAGAGGTTGCAGACCGTATAGGTATATCTCAGGGTACTTATAATCATTGGGAGAGTGGTAAAGTTCGGCTCACGGTCGAGCATATTCCCAAGTTGGTCGAAATATTTGGCAAATCGCCCACAGAGTTTATTCCAGAGGGTACAGTCGTCAAAATAGCACACAATCAAGACAATAAAGACGGCTCTATCAATGCTTTTGAAGTGGTTGTAGATGCCCAAAAATTATATAAAGACTTTGAGGGTAGCAAAAACGAAATCATAGCCAGCCAACGAGAAACCATCATAGCCAAGGACGAAATAATTGCTATTCAAAAAGCCACAATCACCGCCCAGCAAGCGCAAATAGAGGCGTTGGGGAGGGCGTAAATGTTTGTATATAAATTATTTCTATTCATTGTGTCATGGAAAAACCAATATATGCTATCGAAAAGTCGTCAAAGGGGCTATGGTATGAATTTGAGAGTGTTAGCAATGATAGAACAATTAAGAAAGTTGTCTGTTATTACCCTTTCAAAGCAAACCCAGACCTCTTTGAGTTGTCGTTTGGTGATTTAGAAGATGATGGCACAATAAACGTTTTTGCTGTTAGTAATAACCGAGATATGGCTCTCATTCTAAATACTGTCATAGGCACTTTGGATTTATTTTTTGAACTTTATCCTCAAAAATCTGTTCTTTTCACGGGAAGTTCTGAATCAAGAAACAGGTTGTATAGAGCTGCAATTTCAAAAGCCTTACAATCGTCATATTCTCAAAAATACCAAGTTTTAGGTATTGGTTATGATGACCAACCTGAATTTTTTGAGGAAAACAAAAATTATTTCGCCTTTCAAATCTCTTTAAAACTATGAAAAATAAACCCGTAGTAACTGTCAATCCATCGTTAGACGATAAATATAAGAATATCAAATTGAGTGCAGAACATCAAAAAAAGCACAACGATTTAATTGCTCTACTTGACCGTATGCAAGTCAATCAGCAAACTCAATCTACCATTTAATAGATTTACAGCCTTTGCCCAAGCCGCTACGATAGCCGCCCAACAAGCGCAAATAGAGGCGTTGGGGAGGGCGTAAATATTTTGCTATTTGGTGCTTTATTTGTACTTTTGGCAAAACTAAAATTGCGATGAACACCGTTTTAAATCCGCCTTTATCAAATGTTCAGATAGAACTACTACAACTCTACACCAACAATATATCGAACGATACATTGCTGGAAATGAAAAAAGTTTTAGCCAAGTTTTTTTTAGACAAGACACGTCAAGCAGCCGACGTTGTTTGGGAGCAAAAAGAATATTCAGATGACTTTTTTTAAGCATTTAGACTGATGCGTATTGTGCTTGACACCAACGTGATACTGAGAGCAATCTCTACCAAATCGGCTATCAAAAACATCGTTGATGCCCTCTATGATGGAGTTTACGAATTATGCTTTTCGACAGAAATACTACTCGAATACCATGAAAAAATTAGTGTTTTTTATGGAGAAAAAAATTGCCGAGTCTTTTATTTCCTTTCTTCTTGTTTTGCCCAATACACAAAAAATAGAGCCTTATTTCTACCTCGAACTGATAAAATCAGACTACGATGACAATAAATTTGTAGATTGTGCCTTTGCCAGTAACGCCCATTACATAGTAACCAACGACCGCCATTTTAGAATACTCTCAAAAATAGATTTTCCAAAAATTTCTGTCATAACAGCAGAAGATTTTCATGAATTGTTAAAAGAGTAAGCCTCCACCATCGCCGCCCATCAAGCCCAGATAGAGGCGTTGGGGAGGGCGTAAACTAAATGTTTGTATATTTGCAAAAATTTTAAAACGAAAAAAACTATGGTTTTTAGAGCAGTTATATCAAAAGCAGATGATTGTTATATAGCTAATATTCCGTCATTGAAGCACTGTTTCGCTGGCGGGGATACTGTTGAGGAGGCTATTGAAAATCTAAAAGAAGCCTTAGAAGGGACATTAGAGAGTATGCAAGCCAGACATATACCCATCATAGACGATAGTGGCCTGATGGAATTGACGTTGAACATTAGTGACAATTTTAGGTTTGAACCTGATTTTAAACAACTAACAACTGCTTAAATATGGACTTGTCGCCGAAACGTATCCTGATAATACTGAAAGAAAATGGCTGGATTTTGGACAGAATAAAAGGTAGCCATCATATCTTTGTCAAAGGTAGCGAGAGCGTTCCCGTACCCATTCATGGCAACAAAGACTTAAAAAAAGGCACTTTTTTTTCTATTCTCAAAGCCATTGGAATTGATAAAAACGAAATATGATGCCACCCAGCAAGCGCAAATAAAGGCGTTGGGGAGGGCGTAGTTGAGTAGGTAAATAATTACTATATTTGTAAAGAAAATAAAATCTAAAAAGATGCTCGCTACTATACAAGGCACATATCACAATGGCATTGTGTCATTTGACGAAAAACCACAAATTGACAAAGAAGTAAGAATACTGATTACTTTTTTAGACGATAGTACATTGCTAAATATAAAAAAAATACGGAAAGCAGGTGGACTAAAAGGGCAAATTTGGCTTTCTGACGATTTCAATGAGCCATTAGACGACCTCAAAGACTATATGTAACTGGGCGATATTTATTAGATACCCAAACTATTATTTGGTTTGTAGAAAATGACAAAAGACTCTCACCGTTTGCCAAAAAACTGATAGAAGACAGCAATAATGATATTTTTGTTTGCCAATTTAGCTATATTGAAATGGCTATCAAAGAGGCTCTAAACAAATTGGTACTGCAAAATGGCCTAAAATCATTTATACAAGAAGTAGAAACCCAAAATATTGAAGTGCTGACACTTAGGCAAAGTCATATCTTGGCATACGGCCAAATACCCTTGAATGAAAACCATAAAGACCCATTCGATAGAATGATTATGGCAACGGCCTTTGCCGAAGATATAACCATTATTTCGGTAGATGACAAATTTAGCTGCTATTCTGGCTTAATAAATGTAGTTTGGTAGAATCCAAGTAAACAACCACAAAATGCAGGTATTCAAGATTAAACAACGAATTGATGTAACAACTGCTCACCGAAAAAGACAAAACCATCATGGCCAAAGACGAAACAATAGCTATTCAAAAAGCCACCGTAGCCGCCCAGCAAGCGCAAATAGAGGGGTTATTGGTCGAGAATAAACTACTACATGGTTCATAATTGTTGGGTTATAACTCTTACCCCAGCCCCCAGCCGCTTTGCCTCGACTTTTGTGTGGTTGATATTGAGGCATTTGAGGAGGTGTAGAAACATAAAATTTATTTAGTAACCACATCGAAACCCCTCAAAAACGCGTTACCCTCAAAAGGTCGGGTGGCTTTGGTGTCTCCAATGGCATTGACTACGTTTTTGGTATAGACATAAATAGTTGATTCTTTGGACGTTACAATGTCAATCCGTTCGATATTTTCTACGACAGGTAAAGTAAAGCCTTCTACCAAACCAAATCCATCAACAACAATACCTACCCTTCGGCCTCGTCGTTCGGGGTATTCAAGACCTGAGTTATCTATTCTGATGTTAATAAGAGGATAAATAAGCTGAATGGCACGTAGAGTAGAGGAGGCTGGAACAGACAATAATTGATTGTTTTCGATAGTTTTGTCGGCAAGAGGATAGTTTATCCCCAATCTAATCTTAGTTTTTTCAAATGATTTTCTGGC
>JAYWHT010000061.1:0-119211 GCA_043777595.1 Spirosomataceae bacterium
AATAACAGCTTTAACATTCGCAATATTTTTAAATTTTATTGCCGAAATGCCCATTTTACAGGTCAAAAACTTTATCTTTTAATTAGCACAATCCGTAAGTACATATCCAACTTTGGGAGCTACAATTTCGTCTATCTATCAAAAACTATAAAATCATGAAAAATCTAATTTTTTGCTTGGTATTTATTTTGGTTGGTTGCTCAAAATCAAACAAAATTGATCCTGATGGGTTGAAGTATGGTGAAAGCTATGTTTTTGATAAATCATTGGACGCAAAAATTGCATTTGTAGATGTTCAAGATGGGAGATGTTGTAGACAATGCAAGTGTTTTATAGCAGGTTGGATAACTGTAACTCTGGACGTGACAAGTCCAGACACTCAAAAACAAACTATTAAGTTATTTCTTGCGCTAAAAGAAGAAGATAGAAGTGCAATAGTTAAAATCAAAGGCCAAAATTTTAAAATCTATTTTGTTTCGGTGTATCCAGACAATGAAGACTGGTCAAGCAAAAAAGAGGACTATTCTGTTGTTTTGCAAATAACCAAAATATAAACCTATTTCCTCCCAAAATCAGCCGGGTTTTCGCCCCAGTATTCTGTCTCCCATTTTAGTACTTTGTTGGTGTAAGTGTTGTCATTGAGCCAGCGTTCGGCACGTTGCAAAAGTTCAAAAAGCTCTTTATTAGCTTCGGTTACTTCGAGTTTAGTATTGGCGTGCTTGCGTTTGAGCCAACTGAGGGCAGTCTTTGAGTCGGTATAAATCGGCAAGTCGCTCTTGTGTTGTTTCAAATAGGCCAATGCGTGAATAATAGCCAAAAACTCACCAATGTTGTTTGTACCTTGCTGATATGGGCCTTTGGTAAATAGTTTTTCGCCGCTCTGAATATGCACACCTTGGTACTCGACTACGCCTGTGGAGGTGTTCCAGGCGGCATCGACCGCTATGCTGTTTTTGTTTGGGTAACCAATATGTGCGGGCGGAGGTGCGGTAGAAGTTGGTTTTTTGTCTTTGCCTACAAAATCCCAATAGTTGCCTTTGAGTGCCGCTTCTGCTTCTGTCAAATTTTCAAATGACTTAAAACGGGCATCTGCTACACCCTTTATTTGCGCTTCGCAGTCTTTCCAATCTGTAAAAACTCCTGTCTGTTTTCCTTGCCAAACGACGTAGTACTTTTGTTTTTTGTTTTTCATTACTACTAAAACATCACACTTTCGTCGTCGTTTATTTTTGGTCTAAAATAGGTGTTGGTACTGTCCACACGCAAGCCGCCGCAGCCTAAGTTGGCTTCTAAGCCATCGGGTCGGCGAAAACGGTCTTTGCGATAGGGTGAGCGCACGCCGCCCGCCAAGTCGGGGTCGTCAAATACTTTTTTCATATAATAAGCCCAAGCTGGCAAAGCCACGTGGCCTCCTTGCCCATCTTGGATATTTGTAAAATGTACGTGGTTGTCTTCGCCACCTACCCATACTCCTGTTACGAGGTTGGGGGTCATGCCCATAAACCACGCATCTGTATAGTCAGAGGTTGTACCTGTTTTGGCGGCTATTTCGTTTTTGTCAATAAAATTATACTTGTTTTTCAAACTTACTGCCGTACCCTCTTGTACTGCACCTTGCATAATAAACAACATTTGGTAGGCTACACTGGGGCTGATAACTTCTTTTTCGCTCACTGGAAACTCGGCCAACAGCCTCCCATTTTTGTCCTCGATACGAGTTACAAACCGTGGCTCAACGTGTTTGCCCAAATTGGCAAAAGTAGAATAGGCATTGACCATTTCAAAGACTGTAACGCTGGGCGTTCCTAAGCAGATGGTAACATCGTTTTCGGGCAAGGGGCTGGTTATGCCTATTTTGTGGGCATAGTCGGCCACTAATTTTGGCCCGACCTGTTTCATCAAATAGGCACTAACCGAATTGACAGATGCTCCCAATGCTTGCCGTAAATTGAGCGAACGACCCGAGAAACGGCTATTTGAGTTTTGAGGACACCAATCGCCAATACATACCTGTTGGTCAATGATTTGTGTGCATGGCGTAACAAAATTTTGATCAATAGCTGTAGTATAAACAAAGGGCTTGAAAGTAGAGCCTGGCTGCCTTGCACCTTGTTTGACGTGGTCGTATTTGAAATGTTTGAAGTTAATACCACCCACCCAAGCCTTTACATCGCCTGTTTGTGGTTCCATTGATACCATGCCTGTATGCAAAAAACTATTGTAATATTTCAACGAGTCAAGCGGACTCATCAGCGTATCTCTGTCGCCTCTGAGCGAATATACCCGCATCTTGACTTTGGTTGTCATGGCTTTTAATATAGTAGACTCACCAAAGCCCGCTCGCTTCATTTCAATGTATCTTCCACATTTTCTGAGCGAGCGTTTTATAAAATACGGGTCTTCGACATAGCCTTTGTCTTTTTTAATAACCCACGGTGTTGATTTTCTCAACTTAACTGAATTGTCGAGTTTCAGTTGCTGTATTTTCATATTTTGAGTCGCTGCGTCTTCGGCATATAGCTGCATTCGAGAGTCGATGGTCGTATATATCCTCAGGCCGCTGGTGTAGAGGTCGTAGTCGGTGCTGTTGTCTTTGTTATATTCTACGAGCCAGTCTTTCATCCAGTCTTTGAGGGCTTCTCTAAAATAAGGTGCGGGGCCTGTGTTGTGGTTTTCGATAGTGATTTTTAGGCCGAGTGTTTTTTGTTTGGTTTTAATAAAATCTTGTTCTTTTATCAAACCATATTTGTTCATTTGTGCCAACACAGTATTGCGCCTTTCAAGCGACCGCTCTGGAAAAATGCGAGGATTGAATCTTGATGGGTTTTGTAACATTCCAACCAGCAATGCCGCCTGATGCAGGTCTAAGTTCCATGGCTCACGGTTAAAGTACGTCTTAGCTGCTGTTCTGATACCCAGCGCATTGTTGCCAAACGAAACTGTGTTGAGGTACATCATCATAATTTCTTGTTTGGTATAATTGCGCTCTAACCTAACGGCCAAAATCCACTCTTTGGTTTTGGATATTACAGTCTTGATAATTGGAAAGCCGCCCAAAGTACCTTTAAATTTTTCGCTACGGGTTTCAAACAAATTTTTGGCCAACTGCTGAGACAGCGTACTACCACCGCCAGAGTTACCACCGCCAGTGAGACCTTTTAAGACCCGAAACATTGAGCGGGGGTCAATGCCCGAATGTTTCATAAAACGGGCATCTTCGGTAGCTACCAACGCCCGAACGACATTGGGCGAGAGTTGGTCGAACTCGATAGGAGTACGGTTTTCGAGAAAAAACTTGGATAACAACTGTCCGTCTGCGGTTATAATTTCGGAGGCTACTTGGCTATTTGGGTTTTCTATGGCTTTCAGGTCTGGCATTCCACCAAAAAGCCAAAAGAAATTGAAAAACACTGCCACAATATAAAGTATAGGCAGAATTATTAGCATAAAACCAATACGCCAAACCCGACTGATGTTTGAATTGTACTTGCCTTTTATAAATTCCATTTACTAAAATGATAGGTTAAGAATTAGAATAGTGCGAAAGTAACGATTTTATCGAAAAGTACAAAAAATACCCCACTATTTAGTTTTTGATGATTTCGATAATACTATCATAATATTGAAATTTATCATCGGACGATATAACTGGTAATTTTTCAGCCAATGCTGTTGCTAATATCAGTCTATCAAAGGGGTCTCGGTGTGCATCAACAAGAGGTATTTGCTCGTATGCCCAGATATGATTATTTTGGATTGGTAAAAACTGCAAGCCATTTTCTAAAAGCTGAGTATAAATTTGCTCTATGTTTGTATTAAATTCGGGTAGCTTTCCTATTTTTTGCTTTATACTCAGCTCAAAGAGGGATACTTGACTAAAAAATACCCCATCACTCATGATTCGTAAAATATCTCTGGTTTTGGTCTTTAATTTTGGAGAGTCCTGTACAATCCAGAAAGCAATCTGGGTATCTATCAAACAACTATTCATCACATATAGTCTTGAAGGTCTGATAATGGTTCGTTAAAATCATCGGGGAGATTTGCCATATTATCTAAGCCACCAAATCGTATGGTCGCTTTATTTTGAGAGGACTTTCTTTTAATAATGTCATCTACAAACATCAATATAACTTTTCCTTGTTTGTCAGGTAGTTTTTCGTCAAAATATATCTGACCATTTTCTATTGTACCACTTATTGCTGTAAGCATGGTTTTTGTTGGTTTATTTTAAACAAAAATACGAAGATATTTCTATTTTCGAGTACTTAGTTCTTGCGATTCGAGTAGTTCTTTGGCACGGGGTAGTAGTGGGCTGTTGGGAAATTCTTTGATAAAATCATTGACGGCTTTCAAATAAGCATCTCGGCCATTGACTTTGCCAGCGAGCAATATCCGCAAAAACCCAAACTTATCCTGAATTTTGGTATTGGCGTGGTTTGCTATTTCTGTTTCGCTACGAGCGAGGGCTTCGGTATAGTTGCCCGACTGGTAGAGCAAATATAACTGCTCGTAGTCTCTGGTGGCTTGTAACTCTGGGTTGCCAACAACGTCGGTCTTTCCGCCCGAATTGTTTATTAGTCGTAAGTAAGGCGAATTTGGAAATTCTGTACCCAAAACATCTTTCCATTTGGGTTTATTGGCCTGTATGTCGGTCAAATATAACAAATAATAAGTCTCTGGTTTGTAGCCAGTTGCTGAAAACCGTTCGAGGAGTTCTTTAAATGTTTTGACAGAATTGACGGGTTCGTTTAGTCCAAATTTATATATTTTTCCTAACTGATAATGACTGTCTTCGAGCCGTTTGTTGGAGGCATCAAACTCAGGTTTGCGAAATGGAATATTGGCTTTGAGGCTTTCTTTTTTGGTTTTCCATTCAGGCGAGTCTTTTGTTATTGGCTCATTGGTCATCGAAGCCAGGTTGGCAGCACCATTTACTACCGTAGGCATAGCTGGCGTGCTTGCCGTGGGGCTGTTGTCGGTAAGCAGGGTCAAGGCCGAAGTTTTGTTGCTTCTTCGCCAGTCGTCGGCCAGCGTTCGTCGGCCCCATTTTTGTTGAAAATCAATTTTGTTTTGGTTTGCCAATAGTTTATTGTACAACACAAATTGCTCTGTTTGAGGCGTTTGTATGTCTGCCAAGTTTATAGCTTCCGTTGCCTTTGCAGCATCAATCAACCGTTGGGCTTCTTTACGTTTTTCGGCTTCGTCCTCTATTTCTTTCTCAATCAGCCCGTCTAAATATTTGTCCAATGCCGCTGGGTTTAGCTGCGAGAGCCGTTGCAGACTGTCTTCGGTTCTGATTATGGTCAGTTGTTTTACAAAATCGTCGAGTACGGCTTTGCGGTCGGCTACTTTGGTATATTGCAACGACGACTTAGGCAAAACTGCAAGCGAACTATCGTAATAGGCTTTGGCTTGTTCGTAATTTTGTAGTTTTTCATAATTGATACGAGCCATTTCCAGGTATGTGTATGGCACTTGCGAGGTATTGGTAGTGGTATTTTGAACAGATTTCTTAAAATAGTCTAATGCTTTGGCAAATTTGTTTTTCCGAGTTTCGATGACCCCCATTGCATAATAAAGCCTGTCTTTGAGGTCGTTATTTTTGCGGTCGTCGAGTAGTTTATCAAACCCATTATCGAGCGATACATTTGGGTCGGTCAGTGATTCGTTTTGCAGAGAGTTCAAGTTGGCATAAAAACCAAGGTCATAGTTGGGTCTATTTTTGGCTACCTGTTCATATTTTTTGTTGGCCATCTGGTATTTTTCCATCAAGTCATACATTTGTGCCGCTGCAAAATACGTGCGGGCTTTGTCCTCGTTTTTGGGCATGAGGTCAAACGTTTCTTCCAAAATAGCCGTTGCCAAGCCATATTCTTGTTTATGCTGATGCAAATACGCTTTGTTCAAATAAAAATCACGGGTATTGGTCTTGTTCAATGGCTGCGAGCGGAGGTATTCGGCTACGGCCAAGCTGGCATTATAATCTTTGGTCTCGGTGTAAGCCCGCATGAGCCATATCAGGGCTTCATGCTTGTCGTTGTCGTCTGAGCCTTTTACGTTTATGTATTTCAATGTTTCTATTCCTTCTGTAAACTGCCCTTTGTAAAGCCTTGCTTTGGCAATTAACACCAATGAATTGTCCACCCATTTGCTGTTTTGGTGCAAACTTGGCACAAGCGAGCCTTTCTTGATTACATCGTCCAATAACGGCCTCACTACCTGTGCCTTGACCGAGTCCAATGGTTGCAAAATAGGCATCAGTTGGTTATAATCGTCTTTTCGGTTGTCGTCAAGTGTTTTTTCGGCTTCTGTCATCTTGTCTCGTGCTATAATATAAGCATTGAACTTGGCCGTTAGGTTGTGATAGCCCACTGCTACGGGGCCAGTACTAAATTGCGAACAAGACGAAAGCCAACAGCTAATAATAACTGTGCAAAAAGGTAAAAAGAAATAAGTACAATATTGATTTTTCACAACAGGGGGTATGTTAATGCGAAATTAAGCCACAAAACTAACGATTTCTTTATTCTAAAATTGTACGCCCCAAAAATATAAGAATATAGATAAAAAGTATTATTTTTGCGACCAAAACTAACCAAACAACTATCAAAAGATGGATTTTATAGAAAAAATCAGTAATCTATATAAAAGAAAAATACTCAGAACAGACAAAGACCGCTGGAACTACCAATATAACTTGGGTCGTTGGGAAGGTCTCGGTGCGCTCGAAGAACTATCAAGATTTAGTATCATTGTAGGTTATTCGCAGCATTTCAAGCCCGAAGGTAAAATATTAGAATATGGTGCAGGCGAAGGTTATTTGCAACAGCGGTTCGATAAATCTAAGTACAGTTTATATTATTCGACAGACGTGTCAGATGTGGCCATTGACAACGCACAAAAATACAACGACCACAAAACCCAGCACTTGATTGCTGACATGAATACCTATGACCCATCGATAAAGTTTGACGTTATTATAATAAACGAAGCCATTTATTATGGCCATTCTGTACAAGCTATCTTAGACAGATGTGCCAATTATCTAAACGACGACGGTATATTTATTGTGAGCATCAATCACGACGACCGCAACGCCAAATGGCATAAAATGATGGATGAATGTACTTTTCCTAAAATTGATAAAAGTACTGTAACAACCGCTCGCAATACATTTACTATCACTGTTTTAGGAAAATAGATGAGAGATGTACGATGTATGATGTGTATTGTAGTAGGCAAAAAAACATACATCAAACACCATATATCAGGTACTTATTTTTGAATTTTAGAAACATTCTTTCTTTTTTGAGGGTTATAAACGGATTAAGTATTTACAAGATTTATGATAGAAAATCCAATCAACCCCGACAAAGTTGCCGAAAACCCAGGCTTGATGGCCTATGCACATTCGGCAGGTGGGGCAGTAATCAAGCCTGACGACATGGGTAAGGTCAAAGGCAAAGCAGTGTTGGCCATGCACCAACAATCTGAGCGACAACTCAACCAGGTATATCAGCAGATGGCGACACTGGCACAGCAAGCCAAAGAACTCCGCCAACGTGTAGAGGTTTCAGAACGTATTTATCGAGTCAATATGGGCTTCGACCCTATATTAAATGAGACTTACTATGTTTATGAAAAAGAAGATGGTACAGACTTACTCTCAATGGTAGCACCTGACGAATGGGGGCGGTCGTATAAGTTTAGCCGCTTTGTGGCCAAAGTAACCATGCTCGCCGACCATACTTGGGACGTGCAGTATAATGAAAATCAATAGTCAATAATCATTTAGTGTTAAATGATAGAATGACCCAATAACTCAATCACTCAATATGTACACTTGGGAAACAATCAAACCTTACGAAGATATTTTATTTACACTTCACGAAGGTATTGCCAAAATTAGTATCAATCGCCCCGAAAAGCATAACGCCTTTCGGCCTCAGACAGTCAAAGAAATGATTGATGCCATGCACATCTGTCGAGAAGACGAGCGCATCGAGGTCATTATTCTCACTGGCGAAGGTGGTAAGGCGTTCTGCTCAGGCGGCGACCAGTCTGTACGAGGTCATGGCGGCTACATTGGCGACGACCACGTACCACGCCTGAACGTACTCGACCTTCAAAAAATGATACGCTCTATACCCAAAGTTGTGATAGCGATGGTAGCTGGCTACGCCATTGGTGGTGGCCACGTGCTACACGTAGTGTGCGATATGACGGTAGCGGCTGATAATGCCAAATTTGGACAAACTGGCCCCAAAGTAGGTAGCTTCGATGGAGGCTTTGGAGCGTCTTATTTAGCCAGAGTCGTTGGTCAGAAAAAAGCCCGTGAAATTTGGTTTTTGTGCGACCAATACGATGCTGACGAAGCCCTGCAAATGGGGCTTGTCAATAAAGTAGTGCCGCTCGACAAACTCGAAGAAACGACCGTAGCATGGTGTAAAAAAATACAGTTAAAGTCGCCGCTGTCTATTCGTATGCTCAAATCGTCGTTTAATGCCGAGCTCGATGGCCAAGCTGGTATTCAAGAATTGGCTGGTAATGCAACATTGCTTTACTACCTGACCGAAGAAGCCAAAGAAGGTTTTAATTCATTCTTAGAAAAACGCCAGCCCGATTTTAGTAAATTCCCAAAGTTTCCTTAGAAGTATTGAGTGTAGAATCAAAAAAAATAGATTTGTACAAAGAGTTCAGGACGTATTCTAATTTATCAGAAGATGGTAAATTAGAATACAAAGCTAAATTGAGAAATGATGCATCTAAACGGTCTGAATCAGAAAAATCTTAATATAAAGCAGCTATCTTGTCAAATATGCAAGAAATCAGAGAAAAGCTATTTGAAATCAACTTGCAAATAGACAAACAGATACTGGTTAAAGTCTAAATCTTGATTGCTAAATACTCGCAAAACGATAAAAAATACCCAGCGGCAACTTGTGTCGGGCTTGGTCTGAGAGATAGAGTTCCCCAAATTCTGTATTAGTTACATCACCAAAACAGTCTCTGATAAGATTTTCGGCCATCAGTGCCGAAAAACCGAGTGAGTACAGGTTCAAGATAAATACAAAATGTTGCTTATCAAGTAGCTGGGCGCAGGCTTTGAGTAGCTCGTTGAGTTGTTCCTCCAATATCCATTTTTCACCTTGTGGCCCACGACCGTAAGCGGGCGGGTCTAATATCAAGCAGTTGTATGTTTTGTTGCGGCGCACCTCACGCTGCACATACTTAAAGGCATCTTCGACCATCCATCTGATGTTATCATTGCCGCTGGCCTCCATGTTTTCACGAGACCACGTTACGACTTGCTTCACCGAGTCCACGTGCGTAACGTCTGCGCCTGTCTGTCGTGCAGCTACCGATGCTGCACCTGTGTAGGCAAATAGATTCAATACCGTTGGCTGGCTGATGGGCAGTTGTCGTAATTTTTGGTCAATAAAATCCCAGTTAGCAGCTTGTTCTGGAAACACTCCCACGTGTTTGAATGACGTAAGCGAACATTTAAGTTCTAAGTTCAGCCCTCCGTTACGGTAGTTTATCCACCATTTTTCAACCATTCCTTTTTTTAGTTGCCATTCGCCTCGCTCTGGCGACGATTTTTCTCGCTTAAATGTAGCATCTGCCGCTTGCCAGTCCGATTCAGGTAGAGATTTGTCCCAAATAGCTTGTGGTTCTGGTCGGCTCAATATGTATTGTCCAAAGCGTTCGAGTTTTTCAAAATTACCCGAATCAATCAGTTCGTAGTCTTTCCAGTTTTGAGGGGTCAGTAGTTGCATTAAGTAAATGTAAGATTTTATGATGGTGAACTATTTTGTCGCAGTTCATTTATTTCAGTGTCCGATAGGCCCGTTATCGTTGCTATTTGGTCATTAGTCAAATTCATCGCAATCAACTGTATGGCACTTTTTTCGGCTTTTATTTTTTCTACTTCTATCAATTTAGTAATTTTTCTTTCTGCTTCTGCTGCTTTTTTTTCTGCCTCAGCTATTTTTTCCTCTGCCTCTACTATTTTTTCCTCTGCCTCTACTATTTTTCCCTCGGCTTCGGCTATTTTTTCAGCGGTTTTTTCCTCGATTTTGGCTATTTTTCCTTCAGCTTCGGCTATTTTTTCAGCCATTTTTGCCTCGGCTTCTGCTACTTTTTTCTTTGTTAGCTCTTCTTGCTCGATCCTGATTGTGTCTGCTATACTTGCTTCTGTGTGCAAATCGTCCAAAAACCTGTCGTACTGTCTTCTGATATTATCTGGGAGGTTGTGTATTTTCATTTTTTCTCGAACTTCTTTCATTCCCTTGGCCTTAAAATCATCTAAGACCTCACTATTCTTGAAAAAATATATCCACTCGTCCAACGGTTCTTTGATAACGTCTTTAAATTTTGTTGTTTGTATCAGATAATATTCGGGATATGCTTGCTGGATAGTTGGTTGTTTGAGTAGCTCTTGCTGTGCTTTTGAGAGTAGAAGCTCTTTTTTGGAATGTAACCCTTTAAATTTAGTTTGACCTACATATACATAATCATCACCTTTGCCTAACCCAAAATAAATAATACTGACGGCTATTACTTTTTTGATGTCCGAATAGGGCTTGCCCACGCCCAAATGCTCGGTGATAGCCTTGGAAACACCAAAAAGCATACGCATCAAATAGTCCAGTTCTCTTGTGTTTTGGATTTCAATAATAATATGCTCTCCTTTTGAGTTTTCGGCATATAAATCTACTCGGTTAAATTTATCGGTTTCGCCAGCTTGGTTACTTTCGCTTTCCAAAATGCCTTCTATCTTGATGTCATCTTTGAGCAATTCTGACAAAAACCCTTCAAGAATATCAAAGTTTTTTTTGTCTCGAAGTATTTTTTTTACCGCCCAGTCAAATCTAATATGTTTCTTTTGTGCCATATTTTTTATATTTAAAAAGCAATTTTGTTCATATAAAACACATTACGGCGACCATCGGCCCCTGCTATTTTCTGAAAACCGTAGGCTAAATAATAGTTGCCAAACCAATAAAGTACATCATCTGTACTGGTATTTCTTACTTTATCATTGCTGTCTTCGGTTGTAATAGTTACTGTTTTTTTGTCAATTACGGGTGTGCTATTCTCAAATGTTTTGGATACTATCACGCCATTGTTGCTGTAAGACAGTGCCACGCTGCCATCGACATTTACCTTTACTTTGGTTTTTTCTTTGAGTTCCATACTTTTTACATTCTCAAACGGCAACGAGTTGTCCCACAGCACTTTACCGTCTTTATCAAACAACGTTACGATGGCGTGGGTATAGTTAAAACCTGCAAAAATTTGTCCGTTGTTGTTGCGACCACTATTATAAAATGGACTGTACATATTGGGATTATAAATACTCGAAAAACGCCCAAACATCAGGGGCGACATAAATGGCGACATAAATGAGTTCATGCCATAAATTGAGTTATTGTTGTTTCGGTATTCAGGGTAAAAAACATCGGCAGTTATCAAAAAATTATCGCCCTGTGGCACAATATTATGTACCAATAACTGATAATTGAGCTTCACGTCATTGCCGTCTTCTTTTCGGCGTTCGATACGCCGCTCCATGCGCTCACGTTGGCGGTCGGTCATAAATGAAAAAAAGTTTTTGAAGTCCGTAAAACTATGGTATTGTGTAAATTCAACTTCGTCAAACAGTATTTTACTTACAAACACACCCTGCGAAGCAGAGTTACTGCTACCACTACCCTGCATATTTCTGAAACCATAAGTACCAATCATCATTTTGGTAGAATCATTGATAATAAACAAACGGCCATTGACGAGCGAGTAGTCGGGTTCTGGCTCAATCATTACTTGTCCTACGGCTTGTCCTAACTCATCAAACGATTTGGATACTAACTTGATTTCTCGACCCTTACGGGCAGCAAAACAAACATTGACGATATGATGCACTGTGTCGGCTTCGAGCGACTGAATGACCGTGTTGGCCATCGAAACCCCAGGCAGTACCTTACTTTGTTTGTTCAACAAGTTGGTATAAAGCAGCAGAGGCTCATTCCTGACTGTGCCAGCCATATAAACAGAGTAACCCAAGGTCTCGAAGTTAGATATTTCGAAGCGTTCTATGGCTGTCAAATAAAAATTTTCGACATAGCCAGGCCCTATATTAACTTTAACTACTTGATAAAAATCGGTGCGACTCCTCGAAAAAAGCAAATAGACCGAACGACCATCGTAAGACGATTTGATAAAATCTAATCCGTTTTCTATTGATAAATCATGTCGCCAATCAATAGTTAGATCGGTATTGAACTTCTGTAAAACAAAACTATTGCGGTCTAACTGCGTAATGAGTAGTACGCCGCTTGCCCCCAGCGAAATGGTGTGGTAGGTGTCGCTACCTCTCAACACAGGTAACTCAACCCGGTTGGTGGTTTGGGCTTTACAAATGTAGAATGTAGAATGTAGCACGAAAAATAAAAGTAGGCAATACTTTACAAAATTGCGTTGTTGCGGCCTATTACTTATCATTGTCAATTTATGTTTCATCGTTTCCTAAATTTAAGATTATGTCAAATTCGGCGGCCTTGATGGGCATAACTGATAGCCGAGACTGTTTTATTAACGCAATATCTGACAATCTATTATCGGCTTTGATTTGTTTGAGAGATACAGGTCGCTCAAAAGCCTGAACAGGCAACATTTCGACAACCACCCAGCGAGGGTCGTTTGCGGTTGGGTCGGGATAGGCTTCTCGGCTCACTTGGGCCATGCCCACAACACACATACCTTGGTTACTGTGATAGAACAGCACCAAATCGCCAATTTTCATGGCCTGTAAATTGTTTCGTGCTTGGTAGTTGCGTACACCGTCCCAGATGCTTTTGCCAGCGGCCACGAAGTCGTCCCAAGAATAGGCAAAAGGCTCAGATTTTACTAACCAATGATTCATAGTTTTGTTTTTTTGAATGACTTTTATTTCAAAAACCGTTCATTTATTTGTACTAACTTTGTCGTCTGCAAAGTTAATACAAAACACCAACTAACCTTTCAAAATTCGTATTCAATGCCCAATTCATTTCTTGCCATTTTAGAAAAATACCGCCGTGTTTCATTCTCCGAAAAAGACAAAGGCGAACGATTTGAACGCCTGATGAAAGCCTATTTGCTTACTGATTCCAAATATGCACATCGGTTTAAAAAAATTTGGTTGTGGAATGAATTTCCTGGCAGAAAAGACTTGGGAGGCTCAGACACAGGCATTGACTTGGTGGCTCTGACAAACGAAGGCGACTATTGGGCTGTTCAGTGCAAATGCTATCAGGCAGATAGCTATATTGACAAGCCTGCTGTTGATAGCTTTTTGTCCACATCGGGCAGGCAGTTCAGAGACGACAACCTAAAAACAGTTTCGTTTGTGCATAGACTTTGGATTTCGACCACAAACAAATGGGGGACAAATGCCGAAGAAGCCATCAAAAACCAAAATCCACCACTTTCAAGAATAAACCTGTTTGACCTGACAAATGCACCGATAGACTGGGAAAAATTAGAAAATGGCTTGATGGGCGAAGTGGCAAGAACAAACAAAAAACAACTAAGACCACACCAAACCGAAGCCCTTACCAAAACCCAAGAATATTTCAAAGCCAACGACAGAGGCAAACTCATTATGGCTTGTGGTACGGGCAAAACTTTTAACTCCTTGCGGATTGCCGAAAACCAAACGCAGGGCAAGGGTTTGGTTTTGTTTTTGGTGCCGTCTATTGCACTATTGGGACAAACGCTCAATGAGTGGTATGCCGATGCCAAAGTACCCATCAACGCAATATGTATTTGTTCTGACCCCGAAATAACCAAAAACAGAAAACAAGTAGAAGACATTGATACGTCTTCGGTTATTGATTTGGCCTTGCCTGCCTCGACCAACGTTGAGAGTATCATCAAACAGTTTAAAGCCTTAGAAACAAAACCAAACGAGGGGCTAACGGTTGTGTTTTCTACCTATCAGTCTATCGAACGAATTTCTGAGGCACAAAAAGCATTGGCCCAAGCCAGTCCACAATTTGCGGAGTTTGACCTCATCATTTGCGATGAAGCCCACCGCACCACGGGCGTGTCGCTGGCCAACGAAGACGAAAGTGCTTTTACCAAAGTACACAACAACGATTTTATAAAAGCCAAAAAACGCCTCTACATGACTGCCACGCCTCGGCTCTATGACGACAACACCAAAAGCAAAGCGGCACAAGCCGAGGCTTTGTTGTGTTCGATGGACGATGTGGCTTTGTATGGAGAAGAAATATATAGAATTGGCTTTGGCGAAGCCGTCGAAAAAGGGCTTTTGACCGACTATAAAGTGCTGATATTGACCCTGAACGCCAACGACGTGCCACCCGCTGTGCAGAAAATGATAGCCGACCAAGACAACGAAATCAATACCGACGATGCCTCCAAACTCATTGGCTGTATCAATGCGCTGTCTAAAAAGATTTTGGGCGACCAAGACATCATCAAAGAAACCGACCCCGAACCCATGCGTAGGGCGGTGGCGTTTTGTCAGAGTATTGTAGCCTCAAAAAAAATTACCAGCACTTTCAACGATGCTTCCGAAACCTATATTGGCCAACTGCCCACCGAAACACAAGCCCGCACGCAGTTGGTGGCATCGAAGCACATAGACGGCAGCATGAACGCCACCGAACGAAACGAACTGCTGGCTTGGCTCAAAGACCAACCCAAAGAAAGAGAATGTAGAATATTGACCAATGTACGCTGCCTCAGCGAGGGCGTAGATGTACCGTCGTTAGATGCCGTGCTGTTTTTGTCGGCTCGCAACTCGCAGGTGGACGTGGTGCAGTCGGTGGGCAGAGTGATGCGCAAAGCCGAAGGTAAAAAATATGGCTATATTATCATTCCTGTTGTGGTGCCAACCGACATAGAAGCCAGCAAAGCCCTCGACGACAACGAACGATACAAAGTAGTGTGGACGGTGCTGAACGCCCTCCGAGCGCATGACGACCGATTTAATGCCACCGTCAATAAAATAGAACTCAACAAAAAACGACCCAACTCGATAATAGTCGCAGGTACTGAATATGGCTTTGATACCGATGGCAACCCCGTCAAAAAAACACAAAACGAGGGCGACGGCACCGCCAATGCCCAAAACTTGGCAGCGCAACTGGCGCTGCAATTTGAGCAACTGCAATCGGTGGTTTTTGCTCGAATGGTGGACAAAGTAGGCGACCGTAGGTATTGGGAGCAGTGGGCCAAGTCGGTAGCCGACATTGCAAGCCGACAAACCGAACGTATTGCCAAATTGGTAAACGACGGCGGCCTGCACCAACAAGCATTTGACGGGTTTTTGAAGGGCCTTCACAAAAACATCAATCCGTCTATTACCCCAAACGAAGCCGTTGAAATGCTCTCGCAGCACATCATAACCAAGCCCGTTTTTGAAGCTCTTTTTGATGGCTATTCGTTTGTAAAAAACAACCCCATTTCGGTTTCGATGCAAACAATGCTTGATTTGTTGGAAGACCAATCGTTTGATAAAGACACCGAAACACTACAAAAATTTTATGAATCTGTCAAATCTCGTGCTGGGGGTATTGACAATGCAGAAGGTAAACAAAAAATCATAGTAGAGTTATACGATAAATTTTTCAAGTCAGCTTTTCCAAAAATGGTTGAAAAACTGGGTATCGTTTACACACCAGTCGAAGTCGTTGATTTTATGATTCAGTCAATTGATGATATTCTAAAAAAAGAATTTGGACGTTCAATATCCGATGAAAACATACATATTCTCGACCCATTTACAGGCACAGGTACTTTTATGACCCGACTGTTGCAAAGTGGTTTAATCAAAAAAGAAGATTTGGAACGAAAATATACCCAAGAACTCCATGCTAACGAAATAGTTTTATTGGCTTATTATATCGCTGCCATCAATATCGAAAACACCTACCACGATATTTTGAATGCTGCCGAATACAAATCTTTTGAGGGTATTTGTTTAACAGATACTTTCCAGTTGGGCGAAACAGATGCCAGCGAAATAATGTTTTCTGAAATGTTTCCGCAAAATTCCGATCGTGTGATAGCCCAAAAGAAAGCCCCTTTACGTGTTATTATCGGAAATCCACCTTATTCTGTTGGTCAAACATCTGCAAATGACAATGCACAAAATCAGAAGTATGAAAAATTAGATAGAAGAATTGAAAATACTTATGCAAAAGAAAGTAGTGCGACATCCGTAAAAGCACTTTATGACTCTTATATAAAAGCATTTCGTTGGAGTACCGACCGTCTCGACTCAATCAATGGAGGGATGATAGCTTTTGTATCCAATGGAGCTTGGTTAGAGGGAAATGGAGCTGATGGGCTTCGTAAGTGCCTTGAAAAAGAATTTTCAGCTATTTATGTATTTAATTTAAGAGGAAATCAAAGAACCAGTGGCGAACTTTCAAGAAAAGAAGGTGGAAAAATATTTGGCTCAGGTTCTCGTACACCAATAGCAATTACCTTCTTAGTTAAAAATCCGAATACTAA
Organism: Spirosomataceae bacterium; assembly: GCA_043777595.1. Classification (GTDB taxonomy): domain Bacteria; phylum Bacteroidota; class Bacteroidia; order Cytophagales; family Spirosomataceae; genus JAYVJH01. Next base: position 16,534 of record JAYWHT010000061.1, read on the forward strand.
AACCGAAAAAGCAACTATACATTACCACGATATTGGTGATTATCTAAGCAGAGAAGATAAGCTTAGCATTATAAGTAAATTTAGGTCTGTAAATAATTCAAAGATTGATTGGCAAACACTTTCGCCTAATGAGCAAGGTGATTGGGTTAGCCAAAGAAATAACATATTTGGAACTTTTACCCCAATAGATGCTGAAAAAAAATACGATACTCACACAAAAACATATTTTTTAACATACTCTTTGGGATTAGCCACGGGGCGAGATGCGTGGGTTTATAATTACTCGAAAAATCAATTGATACAAAATGTACAAAAATCTCTTGATTTTTATAAGGAACAGTTAGAAAAGTATAAAATTGAAAAGTTTAGAAATCGTGATTTAGAAATAGATTCTTTCATTGATACTGACCCGACTAAATTAAGTTGGAATCGTAATTTGAAAGATGATTTAGGTAAATTTGAAGAGGTTTTATTTAATAATGAATCTGTTGAATTAGGTCTATATCGTCCATTTTGTAAACAAAATCTTTATTTTGATAGAGACTATAATGCAATGGTATATCAAAATAAAAAGTTATTTCCTAAACCAAATACAGAGAACAAAGTAATATGTGTAACTGGTTTGGGGGCGAGCAAGGACTTTTCTGTAATTATTTCTGATATTATTCCCGACCTTCAAACTCAAATGAATGGTCAATGTTTTCCACTCTATTATTACGAAGAAAACACATCAAAGCAAAAAGGCATATTTGATGAAGACAATAAAAACGACTTCATTCGTCGAGATGCCGTCAGTGATTTTATATTGGAGAGAGCCAAAAAGCAGTACAACATTACTCCCAACCTTTCGGGGAGGGCTGGGGTGGGGCTTAGCAAAGAAGATATTTTTTATTATGTTTATGGTTTTCTGCATAGCCCTGAGTACAGAGAAATGTTTGCGGCAGACCTTAAAAAGATGTTGCCACGGCTGCCCTTGGTTGAGGCTGTCAAAGACTTTTGGGCATTTAGTAAAGCAGGTCGCCAATTAGCAGATTTGCACATCAACTACGAGAGCGTGCCGCCCTGTAAAGGCGTAGTGGTGGTGGTAGAGCCACTCAGCACAGCAGCCACCCTGAGCCAAGCCAACCACGACCAAATGGAGTATGTGCAGTATGGAGTAACCAAAATGCGTTTTTTGAAAAAAGGCGAAAAGGAAACCATCATTTACAACAACCAAATAACGATAGACAACATACCGCCGCAGGCTTACGAGTATGTAGTAAACGGCAAAAGTGCCATAGAGTGGGTCATGGAACGCTACCAAAAGACGACCCACAAAGAAAGTGGCATCGGCAACAACCCCAACGACTGGGCAGCCGAAATAGGCAAGCCACGCTATATTTTGGACCTATTGCTGAGTGTCATCAACGTCAGTGTGCAAACGGTAGAGATAGTAAACAACCTACCGCAGGTGGAGTTTGGGGCTGAACAAGAATAAAAGTCAGTCCATCAGCAAACCAAGCAGTTGGTGGTTGATAAAATAGTTGGTTTTGCCGAGTTTTACTTTGTTAAGTAGTTGGTTTTCAGATAATATTTTTAAATATTTGGTAGCTGTAAGTCGTGACACTTGGCAGTCGGTCATCACAAACTCAATTTTGGTATAAGGGTGTTTGAAAACATTATCAAGCAGCTCACGGCTATATATTTTGGGTTGATTTTGCTGTAAATACTGTTTTGTTTCTTCTATCAATATTTTCATTTTTTTTACTAATTGAATAGTATGTAGGGCTGTCTGCTCTACGGCTTCTAACATAAAACACAGCCACCCTTCCCAGTCTTCATTGTCACGGACGGCCTGTAATCGTTGATAATACTGCCCTTTATTGGCCACAATATACCTACTCAAATACAATACTGGAATGTCTATTAGTTTTCTGAGTACAAGATACAATAAATTGATAATACGTCCCGTCCGTCCGTTACCATCATAAAAAGGGTGAATACTCTCAAATTGAAAATGAATAACGGCCATTTTTACCAAATCGTCCCAATCTACCATTTGGGGGTCGTTGATAAATTTTTCTAAATTAGTGAGTAAGTCCATGATACTATCATAGTCTTGCGGTGGTGTATAAACTACTTCGCCTGTCGTTTGGTTTTTGAGTACCGTGCCAGGCAAACGTCTAATTGCACCGTTGTTGGGTTCGAGTATGTCTAATATTTGTAAAAAATGTCTGATACTCAAAAAGCCGTACTGTTGTGTCAAATCGAAGCCTCTTTTGAGTGCGTTTGTATATGACTGTACCTCTTTTGTGGCGAGCGAAGTAGTTAGATTGAGCGAGGCTCTAAAAAGCTCATCATGAGTGGTGATGATGTTTTCTATGGCCGAGCTATCTTTTGCTTCTTGTAAGGCTAAGGTGTTGAGTAAAATGTTTTGGTCGGGAATAGTAGCCAAAACGCCTTTCAACTCAGCCAATGCTTTGTTGGCCAATAGCGATTTTTTGAGTACTATTCTTGTTTCTATATTACCGATGTTGGGTAGCAGTTTGATGGCATACATCACGTTATCAGGTTTGATATATACAAAATTAGTCTTTTTTTATACATGATCTACGCAATATGTATAAAAAAATCAATTTTCTATACATATCGTGTTTCTAATTACGGTTTTGTATTTGTTCATTCGTTTAACAAGCCAAGTCTTTGGACCTATTGCTGAGTGTCATCAACGTCAGTGTACAAACGGTAGAGATCGTAAACAACCTACCGCAGGTGGAGTTTGGGGCTGAGGACGAGCAATAAGTGTATTTTTTTTCGTAGCTTTGTAATAATAAATAACTCGTTGCCATAACAAAATTACTAATGAAAAAGCAACTGATACGGTTCGATTGGCAGTGAAAAAATTGCTACGAAACAAAGCTAACTTTGTTGTTTTAGAGGGCTTTTTGAGCGAGCTTCTTTTTGATGATATTCATATTGAGCAAATTTTAGAGAGTGAAGCCAACGCCGAAACCGAAGATGACAAGTTTAACAGAGTAGATATTCTGACAAAAAATTCAAAAAATGAGCTAATCATTGTCGAAATTCAGAACTCTTATGAAATTGATTACCGCTACGGCGGTCCGTTTCATAGAATGGTTTATGGTGCATCAAAAGCCGTTGCCGAAAACTTAGCATTGGGACAACCATATTCCGAAATCAAGAAGATAATATCTGTCAATATCGTTTATTTTGATTTGGGGCAAGGCCAAGACTATATTTATAAAGGCACAACCCAGTTTAAAGGGCTGCACGAAAAAGATACGCTGACACTTTCTGACAGACAACAAAAAGTGTTCGTTAAAGAGCAAGTTTCTGCTATTTTTCCTGAATACTATATTATTAAGGTCAATAAATTTGATGATGTGGCCAAAGATAGTTTGGACGAATGGATTTATTTTTTGAAAAATAGCGAAGTTAAAGACGAGTTTAGAGCCAAAGGACTACAAGAAGCAGGCAATGTTTTGGACATTATGAGGCTTCCAAAAGAAGAACAATATAGCTACAATCGGTACAAAGATTATTTGCATTACAAAGCAAGTGAAATACTTTTGTTGAAAGACCAAGCCGAAGAGCGAATTGAGTAAAATAGAGATTTGAAAATAGCGGAAAAAGCAATCATAAAAGGATATGATAACCAAACTATTGTAGATTTGACAATAACACAAATTGAAGAAATACGTACTAAACTCAGTAATTATTAGCACAAAAGGCGAGCTAATTGGCTCGCCTTTTGTGCTAATAATTTTCTACCAAGCCAAGTCCAAGATTTCGGCTCTTTTGGCTTCGTCCATTTTATAAAAACCACCTACTACTTTATTGAGGGCGAAGTTTTCTAATATTTTGGCTTTGTCCGACTCCATGATACTGGCCTCTGATAGTCGGGTAGGCGTGCCGATTTCTTTATAAAATGATTCTAATTCTTCCAAAAAATCATCACCTTTTGCCAATGGCGAAATGACCCGCTTGGCCATAAACTCCAGCTTGGGTTGTAGTTCGGTTTTGAATGCTTTAATCCAGGCAGGGTAAATAATCGAAAGCCCAGCACCATGCGGAATATCATACAGCACACTCAGGCTATGTTCGAGGCCATGCACGCCCCAGTCGCCACCACGCTTACCAGCAGAGAGTGTGCCATTGAGTGCCATTGTCGAGAGCCAAAGTATGTTGGCACGGGCATCATAGTCGTTGAGGTCGGCCATGAGTTTGCGACCATATTCAAAGGCCAATTTAATAATATCAGAAGCAATATAATTGCTCAGGGGAGAGTCTGTGGTATCTACATATTGTTCCAAAACGTGCGAAATCAAGTCAGAAATACCGTAGGCAGTATAATTGGCTGGAACAGAGATGGTATAACTGGGGTCGAGAAATGATACTTTTGGGTACATGGCATCGCAGCTATAACCCATTTTGCGACCATCGGCATCGTTCTGAATCACTGAGTTGCGGTTTTGTTCTGTACCTGTGGCGGCCAATGTCAATACGCAAAGCAGCGGCAAGCCTTTGGTGGGTACGGGAGCTGTGCGGGTAAAAAAATCCCAGACCGAGTGGCCAGCATTTACGCCAATAGCAATGGCTTTGGCCGAATCTACAACAGAGCCGCCACCTACGGCTACGACCATATTGGCCCCAAAAGCCTCAGCAACGGCTATGGCAGCATCGACATCTTGATAAATAGGATTTGACTTAATGCCCTCAAAAAGTACGTGGGCAATACCAGATGCGTCCAACTGCTGGACTACGGCATCAAGTACGCCATTGGTTTTGACAGAGCCTTTACCGATTACAATAATTGCCTTGCGGCCACATTGAGCTGCTTCTGCGCCCAATTTTTCGATTATTCCTTGACCAAAATATAGTTTAGTAGGATTGTATGAAGTGAAATTGTGCATTTTTATCAGATGTATTTTTTTGGTTTAATATATGTTTTATTTAACTTTACCATTTAATATATATAATTATTTTATGTAATGGAAACACTTATAATCGAGCATCTTGACAGTTCTACAAGTAAAATATTCAAGCAAATGGCCAAAGCTTTGGGCTTATCCTTTAAAAACCAGAATAGTCAAGAGTAATATCGAACAACCAGCCATTATTACTAATCCTGAGCTAATAAACCGTATTGAAGTCCACGAAGCTAATAAACGAGACAATAATTTCAAAGACTATAAACGGTTTACAATAAAAGAACTAAAACAAGAAATGCAAAATCATGCGTGAGGTTAGTTTTAAGTCTGATATATGAAATCACAGAGGACCCTATTTTTATTATTTCTGCAAAAGGGCATTATTTGTAGTAAATTCCCGTCGCTACAATTTGTTAAACTTACAATCTGTATTATCTGATTTTCAAATCTCAGATTGTTACAAATCACAGAGGATTAAATTTACTTCATTATCTTCATTTGTTTCATTGCCTTCATTCCCTATGTCAATATCAATTTAAAAGCGGCAATGGTTAGGCTTATTGCCAACAAATAGCGCAACGTAGGTACATTAAACTGTTTGCTACCATAATAAGACCCCAGCAGTCCGCCAACTACGGTAGCCGCAACGCCATACATCAAGTCGGGGGTGAGTTGTAGCGGGCCTTTTGACAGCAAGCCGATTAGCCCCGAAACAGAATTGACAAATATAAAAAGAGCCGATACTGCCGCTGTCTGTTTGATGGTTGCCCACCTAAAAAGCAACATCAGCGGGCTAAGAATGATTCCACCACCAATGCCAATCATACCCGACAGTAGCCCAATAACTCCACCTGAAATTAAGCCAGCCCAAAGCGGTATGGGCTGTGTCAGTTCATCGTCTTTTTTAATGAATTGATAAACTAATCGACCAATCGAAATCAAGATACAAACGGCGAGTATTTTTTTATAAACTACATCAGGCAACTGAATCGTAGCACCATACAAAGCCATTGGCACACTGGCCAAGGCAAAAGGCCAAAAAAGTTTGAACTTGAAACAACCAGCCCGATAAAAACCAATAAAAGAAAACAACGAAACGGCCAAGTTCATGACCAATGCCGATGATTTCATTAGGGCAGGCGCAACGCCCAGTAAAGCCATCACGGCCAAATAACCACTCGCCCCACCATGCCCAACCGACGAATATAAAAAGGCAACAAGTACCAATAAAATCAAAAAAATGAGTAGCGATTCCATCTAAAATCAGTTTTTGAGCGTATTTGTATAGAATAGAGTATTAACAACCCAATAAATAGGTATTTCTACGCTAAAAAACACCTATTTTTTACTGTTGATTTGTGTAATAAATCCAAAATTAAATATCAATGCTATGAAAAACCCTAATTTTAATCGCAATTACAGTAACCAAAAACAAAAAGAAGGTTTTGATGAAACCCTAATTTTGGGCGGGCTTACCATTTTGATTTTCGCCTTCATTGCTTTTCGTTTTGTATATCCAATGATTGTCAATGGATTGCTTTTTTAGTACATCAGTGATTTTAATACCAAAAAACTCATGGCAACTACGACTAACCAGCCAGCTATTTGCAAGCCCGCTGGGTGCAGGTAGTTGCCTATTAGTCGCTTTTGTCTGACGGCAATCAGCATGATACTTAGGGCAATGGGTAATATAAAACCATTGAGCGTACCCACAAAGACCAAAATTTGAATCGGCTTGCCAACGGCCATAAAAACCAAAGTCGAAACAACAATAAAACCAACTGTAACGTAGCGGTGCTTGGTGTCTATTGTCTGATGAAAACTTCTCAAAAAACTAACCGAAGTGTAAGCCGACCCAACAACTGACGTAATGGCGGCACACCACAGCACAACGCCAAATATCTTGTAGCCAATTTGCCCTGCCGCCGCCTCAAAAACCGATGCGGCGGGGTTGTCCTTACCCAACTTGATGCCAGTAGCTACAACACCAAAAGCCGCCAGAAATAATAAATACCTGATGACAGATGTAATCAAAATGCCTCTCGTTGCGCTTTCTGTTACAGTTTTTAGTTGATTTTGACCCGAAACACCAGCATCTAACAAACGATGTGCGCCTGCAAAAGTAATGTACCCACCAACTGTACCGCCAACGAGTGTAATGGTGGCCAAGGCATCGAAGCGAACGGGGACAAAAGTTTGGGTAATAGCTTGAACGACAGGTGGATTGGCCGAAAATACAACATATAAGATGAGGAGTATCATAACGATTCCGAGCCATTTCGTAAAGCCGTCCATGGCCTTGCCAGCTTGTGGCAACAGAAACAAAGTAATAGCGATTGAGGCACTCAATACCGCTCCCCATCTGATGTCCAAGCCCGTCAGTACCTGTAACCCCAGTCCCGCACCAGCTACGTTACCGATATTAAATGCCAGCCCGCCTATCACAATCAAGGCCGAAAGACCGTAGCCTAAGCCAGGCAGTAGGTCGTTGGCGAGATCTTGCGCTCGGCGTTCGGTAACGGCCACAATTTGCCAAATATTGAGTTGTGCGCTCAAATCTAATAATATTGAGAGTAATATCACAAAACCAAAGCTACCCAATAATTGCTCTGTAAAAACAGTCGTCTGGGTCAGAAACCCTGGGCCAATGGCTGAGGTAGCCATCAAAAATGCAGCACCAATCAGAGCCGAGTTTTGGTGGGTTTTCATTCTTTGGGGTGTTTATAACTGATAAATTTACCCGTTCGTGCCGATACTTCTGACCATTCCAAGTGCTCAAATTCAATGGTAACAACCCCAGATTTGTTCATTTGGCCAATGTCTGCGTGGGTAAGATACTCTGCAAAAAAGCTAATATCGGGGTTGTGGCCTACTATCATCAAGTGTGCGAGGCTACTCAATGAAGCATTGACTATGGCCATATAGGCTTTGGGGCCGCCAGCATAGAGCGCATTATCTGTTTCAATTTTATTGGTATCACAACCCAACTGTTCGGCCATAATCTTTGCTGTCTGATAAGCTCTTTTTGCACCGCTACTCACCAACAATTCAGGTTTTAGATTGCTGTCTGCCAGTCGTTTGCCCATTCGGGCGGCTTGAATTATGCCTTCGGGAGTCAGTTCTCGGTCGAAGTCGGGTAAGTAAAACGAGCCATCTTCGGCGGTGGCATGTCTGACGAGATATAAATATCGTTTCATTTTATTGATTTTAGAACACTTTTTTCTGTAAATTGATGTTAGGTGTTTGCAAAGGGGTAGAGTTTTTTTATTGCATAAAGGCTTAAATGATAAAATGCGTAAAGGTTTTTTTATTTGATCATTCAAGCCAAGCATTTCAAAAAATCAAAGTAATCAAATAACACCCCAATTTGTAACTAAGCAAATGTGTTAATCTGCCATTGTGTCGATGTGTAAATTAAACGTTAAATATCAATGAGTTAGCTCAATCTGTAACTATGTTTGAATTTGCTCAACTTTTTAGTTTGTCTCGTATAAATAAACCACGATTTGATTTATTTGAAATATCTGATTATTAACTAATTATAACATTTTTCATTATTCGTTTTTCACTTTTCACTATTTATGAACCGTATTTTTGCTGTTGTTTTAGCTATTGTTTTTTTCTTTTTAATTGATTTTTATGTATTTCAAGTTGTCAAGACACTTACCAAGTCAAGTACTACCGACACTCGCCGCCTGATTTACTACTTTTATTGGTCTATTCCTATTGTCAGCTTGTTGGTTTGGATTGTTACCCAGTTTGTCATTTCGCCCGATGTCTTGCCTCGCTCTACTCGTCAGTTTGTGTGGGCGGCCATACTGATACCCTACTTTGCAAAGTTAGCGATGATTTTGGTATTACTATTCGATGACGTAATACGATTTTTTAAATGGGTCATTTCTTTTTTTACAAAACAACAAGAAATAGCTACAACTGACCCATCTGTTATCTCAGAGGGCATCAGTCGGTCTGACTTTTTGATGAAAACGGCATTGGCCGTAGGTGGTACAACGGTTGCGGGTTTTGCTTATGGCATAGTATCGGGCGCACACGACTACCGCATTAGGCGCATCACAGTTTCTCTCAAAAACCTACCCAAAGCCTTTGACGGCATTAAGATAGGGCAACTGTCGGACATTCACTCGGGTAGTTTTTTTAACCGAACTGCCGTCAAAGGCGGGGTAGAAATGTTGATGAAAGAAAAACCAGATATGGTGTTTTTTACAGGCGACTTGGTCAATAACACCGCCGACGAAGTCAAAAGCTATATTGATATATTTGATAAAGTCAAGGCACCACTGGGGGTATATTCAACGCTTGGCAACCACGACTACGGCGACTACTACCAATGGCCAACTGCCGAAGCCAAACGCCAAAATCTCAAAGATCTCATTAAAGCACACAAACTATTAGGTTGGGATTTGTTGATGGACGAAAACAGGTTTATAAAAATCGGTAATGAACACATTGCTGTTTTGGGAATCCAGAACTGGGGTGGGGGGAGTTTTGCTAAATATGGTGACCTCAAGAAAGCATACATTGGCATTGCCGATGCACCTGTCAAACTACTACTCTCGCACGACCCATCGCATTGGGAACTACAAACCCAAAAAATGACTCCCGATATTGACATTGCCTTTGCGGGTCATACACACGGAATGCAGTTTGGGGTTGAGGTAGCGGGCTTTCAATGGAGTCCAGTACAATGGCGATACAAACAATGGGCGGGGCTTTATCAACAAAACGACCAGTATTTATACGTCAATCGTGGCTTTGGATATTTGGGATACCCTGGCCGATTGGGTATTTTGCCCGAAATTACAATCATGGAACTAAGAAGTGCTTAAAACTAACAAAATACAAAAATGAAACACCTGTTACTAATTTTGCTGCTGCCTATTTCAGGCTTTATGTCGTACTTAACTCACAATCAAACACCAGAAACAACCATACCGATTTGCCACGCCACACCCATGCACGACATGGCGGCACTTGGTACTGATGCCAACTTTGTAGCCATGCACACCGCACCAATGCCATATTTGTATGAGGGCAAAGGCGAAATGGTAACCTTTGCCACTCCCGACGGTAAAACTGCCTCTGGGTTGTTGATAAAATCGGCCAAAAAATCCAAAAAATGGTTGTTTATTTATCAAGAATGGTGGGGACTGAACGACCACATCAAAAAACAAGCCGAAACGTTCTATAACGACCTCGGCGATGTAAACGTACTTGCACTCGATATGTACGACGGCAAAGTGGCTGACAAGCCCGAAGATGCAGGTAAACTCATGCAAAGCGCAAGCTCAGACAGGCTCGAGGCTATCGTAAAAGGTGGTATAGAATTGGCAGGCAAAAAAGCCAAAATAGCAAGTGTAGGCTGGTGTTTTGGAGGAATGTTGTCATTGAAATCGGCAGTTTTGGAAGGTAAGCAAGCAGTAGGCTGCGTGATGTACTACGGACGACCTGAGAAAGACGTAGAAAAACTCAAAACGCTGAATGTCGATGTACTGGGTTTTTTTGGAAGCCAAGACAAGGGAATACCCGTTACGATTGTTACCGAATTTGAAGAAAATATGAAAAAAGCTGGCAAAACGGTAACAATCAATATGTACGATGCCGCTCATGGTTTTGCCAATCCGAGTAATCCTAAATTTGACAAAACAGCAGCCGATGATGCTTACAGTAAGGCATTGGCCTATTTAAAAGTGAAGTTTTAGGATAATTTTTGTAAACTAAATTTACAAAAAAGCCCCCCAAAGCATTTGTTTTGGGGGGCTTTTTGCAGAGAAGGAGGTTCTCGAACGTTGAAGCCCATCGAAACGCATAGTGTAAATTTTATGATATAAATGTGTTTTGGTATTATTATGAAATATCTAACGTTTCATAATATCGCAAAAATGTTTCACTATTGTTTCACTATTATTGATAAATGTCATTTACTGAATCTACCGACTTTTGGTCAATTTTTTTTAAATATTGCTCGGTAGTTGCTAATCGTGTATGACCGAGGGCTTTTGAAATTGAATATGTATTAACGCCTTTTTTCCGAGCATTATCAGCAAAAGTATGACGAGCGATGTGGCAAGTTAGTTTTATATCCCAACCCAAACGTTCGGCCACTTTTTTTAAATTATTATTTACAATACTGGTTTTCGCCTCTTTTTCTAGCTTAAAAACTCGTTTATCTAAGTAATTGAGTTCGTTTTTTAAAAATGGAAACAAAAAGGAACTGCCCAGTTTATCTTGCTTATACTTTGTTACTATTGCCAAAACCTGTGAAGACAATAAAACGTCTTTGTAGGTCTTAGTTTTTTGCATTTGATATTTTAATCTAGTCTGTAATCCGTCAATGTATACGTCTTTTACTTTTATAAACAAGGCATCGCCTATTCGCATGCCATGCGTATAATACATAAACAAAAAAATATCTCGGGCGTGGCATATTCTAAGTAATGGGTTTAGTTCTAAGTCCTCAATTTGTTTAAACTCGTCTTCTGTCAATTTTAGCTTCTCGGTCGGTTCAAAAACAAACTTGTACCCATCAAAAGGATTACTGTCTTTTGAAAGTATTTTGTCTGAAATGGCTTGATTTATTATAGTTTTGACGTACCCAAGCTGTTTACTAACTGTATTTTTGGCATTTTTAGAAAGTAAGTGTGTTTCAAAATCTTTTAGCCATTTAGGGGTTAATTCTACAAATAACAGATCTTTTTTGTTTTGCTCTTTTAGCAAAGCAATCATTTTGCGTAGCGGCACCCCATAGTTCTCAGCGGTTTTGATAGTCAAACGCACCTCTACGTTTATCAATTCATTTTTGTAATATTCAATAAATGACTGCTGAGACTGTGGTTTTGTAAGTGCGTTGCATATTACTACCTCTAAAATGTATGATAACGTTATTGGTTGCTTGGCCTCCGAAATAGCTCTGTGCGCCAGTTCTAACCGCTCTCTTAATCGTTGGTTATAGATGTGATACTGTGGACAAGTAGCCCTAACCCAGTTGGCCTTGTCAAGTGTGCCTTTTGGGTTGTGGTCTTTCTTGGCAATCAAGAAACCCAAACTTACCCGTTTGTGCTTTCGGTCGGCAGTAATGCGAAGTCTGACAGCGTACTGACCGTCTCTGTTTGCTACATTTGCGAGTTCAACTTTAAAGGTAATCATCGCAACTTGACATTTAAGCCTTCAACTATTTTCCAAATATTTTGAATATCCTCTTTTGCTATTTTTATAACCGACCCCTTCGCTCTGTTCAATGCTATGTACCCTTTGTCGAATAAATCATTTGAGACAACTTCGCCTACTGAAATCATGTCGGCGTATTGTACTATTGTGAGGCCCGTGTGGTATTTGTATTTATTGGGCAACACAAAAATAGCTAAAAAGTTTGAGTCTTTTGAAAGTGTAGGTTCCATGCCATCGGTTTCTATTTTCAATACAATAGCCTGGTCGATGGGGTAGTCGGGGACAGTGTTAAATGTATAGACGGCGGTTGTTTTTAAGTTTATGTTTTGGCTTGATTCATTCAAGTGTGGCACTGTAAAATTACTAACAACGTTTGATTGTATTTGCTCGGAATAGCTATACATCAGTCCGTTGATTTTTCGAGCAACATCTGGCCTAAATTGAGACGTGCTTTTATAGGTTGAAATCATGGGTTCAGATACACCAAGTAGTACGGCCACATCTTTGCTTTTTATTTTCCTGTGTTCCAAAAACTTTTTGAATTGCTCGCCTTGGTGAACGTGCTTTGAGGAAGCTTCTAACTCTGCCATGATTCGTAAGTTTTTAAAATCTTGTTCTTTCGCAGTGTCTTCTATTTGAAGACGTGTAGTTATTTGCGCCCAGGTCTTGTCTGTTATCTTTTTTGTTCCATTCGACATTTGGCTTATCTGGCCTTGTGCAATGCCTGTCAGCAACGAAAATTTGCTTTTGTTGCCCCCAGCTATTTCATGGATTAGTCGTTTCAGTTTAATTAACCTTAGCTTGTCGCTATCTATTGATTGATTCATTATTTTAGAAAATAATATTATTGTTAATATTCTTTATTTTAATGATTATGCTGTATATTTGCACAATTATATATAACAATATTAACGATAATATTAAAATTATCAAAATAAAATTAGTTTACGGTAAACCACCACTCAATTATGGCACGTTCTAAATCAACAATCAGCGACATTCAGAAAGACATTAAGCTATTTGAATTATTAAAAGAAAAGGCATTACTATTTGGTTATGAGCGAGTTGCGAAAGCTTCGGACTTAAAAAGCTATCAAGTCGTAATGAATTATTTTAGTGGGAAAGTCGTTATGCGAACAACAGAAGAAAAAATAGTAAAAGGGATTCATTTATTGATTACAACGCCGAGTGAAGCCTATACGCTGGCGCAAACGATTGTAAACTAAGCAACTATCATGCAAGTACCAACCATCGAAGAACACTTAGAATTGAAAGCTGAAATAATGCTACTCAAAAGCCAAATGGCTCAACTAATGACTGCCCGAATCAAAGAGGAATGGGTATGCGTGGAGGTGGCTCAAAAAATGCTAAATTGCTCAACCACAACACTTTGGCGTTTGGGTAAAGACAATAAGCTATCAGTTCAGAAGACTGGTAGAAAGAAGCGTATAGGCGTGCAATCAATAAGAAGTTATTTAGAAAGCTGCCGATACCACCCTGCCGCTATACAGGCCCGGATTGAGCAATATTATAATATTTAAAAATAATTTTAATAATAATTTGTATATTGTTAATAATATTATTAAATTTGTATCAACAAAAAAAGATGTGCCGTAAAACAACACATCTTTTTATACTACAAAATTTAAAGCACAAATATTATGAAAATTATCAACAATGCAAAAGTAACCACTTCGACGATTCGATTTGAGTATTCAAGATTTGACACCTCGAGAACTGGCAATTTTTATGCTACCTGCTCTTTTGAAGAGATAACCCCTAATTTGATTTTTGTTTATGACATTGAGCCAGCACAATTTTCGATACCAGATTGGATTCCGATTGGTATTTTGGTTTCTATCAAAAACAGAAAAACTGCCCATGCAATCGGCACAGACCAAGCCCTCAATGTGATTGATGTCCATTTAAGTTCAGATGGCTATTGTAATTGTGAGGCTCGGCTGTTTGACCTCAAAAGACCCGATTTAAGAATTGCCCTACAAAACGTTTCACCCATTAACCTTTTACTACAATGCTAAAACCCCCAAACGATGACAATGACATTGAGAAAGTCATGGTGTTTATGTACACCGTGGTAGTGCTTTCTTTCCTGCTTATACTTGGTGCAGGTATGTTTTTAATCAAGATTTTTACAACTTAAAAATACAAAAAATGAAATCAATGGCAATCACTACGGTATCGGCAACGGTCTATTTGCTGATGCGTTTTGCCCTCTCAAAATACACAGATGGAGACTACTGGAAAGCCTTTTTTGTGTCTTTGCTGGGCTTTTTTTTAGTCTGGTTTATGGTGAAAGAATGGCGAAAAGACCTCAAAGCGTACAATGACAATCAATTTTATAATAATTACACAAAACGCCCACGACGTACTCGTGAAAACTAAAATGGAAAATTTAGAATATGAAACAGTAACGGCTGAAAGCCCGTTGGAATTTTCGCCACTTGTACCCCAAAAAAGTGAAATGGTACAAACACAAGCTGTACTCAATGTGCCTACGATTGACATTATGACGATGTTAGAAATGCCAGACTTGGAAACGGCCAAAGTGTTACCGTTAGACTTATCGTCGGAATACTGGACACCAATTAACATTGGGGAATCCAAGCGGCTGATTTTTGTAAAAATCGAAATCCAGCAAGTCCAAGACATGAACGACCCATCGGTGGTGCTGGATTTGCCTTGTGCGTTTTTTCTTGAAAAAACCGCCGACGGTGTGAAACAGATTAGGAATGGCTCAAAACGTTTGGTGGCGGCTGTCGAAAATGTACGACAGGGAACACCTCTTTTGGTAAACTACCGAGGCAAGGTTCTTAATAGAAACAACGCCTACAAAAGCGACAACTGGTCGGTGAAACCTTTAATCTTGAATGTGTGATGACTACGATTGACGAAATGCTAAACGCATTGGGGTCTGCTGAGGTAACTGAGAGGGAAATTAACCCTCTCAGTTATGACCCTACCGACTACGCTACTATTGATGACGTGGTTGGGCATATTATACACCGAAAAAAGACTATTGAAGTAACCGAAATGTTACCGCAGTTGTCGTTGAACGGGGTGGTGATTCAAGACGAAATGGCTACTTATTTGGCCAAAAAAGCTAACTCGTCGAGTGCTTTGAAACAAGCACTCAAAACGCCCTTGCACTATTGGTGCTACATGAATGAAAAGATACCGATTGAAAACAAGAAACATTTTGAATTTGGGACTTTTTGCCATTTGGCTTTTTTAGAACCAGAGAAATTCGACAGTCTAATCGTTGAGCCGTCTGTTTCGTTATCAAGTACCGAGGGCGTGAAAAAATCAGTTGAGTTTTGGGAAAAAACTTTGCGGTCGGTAATGAAAAAAACTGGCAAAAAGCATTTGTTACAAAATGCAAAAGCGGCCTTGAAGCGGTCGAAATTGAGCATGGACAAAATTGACGGTCTGCGATTGTACCGTGAGGCTTTGCAAAGTCGGTGCGGTAAGATTACCGTATCTGAAAACGACAAGCGCAAAATTGATTTGGTGAAGCGACACTACTATACCTATGGTGGCGGCATTTTGCCTAAACTTATGGCTGGTGCCGTAACAGAATTGAGCATTTATGGGACAGATGCAGAAACAGGATTACCCGTTAAAGTTCGCCCCGATGGGTTGCAGTTAGAAGAGAACATTGGCTGTAATGCCATTATTAGCTTTAAGACGACTTCGGCAGACGACATTGACAAGTTTGCTTACGATGCGGCTAAGTTTCAATACCAACTCTCTGAGGGTATGTACTTAGATGTAGCCAGCCAAGTAACAGGCCGAAAGTTCAATGCCGTGATTTGTGTGATGTTACAAGCGGTTGAGCCATTTTTGCCAGCGGTATTTATGTACTCGGCCGAAGACTTGCAAAATGGACGATACCGCTATCGGTGTGCGCTCACTGACGTCAAGACGTGCATTGACAGCAAACAGTTCCCTGGCTTTGATGCAAAAGCTGAATTTGGACACCATGGCATTATTCAGCTTGATTTGCCTGAATGGTCGAAGCGAGAACTAAACCCTATGACTGTTGAGGCATGACAACGACACTAATTATAAATGAAAAAGTGCCAAGTAATAACGGCACAAACGGACTACTACGAATGCACTGGAGAGAGCGCAAAAAAATAAAGGTACGGTATTTTTGGTTATTCAAATCTCAAACGCAAAACAGGCATATTGGGCGGGTCAAGATACACATAGTACATCACTATCAAGCCAAGCCCATTGCCGACTACGACAACTTGGTGAGTACTTGCAAGATACTATTTGATGCGCTGAAAGATGCAGCTATAATCGTTGATGACCACCAGCTAATAACAGGAATACCAACATTTAAGCAAATTAGAGTGAAAGACAAAAAAGACATAAAAACGGTAATAACAGTATCGGATTTGACACAAGAGGAATTAGACAATTTAACAATTACTACAAAATGAATACACAACTAAACTTGAACGATGTGGCTTGGGAAAACATCGAAATCATGCTGTCGGATGACGAACTGAACGAACGGCGAATAAAAAAAACGCACAACGACGAGGCCATTGAAAAGGCCAAAATGGAGGTAGAACGACAAAAATCCAGAATTGAAGAGGAGTACGGGGTGAAAGACAAAAAAGAAAACAACAAAGTTTTGATGGATTGTTTGTTGAAAGGCTTTGAAGTTATCAATATCAAATGCTACAAATACCCAAATGAAGTTGATGCTACGATGACGTTTTATGCCGCCGAAGATGCACAAGGGTATGCGGCTGGCGAAACGGTTATAGTGAGGCCGATGACTTCGGCAGAGCGGTTTATGTTTTTGCCACAAAGAAACAGAATATCAATTTAAAGAACAATAGAAACAATGAAAGACCTAAATGTAACGGTGGCCAATAGTGCTAACCAAGTAATTAGAATAGGTGAAGCCGAAACGATATACCCACCTGTGAAAGTAGAAATAGAGGGCGACATCAACGCACCAATGGAATGGGTTAGGGTTCGATTGACCCCCGACAGCGAAACTCGCAAACACTCAAACGTAATTTTTAATCACGTGGACTGTACGATAAAATTGGTTGTAAATGAATCTGACAGGTTTGCGACCGAAATCGTGGGAAAAGCAACTAAGAACAAGTTTTTGAGCGGGCTAAGAATAAACAACCCCAATGGCTACCGAATAGACCAACTCAAAGAAACTTTTAAGTTTGCGGGTATGCACTTTTTGAACAGAACAGGCCATATTGATTTGATGGGTAAATTGAAAACTTTTGATGCAAAGGTATTCAGAGAGTACAAAGCCGAAGAAGACCGTACAAAAGGCATTAAAAATAACACTCAAAACTCAAAGGTTGATACAGAGTTGAACGGGTTGAGTATTGTTCTTAATATCCCTATTTTAGAAGGGTTTGACAAGCAAACGATTACGATTACCGTTGAGGTCGAAGACAGCAACGGGCCTTTGTTTTTCCTTGTTTGCCATGACATTGACGAAGTGGTTGAAGATAGAATTGAAACCGTATTTAAGGCCAAAGAGGTGTTTTTTAGTGAATTTGGCATAGTCTGTATTCACCAGCGTACAACAAATCAGTTTTATTGACTGACGAAATCGAGGGGTTAAAACGTGAGATAGTTATGCGTGAGCGAGTTTATATTGACTGGGCTTCGGGGCTTTCGCCCAAATTGAAGCTAACGATTGCGAGCGAACGCATAGCTATTTTGAAAGAAATACTGAAAGACTATGAGGCCATTATGGCTAAAAACGGCACACAATCTAAGCTATTTTGACGATGATTTTTACGACAATTTTACACGATGTACGGCGACAATTTGAACTCAATTTGAGCGATTATTGTGTAGTTGAGGCTGTATTTTTTAGAATGAACGACCCCCAAACAAAAATGTTGGGCTGGTGTACTATTTCAAGGCAAACGTTGGCCGATGAACTCGACTTGAGCAGACAGACGGTGATTACGATTTTGAAAAAATTGAAGGAAAAAGGGCTTGTTGAGGAAAACGAAATGAGTTTTTTGAAGACTACCAAAACGTGGTTTGAGGCCGTAAATAGGTGTAAAGAAACTTTACACCCTGTAAAGAAACCTTACAGTAAAGAAACTTTACAGGGTGTAAATAAACTTGACAGTAGCTGTAAAGAAACTTTACAGGGGGGTGTAAAGTTTCTTTACACCCCTCCTAATATAAGTAATATATTAAATAATAAAATAATAGTCGACGACGAAAAAGAAAATTTTGATTTAGAAAATTTTGAATCAGAAATCAAAAAAACCCCTGCCGACTTTGACCGTGAAAAATTAAAAGAACTTTTGGCCGATAGTCCGATAGTCGAAGCCGTGGTAGATTTGCCAGTTGTCAATTTTCAAAAACATTTGCTCGGCATGGAAAGTGCGCTGATGCTTTTTAGGGCGGGGTCAAAAAAAACAGATGTGGAAAGCTATCGCAAGGCGGTTGAGGTTTTTTTAATCCAAAACGTAGATGACGGCAAAGTTTGGAAAAATGAAATTGAGTGTGGCCGGCATTTTAGAAATTGGGTGCCGTTTTATATTGAAAGTCAATTATCAGGAAGTTCACAAAATACAAAATTTAGAACCAATGCAACAAGTAGCAGAAATTTTACAACAAATCAATCCAGACCCAACAGTACGGCTTTTATCGACCCCAATGTTGTATATTGAACTGACAGATGCCGAGGCCGAGCAAATAGAAGCCGAGGTTATGGCTGAGTATGAAACAGAATTGAGTTTTTATACTAATACGGGTACGCCATTTGATTTAGGGCATTTGCAAGAGCGATATAGACAAATTTGTGAACGTAAGAAAGTCAAAAAAATACGTGAGAAACAAGAAAAAGAGCGGAATATCAAAATAAATACCTACTTGCAGGCAATACCGAAAATAGAAATAGCGGCCAATTTTAGTGTAAATGACTATTTTGTTTTTGCTCAAAAACGCCTCAATGAATTGTGCGATAGTAGAATTTACGAATTGAACGAGTTTACTACACCAGTTTTTGAAATGCTTTGCCATTATTTTGCCAAAGACCATGGTTTTTATAAATATTTTGAAGACAAAAAAATATTAGTATCTGGCGAGCCAAGTTTACAAAAGGGGCTGGCATTGTTTGGGTCTTACGGCGTGGGTAAATCTGTACTAATGAAAGCCTTTGCACACAACCCACGGCAACCGTTTAATCTGTATCAATCGGTAGATTGGCCGGTGGCTTTTGGCGAGCGGTCGATGGCTGGGGTCGAAAAGTACAAAAGTCAGATTAGGTGCATTGACGTTTTGAATTTTGGCCATAAAGCCGCTGGCATTTGTGTTGATGACTTTGGTGAGGAAAAGATAGCCAAGTATCGATATGAAAACCAAGACCAACAAACAGAAATAGTAGCCGACATACTAAAACACCGCTGGGAGACAGGACTGAGAAGCTCTACGCACTTTACAACAAACCTGCGATACAACGCAGACGGGCAAGGCGTAAGACAGATAGAGGCTCGGTATGGCTCACGCTTTTTTGATAGGCTCACCCAGAACTGTAACTTAATCAAGTTTCCGAATGGTGCCAGGTCTTTTAGGGTTTAATACAGTTTTCGATCGGGCGGTAGTTTGTTGCAGGGTCGCCTGTGCGACAATAACACCAACAAAGGCATAAAATCGGTTTTTGCAAAAGAAATATAAAGATAAAAAAATGAAAGGTAAATTATTGTATCCAAATGTGCACCATTTTGAATTAGCAAAAGCAATGCCTTTATGTCCAATCGGGAGTCATGTTCAAATTTGTGATGTCGATGGGCAAGAATGTCTTTTTGTTGGTGAAATAGAGCTACCACTTGACATCGCAATAAGAGACCCAAGTTTTTTTATTGCTATTACATATCGTGAATTTGAAAAAATAGTTCATCAAAGAACGATTGAGTATTGGACTGAAAAAGGAAAAAGCATAGAAGATGCCGAAAGGCTGTGGAATCTTTTGTGAGAATTTGAGTGAACAACTCGGGCGGTAAAGGCAAGAAAATTGAAATATTCGCAATTATTGTTATATTTGTAAGGCGAAAATAAATAAATGGTGTCAGAAGCATTTTGGTGATGCGTTCCTCTGTGAAGGGAAAGAAGACGGTTCGATACCGTCCTTTCACCCCAAAATTTAGGCAGATGTAGCTACTCTTGACTTATTATTTTGACAATATTGCCGTCAATGTCGCTTTGAGCCGTAACGGTGTTGAGGACTAATCCACCATATACGTTTTTAGCCCTGAATGTAGTTTGAACTGTTATGTTTTTGTCTGACTTGTATTTGTAAGTAGTGCTTACGTGTTCGTAGCCTTTGGGGTCATTCATTGACTTTTTAATACCTCTCTCTAAATTGATATGCGCCCCGTTCCAAGCACTAAACAAATCATCTATCTTTTTTTGATGTGCCGCAAAAACCGCAATTACAGAATCTGCTTCTTCTTGCTTTTTAGCGGCCAATGCCATACTGTCTTTGACTGGTTGAGGTAAATTATCGTAACGCACTTTTTCTGCTTGTACTATTGCCTTTTTCTTTTGGTCTTCGATATAACCATTATAGGCCACAACAACTATAGGTAATAATATTACTGTTACAATGCGGATTTCTCTGCTAATTGACCATTTTGCTAATTTCTGTATGTATTCAAAAGTAGGTTGAAGTACAAAAAGCCCAGAAATTAGCAAACAAAGAAACGAAAATATGCTGACTTCAAGAGCACCAAATGACAAAAAGACCAACATCACGCCCACAATCCATTTAATCGCTTTCATACTCAATTTTATAGTTTAGTTTACCCAAAAATAAACTACATGAACCAAAGTGCAAAATTTATTTTTTGTATTACCGCAGCGGCGGACTGCAAATTTAAAAACAAACCAACAAAAGGCTACTTCATACCAGAGGTAGCCTTTTGTTGGTTTAATTGATAGATTTTGTTTTTTTGGTTCTGTTTTTGTAGCTTTTTGGGCTTACTTAAAAAATGAAAATAAATGCTAAATTTTAACAGATTGCCAGTTGAAGTGATTGAGATGTTTGATATTTACAACTCGGCTGAGATTGTGTCTTTGCTCGAAGACTTGGATATGCTGTTGGTCAATACCAACGTAAGGCGAGGTATGGACGAGGGTTTTGAGCAACGATATGCAACGGTGCTGTACTTGTTAAAAAGAAGTGTGAGGGCTTTGGGGACTGTTGTGGTCGATGACAACAGTAATTAGAACATTTGGTCTAACTGGCTGGTTGTGTAGGACTGGCGCAGCTCTAAATATAAATTGGGGTATAGTTTGCGAATAAGAGTGGACAATGGGACATTGAAGTAGGCGCAGAATATTTTGACGGGAATAGGTTCGGTTCTTTGTATTACAAAAGTATGTTTGATTGGCTCTACTTTGCGTGAGGCTGTGCGAACGCCGCACTCTAAGACAGTGGCGACATCTTTGACGCTAATAAACGATGGTATGAGTGTGATAATGTCGGCCATGGTTTGATGCGTGCTGGGGCGGTTTTTGATGCAAAATAAGAAATAAATTAAATATAAAATTCCTTAATATAAGAATATTATTAAAAATTTAATTATGATTGTAAAATATTATGAAATAATAATGAAATATGCCAAATCCAGAGAACATAAAACCAGTCAAGAAGGGCGACCCGGGACGTAACCCGAACGGTCGCCCGAAAGGTTCGCTAAACCGTTCGACGATAGTGAGGAAGTTTTTAGCAACTGGGGCTGTTTTGCCAAAAGATATGTTTCAAAAGTTGGCTGAGGTTTTTCCAAAGGTCAAAGAAAAATTGACGGCTGAGGAACTCATTACGTTGGCACAGATAGCGAGGGCATCAAAGGGCGACACTCACGCCTACAAGGCGTTGATGGATAGTGCGTATGGTGCGCCAAAGCAAGAAATAGAGTTGGAACGTCAGATAGTGCCTGGTATTATTGAGATGTGAAAACAGCAGATACACCACCGATATTGAGACCAAATGCGCTAACGGCCTTTCGGGTGTTATACAACATTCCAGAGGGAACGTGGTTGATTGTGAACATGGGTGGCCGTGGGGGTGCTAAAAGTTATGAAACGTCTAAGTTTGCTACTATCATGGCGGTACAGTTGCAAAAGCGTGTAGCGATATTGAGAGACCAGCAAAGTACGATTGACCAGTCGATATTGAACGAAATAAAGCTACGGTTCAATGACTTGAATGAAAAAAGTGGTGGCTTTTATAGTCGTTATTTTGAGATGCAAGCCCGTGGCCTCAAAGACCGAAAGAGCGGAACGGACTTGATATTTACAAAAGGTTTTCAGTCGTCTAATACCGCACAGAAAGCAGCTTTAAAGTCTATTTCGGACGTGGACATTGCGATAATCGAAGAGTTTGAGGACATTCGAGACGAACAGAAATTTAATACATTTGCCGATAGTGTCCGTAAAGAGGGGTCGGTTATAGTAGTAAACTTGAATACGCCCGAGAAAGGGCATTGGTTTATCAAGCGTTTTTTTACGCTGGACGAAACACCCTACAATGGTTATTTCAAAGCCGTTCCAAGAGCCATCAAAGGCGTAGTACATACGTTTACGACTTTTGAAGATAATCCTTTTTTGCCTCACAAAGTTGTCGAAAAATACAAGGCTTATGGCGACAAAGACAGCGACCTGTACGATATTGATTATTATTGTCAAGCGATGTTGGGGTTGGTTAGTGAGGGCAAAAAGGGGCGTATTTTTAGAAATTGGCAACCTGTGAGTTATCAAGAGTTCAAGGCTTTGCCGCACCTGTCTTTTGCTGGCTTGGACTTTGGTTATAGCAATGACCCCACGGCAATAGTCGAAATAAAAAAGCACAACGATACTATCTGGATTCGTAAGATATGCTACCAAACAGAACTGTCAGATGCCCAAACGGCTCAAATATTAAAAGACAACTTGCCGAGGGGTTGCCCTGTGTATGCCGATGCGGCAGAGCCTAAATCAATCGCTAATTTGCAACGGTTGGGCATCAATGTAGTGGCGGCTGTCAAGGGGCCTGACAGTATATTGGCAGGTATAAAAGCAGTCAAAAGTTTAAAAGTGTATTATGTCCCTGACAAAGATTTAGAACATGAATACACCGAATATAGCTGGGCGGTGGACGTAAATAAAAACCCGATTGACCGCCCCGAAGACGATAACAACCACTTGATAGATGCGCTTCGGTACGGGGTTTTTTCAAGATTACAAAAAAGAAAGCTGGTAACGGCTTAGTGAGTTTAGAGTTATCAATTATCAAATTTACAATTTTATGGGATTCCTTGACATTTTTAGAGAAAATTTTACTTTGTCGGCTGCACAAACTACAAAAAAAATTACTGCCGTACAAACGGCTTTGAGTAGTAGTAACGTGTCTGCTCGGGGTACGTCCATGCGGGGGATAAATTTTATGGTAACAGAGGGGATGGTCGAATATTACAAAGCTGATTACCTTACCTACATCAACAAGGCATTTAGAGCCAATGTTGATGTTTATAAGATAGTGAGCGATTGTGCCTCTCGAAGGTCCGAGAACCCGATAGAGCTGGTAAAAGTCAAAGATAAAAAGGCATTGAGTTTGTTTTATGCCAAAGGCAAGCAACCGTTATCTGACTTGTTTGGGCTAAAAGCATTACAAAGCAAAGCCTTTGGCGCAGAGGTAAATAGCAGTGATGTATTGACGTTGCTCAATAAACCTAACTCGTACCAAACTGGCAATGACTTTGAACAGATGGCTTCGATTTGGTATGACTTACTCGGCGAAGTCGTGATATGGGCGCAGCGCATAGAGCCAGACTCTACAAATGCCAAACCAGTAGCACTGCACGTGATTCCACCCTTTGACCTTGCCGAAGTGTCGGACGGTACGATGCGTGGGGTGAAAGAATATAAAATAGTAAGTTTAAATTTGACAATACCCAAAGACGACTGTCTGATGATATGCCGCCCCAATGCTACGGCTACGTTGTTGTACTATCCTACTCGTGGTATGTCGCCCTTAGAAGCTGGCAATACTGTTTTGCAGCGGTCAAATGAATCAGATAAGGCAGCAGTTGATTTGTTGCAAACCAAGGGGGCGGTTGGGGCGGTTTATATTGACGACCAAAATGTTTATACTGACGACGAACCTTCGCAGAGTGGTGAGAAAGATTCTATGCAAGCCCATGAGAGCAATTTTATCAAAAAAATGTATGGAAAGTTTGCTAAAAACCGCATTTTTTTTTCAAATGCAAAGTTAGGCTATGTGCAGTTTGGGCGCACATCGGTTGAGATTGGTGTAGGCGAGCATGATAAAATTGCGACCTCAAAATTGTGTCGGTTGTTCAATTATCCAGAAATATTACTGTCGGGGGACATAAAATACGAAAACTTGCGAGCGGCTTCTAAGTTGCTGATTGTGTCAAATATCATGCCCTACCAGACTATGATGGCCGAGGCTTTGACGAACTTTTTACTGCCAAAGTTTGGCATGAATACTAATAGTTATGCGTTGGTTTATGACCCGTTATATTATTCAGAAATACAAGAAGACATCAAGGACATTGGGGCGGTGTTGGAAAATGTTACTTTTCTGACAATAAATGAGAAACGGGCATTTTTGAGTTACGAGCCATTGGCCGACGAACTGGCCGATAAGCTACTGGTCAAACAAGGTTTGATGTTATTGGAAGATTTGACGTTGGCCAATCAAGTACTGCCGAACGAGGATTATGGCCCCGCAGCGGCGGCCGCCCTAACCCCCGATGGGGGGACTAATACAACCCCCTAAAATTAACCCCTAAAGGGGGATTTAAAAAAGAATGACACGAAACCAGCAAATAGCTTATTGGGTAAGATACGAGGCATTTAGAAAACCTGCCGAACAACGTGGCTATAAAGTGTTCAGGGCAATGCTCAACCGGCAAACGAGACGGGTGTTAGACCATTTGCTACAAAACGGCACCAGAAATACTATTGAAGCCCTGCCACGGTTAATAATAACTTACGATACACTTACGACAATGCAAGGCTTTTATGTAGCCGAGGGTTTGCCGTTTGCGATTCGTGAATTTGAGCAAGTGTCTGGCCAAAAGGCGCACTACATACACGATATGCGAGCAAAAGGGCTATTTAGTTGGTTGTTTGGCCAAAATGTAGCGGTGCAAGTGTCGGCTACTGCTTTTTCGGATTATTGGAAAAAATTGCTGGTTGGTTTTGTTACGGACAACTCAGCTACAAAAGTCAAGAACATCAACGAAACGACACGCAAAAAACTCAATGACATTTTGACTAATGCCGTCGATACGCAACAGACCGTGGCGCAAACGGCCAGCAAGATTCGCAAACAAATGCAGACCATGACCAAATGGCGAGCGGCCAATATAGCACGGACAGAGGCCAACAGTGCGGCCAACTATGCCGCTACGATTGGTGCTGAAAGTTCGGCAAAACTACTTACCAATGCCCGACTTGAAAAGTTTTGGATAGCCGCTGCCGACACTCGAACTCGTGATGCTCACTTAGCTATGCTTGGGAAGGATTCTATACCAATCAATGCCATGTTTAATGTCGGCGGCGAACTAATGGCCTACCCTTGTGCTTCGGGCGGCTCGGCTCGCAATGTGTGTAACTGTCGATGTGCGGTGGCGCATCGAGTAGTACGGGACGTTTAGGAAACGGATTTGAAATAGTAGTAAAACAGTCCTTTGGTACGAATACCCATCTCTCGGTGTTCGTTGATAAGTGCCGATATTTCGGCTTTGGGAATACCTAAATCTGCTACCAATTTTTTGTTTCCTATTTTGTGCAAATTCATTTGTTGCTTTATCCAGTCGGCGTTTACTATCTCGGCAGGGGCTTCTATGTAGGTGGTTGCATGAACGATAATGTTTTTGGTTTCAGCACGCAAGGCGTAGAGTTCTCGGCCTATTTCGGTCAAACGCTCTTTGCTGAGGTGATTGCCATTTGGGTTGCGAGTTTGGCTTACCCGTACTATTATTTCGGTGTCAGTTTCTGAAATTTCTTTGAAACTGATACGTGAGTGTCTTTTGTGCAAAGCGATTGCATTTTCAAAATGATTCATGGTTTTGATGTTTGTAAAGTGGGGCGGTAGCTGCCCCACTTTTTTGTTTATTTCAAATCGTTTGTTAGATATTCGCCAGTTTCGAGATTGTAAATACAGTCTTGATTATGAAGTAACATCAAACTAATAGCTAAATTTCTGTTTGGTTCTACAATACTGGCATCGTATTGAAAAACACCATTTTCGTTTTTGTAGCCGCCTATGATTCGGTTGTGATTCATGGCGAAGTCTAATACAAAGTCAAGACTATATTGGTTTTGTGTGTTAGCGTTGGCGATTACCCAGCCTTTTTTGACAAATTCTAAACTCGGCAAATAGATGGTAAAACCGTCTGGGTTGGCTTTGGCAATTTCTGTAATTTTTGTTTTTAGATTATCCATTTTGTTTGTCGCTTGTTTGTATCGGTTAGCTCTTCCGTTTTTTATTTCATTACAAATATAATATAAATGTTTTGATTATACAAACTTTTTATAAATTATTTTTAGCTTTTACATGACAAAGTGCGCCAAAAGTGTATAGTTGGGACAATAAAAGTGTGATATAAACACAAATCCTTTAATATCGTGCTATCAAAATGGCAAATGATATGATATGATACAGGGCAGCAAAATTATAAAATACAAAAGTTTGGAAGGAACAACGGCTGACGTCGATAAGTCAAGCCGAACTGTTCAGGTGTATTTTTCTAAATTCAATAATATAGATTTAGACGGTGATATAATATTGCCAGGTGCATTTACCAAGACTATTGCAGAACGTGGGCCACGTGGCAAGAACGAGATTTTTCATTTGTTCAATCACCGTGCCGACCTCAATAATGTATTGGGTAAACCCAAAGAACTTGTTGAAGATGCTTATGGCTTGAAAGCAACCACCACGCTGATTAAAACAAAAGAAGCAGATGCCGTACTTGAAGGCTACGAGAGTGGAATTTACAATCAACATTCTATTGGTTTTAGTGTCATAAAATGGCAAAGCAACGAAATGGCAAAGGCGATGGAATTGGTCGAACTGAAACTATACGAAGGCTCAACTGTGCTATGGGGGGCTAATCCAGAAACCCCATTTTTGGGCTTTACCAAAGGTTTGAAAGATATTGACGATACACGTATAGATGATTACGTTAGTGGTATGTGGGCAAACTACGAAGAGTTGTATCGGCTCGAAAAAAAGGGGGTTTTGTCGGCTGATTTTATGGGATTAGCGCACTTGCAACGCACAAAACTCAAAGGATTGCATTATGAATTGCGACAGTTAGGTGCAGTCCAAAAAGGGCAGTCGCTTGATAGCACTGACCAGAACGACCCGCTGAACGACTTGAATGTCGCTGAATTTCTCAAAAATACTTTTTACACTCAAAATATACTACAATGGAATTAGTAGAATTAAAAAAAGAATTGACCGATTTCACCAAAACGGTAACAGATACTGTAAAAGGCGAGGTAAAAAACGAGGTAAAAGCGTTGGCCGACAAGCTGACAGAGGCTGAGGTAAAGTATGCCAAAAGTGAAGACGTGGCAGCGTTTACAAAGTCGGTTGATGACCTTACTACCTCAATGGCCGAACTCAAACAAGTTGTGGCACAGAAAGGGGTTGGCAATGGTGCTGAGGCAAAATCTTTTGCACAAGTGTTGGAACAAAAACTCAAAGACACGCTGGGCGAAACCAAAGACAGCGATAAGCGAAGAGAAATAAAAAGCCGTTTTGCGGCCAAAAACCAGTCGGTAAGTTTTGACGTAAAAGCGGCTGTAAACATGACCCGTGCGTTGATTAACCCTACATCGGGTAGCAGAATACCTGCATGGCAACGAGAGGGCGGCGTTGGCAAAGCACCAGACAACTACGCTTTTGTAACCGATTTGGTAACGATAGGCACTTTGGCGGCAAGCGACACGATTTCGTGGGTTGAGCGTGTAAGTCGTAGCGGTGGTGCTACCTCGTTGGCTGAGGGTGCGGCTTACGGCAAACTTTCGATGGACTACCAAGAGTTTTCTATGAAAGCTCAAAAATTGGGTGTCATGGCCAAATTTACGAAAGAGGCATTAGATGACATTGACTTTTTGGCTTCTGAAATTCAGAACGAAATAGTCGATGGACAGTTGGGCCTAAACTACACACTTGACCAGCAACTGTTGGCAGGAGACGGCACAGCCCCTAACCTCAAAGGAATATTAGGCTACGCAATTCCGTTTGTCAAACCTGTTGGATTGACGAGCATATCGCAACCTTCAAATTTTGATGTGATTCGTGCAGTGGCTTTACAGGGGGCATTAAGTCTGTACCGATTTAGCCATATTTTGCTCAACCCTACTGAGGTAGCCAAAATGGAATTGACAAAAGACACGAATGGCAACTACATCATTCCACCGTTTATTGATACTAACGGGCGGCGTGTAGGTGGGCTGACGATTGTAGAAAACACGGG
The DNA here is from genome assembly GCA_043777595.1 of Spirosomataceae bacterium. Lineage (GTDB taxonomy): Bacteria > Bacteroidota > Bacteroidia > Cytophagales > Spirosomataceae > JAYVJH01. The sequence goes on from JAYWHT010000061.1 coordinate 45,188, forward strand.
CATTGCGGCTGGTACTTTCTTGGCTGGCGATTTTAGCAAGTCGGGTTTGTTTGTGAGAAAAGGATTAGAAATAATGATTTCGACAGAAAACGAAGACGATTTTAATAAAGATTTTATCTCGATTAAAGGCTCAATCAGAGCGGTACACCGCATCAAAGGCACAGATGCAAATGCGTTTGTAAAAGGCACTTTTGCCCCAGCATTGACTGCGTTGGCCAGTTAGTTATTAGTTATCAGTTATCACGGGGTTAGCCTCGTGATAACATTAAACCAAAAATACAATGAGTAATTTAATTGTTTTGTTGAATTGTGCTTTTGCTTTGGCCGATGGGACTAAATGTGAAGCTGGCCAAGAGGCCGAGTTGGGTTACAGTGAGGCGACACGGTTAGTAAATAGCGGTGGTGCGGTAGTAGTTAGATTTGTGGACGAAGCCCCGATTAAAGATGTTACACCTGGCATTGAATCGGCAAAGCGAATTACAAAAGAAGGCAAAGGGGCGGCTACAGAATGACCCAGCCGATGACCATAGGGCCATTTGTCAGTCGTGTTATGATTGATGGTTTGATACCTGTAACGGTGTCGGACTTTAAGGATTTTCACGAAATTGACTTTGCTGACCACGATGTTTTTATTGGTCAGATTTTACAATCGGCGGTGCATCGAGTAGAGAGTTTTACGGGTTTGTCGTTGGCTCTCAATAAGGTTACGGCTCGGTATGATTCACTAAGTGGCGAAGCTATTGAGTTGCCGTTTGGGCCGATATTTTTAAGTAGCATTATTGCCAAAAACGGCAAAGGTGAGGTTATGAATGATTTTGATTATTTGGTAACAGAATCAGGATTTGTGGCAATAGAAATAGCATCACAAGTACCAATAGTTTTTGAATATCAAAGTGTTACCAGTATCCTACCCGAACCGCTGAAAATGGCAATATTATGGCAAGCCTGGGAACAGTTTGCAATCAAGAGCGGTGCGCCCTTTAGAGGTAATTGGAAACAATATGCGGCTAATTACCGCAGACCGTCAAAGTTTTTATGAGACAGCGCATTAAAATAACCAAGTATGATACCGTTAGTGATGGTTACGGGGGCTTAGTGCCTACCGAAGTTGAGATACTAAGTACTTATGCCACGGTTCGGTATTTGTTGAGTGGGCGAAGTGCGGAAGCCAATCAGGTACAGATAAATCAGACCATTGAAGTCAAGATTTGGAAACGGGTGGGTTATGTACCTGAAGTCGGGCAGGTGATAACTTGGCAAAATAAAGGCTATTCGATTAAGTCAATTACAGAAACGTTGGAATGTCCGATAGTACAAACTTTAACTGCAACAATACAGATATGAAAGTAGAGACAATTAGAAATTTTCACGATGGCATACATGGCATCAATCGCTTTGTAGGCGATGTGTTTGAATGTGATGCTGACCGTGCCGAACTATTGATAGACATTTGGCTTGTTGAAGAGTTTATACCAAAAACACCAGAAGACGATGCAACTGAATGGACTGGGTAATGTGCTAAAGCAACTTTTTGATGAGGAATCGAAGTTTATAAAAGCCGTCAAGACCGAGGTTGTGGCAGTTGCTTTTGAGGTTGAAGCCAATGCTAAAACTGATGTGCCTGTGGACGAGGGAACGCTACGGGCATCTATTAGAACCGAAATAAAAGCGGATGGTTTGTCGGCCACAATTTCGGCAGGTAGCCAGCAAGCCCCTTATGCTGCTTTTATAGAGTTTGGCACAGGTGGTGAGGTAGAAATACCCGACGGATGGGACGATGTGGCAAGTCAGTTTAAGGGTAAGGGTGGACGAACAATTAACCGAAGACCGAAGCCGTATTTTGTGCCAAATGTAGAAAAAGGCATTAAAAAATTAAGAGAGAATATAAAGAATTTGAGATAAAACCCCATGAAAGACCCTGCGAAAGACATACGAAAGGCGTTTTTTGATGCGATTGTATTGGCTCTGTCTGGGTCTTTTCCAAATGTCGAAGTGTATGATAATTTATTGTTGGCCAAAGACCATACGCCACGAGTGTTGCTCGAAAACCAGACGTATATCGAGGATTTCAACAAAGAAGACTTCGGCGGGGTGGCTGGTATAGATATTGACATTACAGACTCGTCTTTGATTGGGGCGGGCGGCAATAAAAGAATAGACGAAATAGCCGGTACAATAATGGCCGCAATACAACCTCGGAAAGGGGTTGTTGATTTGGTAACAAACCATTTCAAAATAGTAACTGCACGATGCGAAATAATCGGTTTTGGCTCTATTGCTCAGCCGATTGCTGGCAAATACTTGATTCGTAAAATATTGAGATACAAACTATTGATAGTTGAGCAAGGGGCGGTGGTGCCGCCTGCTTGGTTGTTGTTGAATAGTACCATTTTAACAGATTTTTAACATTTAAAAAATAAAAACATGACACAAGGGCCATTTAATGCAAGTAGTTTTAGAATAGAATTTGCTGGCGGTACGGCTGGCAGTTGGGAGGTCTTGTCTCGCGAAAAAGAGGTAAAGCTGAGTTTTGATTCTGAAAAAATAGACATTTCGAGCAAAGATTCAGTTGGTTGGGGGCAGTTTATTGGAGGCCGTAAAAACTGGAAAGGCTCAGGGTCGGGTTTTGTAGAGTTTGACCCTGCAACAGGCAAAGCAAATTTGCAGCGATTGTTAGACGAGTTTCTGACAGGCGACCGCTTGGTACAAGCACGATTTACGACCCGCGTTACGGGCGATGCTACGATTACGGGCTTGATTTTCTTGGAAAATGTCGAAATATCAGCAACCCACGAAACAGGTTGCGAGATGTCGTTTAGCTTCGTCGGCTCTGGTGCGCCTACTGTTGCGCCTTACGCTTAGTCAATTATTATTTATCACGGAGCCGCCCGTGCGGTTATCAGTTATGAATGATAACTCAATACTCAATACTCAATACTACTATAATATGATTGGAATACATACATTAAATATTGGCAATAAAGCCATAGCGTTACGATTTTCGATGTGGTCGATGCGTATGACTTGTATAGAGTTGAATACGACGTTGGACGTGTTGTTGGAAACGCTTGGCAAAATTGACGGCTCTACTGATACTTTCAAAGCCTTAGATTTTATTGCTTCGATGTTGGCCAATGCGGCCAATGCGGCCAACAAAAATGGCACTAACACGATTTGTGAGGGTTACGAATGGATTGAGGAACTGGGCATGGGGTCGGTAGAACTGCAAGGGGCTATGGCGGCTATGGTTGAGTCTATTGGGTCGATTATGGGCGCAGACAAAGCCAATAATGAGCCGATTGACGATACTAAAAAAAAGGCAACAGTAACGCCTTATCCACAACCCGAGTAACATTTGAGAGTTTAGAGTTTCAAGGTATTGGGTTGTTAGGTCTTAGCCCTGCAAACTTTTGGGGGCTTACGCTTCGAGACTTGATGACTAAAATTGACGGTTGGTATCGAGTACGAGAATACGATGAGGAGTTGGTACGGCGTGCTACTTTTTTGATTACGATGCCTTACCACAAAGAGGGGACAAAGCCCTCGGATTTGTGGACACTGCCAAGCGAACAAAAACAAAAACAAATTGAAGACCAAGAAAACGAAGTAAAAGCCAACAAGGCTTTTGCTAAAATGCTGGGGCTTTAGAAGTTATAACTTACAACTGCAAAAAATGGATTATATCAGAGGATTGTCAATAACTATTGGTGCAGAGTTGAGCGGCTTTCAAGCTGGCATGGCTACCGTGCGGACACAGTTACAGGAATTGGGTATTCAAGCAGGAAAGATTGGGCGAGGCATTACCAGTGCTTTTAATCAGTCGGGTGTAGATGTTCAGAAATTTGGCGATAATATGTCAAAAGTCGGGGCTTCGATGTCAGTAGCGTTATCGGTGCCGTTGGCGTTGCTGAGTAAGGGTTTTGTTAATGCCGCCCGAGAATCTGACAGTCTTACTCGTGGCTTGGCGACTGTTGAAACTAACTCAGTATCGCTCAAAAAGCGATTGGCAGAGTTGCTCGAGGTGGCCAAAATGCCAGGTCTTGGTTACAAAGAAGCCATTAAGTTAGATACGTCTTTTAGAGCGGCTGGTTTTAGTGCCAACGAGTCTAAGCGGTCGTTGTTAGGGTTTGGCAATGCGTTGGCCTCGGTCGGCAAAGGCAAAACCGAACTAGCAGGCTTGGGGGTGCAGCTTACGCAGCTTGCCACTAAGACAGGCGGCTTTGGGGCCGATATACGCATTATCAAAGAATATGTACCACAGGTAGGCAAGGCATTACAACAAGCCTTTGGCACGATTGATACTGAAAAAATCGCAAAGTTGGGTTTTACGGGAAAAGAGGTTATAGCTAAGATACTCGACCAACTCGAAAAACTACCGAAGGCTACGGGGGGCATCAATAATGCCTTTGAAAATTTGAGCGACTTTGTGTTTATTCAAATGTCCAAAATTGGCAAATCTATTGATACTAATTTTAGTATTGAAGGTGTTATTGCCAAAATAACGGGGGCTATCGGTGGCCTAACTAATACTTTTTTGTCGTTGTCGCCAGTGGCTCAAAAGGCTATATTGGCCATTGGTGGGTTGGCTATCGTCGTGCCGCCCATACTGCTGGCTATCGGTGGTATTATTAGCATTTTACCTGTTTTATCGGCAGGGTTTGCGGCACTAACGGGGCCTATTGGTGCTACGGTGTTGGCAGTAAGTGTAGCGGTGGCGGCTATCGTTTATCATTGGCAAAGCATAAAAAGCTGGTTGCAAAATGCGGGCATTTTTGAGCCATTGGTAGCTATTGGCAAATCTGTTTTTGGGGCTTTGATAAATATATTACAAGTGTTTACAAGTCTGTTTAAGGGCAACTGGGCAAATGCTTGGGATTCGGCCAAGAATGTTGTCAAGAATGTTTGGAACGGTATTGTTGCGATAATTCAGACCGCTTTGGGCGGTGTATTAGGATTAGTCGGTAGCATTACAAGGGCTTTTGGTGCTACGAACTTGGCCGCTATCATGGACAAATCTACACGGGATTTAGTAGTTTTTGCAAACAAAGCCAAAGCCGAAGTGCCACCAGTTACAAAGGTCATTAAAGACCTAAAAGACGAGTTTGGGGGTTTTAATTTTGCTGGTGTTGATGCGGGCGGCAAGGGCATGAAAGGGCTGGGAGACTCGACCGAAGAGGCGGCCAAAAAAGCAAAAGAGCTGGCCGATGGCACACAAAAGCTAATTGAGATGACCAATGGCCTTAGAGCGGCCATGATAGCCAACGATGCAGTAAGAGAGAAGCAAGAAGTACGAAATAGCGCAGAAAAACAACAGCGTGATATAGCGGCTACTATGGCCAGCGAAAGTGTAAAACAAGCGGCTATATTGGCTTCGACTGAGGACACGCAAAGAAAGATTGAAGCCATAGAGCGCAAGTATGCGACTAAGAAATTGGACATAAAACAAAACAGCGGTACGCTGGACTTTGCCAATAAAGCTGCACCGAAATTCTCGGGGTTGGCTGAAAAAACGCAATTTTTGCCAAACATCAAGACCGAACTAAGCAGTATGCTGGCAGGTATGGACGAGTGGTTTAAACAGGCATCTGAAAAAGCTGCTATGATTGCAAAAGTCAGTAGTGATTATCGTTCAAAAATAGCAAGTATTTTTAGTTCGCCATTTCAAAATAATGACAAGCTCACTAAATCAATTTTAGCCCAATTTGACAATTTGAGTAATGAACTCAAATCAAAAGTTGCACAAATGACCGCAGTAATGGGGGAGGTCGGTTCGGCTGTCTCGTCTGGGTTTGAAGCTTTTGGCACGGCATTGGCCAATGGCGAAAATCCATTTGCGGCTTTTGGTCGGTCGTTGTTGTCGTCGTTTGGCGATATGCTGGCTATGATTGGTCGGCAAATGTTGGCACAGTCGGCGGCTTTGTTTGCGTTGAGTTTTATTACTGGCGGTGCGCTGTCGCCGGTGGCGATTAGGACTGGTTTGGCTGGTGGTGCATTGGTAACGGCTGGGTCTGTTATGAAAAGTAGTGCGCCAAAGTTTGCAGAGGGTTGGGGTGGCGCAACTGGCCCAACGATGGCATGGTTTGGCGACAACACCGATGCACGCACCAATCAAGAATTTATATTGAGAAAAGACCAAGTAAAAAGTATATTAAACCGTGCCGCCGACCAAGCTGGTAGTGGTGGTGGAGGCGGTGTGGGAGTGAGTTATGTACGGGGCGATAATATAATATTGGCTTCTAACCGAGCGGTTAGGGTAACTAATTCAATCAGAAGCTAATGGCAAACTACGGGGCTAAATATTTTTTAGAATTTGCTGATTTGCAAGGGGTGATATACCGCTTGACATTTTTAGAAATAAACTATATCGGTAACTTGACAGAGGTAACGGCTGGTGCCGAGCCATTTGTAGCCGATGTTCAAACTGACGAAAAATACGGTGGTATCGTTGGCACGGTTTTTAATATCAACGTAATTTCTCAACCACAAGATACTATCTATGATAACCCTTTTGAAGTTGAACACCTTTTTAAGACCAGCGAAGACGACATCATTGTTGAGTTGCGACAAAACCCCGATACAAGCAACGAACTAATACACAAAGGGTATATTTCAGCATTTAAGAGTAGGCAGTCTATTGTAGGACACGTGCAGCCGTTTCAGATTGTGGCTGGTTGTGGGCTGGGCAGACTTAAAAATGAGTTGTTTCGGCAGCCCAACGGCAAGCCTTACACGGGACTAATGTCGTATTTTGATGTTTTGAAAATCTGTTTGTCAAAGACGGGGTTAGAATTGCCTTTTGCTGTTTGTCTGAATATCAAATGGGAATCTTTGAGCCATACTACCGAGGGGGCGGCCTTAGATGCGTGTGTGTATGCGGAGGCTTATCTAAATAGCAACGACGTGCCGTTGAGTTGCAAAGAAGTATTGAATGATATTTTGGATAAATACAACTGCGAGGTCTTTCAAGAGCGTGGTTTCTATGTGGTCAGAAACGTAGATATGTTGCTGGACGATGACTGTGAAATACGGTATTATCAGGCAGATGGTACGTTGATAGAAACGATAACCATAGACCCCCACGTAGTGGTGAACAACGGTGTTTTTTTTACAAGCGGCGACACGACTTATGGCTTTGAGCCGACAATTAAGACCTTTTTGGCAAGTGTGAATAATGAAGGGAAACGAAGTTTGTTAAAAAACGGGGATTTTTCGGCAAGGGTTGCTGGGGTTTTAGCTGACTGGCAGATGTACCCAGATGACGAAGCTGTTTTTTTAGGAAATACTTTGACCTTGCTGCCTAATGGAATACGGTTGTCGCCTTCTTTTGCTTGCGGTTATAGTACTAACGAAAAGTTATTGGACGAAATACCAGACAACCCTTTTACGATGTTAATGCAAACGCCATACATGAGCAGCAACTACATTGACATTGAGGGACGGACTTCAATCAAATCAGCCGACATAAACATTAAATGGTCTTCATTGGGGGGCGATTTGTGTTTTAGAATCGGTATCAAGACCAACAGTGGCGATGTTTTTTATTATGGCCGAGACAATAAATGGTACAATCAGTACCAGTTTTTGAGTACTACGTTTCATATTTTCAATGGTGTCTATGTCAGTAGTATTATTGAAGACAGTAAGGTTAATATTGACTTCACTGGGTTGTTTACGACCCCTAATGTATTAGATACCCCTAACAGTATTATAACAGGTGGTTACCAAGTTCCTAAGTTTCTATTTATTAGCATTTGCAGACCCGTTAAAATAAACGCTGCTTTGGGCATTGAAATAAAGTCAGTCAAACTCAATATTGAAGACATTGCTTTGAAAAGCGGTACAGGTACTCATGTTGTTACTAACAAGGTAAAATCAAACTCGGAAAAAAAGGAATATACTTGTTTGACTGGCAATTACAGTTTAGACGAAACTGACACTGACACCCAAGAATTAGCCAATGTCTATACGCCATTGGGTGAGCCGATTAAGTATTGGCGAAATACACCTAATATTAACAATTTTGTTTTTAATGTTTTTCAACTCACACTTATTCAACGAGCCAAGCAGTATTCTATTCCATTTTGTCAAGTTGAGGGGGATATAATCGGGCAAAATACGGGTGATTTTTTAGGATTTTTTAATACCGTTAGAATACAAAATTTTATTGACGGCATTGGTATAGGTAGTGGCGTTCGGATTTTTAAGCAGCTACACCGAGAGTATAGCTACAAGTACAGATTGGCAAAAGTAGTTTTACAAGAAATGATTAGGAACTAATGGCAGTGGTTGAACAAACATACGACTTTGTGTCGGTGCAAGGCAAAAGCCAAGCGGTTGGCGATTTTTCAGCTTTTTCTGGTATCTCAATCAGAGATAAGGCGGCTATTATTGCAGATGTGCCAATGGCTACCAAGTTGCAGTTTGGCCTTGCTCGGTTTGCCGACAGTATAGAAGTACAATCAATGGCTGAAGATTTGGCCGTGAGTCCATATCAATTAAATGAAGCATTGAAACCGCACCATATTATTGAAGCCGTTGCGGCTGAAAATATTGTTTTAGACGGTCAGCGGCCTGTATTTGTAACGTTATCAATATTTAATGGCCAGTTGGTATTTAGACGGGCTACCAATAGCATAAACGGTGCTATAATAGACAATGTAATCACGGGGCAGTTGGCCGATGTGTATATTGTAGCACGTACTTTTTTGACTGGTTTTGACGAAGTAATGCCCAACAAACGCTACATGGTCAGTTTGACTACCAATGTACTGACAGAGTTTGATGCCAATGCGATTGGCTACTATTATGTAGGCCAAGGTATAGACAAAGGACTGCTACGGTTTGAAGACGATTTTTGTAAGCCAAGTATTGCCACCAATACTGGAATGTGGGCATTGTTGAACAATAGTGTGCTTTGCGATTTGAACTTATTGGCCAACTGGCAGCTAAACACAAATACCATTAGGTGTGATTTGCCAACCGAAGCAGGCAACTGGTCGCTGCTGACAAATAAAGTATTGGCAGATTTGCCAGTGGCAGTAGTAGTGCCTGAATGGACTTTGATTGAAAGCAGTGTTTTGTCAGACTTTACGTTAGCCCCCGTAGTTGGGCCTACTTGCACGCCCATAACGTCAATAAACATAAGCGGCAACAGTTTAGCAAGTGGCACAACTGGAACATACAGCAGTGCTTACGTGCCAAATACCGCTACCGCCCCAACGGCCTATCAGTGGTCAATAGTTGGTCAAGGCACGTCAATACAAGGAGGCAATAACGGCCCTAATTGCAGTTTTAATTTTGGCACAAGCGGAAACGCCACGATTACGCTCACCCTTACAACTTGCAACGGCCAGAATGTTTCAACAACAAAAATTGTCAATCAAACGCCAGTAATTGTATCAACATCGAGCAAAAAAGTAATGTTTGTCCGTAACGTTACCGCAGGCTTTGGCAACGACAACAGCCGACCTTCTGGGTTTAATAACGACTTGGAAACTAACATTCAAAACTTTAAAACCGCAGGAATTGATGCCGTCAGGCTAACGTATATTTGGCAAGAAATAGAAACTTCGCCCAATGTTTACAGCACCGATTTAGTACAAAAACAAATCAATTATTGCATAGCAAACGACCTCAAATTTAGCATCTGCATTTGGTTTTATAACCGAGACAACGAAACGAACAACATCGTTATCAATTCTTTGGCCAAACAGGTATTTTATAATGGCCAAATAGACAATAACGCATTTGACTACAATGACAGTAATGTCAGAAACCATCTACAAGCTGGTACAGCGGCGTTGGCCAATTTGATAAACAATAACCAAAACTATGTAAACAATTTTCTGTACTTTATATTGGGCAATGGCGCAACCGAAGAGTTTTACAATGACTATCAGCAGAATGGCAGTTATTCTACCAGCAACTACTCAGCAGCATCTTTGACAGCGTGGAGACAGTTTTTGATTGCAAAATATGGCTCAACAACGCCATACAGTTATGGAGGTACAAATGTTTCAGGCTCTATGCCTTTGTTTCAGTTAGATAGTTCCAACCCACCGAGTTCGCACCAAAACGGGCTAAACAGTGGCATTGGCAAAGACTGGCAGTACTTTATTGCCGATGGTCTAAAAAAATTGTTCGTGGCGTTTAAGAACGGAACAAAAAATGTAAATCCAAACTTTGAATGTTGGTACTTCCCAACGGCCTGGTACAACCTACAAACTTACTTTGTTGAGCTAATGTGGTTTGCTCATTTTCAAATAATTGAAGAAGCTGACGGGGTTTATACTTCGTGCAACGGATTTGCAGACTTTCATAACAATTTGCTTTTTATGGATAACATGGCCACAACTTGGCCAAATAAAAAGCCAGCGCTGGAATTTGACCCTGACGATGCCACTTTCAACGGCGGCGGCCTTGATGCACAGTTTGGTTTAGTGCCTATTGATTTTGAGGCTTTTAGAGTTAAAAACATTGAATTTATCAAGCGAGCGGCCAACTCAAATACGGTGGTTTACATACACTTCGCCATGACTTGGGGCAACGGCACGGGTGGTTTTCCGAATGGCCAATACGATCAAATATCGGGATTTCAGTCAAAAATAGCAGATATAAATGCCAATTACGGGGCGGGGCAAAATAGATACAACAGAGCCAATGCGCCAGCACTTAGCGGCAGTTTATTAAATTTTATGAACACAGACTTTTGGAGACTTGCTTCTAACTGGTCTCAAATGGGAGGTACAAGCTACGGAAACCCTATCAATTATTTATTAACACCCTAGATTTAAAAAACATGAAAACAACTGTAATATGTGTAGGTAGAGATACAGCTACGAGTTTGGTCATAAAAATAGGCCGTACAGATGGCTGGAACTATGACACGACCTTGATGAGCGATTTGTATAAGCTTGAAATGCAAGTAAATGGTAGCCCTCAGTTGATTACCTCAAATGGAAACAGTATCATTTATGACCCACAAGGTACTGGTCTTTCACCGTTTCCTACGCTTACGCACATCGGCTACTTTACTGTACCAGCAGGTATCAATAATGGTGTGTTGGTTTGGAAAGACAGCCCAAATGATATTGAAAATCGTGTACCCTTTACGGTAGGTGTAAGTGTGTTGCAGGTCGTGTCAGACACGGCACATCGTTATCGAATGCAGCCAAAACAGTCGCCTACGTTTTCTGTAACATTGAGTGGGTCTAATGCCGTAACATCTGATTCAACAACACCGTTAGATACTGTTTTTCAAATTAACGCCTTAGCCAACAATCAATATCAGCTACAACACGTTACGTCTGGTTTGTGTTTGTCGTCGGGCGGTGGTAGTGAAGTCAATGGTCAGCTATGCACATTGGTTGCCAACAACACGGGCAATGCTACTCAAAAGTTCACTTTTGAGCCAAACAACAACGGGGGCTTTTGTTTGAAATTTGTATCAAACCCTGCAAAAGGGATTGTTATAGCCAATAACAATTTAGTACTGGCTGACTTTGCAATAAACAACGGCCAATCGTTTAATTTTATGACGTATTCTGACTCTCGTGGCATGGGCAATGCGGGTGCGGGTTCGGGTGGTGGTGGCGGCGGTGGTGGTGGTGGCATCGGTACGCCAGCGTTACAAGTGGTGAGTGTTACATCAAGTACTGTGGTACTGGATTGGGCTGATATAGGTGGTGCTACGGGTTATGTAGTAGAACGGGCTACCGCTCAGAATGGCAGTTATACGTCAGTTGGCACGCCCGGCAATTCAGCTTTTACAGATACAAGCCTTACGGCTGGTACTACTTATTGGTATCGAGCAAGTGCCAACAATGGCGTAATTGCAAGTCCCAACTCTACACCTGTTGGTGGCACAACGTCGGCATCAAATACTGGAGGCGGGGGTAGCTCTACAACGGCTACGCCTGTGGTTACGCTCAATAGTCAAAACACAATCTGGAACAGGCAATATAAACTACAAGGGGCGGCTGCGGCAAATGCTGTGGTGTATGTCAGAGATGGTTCAACTTTAATAGGACAAACAACCGCCAATAGCGCAGGGGCTTGGACTTATGCCTTACAAACGCCTTTGCCAACAACGAGCCAACTCAATTTTGTGGCTCAACTAAGCGGTGAGAACCCGAGTGTGCCAAGTGCCAATGTTTCGGTTACGGTTGCGCCGATGACTGCTTATTTTGTAGGTATAATTTCTAATGGCCTCAAATATAAAGCGGTTGAGGTAACAATGTCAGCAGGTGGAACATTTACGGCTACCACTACGGCTATTTCACCGAGTGAGCGCAATACACTGGCCGAAGCTATGGCCGATATGTATGGAAATTTTGAAATTGTGTAGGTGTTCTTTTCATAGGGCTTTGCGCCCTGCGTTATTATAGGGTCGCCCCTTTGGGGCTTAAAAGATTCCTAATTTTCTAACTAGCTATTATTATGAAACAGTATTTGTTTTTCGTTTTCTTTTTGTTTTCTTTTTCGTTTTGCCGCTCTCAAAATGCTGGTTTTCAGAACATTGAAAAATACAGGCCAATTGTTGGCAGTGGATTGGTGTTGCATTTTTCGTTTCAAAAAAACAATGTCAATTACAACTTAACCGACTCTGACGTGCGGTTTGGTATAACCGATAACTTGGGTGTTTCAAGGATAAACATCACAAAAACTTCGGGAATAACTCAGGTAGATAGCACTACGATAGCCGTTAATTTGACGTACAACCAAGTCAATAGTTTAGTAAGAGATGTGTATAGTTATCGGGTATATTTGGTTTCTGTAACGGGGGCATCGACAGAACTCTGTGCTGGGGCTTTGCGGTTGGTTCGAGGGCCAAGCCCTGCGGGTATGATAACGGCCTCTACGTTTTTGATAAAGCTGGGTACTGGGTCAAGCAGCGGCACTACTACTGTTGTTAATTCGGGGGGGGGTAATAATGGCATTACTACCGAAAGCGACCCAACTGTAACAAATACAAAAGTGAGAGACTTGTTACAAACATTGACGGGTACTAATAGGCTGTCGGCTACTTACATCAAAGATTTGCCAGTAAGTGGCGGCGGTGGCGGCACTACTATTGAGACCGACCCATTGGTGCCGTCTTTTGTGAAGTCAATAACTCAGGCTCGAATAAACACCTGGGACCTGGCCGCCACGCAAGGTGGTGGGTCGGGTTTTAATGCCAACTTAAACTATATCCAAATTGGCAATGGTTCAAACGGTGCGGCCACCTACGATGCTATTGTGATAGGCAAAAACGCCAGCTACACGGCTACTTGGAAAAGTGGAGTCGTTATTGGTTGGGGGGCCGCCAACAATCAGCATGGCGGCGTAACGATTGGTGAGGGAGCGAGCGGTGTATGGTCGAATGTCTATGGTTGCTTCGACGGCTCAGACAATGTAAATGTAGGCCGTTGGTCGAAAGGGTACGGGTGGCGTACTACTGCCTTGGGGGCGTATGCTCATGCAGGTGGCCAGAGCAGTACGTCGATTGGGGCAGGGTCTGCGGCTTTGTCGTCGCATTCAATAGCGTTAGGTCGTGGGGCTTATGCTGGCAATGACCCCTCTTGTCAAAATTCATTGATTACTCAGGCTACTACTTTGTATTTATCCAATGGTTGGGCGCATAGATTCCCGGCGATGCCTACGCCAGAAATGGAAACAGAATATAGCGTAGAGGCCATGGTGCCAGGCAACAGACCTGTGCGAATACAGGCCATAGATGCTTTTGATGCACGGCTTGTGCCGAGCGACTTTAACGTGGCCGGTGGCACCATAAAAATAGCATCGGGTCGTGGAACGGGTACGGGCGCAAGCGGAAAAGTAGAAATATTGACAGCCCCCGTGCAGAACTTAGGGCAGAATATCAAGAATCCTGATGTCGTTGTTGCGCAATTTGATGCCATCTTAGTACCATCTGGGACATATTTTTTGTTATTCGACCCATTAGCAGGTACTTTGAAACGCGTAAAGATGACAGCCGCTGACGGCCAAGGGCGTAAGATGCTGTACATCGACAACTAATTAACAATCTAAATTTTATAAAAAATGAAAACTATTTTCAAAATCTCGCTTTTTGCTTTTTGCTTTATTACTATTGGCCTTACAAGTTGTAGCGACAAGTCTGTATCGCCAGGTGTTAGCGGTGTATCAAATATGGTACATAGTTCGGCAAGGCAAGCTGCAGATTACTCGATTGAGTTTAAGCCAGCCGTTCAGCAAGCGGTATTCAATGGCGCAACGTACACAAGTTGGCCAGCATTTTATGCGGCTTTTGTGGCGGCCTATAATGCCGACCCGCAGGGCGATTTTTACTGTGCAGGCAATGTAAATAATACCTGTATTTTTCAGATTGGTAGCCAACAAATGAGGCGGTCATATCCTAAATACGATTATTATCTGTATCGATATGACCCATCAAATGGGCAAACTTACGGCATTTTTTTTCCAACGACAAACATCAAACTTTGTATTGACCAACTCAATTCAAATTATAATAACGGTGCGCCAATCAATCAAGCGGCAGTGTCTAATTTTCAGATTGGAACGTTGGATTTGTTCTGTTACGTCTGTTAGTTTTTGACAGAAAAGAAATAAAGTGGTCGGGTAAATCCACCTGGTGGACTGTCATACCATTTGCTAATTCGGATTTGTAAGGTGTCTTTTTTAAATGACAATTTGCCAACAATAGGGTCATTCGAGACAATATTGATAGGTTTTAGATAATCTAAAATTCCATCAAAACCGCTATTGTTGAGGGGTACTTTGGCTTTTATTTTAGAAAATGCAAGACTGTAAGTATAGTTTTTGATTGTTTTGATATAAGCTGTGCCACTCTCGGTAAAGCTTACCAAAACAGAATCGTTGGTTAGTTTGGCTACAGTTGCGGTTGTGGTTATGTCCCATTGGTCAATAGTGGAAGGGCGGCCATCTAAAAAATAAAAGTCTGGCTTAGTTGGTTTGGCAGTGTATGTGCCAACATAAGCCGTAGTATTATCGGTCATTATCTCTGTTTTTTTACAACAAATACAAAACAAGAGTACAAAGAAAGTGATTAGTTTTTTCATGATTTTATCTGTTTTATTTTTTACAAATATGCGTTTTTTTAAATTGTTTTTACTTTTATTTTTTTGTGCCGCCAAACTTTCAGCACAAAGTACGGTAACGATGTCGGAAGGTGTTAGCGAAATTGCTAATACGTCTTTCAAGCGAGCGGCTTCATCTGTAGGCAATGTAACACTTACATCGAGTGGCTACTTGACTATTTATTTTGGCACAAAGCTATATTATGAAGGCAAGGCGGCAGATTTGGTTATGAATGGTGCTACGACAGACTTGCAAAAATACAACTTAATCAAAACGCAACTTGTGGCTACTGGTAACGGTAACAGTAGTAATAATAATGGCGGGGCTACCGTGGATTCAAGTTTGACACGGAAAGTAATTGAGGTGGCTAATTTTCCGACTGATAAACTATTGAGTTTGATTGTTTTAGGAATGGAGAACCACACTAAATTAGATTCGTTGATTTTAAAAGTAGCCAATACCGACAAACAAACGGTACTGATTGATAAGGTAGTTGAGCAAATTGAAAAAACAGATACGATTAACGTAAGATTGCTGGAATTGATTGGTTTTTTGAAAACACAGTTGATAAAATCAGACACGCTAAACGCCAGAATATTGCGGTTGCTCAATAAAACTGGCTCAAACAGTACCTCTGGTGATAGCCTCGGTGGTACAGGGGCGTTGGCACACACGTACTCGATTGAGTTTAAGCCAGCCGTTCAGCAAGCGGTATTCAATGGTGCAACGTACACGAGTTGGCCAGCATTTTATGCGGCTTTTGTGGCAGTTTATAATGCCGACCCGCAAGGTGATTTTTACTTTACTGGTACTGGTGGTAGTACTTACGTTTTTCAGGCAAGTAGCCAATTAGTACGCACAGTTTGGCCCAAATACGATTATTATCTGTATCGATACGACCCATCAAATGGACAAACTTACGGTATGTTTTATCCGACAGATGACATTAAAGAATGTATTGACAAATTGAATTTTAATTTTAACAACGGTGCGCCAATCAATCAGATGGCTATTGCTCACTTTGAAATGGCCTCTTCGAGTTTATAACCCAATTTTACAACAACCGTGGCGACGATACGCACTAAGACAATGAAAAGACTACTTGTATTTATTCCGCTTTTAATATTTATCTGTTTTGGGTTTACGCCCAAAAAACCATTGACAGTTGCCCCGCCTGCTTATCAGGTAGTAATGGCATCGTTAAGAGATAGCCCGACTTGGCGCAATACTGTTTTGGGGCTTGCAACAAAAATAGCCGCTGATAAGTATGCACAGTTTTATAGTTCAGCAGACCCGACCGACCAAAAGCGAGCGGCTTTTGCCAAAAAACTATTGACCGTAAAAAGTGTGTCAGACGTGGTCTTGGTACAGCTTGTGAACCAAGTAACAAATGAATCGGTAATTAGCGACTTAAACGATTCGTACAATACAGTTGAAAATATCAGAAACAAGATAGATAGCGATTTTGATGTTTTAGGCGGGATAATACCCTAAACTTATTTTTTCTTACCATTAAATACTATAAAATCATGTACGAAACTATTTTGAAAAACTGGAAAACCTCGCTCGGTGGTTTGCTTTTATTGGCTATCCTTGCTTTGAAAGCATTGGGGTATATTACGGACGAGCAAGCGGCTACGCTCGTAACGGCCATTACTGCTTTTGGCTTAATAGGCGCAGCCGATGGCTCGTTGTTGAGCCAATTGATAGCTTTTATAAAACAAGATATTGATATTAAAAACCCTCAAAAATAAAATGAGCGCAAATCACCATACAACCATTGCAGGCACTTTGTTAGCAAGCGCAACTTCTATCATAATGAGTTACAGCGAAGACGTTCTGCGATCTGCTATTTGTGCTATTGTAGGTGGAACTGTCGGCTATTTTGTATCAAGATACTTAAAAAAACGCTACCCATGAGTGCATCAAAACAGCTAATAGACTTGCTCAAATCTTTTGAGGGATTGAGACTAACAGCGTACCAATGCTCTGCGGGGGTTTGGACAGTCGGTTGGGGGACAACTCGCTACCCAAACGGGTCGGTTGTGAAGCCAGGTGATGTAATAAGCAACGCTTTTGCTGAGGAATGTTTGGCCAATGATTTGAAAAAGTTTACGGCTGCCGTCTTTGCATTTGTAAGCAATAAACTTAATCAAAATCAGTTTGATGCACTCGTTGATTTTTGTTATAATTTGGGCGAAAATGCCCTAAAAAAATCAACATTGTTACAAAAAGTTAACACCAATTCAGCCGACCCATCTATTGAAGCCGAGTTTATGAAGTGGGTATTTGTGAATGGGCGCAAGTCGGCTGGCTTGGCAAGACGAAGACAAGCAGAGGTGTATTTGTATTTTAGTTAATTCAACAATTATGCAAGACAAAATAATTGCAATAGGCAGTATCATAGTTTTGACTTTTGTGTTGGCCACAACTGTTTATAGCTGTACTAATACTCAAAAAGACCTTATGGCGGCACGTTCTGAGGTGATTGATTTACAAAGAAAATTGTCGGATTGCCAGTTACAAAGCAAAATAAATTGTCTGCAACACATAGATTCAGTACTAAATGCGACACAAAACGACATACCGACTAATAAGCCTAATAAGCCTCACTTTTTGCGTTAATTTGGCTTTTGGCCAAACCTCTGCCGACACGTGCCTGACAAAGACAGACGTGTCGGCAGCTCGTGTTTATGTTCGATATTTGGAAAACGTCAAGCGACATTCTGATATTGAAGTAGCTTTGTTGAGACTCAAAACCAATGAGCAAAGTAAGTTAATTGGTGTTTTGACCGACCAAAATATAAATCTATCATCTGCACTAACGACACAAAAACGCAGTGCTAAATACATCACGTGGGCTGTTGGCGTATTGGGTGTAGTGATTGGTCTGACAGTTGTTATCTGTCATAATTAGCAACGGCTACGTTATGACAGATAACAACAAATCTAACATCTCTTCGATAGACCAGTTTTCTTTAACATATTCAAAACCTTCGTATTCTGAATCAATAAAGTCTGGATAAATTTGGTAATTATGAATTGTATTTGAGGAACTGTTACCTGAATAATTAACAATGTACCCACTTCGTTCAAAAGCTGCTTTTAGCTTATTATCCAACTCTCTCAACTCTTTTTCAGTTTCTTTGTATTGCCAGAAATTGACAAATGGGATATATTTGCTTTCCTCCCAAAGTTGGTAAGTAATAAAACTTTCACTTATCTAAGGTATTAGTTTTTCTATTTTCTGATGTATCATAAAATGTTTGGGTTTTTTGTGTATGCTTTTCAGCGGGTAGTTTGTTGCAGGGTCGTTTGTGCGGTGATAACACCAACAAAGGGGGACAATACAAAAAGTACGACAAAACTTTCGCCAATACAGATGTTGGCGGCAATCGGCCTACGGCCAGATTGCACCCAACGTGGGGCGGCTACGCCTGTGTTGTGTTACGTCAGTCCTTCGGACGACTGCACACAACACAGGCTTTGCGAAATCCGACCATTCCGAAAACCTTACAGGTTTCCTTAATGGTCGAACTTCGCAAAGCCGCCCCACGTTAGGTGCAATGCTACTGCGACCGTAACCATTCGATAAGTTTCTTTTTCCAATTCCATCTTTCGACAGAGCTAAAATCGCCTATTTGAGTATTGAAAGCCCCAAATCTTTGTAAAACTTCGCCTCTGTTATTGCAGAACGCTAAAAATATATTTGACTTTACAGCCCACAAATTGCCACGAAAAGAATAAACACCATCTTTTTTAGTCTTTGCTTTTTCGTTTAATAAATTTGTTTCATCTACTGTCATAATTAATTATCTTTTTCGTTTACTAATGTGTTTTGTTCTTCTAAATCGTCTGCAATTTGCCTTAAACTATGAATTAGTTCTACATCTACCAACCCACTTAATTTAGTAATATCAGACGTTATTTGGCTTCCATTTTCAGAAACAGTTAATTCAATAAATGACGCAGGACGACCCATTGATCTTCCTACTTGTCTTAATTCTAATTTCATTTTGTTTATTTTTATTTGTTTAAAATTTAATTCGGTGGACAAAAAAGCACTGCACCTAACATTGCATTGGCAAAAGCAGGGCTGAAGTACCAATTTTGAACATTTGTAATCCTATTGAGCATTGGTAAGTAATTGAACAGTAGTGCTACTATTTCCTGCCTTCGCCAATGCAGATGTTGGCGGCAACTCTAAGAGACTACCTAATCGTTATAGACCTATCTCTTAAACGTTGAACATCTACTTTTTTTAGGCAGAACAACTTATCTAAAAAATGAAGTTTTGACAAAAATAAACCAATACCTTTTTGTTTCATTTCAAAAATCTTATCGACAAAACTATAATCAATTGCTCTCATTAAATCTTTTTCAAAATCATCAAGTAAATAATGAATATGAATTTCTTTCAAATTTTTGACTTTGTAATATGCAAACCAAGAAATTAAGGACTCCCATTGATTTCCGTGAATTACGTGAGGACAAAGTGTTATAAAATCAGTACCTTCTCTCAAAAACTCTATGACTTTTTGAGGATTTTTTTTTGAATCATAACAGTAAATAATTTCTGTTATGTCTTTCAAATCAACAAGGCTTCTAATAAACTCCTCAAAATTATCTTGACAATAGTTGTCATTTTCGATTACAAGTAGTTTCATATTTTTGATAATTTAAAGTTATTTTTCGTGCGACAAAAGAGCAGCCGCCAACATAGTATTGTGGCAATTGAGGCGGACGTAAGTAATTGAGCATCAGTATTTCAATTTCCGCCACATCTTTAAGCCCTTTTCGTTGGTCTTATCACCGACAACGTAAGGTGGTAGTTTGTTGGTGATAAGACCAACAAAGGCGGGAAAACGGCGGACAGTTACTTGCAAGTCAAAACTCTTTAATTTTGCCGTTCAGCCACAATACCGAATCGTTTGCGGTCAGTTTAAAAGAAGCCGAGAATCACTTTCTAACGACTTATAAAGTGTACTTCCCGACTTTGTAATAGCATAAGGAATGAAAACTTCTGCAAGACTGGCTAACTCAGCTTCGACAATAGCAAGTTGAGCAAGTACCCAATCTTTTATTATTCGCCAACCGACACGAAGAGCCTGTTCATCAGTACATAGATTTCGAGAAACTTTTGTACTTTTTGACATTGCTTTTTTGACACCTTGAAAATTACACGGCAGACAAAATGCGAGTTGGGAATCATGCCAATTTATTTGAAAAGTCAATGAAATGGGAAGACCATTTTCATTGTCAATAATCATCTTATTGACACCAGCTTTTGAAAGAGCCTGCTGTATTTCAGAGATAGTTTTGTAACTATCAATTTTGGTTGTATAGTTGAGAATTGGCATAATTTGAGAGATTTATGCCTTTGTTGGTGTTATCACCAACAAAGGCGGGAATACTTATTTTTTATGTCAATAAATTATATTTTTTCAACAATTCGACGTGTTCGTTTTTAAATATATCACGGTCTTCGGGTGTTAGCGTTCTGGCAGCTTTCATTGATATTTTCAAGAAATTCTCGACCAACAAATAAGAGTTTGCTTGTTGGTCGCTGTTTTCTAAATCGTTATCGTCTCGTGGTTCTTGCCAAATCATATTTACCGATTTTTCTAATTCTTTGATATACGCCTTGCCAGTTTGTTTGACCTTGTGCTTAAAAACTTTTTTGTGTTTAGATTCTATTTTTTCAGTCAAATACAGCGAAAACCCGTGAGCGGCTATCGAAAAATATAATAAATCAATCAAACTTTCTTCTGTGGTTTCCATTGGTTGTGTATTTTTATTAGTTCAAAGACAAGTTGCGCTACATCGGGGCAAATAGCGTTGCCATAGGCTTCGATTTCTATCTGAGCCATTTTTTTGGAAATCCCTGCATCAGCCTGAACAGCGTGGGCGTGGGCTTGTCTGAGAGATAGTAGGTTAGTAATTCGCTCAATTTGAAATGAAATCCACCTTTCTTTCCTAATTTTTTGTTGGCAACTTTCAAAATAGAGTGGGTCGAAAACCTCCCTATCGTGATGCCGTCCGACCGAGTGGGCGTAGGCAACGGCAATAACTCGCTGTCGATTGTCGTTATATCCAAAACCCCTCTTTGATATAACTTGCCATTCAACATTATACCCGATTTGGTCAAAGGCGATGAGTATGTCGTCAAATCCTCTGTTAAGTAGATTTGGGCTGTTTTCAAGCACAACGTATCGGGGTCTATACGTGCGTACCAGTTCAAAAAAGTTCCAGAACAAGCCCGACCTTTCGCCTTTGAGACCTTTGCCTTTTGGGTTTGCGAGTGATATGTCCTGGCATGGAAAACCAGCGGTATAGATGTCTGCATACTGACCTGTGGCTGTAACAATGTCTTTTTCATAGTTTGATTTTGGTAAAAAAGTTTTGAGCCATTTCTGGCAAAACTCGTCTATTTCACAATAGTACAGCGTTTTTATTTTTGCTTTTTTAGCACCCAAGCTAAACCCGCCGATGCCCTCAAAAAATCCTGCGTGGGTCATTTATTTTCTTCAATCAAATTTCTTAAATCGTCTGCTACCATCGTTAAAGTAAATTCAGATTCATAAAACTCTGATTTAATGTGTTTCTCTGAATCTAATGTAACAGTGTTCTTCAAAATACAAAGTTCGTATGATGCTTCTTCAATGATGTCTATTATTTTTTGAAGTTTGTTTATGGTGTCTTCTTTCATTTTATTTATTGTTAATATTTATTGCAATATTAACAATATTATTATTATTAAACAAAAAAACGTGTTATATTTGTTTAAATAATTTTAAAAGCACAAAATAATGATACAAATTGACGGAATAGTAATAGTAAAAACACTAAGTAGTCTTGTGAAAATTTGTAAACAAAGACAAATGCAAATGCAAGGAATAAACTGGCATACAGTTAAAAATACACTTGAAAGCCTCAATGTTGTTGTTGAGGTTGAAGCTATACAAAGTGTAATTGAAACTGGAAAATCATCGTCGGGTAATCCATTTAAGCGAACACTTAAAAATGGGTTTTCTTATAAATTTACGTTAGGTGGTCAGCAGTTTTGTGGCGATACTTTTGGCAGTTCCTATGCCTTGGCTTTGTTTATATCAAGTGTCAAAATACTTGATTGTGCCAAAGAAATTAAAGATGCTAATCTACTAAAAATATGAAAACAAAAAAGCAGCAACTCTTAAAATACATCAAAGACAAGTGCATCGGCAATGCTTTAGCTATTGCTAAAAACTTTGTAATTGAATTTACGCAAGCCGAACAAAGAACATTGCAAATAGCACATGAAAGTCAGTCAAAGACACGAGCGGCATTTTACAGTTCTATTGGGATTGATGTCAATGCTATGAATCAAGAAGCGATTGAGATATTAGAAAATTACTATTTGCGTTTTGGATAGTATTTTTTTCGCATGGCATGAAGCACGGCCATCTCGGTAGGCATTGGTATAATTTTGGCTTTTTGTTTGATAAGATTAAAAAATGGAATCCATGGCGTAGGTACTTGCTTTTTGCCAGAAAAGACAAAGCATAGTTCAAAGTCAAAATTATCTACAAGAAACTGCATAGCCCGAGTTTCACGTTTGACGTACTCACCCAAAGTAATACCTTCGCTTTGGTGTGAATGGTTAAAATCTATCAAAATAGCCCCTAAGTTTTTGGGGTAATGCTCTAAATAGAACTTGAAGTACTGTTCTATTACTACATTAAAATTAAAAAACGGCTGAATATTATACTGTAAATCAAGTAAGTAGCATTCTGTATTTTTTTTTATTGCCCAGTCTTTTTGCTGTGCTGACTGAAAATGCCAAACTGAAAAATCTGTTTGACAAATATACTTTACACCCGCCTCTTTTGCCTTTTCAAGAACTTTCAAGTAGCCCTGTTTTTGCATGATAGGCGCAAAATGTGTGTCCCACATATAAAAATGCGGAATGGTATTGGGTGCATAAAGCCGTTTGGATATAAAAGGCACAAAAGACAAATCGGCATTTGGTTTGTATATTTTTTTGGGGTCTTTGATAAGTCCAAAACTATTTTGGCTCAAAGTCATGTCCGCAGTTAGGACATTTGCAAATATTGGATTTATCATTAGGTTTTGGTCTTTCGTATTCTGGCTGTTTGAGTTCGTAGTTTTCTGTATTTTTCAAGTCCATAAAATCCAATATCGGTAAAGCATCAAAGTTTACAAAACCTTCTACCCAGGTCCAATCTAAATCTACACCAAAATTTGCCAGCCCATCCATGGTAATAGTGCCAAATTGGGACGTGCAAAGCAGCAGCTTTTCTTTGGCATCTGTGAGCGAATCAGCATCGACTAACACGTATGGTACTGGTACATTCCATTGTTCACGTTCAAACAAAATTTGCCGTTGATGTCCGTCAAGTAAATGATATTTTTGCTCGTTTTGCCACAAAAAAACAGGAAAACAGAAGCCTTTTTGTATAACGGCCTCTTTTAGTTTTTTGTAATTAGACTCTGACAATTTTTTTAATTTTTTTTGAATTGGCAAAACCTCAGACAACAAAATAGTTGGCAAATCTGAAAGACCTTTATTTACTTGTATTTGCATGATTTTCAGTTATTTAAGTTTGCAATTTTAGGTATTTTGTTTTTAATTAAAAAGAAAATAATAATATATTTTTTTAATGTTAATAATATTGTTATATTTGTAGTGTATATTAAACTACAAAATTTAAAAACTTTAAAAAATCATGGGACATTTAATTAAATCGGCACAAGATTTTGTGTCGTACCGGCAACCTGCATGGCATGGAATCGGTACAGTTCTCGAAAACGTAATGACTACGAAAGATGCTTTACAGCATGGTGGCTTGAACTTTGAAGTACGAAGTTTGCCAAACATTCACCGATTACCCGATAACACGGAGGTAATATCCGAAAAATCTTTTTTCACTTATCGAACAGACACCAATCATATTTTGGGCGATTGTGTAGGAAGAAGCTACACAATTTTACAAAATTATGAAGCGTTAAATTTACTTGACGAAGTTGTTAAAAAAGGCGACCTGTTGATTGAAACTGCTGGGGCCTTAAACGGAGGTGCAAAGGTGTTTATTTGTGCAAAAGTCAAAACCCCTATCGTAGTAAATGGAAACGACGAGAACTATCAGTATTTAGTTTTGTCAAACGGACACGATGGGCTAATGTCAGTACAAGCGTATTTTACTTGTGTTCGTGTGGTTTGCAATAATACGCTGCAGTTGTCCATGAAACATTGCAGAAATAAAATATCCATCAAACATACGGCTAATGTCAAGAACAATACGACTAAGGCGTTGGAGATTTTGAATGTAATTGAGTCAAATCAGCATTGCGCTCAAAGTGGGTTTGAGCATTTGGCGAAAACGCAGCTTTCACAACGACAATTTTTTGACTACATCGGCAATTTATTTTTTGAAGCCGAAGAGATAAAAAACTTGAAGACTGGAAAGCCATACAAAGATGTGATCAGCACTCGTAAACAGAATGTAGTAAAATCTGTCATTGAATATTGCTACGAAGGCGTAGGTCAGCAAGATGCCAATGAAATGTCAAGCTGGTGGGCCTACAATGGTATTACTGGTTTTTTCAATAATACTAAAACCTACAAGACCCCAGAACACCGTATGAATAGTTTGCTTTGGAGTTATGATTCCGACACGATGCAGACGGCACTACACCTTGCTATTGAGCCGAAGTTGATACAAAAGTTATCTATTGATTTGTCAAAAACAGCTTTCAATTTGAATTAAAAAAGGCAAGTGTTTCACTAATGTTTCACTTAAAACAACAAAACCGCTGTAAGTACTTGACTTACAGCGGTTTTGTTGTGCTATACGCAGAGAAGGAGGGATTCGAACCCCCGGACCTTTAACAGTCAACGGTTTTCAAGACCGCCGCAATCGACCACTCTGCCACCTCTCTAAATTCAAAGTCGTTTCCGTTTCGAGTTGCAAAAGTACGAAGGTTTTTTATTTTGGCAATATTTTCAGACTATTTTTTTTTAAAATTTTCGATTCAGCACGAATAACCCTATTTTTGTGCTGTCTATCAGCCGCACAATTATTCATTATCCATTTTACATTATCCATTAAAAAACTTTGGAAGCACTCCCAACTGTTGAAACTGCTAAAAAATTAGGCATCTTGCCCGAAGAGTTTGAAAAAATAGCTCAAATATTAGCTCGTACGCCCAATTTTACTGAATTAAGTATATTTTCGGTGATGTGGTCGGAGCATTGTTCGTATAAAAACTCAATCGTTTGGCTCAAAACCCTACCTCGCGATTCGGACAGAATGTTGGCCAAAGCAGGCGAAGAAAACGCTGGCTTGGTGGATATTGGCGGAGGTTTAGCTTGCTGTTTCAAGATAGAATCGCACAATCACCCCTCGGCACTCGAGCCTTATCAGGGTGCAGCAACTGGGGTAGGGGGGATTAATCGTGATATTTTTACAATGGGCGCACGGCCTATTGCCCAAATGAATTCCCTCAGATTTGGCAATCCAGATTTGGCCAAAACCAAATGGCTCGTCAAGGGCGTAACCAAAGGCATTGGCGACTATGGCAACGCTTTTGGTATTCCGACTGTGGGTGGTGAGGTGTTTTTTGATGAATGTTACAATACCAATCCATTAGTAAACGCATTTTCGGCAGGAATTTTAGAAGTAGGCAAAATGGCTTCTGCTATCAGCTACGGAGTTGGTAATCCTGTTTTTATTGTCGGCTCTGCTACTGGCAAAGACGGCATTGGAGGCGCAAGTTTTGCCTCTGAGGATATTTCGGCCAAGTCGTCCGAAAAACTACCAGCCGTACAAGTAGGCGACCCATTTATGGAAAAACTATTGCTCGAAGCCAGCCTCGAAATCATAGAATCGGGGCTTGTGATTGGTATTCAAGACATGGGAGCGGCAGGTATTATTTGCTCAACTTCCGAAATGTCGGCCAAAGGTAAGCACGGTATGATTATAGACTTAGACAAAGTACCTACTCGCCAAGCCAACATGAAAGGCTGGGAAATATTATTATCGGAGTCGCAAGAGCGTATGTTGGTAGTTGTCGAAAAAGGCAAAGAAGCCGATATTAAGGCCGTTTTTGATAAATGGGATTTACATTGCGCCCAAATTGGCGAAGTCGTGGCAGGCGACCGTCTGCATTTCTTTCAGCATGGCCAGCTCATTGCCGATGTACCCGCCGATGATCTTGTTTTGGGCGGCGGCGCACCACAAAACCACCGTGAATACCGTGAACCTGCGTATTTTCAAGAATTTAAGAAATTTGATATAAACAATATTCCAGACTTAAACTCTTCTTTGGAGTTGGGGGCTGTTGCCCGCCATTTATTGAGCCACCCAAATATTGCTTCCAAAAAATGGGTCTATGAACAATATGACTCAACAGTAGGTACGGCCAACCAAAGCACCAATCGCCCGTCAGACTCGGCTGTGGTCAGAATCAGAGATATCAAACGCCCCGACTATCAGCGGTCTATTGCTATGACAGTGGACTGTAACGCCCGATATGTAAACGCTGACCCTTTTGTTGGCGCACAAATAGCCGTAGCCGAAGCTGCACGAAATTTATCTTGCACGGGCGCAGAGCCATTGGCTGTAACCAATAATCTAAATTTTGGAAATCCTTATGTACCAGAGGTTTATTGGCAGTTTGTCAATGCCGTTAAGGGTATGGGCGAGGCTTGCCGAAAGTTTAATACGCCAGTTACAGGTGGCAATGTGAGTTTTTATAATCAAAGTTCAGACGATGGCCCTGTGTTTCCGACACCGACAATCGGTATGATTGGTTTGTTGGAAAAACCCGAAAATCTTATGACGCTTGACTTTAAAAACGAAGGCGACCTAATATATTTGGTCGGTTTGTCTCAAAACGACATTGCTTCGTCTGAATATCTGTATAGCTACTGCAAAATCAAAGCCTCGCCAGCACCGTATTTTGATATGAATACAGAATTTGATTTACAGTCGGGTATTCGTAGCTTGATTGAAAACAAATTGATAAACTCATGCCACGATGTGTCGGACGGTGGGCTTTTTGTGGCACTCGCCGAGTCGGTACTGCCTCGAGAACTGGGCTTTGAGGTAACAACTGACGATAATTTTAGAATCGATGCCTATTTGTTTGGCGAAGCGCAAAGCCGTGTGGTTGTGTCGGTGAGTTTAGATAAACAAGGTGAGTTTCAGAAACACTTGGGAGCAGACCTCAAAATTCCACACGCACTGATTGGTAAAGTTACTAAAACTGATTTTATAGTTGATAGTCAAGTAATTATATCAACCACCGAAGCCCAAGATTTGTATGACAATTCGCTGGGACGATTGATGAGTTAGCACTAAAATTATGCCCCAAACAACCTCAATAAATCATGTTGCGCTACACACTGCTGATTTAACTCGAAGCGTACAGTTTTATGCCCAGATTATGCAGTTTGAACAACTACCACGACCTGCATTTGACTTTGACGGTGCTTGGTTTAGGTTAGGGCAACATCAAGAATTACATTTGATTGCTGGACGGCAAGAGGCCGTTTGGTCTGGCTCTCGTAGTAACCATTTTGCGTTGGAAGTACCCGACTTAGACGAATGGCACAAATATTTGACAACTCATAAAACGACATTCAAACCACCAAAAACTCGACCAGATGGCCTCAGACAAATATTTATTGAAGACCCAGATGGGTATATGATTGAACTGCTTGGGAGGTAAATGCGTAAATGGTAAATGATAAATCAACATCGTTTAGTCAAGAGTTCGGTGAAGACACCAAACTCGGTTGGCTACCGTGGTTTGTGTCTTCACAAACCACTTATTCTCTTAACTAAACGACATTAACTGATAACGGATAAATGGCTTTACAAACAAAAGTAAAAATTAGTAATGTTACCAATCTATCAGATGCTCGGTATTGTGCTGGCATGGGGGTAGATATGCTCGGTTTTGTGATTGATGATAAAAGCGAAAATTACATTAGCTCACAAAAATTGAAAGATATTAGGGCTTGGGTGTCGGGTGTAAAAATTGTAGTTGAGGTCGAAACCTTAGATACTGGTTTTTTAGAGATTATCGGAAAATATAACCCCGATGTTATTCAAGTTAATAATATAGAATTGTTGCAAAAAATAAAATTAGCAAACGACAAGCCGCTCATTTTGAGCATAGAAGCCAATCAAGATGCAGACACTATTTTCGGTATTTGTGAAAAACATTCAGACTTAGTTGATTATTTTTTGTTAGAATCTCATAAAGAAACGACACTTAGCGGCGATTGGCCTGACTTTTTGACTCTACTTTCCAATCAATTTAATATTTTGCTGGGCTTTGGCGTTACACCTCAAAATGTACTATCCTTGCCCTGCGCTGGTATAGCCCTGCGTGGCAGCCAAGAAGAACGCCCAGGCTACAAAAACTTCGATGACCTGAGAGATATTTTAGAACTCTTGGAAGAAAATTAACTTATTTTGTTCTGTGGAAGTCTTCGCTCAAAGCGAAGACTTCCACTACTGCCTTTGTTGGTGAATTTAGGTGTTTCCGCTTGATAGTTTGCTCGCAGATTCCTCATACTTCGGAATGACAAAAGCCTTTTACTGCCTTTGTTGGTGAAAACACCAACAAAGGCGTAATTATATGGTTTTTTTAAGAATAACTAAAAATCTAGTTGAAATAATTTGTTTAACTAAATATTTAGTTATTACTTTGTATTAAATAATTAGTAATTGTATAAATAATTAAATTATATATAATATATTTGAAAAATAAATCAATTCTTTCACCCTCAAACAATCAAAAACCATGAAACGATTATTTCAATTTTTAACATTGTTGTTGTGTTATGCGGCCGTTGGCCAAAACGTTGTGATTAGTGGAAAAATAAAAAACCCACAAGCCCGAACCGTTCAGTTTACTGTCGACCAAATGGGTCGGGAGGCTGATGTAAAAGAAATTACGTTAGATGCCAACGATTCGTTTGTTTTCAAGACGACTATTGACGATGTGGCTTATATGAGTTTTTTGTATGGCAATCCAGAAGGCTTAGAAGCCATGTCGTTAAACTTACATATCGTTGAGCCAAACGATGTGGTAGCGATGAGCTTTGATGCCAAAGATTTTTGGAAAACATTACAATATGAGGGCAAGTCGGCGGCGAAATTTAATTATTACAAAGAAGATTATAACGAAATGGACATCAAACGAAATTGGGGTGAACGTACTCAAAAACTAATGAAAGAACCCATCGAAAACCTGTATGCTTATTTGGATAGTGTCGAAACACTGAAATTTAATATATTAGAAAAGTATAAAAATAATGTAAGTCCTATTTTTTATAAAATGTGGTCGGCTGAAACAATTGGAATGGTTAGGTTTCAGATGCTCACACCAATTTATAGGAAAATAAACTATGGAAAGGGAGCAAATACAGATAGTGGCTTTATGAACCTAAAACCAGATTTACGCCAAAAAATAGTTGTTAATTTGCCTACTCAAAACGATACTACGGCCAAAACGTCTTTGTATAGGCAATTCTTGGGTTCATTGGTTGGTTTACAAATGATGGATGTTCAAACGATGGCCAATTATCCCAAAAAAGGGTTTATAACAAATGAACATAGCTGGTTTAAACTATTCTATCACCCAAAATTTGCAGAAAGATATAACGCTGAAAACCTTCTGGGTTTGATTGGGTATTTTGGAATGAATGACGATGTGAGACAAAAATATGATAGCTTTGTTACCGACTATCCAACAAGTGTTTATGTAAGACAAATAAAAAGTGCAGTTGAAACCAAACTCACTTTCGCTGTTGGAAAACCTGCTAAATCGTTTAGTTTGAAAGATACTACTGGTAAAATAGTGCAATTGTCTGATTTTAAAGGTAAAGTTGTTTTGATGGACTTTTGGGCGAGTTGGTGCGGCCCGTGCATTGCCGAAATGAAACCGTCTAAAAAAATAAAGGAGCATTTTAAAGACCAAAAAGACATCGTTTTTTTGTATATATCGGTGGACGAAAACGAGGCTAATTGGCGCAAGGCCATTGCCCAACATCAAATAACGGGAGTAAATCTTTGGGCCGAAAAAGCCTTGCAAAATACAGTATCAAAAGCGTACGACGTAAATGGTATTCCGAGCTATTTTGTGATTGATAGACACGGTAACTTTGGGGCAATACAGCCACCACGTGCCAGCCAAAACGAGGGACGGGATTTGATAAAAGTGTTGGAAGAAGTGATTGCAAAAAAATAAATAAATGAACAAAGAACTTACCAAAGCCGAAGAAGAGATTATGCAAGTACTGTGGCAAATAGAGCGAGGTGTGGTCTGGGACGTGATAGACCAGCTACCCGAACCCAAACCTGCTTATAATACAGTCTCGACTTTTATTAGAATTTTAGAACAAAAAGGGTTTCTTGACCATGAAGCCGTGAGCGGCAAAACCTTTGCGTATTTTCCAGTCGTGAGTCGAGAACAGTATCGGTCTCAAGTTACTAACAAGCTGGTAGATAGCTATTTTGATGGCTCGATCAAAGAGTTAGTATCGTTTTTTATGCAAGACAAAAACCTAAACTTGGCCGATGCAGATGAGATTATTGCACTCTTGAAATCTGGTCATTAGTATAAATTCACTCATTCAATCACCCACTCACTCAGTAATTAAAATGGAAAATCTACCTTATTTACTCAAAGCCAGTGCTGGCATTGCGGCTTTTTATGGGTTTTATTGGCTCATTCTGCGGCACCATACCTACTTTATATTCAACCGTTTTTATCTATTAACAGCCCTATTTTTATCGCTTGTGTGTCCGCTTATTGAGTTGTCTAATGAGCCGATGCCGGTCGTTGAGGCGAGCCTAAACGGCTTGACCTCTGAAATACCCCAAAACTTTATAATTACCCAAGAAGAACCGCCCTTTGATTGGCTACAATTAGGCTGGATTTTGTACTCAATCGGTGTGCTATTGATGGTCATTCGGTTTGTGAGGCAGTTGTACTTGATTATCAATATCATCAAACAGTCCGAGCGTTTTGATGTCGATAGCCAGACGATTACGCTTACGCCCGATGCTCAAGTACCTACATTTTCTTTTTTTAAGTGGTTGGTAATCAATCCAAAAGACTATGAAAAATATTTTGATACCGTTTTGAGCCATGAAACTATCCACGCCCAGCAAGGTCATAGTTTTGACTTGATATTGGCCGAAATTGTCCATATCGTGCTGTGGTTCAACCCGCTTTTGATTTTTTATAAACGTAGTTTGCGCCAAATCCACGAATACTTAGCTGACGACCAAACCGATATTGGCGACCGACAAAATTATGCTCATAAATTGTTTGGTTATGTGTTTCAGGTCGAGGCTATTCCGCTTACCAATTCATTTTTAGATAGTTTAACACTTAAAAACAGAATCAAAATGTTGTATCAAAAACGTTCTTCACGCTGGGTACTGGGACGGTACCTATTGGCGTTGCCTTTGCTGGGCTTGCTTATTACGCTCGTGGCCGCACGAGTGAACACTCCGATAGAAAACCTATCAGAAAAAATCACGGTCAGAGGCCAAGTCGTTAGTCAAGATGGGGTCGGTTTGGCAGGCGTTACGGTTGTTGTCAAAAACGGTACTTCGGGTACATCAACCGATGTACGGGGCAATTTTATTATCAATGTCGAAAAAAATAAAACGTTGGTATTTAGTTTTGTAGGTTTCAAGGCCGAGGAGCGGGTAGTTAAAAAAGAAAAAATGACGGTAATGATGGAACGAGAACCTCACCAACTGTCTGAGATTGTGGTAGTTGGCAATACAGACAGCTCGCCACCACCCGTGCCACCAGTGGATTCTACCCAAAATACAGCCGATGTAGTTTTTATAGATGTAGAGGAAAGTCCAGAGTTTGTGGGTGGTACGAGAGCCTTGATGCAGTTTTTGGGTAGAAATATAAAATACCCAGCCGCAGCCGCCCGTGCCAATGTGCAGGGTAAGGTTTTTGTTCAATTTGATATTTCTAAAACTGGCGAAACGAGTAATATCAGAATCTTGAAAGGTATTGGTTTTGGTTGCGATGAAGAAGCCGTGCGAGTGGTGAGCATTATGCCCAAATGGAGACCAGGCCAACAGATGGGTAAACCTGTGGCAGTACGATATAATTTACCTGTTAATTTTATGTTGGAGAAGGCAACCAATCATAAAACGTCCTTAAACGATGTCTCACCAGTGCCTCAGCCGCTCTGGAAAGAAGATATTGAAAAAACAGCTAATGGGGAAGGGACGAAAATTGTTCTTACACCCCATAATTCTAAGTTGTTTGGCGACAAAAAACCACTGTATGTGATTGATGGTAAAATTATTGAAACAGATAAGGTGTTTGATGGGTTGAAACCAGAAGATATAGTTTCAATGCAAGTCTGGAAAGATATTCAGGCAACCGAAAAATATGGTGAAAAAGCAAAAAATGGAGTGATTGTAATTACGACAAAAAAAGCCAAGAGTTTTAAGATTGATAAAATGCCAGATATTAAACTCAAAACCGATTTTTTAGATGAGAATATTGTCTATTACTTGGGCGATAAAGAAATTTCAAAAGTTGAAATGGAAAAGATAAAACCAGAAGATATTGCGACAATTGATATAAAAAAAGATGAAAAAGGTAAAAATAGTACGGTGATTATTACTTTGAAAAAGAAAAAAGAATAAATGTGTTAGCTTTGTGGTGTGAACAGATAGAGCTATTTAGTTATCAATTAAAATGAGTAATTCAATCAATCAACGGATAACGATAAATCCAGAGCAGTGCGGTGGCAAGCCCTGTGTACGAGGGCTGCGGATTCGTGTTGCTGATGTTTTAGATTTATTGGCAAATGGTATTTCAGCATCTCAAATTGTAACAGACGAACTGCCTGACTTACAGTTAGAAGATATTTATGCTTGTCTTGCGTTTGCTTCACGTAAAGTAAATCATACAGATTTTTAATATCTATGAAACTTTGGATTGATGCTCAGTTGAATCCTAATTTGGCACGATGGATTACCGAAAGTTTGAAGATAGATGTTGTTTGAAACCGAACCGAAGGCATCGCTTGGAGCGATGGCTTCGGTAAACCCGTATAAATAAACGAAGAACTAAAAAACACTAAACGACCAACTACTAAGAGTTACTAATCAGTTAGAAAACAGCGATTTAGTTGAAATAATTTAATCAAGAATAAATTTTTAATGGAAAAAATACACGCTACAACCGTCGTCGGAATCGTTCATAATGGTCAAGTATCGCTTGGTGCCGATGGGCAGGCTACGATGGGTAATACCGTTGCCAAAAGCAATGTCAAAAAAGTACGCTCACTCATGGGCGGTAAGGTACTAACAGGCTTTGCAGGTTCAACTGCTGACGCTTTTACGCTTTTGGAGCGATTTGAAGAAAAACTCAATGCCTATGGCGGTAATCTCAAACGGGCGGCCATCGAACTCGCCAAAGACTGGCGCACTGACCGTTATTTACGCAAACTCGAAGCCATGCTTATTGTAGCCTGCAAAGACGAACTATTAGTAATTTCGGGAACAGGCGACGTACTCGAACCCGACAACCAAGTGGCGGCTATTGGCTCTGGCTCAATGTATGCACAAGCGGCGGCCCTTGCTCTCAAAAAACACGCCACACACCTCACCGCCGAAGAAATGGTACGTGAAAGCCTGCACATTGCGGCTGATATTTGTATTTATACCAACCATAATTTAGTAGTTGAGAAAATTGATGCGTAAATTTGTGCTTTATTGAAAAAAATCAAAATAGAAAAAATGAAATGAATACGGAAAAAACATTTTGGCTTTCTTACGATTTAGGATTGAAAGGCGACTATAATTCGCTTTACAGTTGGCTTGATAAATACCATGCAAAAGAGTGCGGCGACAGTTTTGCTATGTTTAAGCATATTTGTAAGACAGATAACCCCAAAGACGAAATCAAAAAAGATTTGGAAGCAAGTGTGAAATTTAACAAAACAGACCGAGTGTATTTGATATGGCGAGATGATGAAAAAAAAACAAACGTAGGTGTCTTTGTCATTGGAAACAGAAAATCAGCCCCTTGGGAGGGCTATGCTTCAACCAACGCCGAGCAGTCAATAGATTATTAAGTTATGGCCAAAAATATTATTGCAGACACAGGGTTTTGGTTTGCACTCTATGAGCCGAGAGATACTTTTTTTAGTAAAGCCAATGAGATTATAGACTTAACTGAAAATCAAAATATATTACTCCCATGGCCAGTATTGTACGAGACCATTAACACAAGATTTGCAAAACGAAAAGAGTACATGAAGCCGTTTGAAATTTTTGTGCGTAAATCAAATGTAACTCTAATTGATGACAAAGATTACAAGGAAAGAGCTTTGGAGTTAGCGTTTGAATATTCAAGTATTGGGAAGCGTTATTTTAGCTTAGTTGATATAATTTTAAGACAAATTCTCTCAGACGACTCTTTTAAAATTGATTATTTATTGACTTTTAACGCCAAAGACTTTATTGATGTCTGTAAAAAAAGAAATATTGAAATTTATACTTGATAAGCAACTTACAGCCAATAAACTAAGTTTTGTGAGGCACACCGCTACTTTATGAACGAACAAATACTGATTTTAGATTTTGGCTCACAATATACCCAGCTCATTGCCCGCAGAGTACGTGAGTTGAATGTTTATTGCGAAATACACCCTTATAATAAAATCCCTGCCATTACGCCCAACATCAAAGGACTGATATTGTCGGGTAGCCCTTGCTCGGTACGAGATGCCGACTCGCCACGAGTTGATTTAGAGCCATTTAGAGGTAAAATGCCTGTTTTAGGTGTTTGTTATGGCGCACAAATGCTGGCGCAAATGAACGGCGGTGAAGTACGAGCGTCTAAACTTCGAGAATACGGACGAGCCGAATTAAGAATTAAGAATTATGAATTAAGAATTAAAGAAGACCAATACCCAACGACTAACGACTCTGGACTAACGACTATTTTCAAGGACTTGTCCGACCAAAGTCAAGTTTGGATGTCTCATGCTGATACGATAGTGTCGCTGCCCGATAATTTTAAAATCATAGGCTCGACCGAAAGCGTTGAAATGGCGGCCTTTAAGATTGACAACGAAGAAACCTATGGTATTCAGTTTCACCCCGAAGTAACCCACTCGACAGAAGGCAAAATACTGCTAAAAAACTTTGTAAACGACATCTGTGGCTGCTCGTCAGGCTGGACATCAGAGTCGTTTGTCGATACGTCCATTGCCGAACTCAAATCCAAACTCGGTAACGATAAAGTTGTGATGGCACTGTCGGGCGGAGTCGATTCGACTGTGGCCGCTACGTTGGTACACAGGGCCATTGGTCAAAATCTTTTTTGTATTTTTGTCGATAATGGCTTACTTCGCAAAGACGAATTTGAGTCGGTACTACATTCATACCGAAACATGGGGCTGAACATCAAGGGCGTAAATGCGACCGACCAGTTTTATACTGCTCTCAAAGATCTGACCGACCCCGAAGCCAAACGTAAAGCCATCGGCAAGGCGTTTATTGATGTTTTCGATCAAGAATCACATTTGTTAGAAGACATTAAATGGTTGGGACAAGGTACGATTTACCCAGATATAATAGAATCGGTATCGGTCAAAGGGCCGTCGGCTACCATCAAGTCGCACCATAACGTAGGCGGCTTGCCCGATTTTATGAAACTCAAAATCGTTGAGCCGCTCAATACACTCTTCAAAGACGAAGTACGAGCCGTTGGCCGTGCGCTGGGTATCGACAATTCAATATTACAGCGTCACCCGTTTCCTGGGCCAGGGTTAGCTATCCGAATTTTGGGCGACATTACCGCCGACAAAGTCGCTATCTTACAAGAAGTAGATGCCATATTTGTCAATGGCCTCAAAACCAGCGGCTTGTATAACGAAGTCTGGCAAGCAGGAGCGATGCTGCTGCCTGTGCAGAGTGTAGGTGTTATGGGCGACGAGCGTACTTACGAGCGGGTAGTAGCCCTCAGAGCCGTAACCAGCGTGGACGGTATGACGGCAGACTGGGCGCATTTGCCGTATAGTTTCTTGGCCGATATATCCAACGAAATTATCAATAAAGTAAAAGGTGTCAATCGTGTGGTTTATGATATTTCATCAAAACCCCCAGCTACAATAGAGTGGGAATAAGTTTAAAGATGTGTATGATGTAGGGTATATGATGTATGAAATTTCTTTTTATACATCATATACCCTACATCATACATCGAAAGAATCATGCTTAGTTTTTTTAAAGTAAACGCAAATTACCATTGGATTAGCCTTGTAGCTTTACTGGGCTTGATGCGTCTGCCTTTTTTATTTTATCCTCTTCCCTTGCTCATACCAGAATTACAGTGGATGCTGATAGGCGAAAAAATGGGACAAGGATTCATGCTTTATCGAGATATTTGGGACAATTTAAGCCCACTTTCGGCCGTTGTATATTGGCTCATCGACTCTTTTTTTGGGCGGTCGCAGGTAGCATATCAACTCATTGCTGCTATTCTGACTATCTTTCAAGCATTGTATTTTAATTATTTGGGTCAAGAGCGGCAGTTTTTTAGTGAGCGCAACTATGTACCAGCTTTTTTGTACTTGCTTTTTGCTAATATTTCTTTCGATTTTAGCACACTTTCGCCAGCTCTCATTTCTACTACATTTATATTGCTTGCTCTGGGCGGACTTACCAAACAGATGCAGAGAGAAGGCGTAACCGAAGATGTGTTTGAAATAGGTTTTTACCTGAGTATGGCCACACTTTTTTATATTCCTTCCGTTGTTTTTTTGGTCTGGATAGTCTTAGTGTTGTTCATCTATACAGGTGCAACTATTCGGCTACACGCATTGGCTATTTTTGGATTTTTGTTTCCAATTGCGCTTACTTTAATATTTTTCTTTTTTCAAAATGCCTCTGATTCACTCAATCGAAATCTGTTATTCTCTATTTTTCAGACACGTCAATACAATTTAAACTCGTTCCAGGCGGTTATAGTAGTGTTTTTTATACCTGTTTTAATTGGGGTTTTGGGTTTTTTTAGAACAGTTTCGTTTGGACGATTTACCAATTATCAAAGTCGCGTTCAGCAAATAATGATGTTGTGGTTTATAATGGGTATGCTTACTGTCGTCTTGATGCCGTACATTGCACCCATGCAGTTTATGGTACTTTTGCCGCCGATCGTATTTTTTGCTAACAACTTTTTTTTACTCTCAAAACGCCGCCTTTGGCTCTCTGAGCTACTTACGTTCGTTATATTTTTGGGTATTTTTGGGCTTCAATATAGCGCTCTAACAAACCCGACATCAGGCTGGACGGTAGCACGATTGGATAATCTACGAACTCAAACCAAGCAATTACCCATCGAAATCAAAAACCAAAGGATATTAGTTATCGGAAACGATGAAGGCGAATACCGAGATAATTTTCCAGCAACACCTTATCTCAACTGGGACTTAGCACAATATGACTTAGAAAATCCCGAAAACTACCAAAGTGTCATTAGTATTTACGACAACTTTACAGCTGACCCTCCCAAATATGTCATTGACAAAACCAATACGATGACCAAAATTTTTAAACATATTCCCCAACTTGCCAATCGATACAAAACCACCAATCAGAAGGGGATTTATGTACTAAAATAAATCGCAAATTTGGTATTCAAGATTCAGTTTGGTATTTTGCACTTGTAATTTAAACGTATAACAATGAATACTATTTTAGAAATAGAAAAACGTTTTGGTTTTGACGATGACGAGTTTTTTGACTTTTGCCAGCAAAACGATGGCCTTAGTTTTGAACGTGATGTACAAGGAAATATTTTAGTGATGCCAAATACAGGAGGAAAAACAGGACAACTAAATTTTGAACTGATTATTGAGTTTGGAATTTGGAACAGGACAAACAATTTTGGGGTTTGTTTCGATTCATCGACTGCATTCAGATTGCCGTCTTCGGCGGTGCGCTCGCCCGATGTTGCCTATGTGTCGCACCTACGTTGGGAGGCTCTGACAGCCAAAGAGCAGCGGCAGTTTCCACCACTTTGCCCCGATTTTGTTTTAGAACTTATGTCCGAAACTGACGACCTCAAAGAAGCCCGCCGCAAAATACAAGACGAATGGATAGCCAACGGCTGCCTATTGGCATGGCTTGTTTTTCCAGCCCAAGAAACAGTGTATGTTTATCGTCAGAACGGCGAAATACAGCTTGTTACAGGTTTTGATAAGATACTCTCAGGCGAAGATGTGCTACTGGGTTTTGAATTGGATTTAAGTAAATTAAAGAAATAGCGGTTATTTTTTTCAATTCAAATATGTTAGGTCATTTGGCGTTTGTATTGATAGTGGTGATTAGTGTCTTACTACTTTCATTAACCTAACAAACATTCATGCGAACCGTCCTCCTTGTTTTGCTAATAGCTGCACCTATTCTGTTGGTTGCCCACAATAACCCCCAAACGACTGAAAGTACAAGAGCATGGCGATATACCGACAAAAGCATAGCAGCTAAAGGTGATTTTCTTTTTTCTGATAATGGTAAAGTACATATTTTTGATTTACGACACAAAACAATATCACTACCTGTCAATGCCCTTTCTTGGGTCGATAAAAACTATCTCGAAAGGCAGTCTGTACGAATCAAGAGCCTCAATGTACAACAGCCTACCCAGCCCAAATTGATGACCGATGCTGTTTTGTTTGGTGGTATTCTGACAATGGTATTTTTGTTAATTAGCTTGCGATTGGGTTTTCAAGTCCACTACCTCAAACCAGCTTTGGCGTTTTCGATGGTTTTGTTGATGTTTGCTTGCCAAAAGACAATCGTAGATACTGTTGTAAGCAGCCTTAAATCTGACCCAGCTACGATGGCTACTGCCTTTGCCCCTTACAAACCATTGGTTACAACTCGCTGGGACAATACTTATTTTTATATTGAGTCCAACGGCTTGCCAGCCCACAATATGATGGTTGGTATCATAAATTGGCAGCAGCAAGTACCTACTAATCAGCCTTATACGGGCAGTAACGCTTGGTCTATACCACTTGGGCCTACGCTTTCAACGAACCCACTCAGCACCAAAACTAACTTTATGAAAGGGGCGATTGCTATTGCAGCCAACGGTATTCCGATTTTCAATCCACTCAATAACCGTGGTGAAGACTCATTTTTGATAGGTGAACTTGACCAATGGGGTGGCCATTGTGGCAAAGCCGACGACTATCACTATCATATTTCGCCCATACACTTGCAAGCTACCAGCAGTAACTTACCTATTGCTTACGCCTTAGACGGCTTTGCGGTCTATGGCACTAAAGAACCCGATGGCTCGGCCATGCAAACTCTTGATCAATACCATGGCCATATCGGGGCTAATGGCGTGTATCACTATCATGGTACAACTACTTATCCTTACATGATTGGGGCAATGCGAGGCAATGTGTCGCTTGATCCGGCTACGACAGCACCCGAAAATCAAGTATTTCCACAAGCCAAGATGTTTCCGATTAGGCCACCAGGCGACCCGCTCAAAGGTGCTTCGATAGCGATATTTAAGACAACGGGTACAAATGCTTATTCGCTTGATTATTTGGTAAACAACCAAAAAGCGAATATCAGTTATAGTTGGGACAACGCCAATAATTATACTTTTACAGTTACAGGAACAGACGGCAAGGCAATTACTTCAAAATATACCAGAAAATGAAAGTACTTAATTTGATATTGAATAATTTTTGTATCAAGCCCGTTACCGAGCCCAATTAGCACGTCAATCCGCCTTTCGGCAATCAGCGGCTCTTTACGAGCAATTCCTGACATGGGGTACAAAATTTTCATATCTAAGCCACTGGCATAAGCCAAAAGTCCAGAAGTATTCAACATCAATTGGTCTGGAAAACAATAGATTGACTCTGAATTGAAATATGTAAATATGATGGTACACTCGCATATTTCGCCACCAAACCTACCGTAATCTTCAACTTGGTATTTACTGTACTTTTGCATTTTGCCAAAAATACTTTGCTTCTTTGATTGGTACTTGCGTAATATTCAGGCGGTTGATGCTTGTTCCTATTTTACTTTTACCCTGTCTTTTTTCTCTAAACCAAGTCTTAATACCAAAACTCCACATCGCTAAGGCTTGTAGTATAGTAGTTTTTCCTGAATTTTTGGGACCAATCAATACAGATGGCTGGCTAAAATCAATGGTGATGTTTTCTCCAAAACCTTTAAAGTTATTTATTTTGACATAGCTAATCAACTGCATAATTTCTGTTACAAATCAGACTACTTATAAATCTTAGAGTACTTCATTTAAGTATTTATTCAAAACTAATACGGTGTTTTAATTTCGATAATTTATGGATTAAGAGCATTGTATTTGACTCACGACACCGTAATATATACTCACGACTCCTATGTTTTTTCAGGCTTTTTGTGTTGGCACAAATGCTACTCTACAAAAATAGCCTGCCATGCCCGCAAAACCTGCAACAGTACCCCCTACGATAACTGTGGCCGAAAAAAGCAAGGCATTATAGGGCTGTCCTTTAAAGAATAGTGCCGTCATTCTTTGGGTCATAATGCCAGCGGTTGCGTTGTCTATAAAAAGAGCATACGCAAGCCAAAGAGTTGCAACTGCGGCAAAGGCTACACCAAAAGCCCCTCTGGCGGTTTTAGATTTCCAGCCACAAAGCAAAAAACAAACCACGGGCATCGTCCACCACGGCCCTAAGTACTGCGCTATTGCGCTGACGATTATAATAAGTATGTATAGCATTTTTGGATTGTTGTAGTGTAATATAACTAATGGCCGATAACGGTTTTTGATACAATCTTAGGGTGTTTTTCGTCTTTTGATTTCAAGAAAACCAACTCGTTGAGTTCGCCTTTGGCCCATTTATCTATCATATTGTCATAAAAAGCTGACCCCGGGCTACCCGACTGCCCACCTGGATAAAGTCCATAGGCTTTTGGCCAAGTTTTGTCTGTCTGCACAACCATACGCCACGAAGGCCCGTGGCCAGCTTCGGTCGTAGCATTGACGATGCTACCCCCTCCGCCACAGTTTATGTCATGTCTTGAAAACGCTTTGAGTACTGGCACCAAGTGCTTTACGTCTGTGCCTTTGGCTTTGCCCCAAGCCCAAGTTTCGGGGCTGAGTGCGCCGTGTTTTGCAGTCAAAGAGTCGATTGTTGAGCCAAAGGTTATGTTTACAATGTCAGTCATGGTTTCTACTTTGTCTTTTGTATTGACGTTATCAAACCATTTTGAGGTTGGCTGTTTTTGCATCATCACCCAAGTACGATCTCTGGTGGGCTGTGCCATGGGTGCGGTGTTGTCGTTGGCCGGAAACTCATCGTCCCAGATGGCAGCTTTGAGTTCTACTACATATCTTTCAAATATCGTTGCACCTATTTCGTTGGGGTCGTTCCGATAGTTCCATTTTGACAAAATAACATAGGCGGGATTGGCTTTTGAGGTTATGTTTTGTTCTAATATTTTCAGTAAACTGGGCAATATACGGCGGGCTTCTATACTAAAATTGTCGCCTTGTAGCAATCTCAGACTATCGACTGTTGCTTTTTTGATTTGTGTCAGGCGTTCGTTGATACGAATGGCTCGCTCGCTGGGGGCAAACTTCCAGCCCAAATAATAAGGATAGGTGAGGTCGGTTGGAAACTGGTTAGCCGAACTCACAAAACCCCGTGGCGGATTTTTGACAGACGGTACTTGGTCAAATGGCACATAGCCATTCCAGTCGTTGGCAGGGTTTGAGCCGTCCAAAATATATTTTCCTTGCTCTTTGGCACGAATCGGATAGCGGCCTTGCGACGTAATGGCTACATCGTTTTGGTTGCTGGCAAAGGCAATATTAAAACCTGGTGCTTCTAAGTTTTTTACAAAATCTCGGTACTCGTCGTAGCTCTTTGCACGGTTGCCTTTGTATAGCGCCAGCACAGAGTTACCGACCATCGTACCCGACCACTTGACTGCGTGGCCTGTCGGAATTTCTTTACTAAATGATTTTTGGCCTTCGCTATATAGCACTGTTCCGTGGTGAGTCAGTACGAGGGTGTCTTTGATAGCCTCTGGCAAACCTTTTACCTTAAACTCATTGACCCGAGTAGTAGTTGGTTTCCAGGCGTTGTTGTACCAATATTGTTTTTGGGTTTTGTCTTTAAACTTGATCTGGTACAAGTCAAAAACATCTGAGCCGACATTGGTAATACCCCAAGCGGCATCTTTATTGAACCCAATACCAACCCCAGGCCAACCCGGCACACAAACGCCATACACATTTACTGTCGGTGATGATAGCTGCATCTGATACCAAATTGAGGGCAGGGTCAAGCCCAAATGTGGGTCGCTGGCCAGAATCGGCAGCCCTGTTACCGTTCTCGAACCATGTACCGCCCAGTTGTTGCTACCTATACCTGGGTTTTCGGCTTCTATGTTTAGATTGGCGGCGACGGCGTTTTGCATTACTGCTGCTACTTTTGGTACGGCCAGCGGTGTAAAGTTCCATTTTGTACCAGCGGGCATAATGGGCGAGGCTTCGGACGGATAGTCGGGAAATAGATCGTCCATGACAGCAGAGCCGTATTTGGCCAGTGTATTGCTCATCTTATAGTCGTCTGTCCGTCCGTTCATGTCCTTACGCATTACTTGTTCAACGAGTGCGGTTTTGAGTGGTGTCCAAGCCTCGGGAGAGTAGCCCAATATTTTGTATTCGATGGCATAATCTTTATAGGTCAGTTGGCTAATATACGCATTGACACCTGCGGTATAAGCATCGACAATCATCTTTGAGGTTGGGTCTTTCTGAGCATTTTCCATAATGGCCTGTGCGCCCTCGGGTAGCTGGAGGCGGCGGTTGTATTTGTCATACTCTAATGTAAGGGGTCCCAATGCCTCACTCAGACGGCCAGCCGCTACTCGGCTATAAAAATCCATCTGCCAAAGGCGGTCTTGTGCCAGCACATAGCCTTGTGCAAAGTATAAATCTTGGTCGTTTTCGGCAAATATATGTGGTACACGATTGTCATCGTAGAGTATTGTTACTTCACCTTTTAGCCCTTTTAGTTTGAGTTGCGTTGAGGTTTGGCCTTCGGTTTTTTCGGCATTTTGCCAAAAACCAACAAACGGACTAAAAAACTGCCCTAATGCAGGGAGTTGCCCCAGTGGACGATTGAGAACGTAAGTTAGGCTTACCGCAAAGAGTACGCTCAAAATTGCTTTTATTTTCATTGTAACTACTAAATTTAGGACGATGTATTACACAAAAATACGACTAAATACAGATTTTTTGTAACTATTGGCGTTTAAAACGTATTTTAGTCAAAATATCTTTATTTTTGACTAAAATAACTTTGTTTTTTATACTTTTTTGACCCACAAATGTTTGATTGGCTTTCTTTAGACTGGTTTACAATCAGCAAACTACGCTCGCTTCATTGGGAGAATAGTTATTTTTTGTATGGAATTGTCGGTATTCCAATAGCGATGTGGTTGCGTGGGGTATTTCATGGCAATAGCCAAAAAGTCAGTATAGTATTGGTCAGTAAAGATACCTACTCCG
This sequence comes from Spirosomataceae bacterium, assembly GCA_043777595.1. Taxonomy (GTDB): domain Bacteria; phylum Bacteroidota; class Bacteroidia; order Cytophagales; family Spirosomataceae; genus JAYVJH01. The sequence goes on from JAYWHT010000061.1 coordinate 88,901, forward strand.
ACTGGACGGCCATTTTGCGTTGGTTGTTTCCTGTTTGTGTTTTTTTTGGTATTGGTCTAATTTTAATGTCATTGGCACGCCCACAGACTATTCGAAACATCAAAGAACGAGACGCAGAGGCCATCGACATTATGCTCACTATTGATATTTCTGAGTCTATGTTAGAAAAAGATCTATTGCCCAGCCGATTGGCTGCCGCCAAGACAGTGGCCACCAATTTCGTAAAAGGCCGTCTTCAAGACCGTATTGGACTTGTTATTTTTGCAGGTGATGCCTTCACACTTTGCCCCATCACAACTGACTATGAGCTACTCAATAGCTTCCTGAACAACATCGGCAGTCATTCTATCAGCACCGCAGGAACGGCTATTGGTAGTGCTTTGGCGGTGTCTATCAATCGATTGCGAGAGAGTAAATCCCGTTCAAAAGTAATTGTATTGCTGAGCGATGGCGAAAATACAGCAGGCAATCTGGACCCTATCACTGCCGCCAAACTGGCGCAGGCATTTGGCATAAAAGTATATACCATTGCAGTAGGCAAACCGCAAAGTAGTATCAATAAAACAGACTCAATGGTAACAATGGCACAAAATCTATCAGATGAAAGCATACTTCAAAAAATTGCATTGACGACCAATGGCCAATTTTTTAGGGCTACCAACAACTCTACATTAAGCCAAATATTTGCACAAATTGACCAATTAGAAAAAGTAAAAATCAAGATACGAGGCTACCAAGAAGTACAAGACTATTATCGTGTATATTTGTATTGGGCTATGGTTTTGTTGCTTTCTGCGCTTTTGCTCAAAGCCGCTTTTGTGGCCAATGTACTCGAAGATTGAATTGAGATGCTCAACTGACTAAACTCAGCAGTAATATCAATCGAGGAGTTACTGATAAACCACTGCCGTCGATGACATTTGGATGACGATTTAATACCCTATCTTTGCTGTAAATCTAACAACAGATAAGTAATAATGTAAAATGTTGAGTGAGGGTTTGGCGGTATTATAATTAACTCACGACACAAGACTACAAACACAGCACTACTTAACTAACTCGTTGATAATAAATATTTAATCGGCACAGTGAAACATTAGCACATTTGTTTTAGTGTTTTATTATTCCTGAAAAATTTCTATCAGAAACCCGTTAGGGGCGAGTATCGTCATAGCTTTACATTTGCCATAATACGGTGAGTTGATTTCGATAGGCGGTTGTACGATTTTGTATTGTTTGGCTTTGGCATCAGCATAAACTTTGTTCAAATCTCGGCACGGGAAGGTCCAGCAACCCAAGCCACGGTTGGGTATTTTTTTGGGGACACCTACCTCAAACGCTTTCTGATTTAGAAATTCTACAAACAACAAATGCCCCCAACGGCTGCCTTTTGAGTATAGCGTCATAAATCGGTATTTTGTTCCGGCCGGCACACCCAATGCCCCCGAAGTTTCCCAGATGCGGTCAGAGCGTACTTCGTAGCCGAGTGTATTGGCGTAAAAATCAATGATAGCGTCTGAATTATCAATAATTTGAGCCGAATATGCTGGTCCACCGTAGCCCGTCGTAGAGTCAATAGGGCTGAGTTGCGCCATACCGTCGCCACGTGTTATGCCTACACCTTTTACAAAATCGGGGCCATTAAAAATCGTCTCATAAACCGTATATTTCGATTTGTCCAAAGCCTCAACGTTATAGGTATTCATGGCCGCCCAAGCACCAAAGCCAAGTCGCCGCATGGTCGAATCTACTTTTGGCTGTATTGTATTTGGAAACCCCATTGACAATACGCCAAGTTCGAGCGTATTCCAGCTTTTATGAATCGTAGGTGTGGGTTTGTTTAGTACCATCAGCCGTATTTTGAGCGATGGCGTGTTGGGGCGTTGCATCATGTATAGTTCCCAGTCAATATCGGCAGGAATTTCATAGAGTTTACGCTCAATAGCTTTAGCTTTGGCATCTTGTTTAACTGGCCCATTGATTACCAACCCAAATCCTTTTTCATAAAACAGTCGAGTTTCTTCTAACGACACCGTACAAATCGTAGTACCAAAGAGCGGCATCAGTTGTGCCTCTTCGATCTTTGAGCGTGGGGCTTGGCTGTCACGTTGTGCAAAGGCATTTATTACAATATATACTACAAAACACAAGGTAATTAGCGTTTTTTTCATGATTTAGATAAGATTCAAAAATATAAGATTATACCTACAAAACAGCCGATTCAAGCAATTTTATGGTACCAGTGCTGGCATCAAGTTCGGCCATTATACCCAACGGAACGGTAAATTTATGAGAAATATGGCCAATCATTGCACCTGCATAAGCTGGTTTTTGAGTGGGCTTAATGTGGTCGTCAAATAGGTTGTCGAATGTGAGTGAGCCGTAGCCCTCGCCAGGGGCGCATTTGGTACATTTACCAAAAACAAAACCGTTCATATCTTCAAAAACACCCGCCAGCTTGAGTTGGGTCATCATACGGTCTATACTATAAATATTCTCGTGGACATCTTCCAAAAACAGCAGACTACCCTTCCAGTCAGGCAAAAACCGAGTACCCATCAAATGGCTCAACACAGTCAGATTGCCCCCCAAAAGCGGCCCAGTGGCTTTGCCTTGATACAAAGTTTCGATGCGGTCTTCAATTTGAGTTAGATTGTTGCCAATCTCTTTTGGGTTTTCCATTAAAACGGCTTCTCCGTCCATCAATATTTTACGAAAACAATCGACAGTAAATGAGTTCCAAGTGGCTGCACCCTCAGGGCTATGAAACGTTACCAAGCCTGTTTGTGCGTGAATTGCCAACAATAAAGCGGTAATATCAGAGTAACCCAAGATAATTTTAGGATTTTGGGCAATAGTTTTATAGTCGAGCAATGGCAACAAACGAGCGCAACCCCAGCCACCATGCACACACAATATACCCTGCACCGACGAGTCGGCAAACATAGCATTGAGGTCAGCGGCACGGTCTTGGTCTTTGCCTGCCAAATAACCATAGCGGTCGTAGGCGTGCTTACCTATTTTTACATTCAAACCTAATGCCGCCATAGACTCACGGATAACGTCAATCGTTTGTCGGCTACTTACTGCACCTGCCGGGCATACCAAACCCAGTGTATCGCCAACTTTGAGGCGTGGCGGCTTGATGATTTTTATGGCATTTTGTTGCGCTATGGTTTGTTGCGCTATGGTGCTGGCGGCCAAGGTACTTGCTATAAAATTACGTCTTGAAATCATGTAGGTAGTGAATAATAAAAAAGCAAGAAACGAAAAATTATCAAAGAGTCAAAAAATTGAATTAAAAAAATGGAAAGTAGCTGCTTGCCTATTACAATTCAAACTCAGGCATAGCGATTTGACCTACCAATGCGCTGGCAGCCACAACAGCGGGACTACCCAAATATACAAGTGCATTAGGATTACCCATACGGCCCTTAAAATTACGATTGGTACTGCTCAATACCGTTTCGCCATCGCCAGGTACGCCCAAATGCGAGCCTACACAAGGCCCACAGCCCGAGGTTATAAACTTGGCTCCCGCCGCCATCAGGCTTTGCGCTGTGCCGTCGGCGAGTGCGTCCATAAATACCTGATTGGAGGCTGGCGAAATGAGCAATCTCACACCTTTGGCTATGTGTTTGCCTTTTAAAATTTGGTTTGCAATCTGTAAATCCTCTAATCGGGCATTGGTACAACTTCCCAAAAAAGCATACTGAATGGGAGTACCGAGTGCTTTCTGAATGTCGTGGACGTTGTCGGGTGAGTGTGGAAAAGCGATTTGAGGCTGCAGGTCGGTCAGGTCAAACTCTAAGATTCGCTCATACACCGCCCCTTCGTCTGGCAAAGTTGGAGTCCAGTCGTATGGGAGTTGTAAGCCTTTGGGGTGGCAAATACCATTTTTTGCGCCCATTTCTATTACCATATTACACATCGTGAAGCGGCTTGGCAACATCATACGCTCTACAACTGGCCCACTAAACTCAATGGCTTGGTAGGTTGCGCCTTCGATGGTAATATGTTTGGCCAAAAACAAAATCACGTCCTTGGCACTGACACCTACTCGCAAACGGCCATTCAGTACTATTTTAATAGTTCGTGGTACTTTTAGCCATATTTTTCCAGTCAGCATCACACCTGCCAAATCGGTAGAACCCACACCAGTAGCAAACGCATTGAGACAACCATAGGAAACCGTATGCGAGTCGGCACCAATAAATAGCTGGCCAGGCTTTACGTGCTGGTTTTCGACCATCAACTGGTGGCATATTCCTTCGCCTACATCGTACAAAACACAGTCTTGCTCGGTTGCAAACTCTCTAATTTTTTTATGTAAATTACCAATCCGTTCATTGGGTGCTGGCGAGGCGTGGTCGAGTACCAAAAACGTTTTATCTTTATCAAACACTCTTACGCCACCCATCTCCCTAAAAGCCTTGATGGCCAGCGGCGCAGTAGTGTCTGAGGCCATGATACCGTCCACGGCTACAATACAAAGCTCGTCAGCATAAACGGCTTTGTTGGCGTGTACAGAGAGTATTTTTTCAGTAATTGTCTGAGGAATTACTTTCATTTTGTTTTAATTTGCCAAATATAAAAAAAATATCTGAATTTGAGGCTCAAATTCAAAATGAACAAGGCTTGTTATTTACTATTTTTTTATCGACAACTCAACAACTCAACGATTGAATAACTATATTTGCCACGTAAAGAGTCTATAATTTTTAAAGAATTGAGTGAAGCACAAAACGAACTAACACGGCTCTATGGCAACAGGCTACGGCTACGAGTGTGTGGTATTTGTACCAAAGGTAGCCATGTTTTGATGTTGAGCCATCGAGGCATTGGTCAGTCAGATGTGTTCTGGTGTCCTCCCGGTGGTGGAATACAATTTGGCGAAACTGCCCACGAAGCACTCATCAGAGAGTACAAAGAAGAAACAGGATTGGACATAAAAGTACATAATTTGTTGTTTGTCAATGAATTTGTAGAGCCACCGCTCCATGCCATAGAGTTATTTTTTAAGGTCGAAATAACAGGCGGCACACAGTTGGTAGGCACTGACCCTGAAATGAGCGCAGACACCCAAATCATAGAAGATTTGAAATGGATAACGTTTGACGAAATAAAATCTCGGCCACCGTCAGAGTTTCACTCACTTTTTCGGCGTTGCGAAGAATTTAACGATATTTTCAAATTGAGTGGGTATTTAGTTTAAAAAAACAATTAACAAATTCATAATTCAATAAATTGGTCTATACCGACAAATATACCTTAGCCCCACCGCTCTTAGCCTCACCGCTCGTGTCAGTCGATGCGCTGGTATTTGATACATCTGTATTGTCAGACTATCACCTTTGTATTGAAATTGGCTTCAATACATTTAGGTATTGTGTGGTAGATTCGACAAAAAAACAATGTGTTTGCCTCGAAGATTATGCTTTTGACTCTCTGGTTACCAAAAATACCCTTATTGACTCGCTGCACTCACTCTATCAGCAACATTCTTTTTTGGCACTCAATACTTGGAAAAACATTACAGTTACTTTCAATACACCTCAATTTACGCTCATACCGACCGATTTATTCAGAAAAGAATACATCGCCACTTATCTTCAACTGATAATGGGACGGAAATTGTCTGCCAATGATCAAGTTTTGTCAGCACCCATAGACCGAATCAATGCCCGAAATGTGTTTGCAGTTGAAAAACAAATCTGGGATTGGTTGCTCAATACCTACTCGCTGCACAGCCCCAATGTTCATCATCAGACTAATGCCTTGATTCAGAGTGCATTTAAGCAAATACCTGCCAAAAGTGAGCCGACGGCTGTACTTCACTTTGAAAATGAATACGTTACGATTGTTGTCGTCGAAGATAGCCAGTTACTGATATGCAATAGATTTGCATACAAAATTGCTGCCGACATGACCTACTTTGTGTTGTTTGTGTTAGACAATCTAAAAATAAAACCAGACTCAATCAACGTACATCTTTCGGGCGAGATAACCCCTTATTCAGAAAACTACGAATCATTGACTCAGTTTTTGCCAAACATTACTTTTAGCAAACTACCACAAGGACTAAGTTTATCTTCATCTTTTGAAGACCTCCCAGAGCATCGCTACCTGAGTCTTTACAACAACTATCTGATATGAACCGCATTGCGCTCTTTCCAGGCTCGTTCGACCCTTTTACAAAAGGCCATGAAGACATCGTACTCCGAGGGCTGGCGTTGTTTGACAGGATTGTGATTGGTATTGGTACAAATTCAAACAAAAATCGGTACTTTCCACTGTCCGAAATGGAGGGGTACATTCAGCAAACTTTTAGGGACTACTCAGCCGTAACAACGATTCATTATGAAGACTTAACGGCCAATGTTGCCAAAAACATAGGAGCAAAGTTTTTGATTAGGGGGCTACGAAACACTACTGACTTTGAATACGAAAACAGTATCGCCCAAGTAAATCGGCATATTTATGAAGAAGTAGAAACTGTTTTTTTGATAACATCGCCGCACCTCGCCCCTATCAGCTCAACTATTATCAGAGAGCTGCACCGATTTAAGCACAATGTAAATGAGTTTTTGCCTTACGAATTGCCAACACTTACCTAAAAATCAAGTCATTGGGTTTTTGTAACCGTATATCTCGGCCAGTGTTATTCCAGTGCAAATCGCCTTTGAGATATATTTTGTCTGGTGTTTTGTTAAAATCTGCCCAAACGTTTATCACTGGCACAGTGAGTTTTGGGTGTTCTGTATTCTTTTTAATTTTCTACCTGTGAATATATTGTCAGCCAAAAAAAAGATTTGCTTTGGTTTCCGTTGCCATTTGTTAGGAATGATTTTTTTAACTAAATTATTAAAAAAATAGTAGTAATTTTGATGGCTGAACAATTCGATTTGCTCAAATTTACTTGTTGTAACAAATAGTTTGATGTTTTCGGAACTTAAAAATAAATGTAATTATTTGTTCGTAAATAAGCCTTAATCGGCAAGAAGGCATACTTTTGGAGGTAAAAGCTACATTTTTGTAAGACAAAATAAATAGCTAAAGTTTCATTTTTTATTATTACCTGTATATGAACAGCCATACTTACGTTTCTATATTTCTACATTTTCGCATTTCTACATTTAAGCATTTAGGCATCGTTTGCTTGTCGCTGCTATTGAGCTTCTCGGCTGTAGCCCAGCGACCTGTTTTGTCAGGAACTACCAAAGAGTTTTTGACTCAAAAGCCCATTCCTACGGCATCAGTCCAGATTGGTAGATTAGTCAAAGAATATGTCAATGGCGAGTACACCAACGTTCAAAAAGATTTTAAGGTTATTTTGACTGACGAAAAAGGCGAGTTTAGTATTGTACTTCCCACCGCCGAATATGTCTTAGAAATATCGGCGGTGGGCTTTATTAAAAAAAGTAAGTTTATCAATTTAAAAAAAAATACCGTAGTTGATTTGGAACTTTCAGAGCAAATCAATCAGTTGGACGACGTAGAGGTACGCACCCAAAAAGCAGAAAGTAACGTTAAGTCAGTGGAGATGAGTACCATTAAGATAGATTTAAAACTACTCAAAACAACTCCGATAGTTTTTGGTGAAGGCGACATTATACGTGCGCTTACTCTGCAAACAGGCGTAACAACAGCAGGCGAAGGCGCTGGTGGGTTTAGTGTGCGAGGCGGGCGGGTAGATCAAAATTTAGTAACAATCGACGACGCACCAATTTTTAATACCTCGCACCTGTTAGGGCTTTTTACGAGTGTCAATCCCGAAGCTATCCAAAACGCTACACTTTACAAAGGCGGTATTCCGTCTCGTTATGGTGGTCGGTTGTCGTCTTTGTTGAGCATGAACTCAAAAATTGCCACCTCCGAAAGCCGTACATCTGTCTCGGTTGGGCCCATTAGTAGTAACGTATTGGTGCAACGTAATTTTGCCAAGAAAAAAGGGTCAATCATGCTCGCTGGCCGTTCAGCCTATCCTAATTGGCTTATCAATACTTTCCCCAAACGGTTTAAGGGTAGCAAGGCAGGCTTTTATGACCTGAATGCCACACTTCAGTACCGTGTTGGTCAAAATAGTGCTATTACGGCCACAGGCTATTTGAGTTCCGACAATTTTAAGTTCCCAGAAGATACATCGTACTTTTGGAAAACCAAAATTGCAACTCTTCAATGGAGCAGTCAAATCAATACAAAGCTATCGTTTACGGCCAAAGGTATTTTGAGCCACTACGATTATGGTGTCAATGGCCTGGGTACAGGTTTTGAGTATAAGTTAATTTCGGGTATTAGACACAATGAAATCAGAACAGACTTTTTGTATCAGGCCAGCGACAAGCACAAAATAGAGTGGGGGGGCAATGTAATTTTTTATAAATTCTTGCCCGGCAATGTTACCGCAACTTCCGAGCAGGCGGCCATCGAAAACCGTAAAATTGCAGATGAGTTTGGCCGAGAGTCTGCCGCCTATTTGAGTTATGACTGGACAATCAGCCGCCGGCTCTCGCTACAATCTGGCTTGCGCTATTCTACTTTTAGCAACATTGGCCCCAATGATGTGTTTCAGTACCAATCCAATCAGCCTTTGAGTAGAGAAACCATCACAGATACGCTCAAATATGCGTCTGGCCAAAGTAATTTTACGGGTGGTGGCTTCGAGCCTCGGTTTTTGTTTAAAGTCGAACTCAACGACAGGCAGTCGTTTAAGCTAAGTTATAACCGCACCCGCCAATACCTGCATTTGATTACGAACACTACGGCCATTTCACCTGTCGATTATTGGAAATTGAGCAATCGTTTTGCGCCGCCACAAGTAGCCGACCAGCTTTCGTTGGGCTATTATCGCAATTTTAAAGACAATGTTTTCGTTACATACATCGAAGGTTTTTATAAGAAAATGGACAACTTGGTAGAATACAAAGATGGCGCATCGCTGCTTTTAAATGACCACCTCGAAACCGAACTACTCCCTGCTCAGGGTAAGTCGTATGGAGTAGAGGCTAGTATTCAAAAAAATCAAGGACGGTTTACAGGCTCACTCAACTACACTTGGTCTCGGTCGATGGTGGCCGTCATTTCGCCTTATGTATCAGAAATTATCAATCAAGGCAAAGAATATCCGTCGTTGTTTGACAAACCGCACAACGTCAATTTTTCTGGCTCTGTGTTTTTGGGAGGTGGCTGGAGTGTATCGTCCAACTTTGTGTATCAGACAGGTCGCCCCGTTACGTTTCCAGATGGCCAGTATGTCTATAACGAAAACTTGGTCTTCAATTATTCGTCTCGTAATATGGCTCGTCTGCCCGACTATCACCGTATGGATTTGTCGTTTTCAAGAGACAGCCGTCGTATTAAAACCCAAAAAAAATACTCGGTCTTGAATATTTCGTTTTATAATGTGTATGCTCGCCGAAACCCCTATTCAATATTTTTCAAACAACAATTTGGTTACTCTCGCTCATACCGATTGGCGGTACTCGGTACAATTATTCCGTCTATAACAATGACCTATTATTGGTAGTTTTTTGGTGTCATCGCTTGGCTGTGCCGAGTGATGGTCATGGCTTCGCCTCTGGCGGTGTATTGTTTTTCGGCCAGAGGCCGCACAATAGTTGTTACTCGACAGAGCCGAGCAACTGCCAAAGAGTTACTGTCAAAGTTGATTTTTTTAAATATCGAATGAATTGCCGTTGGCTTCAGACAACGGAAGGAAGTATGAAAACAAAACTCAAAATTTTATGTCTTGTATCTTACGCATATTTTTATTACTTGTTCCAATCGCTTTGACGCTCACTTCGTGCCTCGACCCATACCCTTTGAGCATAGGCCAAGAAACAGAAAAACTAATAGTCGAAAGCCAATTGACCGACGACAAAACTACGCCCTTTGTACGACTCTCGTTTACTACACAGTTTGGTAGTATTCAGAGTGGCGCAACGCCTGTGCGTGGTGCATACGTTGAGGTCAAAGATTCAGATGGCAATGTGGTAGTATATCGGGGTTTGCCCAATGTACCAGGGTTTTATGAACCGGCCGACAAAAATTTTAGAGGTACGTCTGGCAAAAGCTACACGCTCACAATCAAGCTAACCAATGGCGCAACTTATACCTCAACAGCCGAGCCAATGCCTAAATCTGTGGCCGTTACCAATATTTATTCAGAGTTCAAACAGCCGAGCGGCGATGGTAAATTTTTGGACACAGGGTATCAGATTTATATTGACATAAAAGATACCAAAGGCGTAGAAAACTACTACCGCTGGACGGCTTGGGGAATACACAAACGCAAATCGACAGGCGTGCCAGTTGGTTTTGGGGGGGGGATTTGTTGCGACCAATGTTGGTCAAGATTAGACAATACGGCTATTCAGATTTTGGCAGATGCTGGCGTGGACGGTGGCTTATTGCTCAAACGGCCTGTTTATTTTTCGCCTTTTTATTATTTTGGTAAACATTATGTCGAAGTCAAGCAGTATAATTTTTCTCGGGGGGCGTTTCTGTTTTGGAAACGGTATCAAGAACAAACCAGCCGCACGGGTACAATTTTTGACCCACTACCAGCCCCCATTTCTGGCAATGTCGTCAATATAGCCGGTGCCAAAGATATTGCGTTGGGTTATTTTGAAGTAGCATCAGTGAGTACAAAACGAATTGAAATTCCTGACGAGTTGTTTGGAAAAGTAAGAGTCGATGTAGCTTTTTTACCAAAAGGCGATTGTACCTTAGCTTTTCCGTTTTCAGTTTATGATTCATACCCACCCCCAGGTTGGTAAAATTTAATGAATAATGAAAAATTTAAAATTTTATGACAAAGCCATCAAAGCGCAAATCAATAATTTACTATTGATTTGCTCTCATATTTTTCGTTTTTCGTTTTTCACTACTCGTTTCTCACTGCTCGTTTTTCGTTTTTCACTATTCACTACTCGTTTCTCACTGCTCGTTGTAATATTTACTGCCTGTACCAATCAAGAAACAATACCAGCCGTTTTCAAAAATCCGAGCATTGAAGCAGTGTCGGCATATAGTATTAGTGAAACAGATGGCGAAGTAATCGTTTCATTTTCGGAAGTATATCAGTCTATACCAGAAATAGGCGTAGTGTGGGCAGATAAGCCCAGCCCAACAACAGCCGACAATGTGCAGTCGCAACTACGGCTTACAGAAGATACAGAATATACGTTTTCGATATCCAATTTACAGAAAAACAAAGTACATTACATCAGGGGGTATTTTAAATTTGACAACAAAATAACATATAGTAATGAGATAGAATTTACCCCAAATTTTAGTAGTTTATGGACAAAAATACCATCACCACCACTTGGCTCTAATGAATATGTTTCGCCCGACGATGTCATAGCAGCCGATTATGGCAATAGTTTCAAATGTTATAAAGTCAATCGGCTCACTAACAATTCTACACTGTTGGCTTATTATAGATACGACAACGGCTGGAACCCGACATTTTTTAGAAACCAATTAGACCCTAACCCAGCCCCTCGGGCTATGCTATTTAACCCAATCTATGTTCAGTTCCAATCAGCCGTTCAGGTATTGAGTTTGTACGGCGGCGGTTATCAAAAATTACCCCAAAACCGAGGACAGATATACAAGCGAGCTGTATATATTCTTGAAAGTGATGGTGCTTGGGAACCTTACCCAGGTGCTGAGGCTCGAACGAGTGCTTTTGGTATTGGAAAATCGCCCTATATTATAGAAAATTTGCCCAACGGAAAAATATGGACAATAGATTTTAAAAACGTAAAATGGATAGTAGTAGGACAAGTACCTATCACTAAACCAGCCAAATTGATTACTTTTGACGTCGGCGAGCGAGTTTTTGTGTTGGTCGAACCCGAAAACCCTGCCGATTTGTTGCATGAGTTTTATGAGTATATCGTGGCCGAAAATCGCTGGAAACGCCTCGCCAATTTTGACGGAGAGCCTCGCCGTAGTGGTTCTGGTATAACAGTTGGCGATAAGATTTTTTTTGGAATAGGCCAATCAGCCAAAGATTATCGACCATTGAGAGACATTTGGCAGTATGAAATCGGTACAAATAAATGGACTAAAAAAACAAATTACCCTGGCGTAGGTACACTCAATAACTTTATTGTCAATGATTATGTTAGTTATGTAGGTTTTGGCCAACAGTATAAAAAATCAAGTGTAGGTGGCGACGACTACAAACAAGCCAATGACTTATGGCAATTTACACCTTATTGAAAGAGCTTGAAAAGTGAAAAACAAATAGTGAAAAACGCTGTTCCGTGGCCTGTGTCTCCACAATACACTGCTTTGGTCTGTGAAGACACAGACCACGGATTGACGAAAAGTGAAAAACGCTATGACCATTGAGGTATGTTCCGTGTCCTGTGTCTCCACAGGACACTGCTTTGGTCTGTGAAGACACAGACCACGGATTGAATAATAAACAGTAATTGCGGCGTTGTTGGTGTTATCACCGACAATAAATTTGGATTTGCACTGTTCCGTGGCCTGTATCTCCACAGGACATTGCTCTGGTCTGCGAGATACAGACCACGGAATGGCTTACAGCATTGTATTTAACTTACGACTACTAAATAATCAATTACATGGATATTTTTAAAAGAAATTATTGCAAACTTCTCATTTTACATCTCACATTTTTCGCTTTTTCTTGTACCAAAGAAGAAACAGCGACACCGATTTTCAAGAATCCAGTTGTTGAAATTATCTCAACTTATGGTATAAATGCCCAAACTGGTGAAGCTAATTTATCGCTCTCGGAGGTGTTTCAGAATATTGCCGAGGCTGGCGTAGTATGGAGCGACAAACCCAACCCGACAATAAATGACAATAGAATATCGCAAGTTAATATAACATCTGATCAAGATTTTACTTTTTTATTGCCCAACCTACAAAGAGGAAAAATCTATTATTTGAGAGGTTTTTATAGGCTCAACAATGAAGTCGTGTACAGTACAGAGACATCTTACACTCAAAACTTTAACGGAGTGTGGACCAAGCTGCCGTCGCCAGAGTTGGACCAAAACGAGTATATTTCACCCGATGATGTGGTCAATATATCTGGTTTTGGCGGCAACGTTATTGTATTTTGTTATAAAGTCAATAGGCTTACCCAAAATTCTATTCAGCAAGGCTACTACAAGGCATCGCAAGGCTGGAATATTGTCTCTTATGGAAATAGAGACCGGCCTACTCCGCCACCCCGCCGTATGATTTACAATCGAATATATACGGAGTTCAAAAGTAATGAAAATACATTGAGTTGGTACGGAGCCGGTTATGAAGAATTACCCCAAAACAGAGGTAAAATTTACAGTAAATTGATGTATATCCTCGAAAGTAGTGGCGTTTGGGAGCCATACCCAGGTGCCGATGCCCGGGTAAGTTCGTTTGGAATTGGCAAATATCCTTATGTAATCGAAAACCTACCCAATGGTAAATTATGGCGGTTTGATGCCAGTACCTTAAAATGGAATGAATTGGGTAAAAGCCCTACCACCAAAGTAGCCAAACTCATAGCTTTTGATGCAGGCGAGCGTGCTTTCGTATTGGTCGAACCCGAAAGTGGGGCAGAAGCCGTCAGAGAATTATACGAATATTTGCCTGACGAAAATCGCTGGGAACGCAAAGCCGACTTTATCGGCGCCGACCGTCGAAACGCCGTTTCTTTTGTGGTGAGCAACAGGGTATTTTTTGGCTTGGGGCAATCTACCAGAAATTTGAGTGCTTTGCGAGATATTTGGGAATATGATGTCAATAAAAATGAATGGAAAAAAGCCACAGACTACCCAGGTGGAGGCACAGTCAATAATTTTGCAATAGGCAACACAGGCACGGGACTCATTGGCTTTGGCCAGCAACACCGCCGCACAAGCGTAGGTGGTGATGATTACCGACAAACCAATGATTTTTGGGCATTTAAACCTCAGTAAGAATATTTGCTCTAAAATAAAAAAACACAAAGTCCTGCAAATCAACGATTTGCAGGACTTTTATGTACCGAAGGCGAGACTCGAACTCGCACGTCCTTACGGACACACGCACCTGAAACGTGCATGACTACCAATTCCACCACTTCGGCGTTTTATTCAGGAACACAAATTAACGTATTTTAATTGTGATTGTCAAAATTATGGCCTAAATTTCAATGGTTTCAAACATATCTGGAATAGCAACATTCTGAAAACCAACGGCTTGTAGCTTTTCTTTAAAAATCAATTGCGTATCGTACTCGCCATGAACCAAGCATAATTGCTGCACTTTGGCAGGGTCTTGGCATTTCAGATAGTCAATTATTTCGGCATAATCGGCATGAGCCGAAAAACTACTCATCACTTCGACGTGGGCTTTTACTTGAAACTTTTGCCCAAAAATCCATACTTCTTTATCGCCACGTTTCAAGGCTCCTCCCAAACTACTTGGGGAGCAATAGCCAACTAATAGAATAGTCGTACTGGCTTTGGTAATGTTGTTTTTGATGTGGTGTTTGATGCGCCCAGCCTCGGCCATGCCCGATGCCGAAATAATTATACAAGGCTCATCAGAGTCGTTTAGTGCCTTCGAGTCGTTGAGGTCTGAAATATATTTGAGTGTCGGAAAAGCAAAAGCGTCACCATCTTTTTCGATATATGCCACTACGTCAGGGTTAAAACAATCTTCATGTTTTTTCATTACGCTTGTTGCTTTCACGGCTAACGGACTATCAATATAGACATTGATTGGCGGCAATAGCCCTTCTGACGAGAGTTGGTCAAGTGCAAAAATCAACTCTTGGGTACGGTCAATAGCAAAGGCTGGAATTATAAGTTTACCCCGTTGCGCCACGCACGTTTCTCGTACTACTCGTACCAAATGTGCTTTTACATCGGCTTCTGGTTCGTGTAGTTTATCGCCATAGGTGGACTCGCAAATAATGACATCGGCTTGGTCGAATGGTTCTGAATGGCGCAAGATTTTATCGTTTGGGCGGCCAATATCTCCCGAAAAAGTAATGCGTTTGGCCACACCGTTTTCTGTGATGGTCAGGTGTATGGCTGCGCTACCCAAAATATGAGCCGTATCTGTGTAATAGAGCGAAATGTCGTCATTTAATGCTGTCGTTTGGTGATAGGGTATTGGTACAAACAACTTTAATGCAGCGGTAACGTCAGCAGCATCGTATAGTGGCTCGAGCAAAGCCTCGCCTTTTTTTTCTCGTCGTTCATTGATGCGTTGTAGGTCGGTTTCTTGTATGTGTGCGCTGTCCATGAGCATAATGCGGCAGAGGTCGGCTGTGGCCGACGTACAATAAATTGGTCCCTTGAATCCTTTACCGACAAGCCTCGGTACAAGCCCAGTATGGTCAATGTGAGCGTGCGACAGTACCAAAAAATCAATTTCGGAAGCCTCAAAACCAAAGTTTAGGTTCAAGTCCTGAGTATCTATTCCTTGAAAAAGGCCACAATCAAGCAATATTTTTGTTCTATTGTTGGTCGTTATCAAGTGTTTTGAGCCAGTTACTCGGCGAGCTGCCCCACAAAATTGTATTTTCATTGTCAAATAGGTTTTCTTGTTGGTTCAAAAGTAGTTATAATATCCATAGACGCTACCACTTGCTTACAATAGGTGGTTAATTCGGCAAAAAAACTGTAAAAAAAACCTTCGTACAGGGCTTCATTTCTAAATAACTCTTCGCCTGCCAGTTCTATTCCTTTTAAGATTTTATATTTTTTGGACATACCCACAAACGACTGCCTCATGCCTTCTGGATATTGATAATTGGTAAGCCAGTCATATTTTATCATCGACTCCAGCGTTATTGTAGCCTTAGCTGGCATAATGGTACTGTTTTTATTTAAGACCTCATAGACATTGGCCGTAAATTCTTTGAGCGGTTGGTGGTGATATTCTGAAAAATATTTAGCCAAAAAATAGTCAAAATACATATCGCTCACTACTGACTTGGTGTGGCCAAAGGTTAGGGGCATGGCTTCATGGCAAGCTCTGACGGTGGGGTGCGTGTCGGTAAATGAGTCTATTTTACGGTGTAAATCTATACCTTGTTTGATGTCTGCTGGATAGATAGTGTTGCGCTCATGGTCGAGGCGGCCACGGACAAAATCGCCAAGTAGATTGCCTACAAGGAGTGGCTCGTGGCCAAAAGATAAATAAAAGTGAGCGAGGTAATTCATTGATAATGTTGAACATCTACTCCAAATTTTCTAAGAAACGCCACCCCTTCGTCAATGGCCAAGCCTTTATATTGAGCATAGGAGTCTTTATAAAATACTTTTTTTATTTTCATTGTATAAATCACCCTCGCACAAGCTATACAAGGCGACAGCGTAACGTAAAGCGTTGTGCCTTCGAGAGTTGCCCCGTTTTTGGTGGCATATAATATTGCGTTTTGCTCGGCGTGGAGTGCCAGTGAGCAGCTTCCTTTTGAGTCTCTGGGGCAGCCATGTTCGGGAAACTCGTCGTCGCAGTTGTGTGTGCCAGCGGGCGGGCCGTTGTAGCCAATCGAGATAATTCTTGTATCTTTGGTCAGCACTGCACCCACTTGCGCCTTGATACAATGCGAGCGTTTGGCCAAACTAACAGCCAAATCCATAAAAATATCATCAAATTTGGGGCGTATCATCGTACAGTTATTGAGTTTTGGGTTATTGGCTATTTTTTACATACCAATGGCTTCAAGCTAATTTTTTTAAGAATTGCAATTTAATGAAAATTTGGTTATTGTTTGCTTTTATGATTCCTGTTTGTGTATTGGGTCAAACCAAAACGCTTACTCTGACATCGCAACGAATGGCGGTTTCGTCGCACGAGTTTTATATTGTGGCAGTCGAAGATGCCCGAAAAATAACCTCAAATATAGGTCGAGTTTACGACGGCAGACAGATGGCAAGTTTGATTTTAGAGGGCGGTACGACATTGGCCATACAGCGGTTTTTGGCCAAGAATTTCAATGACAAAAATAACCCAGAATCAATGCCTATTTATTTGGTTATCAAAGATTTGAAAGTAAATGAAAGACTACAAAATATATACACAGTGGCTGGCGAAATTGGTATGAATCTTACATTTGAGACATACAGAGATGGCCAACGGATATTTTTGACAACTGGCAACGCCACCAGTACCTACACTCGCTCAACAGACGACTTTCAGCTTATTGACAAATTACTCCGTGCGGGGCTGGAAAATCAGCTAAAAGGTTTTGTAAAATGGTTTAAAGACAGTGCCAAGTCCGACAAACTGGCCAAGCGTGTGCAAGTGATTTTTGATGACGATACACTCAAAACCGAAATCGGGGATACAGTTTATTATAACAAAAAACGAAAACTAAACTGGAAAGATTTTAAGGGTGGCACGCAGTTTGGAAGTCGCTGGGCGGCGCAGGTTTTTACCAGTTTTGGGTTTGAGTCTCGGGCAAAAGTCAATAATAGAGTAGTAGAGCTACGAGTGCGGACATTTGTGTGGCTCGATAAAACAATGTCGTGGGTGCGGCCCGATGCCAAAAACAACTATACGCTCGCTCACGAACAACTACACTTTGATATAACCAAACTCGTTGCCGAGCGATTTAAACGCAAGCTATCGAATATGATTTTTAGTGTCGAAGATTTTAGTAGTGAAATCCAGTATCAATATTTAGAAAGTTACCGAGACCTTAACAATATCCAAACCCAATATGACGGCGAAACCGACCACGGTCTCAACACAACTGAGCAAGCAAGGTGGATTGAAAAAGTTAAAAAAGAATTGAGTAACTTTAAATGACATGACCGATTACTAAATTGAAAAAAATAAAATTGTAGTTTCAGTTTTTATTTCGTTGCTTTGAACTTTACTTTAACAACATATTTAAAACTTTAACAATTATGAAAAAAACAATCTTATTCTTTGCGCTTGGTTTATGTTTGCTGGGTGTAGCACAAACGGCTAATGCTCAATACCAAAAGGGCGATAAATTGGCAAACGTGGGTATTGGCCTTGGCACGTATGGTGCTGGCGGGCTTGGCTTTGGTGGTTCTCTTGAATACGGCATCCACGATGCCATCAGTGTTGGTGCTTTGGGAGGCTACTCGGGTACAAATTATTTGGGATATAACTTCTCTGTCATTACAATAGGCGCACGTGGCTCTTATCACTTTAATGAGTTACTGAAACTCGGAAACGATAAAATTGATTTGTATGCTGGCGCAGGTTTGGCATATAGAAAAGTCTCTTTTGGAGGTTTGTCGGGGTTGAGTGCTTATGACACGGCTGGAGGTATCATACCCCTGTTTCACTTAGGTGGTCGTTATTATTTGACAGACAATATAGCCGGGTATGTAGAGTTAGGCTCAGGTTTTGGCACAGCTCAGGTAGGTGTTGCTTTCAAGTTTTAGAATAAATAAAATACCTCGAGAGAAGCCTTCGCTATTGAGCGAGGGCTTCTTTTGTGTAAGTAATCACTTCTAAATAAAGTCTTGAATTGTTATGAATATCAGATAACTACAATATTTCTCGCTATTCTTCACTATTCACTACCTAATTGTTTTAATATTTAATCTCTTCATCGTCCAACAACTGCTTGATATTAAGGCTACAGCCTTCCATTAGTTCAAAATCGGTATGCCAGTCAATCACAATCCAAGTTTGGGTTTTGGATGCAATGATTATCTTTTTTGTATGAGTTGTAATCCAAACTACCTTTTCAACACCAAAATCAAGTAATTTTTGTGATTTATCAAAAATATAATCCATCTCTTTGGCAGGAAAATCAGCGATTGAAATATCTACCTTGACATCAACCTCAATCACTATTTTGGGTGGAATATTAAAATATTTTTCGTTCAAAGGTTTCAGCGTTTCTTTATCAAAAATAGCTATGTCCAGTCCTAAGTTATCATTTTTAGATAAATGTAAGCCTGTTTCGCTGGAACTTAGTAAATATTTGCGCCGATTGATACAACCACCAAGAAATAGTACTACCAATGTAACTAATGTACTTTGTAATGAGCTACTTGCCATAATTTCTTCCTTTGTTTTTTTCCCAATCAATACTTCTTTGTAACCTCGGTAGTACAAATCTCGGCCACCGAGCGTTTCATAAACGAGGCTTTCTAACAGAACCGAGGCCGGGGCTTCTTTGGTGAGTATGTCTTCTGTTGCTATCATATTTTTGTATTTTTTGCAATTTATTAAATATTTTCTTTCCTTACAACGAAACGCCTCGCTTCCATGGTATAAAATCGTCTTGTGCCAATATTTGCGCTTTGGTAAGCTGCTGGCCGCTGGCTATTTTGATGATGAGTTCGAGCATATCGTCTGCATTTTGTTCTATCGTTTGCTCACCCAAAATCACTGGGCCACAGTCAAAATCAATGACATCGGGCATTTTATGGGCTAATTTTGAGTTAGTAGATGCCTTGACAACAGGACAAATCGGATTGCCAGTAGGTGTACCGAGGCCAGTCGTAAACACTATGACTGTTGCACCAGCGGCAGTTTTGCCAGTTGTGGCTTCTACGTCATTGCCAGGCGTACAAGCCAACTGCAAGCCTCGTTCTGAGGATATTTCGGTATAGTTTGTTACGTCCTGAATGGGCGCACCGCCGCCTTTTTTGGCAGCCCCCGCCGACTTGATGGCATCGGTGATGAGGCCATCTTTGATATTGCCAGGCGATGGATTAAAAGCAAAAGAAGAACCAGCAGCCTCGACTTTGCCTGAATAATCTCGCATCAGTCGCTCAAATTTTGCCGCTTTTTCTTCTGACACACATCGGTTCAATAACTCTTGCTCTACACCGTGTAGCTCTGGAAACTCTGCTAAAATAGTCTTGCCGCCCACGGCTACCAAAATGTCAGACACTCGCCCCAGTACAGGATTGGCCGAAATACCCGAAAAGCCATCGGACCCGCCACACTTCAAGCCCAGTACGAGTTCGCTGATGGGTATATCTTCTCGTTCGGCTTCATTGGCCGATATTAAACCTTTGAATGTTTGCTCAATAGCTGCCGACATCATCGCAAACTCTGTGCCGTCTTGTTGTTCAAAAATTAAAAGTGGTTTGTTAAATGCAGGGCTTCGTTTTTGTATTTCTTCTTTCAATGTCTTTATTTCGGCATTCTGACAACCCAAACTCAACACCGTGATACCGGCCACGTTGGGGTGAACGGAGTATGCTGCAAAAAGGGCGCAAAGCGTATTGGCATCGTGCCGAGTACCGCCACAACCGCCCTCGTGTGTCAAAAACTTAATGCCGTCAATGTTCTCAAAAAGACGAGCGCCAGATGTGAGATGTGGGTCGTGAGATGTGGGTCGTGGGTTTTTAGATGTAGAATAGTCCGATTCTTGACTTCTAACTTCTGGCTCACGACCATTGACCTCTGACAAATGACCAACGACTAACGACCGTACTTGGTCTCGGTATATGTCGGGTTGGGCATAGCCGAGTTCCCGCTCAAAGGCATCTTTGAGAATCAGAATATTACGATTTTCACAAAATACCAACGGTAACACCAACCAATAGTTATAAGTCCCCACCTTGCCATCAGAACGCCTATAACCTCTAAAAGTACGACCTTGCCATTTACTGACATCGGGCGGAGTCCAAGCATAGGGTTTCCGTTTGAACGTACTGTACGTTTCTGAGTCGTGTTTGAGGTTGAATGTTGTAACAATTTCGCCACGGGCAATAGACTGTTTGGCACGACCAACCAACACTCCGTACATCATCACGGCATCGCCAGTGTTGAGGGCTTCGGTTACAAACTTGTGCTTGGCAGCTACGTCATGTGTGAGTGTGTAGTCTGTGCCATCGTGCGTAACAACCTCGCCAGCGGCTAAGTCTCTGAGTGCCACTATTACGTTGTCGGTAGAGTTTACTTTGAGTGTTTTGTGAAGCATTTTTATTTTAGTTTTCCAAATTTATAAACAGCCCCAACATAAGGAAAGTAGTAAAAATCGTTTATACCTTCAAATGCAGGTGCCAGAAGTGCCAAATCTACCGATAATCGTTCACCCAAAATACGAATACCGCCCGAAAAAATACCTCCTGTGGTATTGTTAGCTACAATTATCCAGTTTTCAGACACAAAAGCAAAGTTTTTACTAAATCGGTTCATATAACTTAGATTGATAACAGGCGACGAAGCAAAAGAGCCATTAAGAAAGCCATAGCCCAACCCAGCCGTAAAGTTTTTTTCTTTTGTACCAAAAGTAACATTACCATATACTATCCCCGTCAAATTAACGTCGGTACTTGTTCTGGTTAGACTACCCGAATAACTACTACTAAAATTGTAGTTGGGCGTAAATGTTACAACTGCAATAGTACCAATTCCAAATTTAACTTTCGACTTAGACGGAAAACTATATTTGGGTGTAAAAAACAAAACCTGCGGCGTTCGGCTAATTCCTCCGCCTGGTATTAGTACCAGACCACCGCCCATAGTAAAGTTGTCGGTAACACCAACCGTTACCGAATTGACTACCACATACGCATTCTGATAGTATGCTTCTCTTTTGCGAAGAGAAAAAGCCGAAGGCGCCCAAAAATAGCGAGTAGAGTTTGGGTTTTCAAACCAAAACTGACCATTTACACTGACACCCTCTATTTTTTTGATAGATACTACATTGGCCATATCAACTGTTATTTCACCAATATTATCGCTTTTAAGAAATATATTTTGTCCAGACATAGACTGTAAAATACCAATCAAATCGGTGCCATCTTTGAGTGATATTTTTACACGGGAATTGAGTAGCGAAGTGTCTGGTACAATAGCCGTTTTGATGGGCGTGGCCAATGGCGTAGTAGGTTGTTGGGCATGAGCTGCCAAGGCTATAAGCGCAAGGGTAAGACATTTTAGTAGTGTTTTCATGTTGATTTTTTGTTAATTATGATGTTAATTTCAAGCAATAACGTTACTATTATGGCATCATTTGAAAATATGGTAAAAAATAATTTTCTATTATAAATTTTTCATTGCTCATACGCCCTAATCTTCGCTTCGGACTTTAAAAAGTCTTTTGAGCCAACTTTGTTTTTCGCCTTCTTCGGCTTTTTTATCTTGCTCGTTCCATGCCGTTTTTGACATTTCGGTTAGGTCGGGCTGGCCAGCGTCCACCCAAGCCGTAAACCAAAAATCGCCCACCATTTTGGCTGAGTTACGCATTTGTCGCTCTACTTGCCGAGCCAGTAGCTGGTGGTAGCGTACCGAAAACTCTCTCGAATAAGTTTTGACAATTACTCCGTTGCGGTCTTCGAGTACATATTTTGTGTTGTCTTTAAACTCCGCAGAGGTTATACTTTCAAATTTTAGTACACTGTCCAAAGCCATATTTGCACCACGCACAGCCGTCCAAGCACGTAATGCTATTTTACTTTCGTATTGTGCCGAGCCAGTCAGCAGGTCGTAGTCGTCGGCAAAAAGTTCAGGCAATCTTGATTCCCAAAAAGCATGAATTCCCTCTTGGCCGCTTAGTTGGCCGTTATAGTTGCGAGTAGTGTGGAGCGGTACGTTGGCATCGGCTATATAATGCCCCAAATCGGCGGCCAATCTTAGAATATTCCGAACATTTTTTTCTCTAAATGCTTCCGTGAGTCTGTATTTATATTGCTGAATAGCCCAAGGCACTACGCCGTGCATCAGTAGCGAGTCTTCGCCAAAGCGTTCGGTGGCTTCTTTCCAATAAAGCGGTAATTTATAGGCAGCACTGTCGCCGTAGTTTTCTAAGTCAATATAATGGCGAGGTGCTTCGCCCACAACTGCATAGCGGCGGCGGTCGGGATTGACCGAGTTTTCGGTCAGGTAGTCTATATTTTTTTTGAACAAAACCATCATTTCGGGTGGCAAGGTAAAAACCGCCAAACGATTGATGCGTTGATGCGCCCAAAAACCCCAAGTCGAAACAGTAGTTTGGGTGCAAAATCCAGTCAAGAAACAGAATATTAAAGCTATTGTTAAAAATATTTTTACTTTTTTGCTATGAAATAAGTGCATACAACAAAATTTTATTTGGAAATGTTTACTTTTTTATTTTTGTAATATTCTAAAATATTAGTGCAAATTAACTTGAAATATAACGACAAATTATTGAAAAATACAAAAGTTAGTTATCAATACTACCGTTTTGGTATAATCAACTTAAATTCTTCCCAATTATACTTCTAAAAAATTATAAAGCGCCTGCCATAAGTATTTGGCTTTATGGTTTTTTATCAATTTAGTATTTGGTAAAATAGTATATTTATAAAATTAGTTAAATTTTATATTGAAAATATACAATTATTGATACTATTACGTTAATTTTGTGTCATAGATATTAGTAAAACGCTTTTACGAAACGATTCACTGTTATAGAACATAAAAACGATAATTGACAAGATGAAAAATATAATTCAAGCAATCAAATATGCCAAACCAGTATTTGGTTTGTGCTGCTTCATGATGCTCATATACGGGGCATACACTCCAAGCCAAAAAGCCGAAGTACAAGAAATTATCTGTGTAAAATTCAAAAAAGATGCCTCACCAGCCGATATTCAGAAGCACATGGTTGCCTTTGCAGAGCTGCGCAGAGAAATTCCACAAATTGCTGCTTACTCGGCAGGCAAGACGCTGGCGTCTGAAGACTACGACGTAATGCACTATGTGTCGTTCAGGACAGAAGACGGTATTGAAATTTTTAACAATCACCCAAAGCACAGGCAATTTGTGGCCGACAACGAAAAAATTTGGGACAAAGTACTGGTCATAAATGCTGACATTGAGAAGTAAGCACTTGTTAGATTATACCATAACTATGCACTATCATACTTTTTAGTTTGCGGAGTATAAAAACAATTTGAAGTAATTGCTCAAAATTAGCTGCATCAAACTTTCGACTGACGAAATATTGTTTACCGTCCAAAATTGTAAAATTCCAAATGCTCTCCACTATCCAAGCCCCATAAACAGGTTTCTGATTGGCGTTTTGTTGTTGCGCCACAACCATCGCCGCCAGCATTTGTGCCTCTGGATCGTTGCTATCGCCTTTTTGTTTTTTAAACTCTTGAAGAAAAAAATAGGGCACTTTTGGAGTTGAAATTCCGGCTGGGCTGGCCAAAAGGCAGTCGCAAATCACTGTAATTTTAAAATCGTTGACTACGGCACTCATTGGTCTTTCATAAAACGATACAATCTGGTTTTCTATTTCGATGTCCACCAAATCGAACAACAAACTCAAAAATTTCATTTTGAGTTCCTCCTCATTCCAGCCATCGCCCGATGTGAGTGCTTTTTTGTGCAGTTTATGAAGGCGATTTTGCTCCTCAGCCGTTGTTTTGCCATCTGCACTTATCCAGTCGTCTATCAAAGCGCCCTCCCTCAAACGAGGCAATCCGAAATTGAACAATATGCTGTCAATGTTCAATGGTAGTTTTTCTATTTTTTCTAATGTTTTCATTTTGGCTAAATAGAGATATGGTATGGTAGAATTGAATGAAGACAAAACTAATTTTGTTTTTTGTTTGCCACCATATTAACCACCGACATCAAAATATAGAGCAAAATACACAATGGAATGGCTACAAACTTAAAGATAAGTAGCAAGAAAAGCGACAACAGAATAAAAATATATTTGAGTTTGTTGTTGATCCAATCAAAAGTTTTGAATTTGAGTGCAAATAACGGCACCTCTGAAATCAACAAATAACACATTACGACAACATACCCCAGCAGCGCATACTGATTGACTATCAGTGGTTTATACTCGGTATTGTATTTGATAATAAATGGCAATGAAGCCACAAAAAAACCATTAGCGGGTGTTGGTACACCTATAAATGATTCGCCTTGGCGGGTATCTACATTAAATTTGGCCAACCTCAAAGCCGAAAATACAGAAATAAGCCCAAAGGCCAAATAGGCTTTCCAGAGGTCGGTAAAGTCTGGCACTGCATCTTGAATGAGTGAGTAAAGTATGGCTGCTGGTAGCACGCCAAACGTTATGACATCGGCCAGTGAGTCGAGTTCTTTGCCAATGGGCGAGCTACTGTTGAGTAATCGTGCTACAAAGCCATCAAAAAAATCAAAAATACCTCCTAATATCAGCAACCAAGAGGCCAAAATGAGGTCGCTATGAAAAACTGAAATAATACCAAAAACGCCACACAGTAAATTGCAGCAAGTGAGTATGTTAGGGATTGTAAATAGCTGTATTTTCATAAAAAGGGGTTGGTACGCTTCTCGTGGCCGATGGTTGTGGGTTGGTTGTGGCCAGCATAAACGGTATAGTCGTCGGGTAGAGTGAAAAACTGGGTTTTGATGCTGTTAATCAGTGCGTTATGGTCGCAAAGTGGTAAGTCGGTACGGCCTACGCTACCGTTAAAAAGCACATCGCCGCCCACTACAAATCGCTCTTGGTGGTTTACAAATGCAATATGCCCAGGGGCATGGCCTGGCACAAAAATAATATCTAATTGGCTATTGCCAAACTTGATTATGTCGTTTTCGTCAATAAATTCATCGGCCTCAACAGGTTCGTAGCCTGGTATTCCCCACATTTTACAACGGTTTTCGACTTCTGACAGTACGGGTAGCTCTAATCGGTGCATTAGCATTTTTACACCATATTTACGTTTGACAAACGCCGAACCAAAAACATGATCTAAATGTGTATGTGTTTGTAGTAAATATTTGACTGTTAGGTTATTGTTGGCTATAAATTGCGCTAATTGTTCTTTTTCAAATTGCTGCAAACAGCCAGGGTCTATGATTACTGCCTCGGCGGTATCGTCGTATAAAACGTAAGTATTTTCTGAAAAAGGGGAGAAGGTAAAAGATTGAATCATACTGAAAACCAAGGTAGCAGGTAAGATGAGTAGGTTAGAGTTGTGAAACACAAAAATAACGATTTTTTTGAAAATTTTATACCTAACTTATTTAACGGTAAACTGAATTGTTATTTTTGTGAATGAATTTACTAAAAAGTATTGCTGTAATCTTGATTGTTATAGGCTTGCCTGCCTGTCAGTCGGGGCCATCACCTGTGCCTTCGTTTTATTATTGGAGGTCAGTTTTTAGGTTATCAGTCAAAGAAAAACAGGAACTCAAATCGCTCAAAACCAACCGTATTTATCTCAAATATTTTGATGTAAAATGGGACGAAACCAACCAGAAAGTCGTACCTGCGGCCAAACTCATTTTTGAAGATAGCCTTGCATATTCTGTTGAGATTGTGCCTGTGGTATTTATCACAAACGAAGCATTAAAAAAAACTAAACTGTCTGACATCAGGCCATTGAGTCAGCATATCGCCAACTTGATTGACCAAATCAATAAAAATAACAAATACCCACTCACCGAAATCCAGATAGATTGCGACTGGTCGGACTCGACAAGAGACAGGTATTTTTTGTTGCTCAAATTGCTGAAAGACAAATATTTACAAACAAAACTAACTTGCACTATACGGTTGCACCAAGTCAAATATTCAGAGCAGACGGGCATACCACCTGTTGATGGTGGCGTGTTGATGTTTTATAATATGGGCAAACTGGGCGACCGTTCCCAAAACTCAATTTATGATTATGAAACAGCACAACGGTATGTGCGCTCGGTCAGAGATTACCCACTTGAATTAAATATCGCCTTGCCGATTTTTTCATGGGCGATTCATTACCACAACCAAAAAATAAAGCACCTCATCAGTAAGCCCAACTTAGCCGTTTACAATGACACTATGACGTTTGAAAAAACAAGCCCCAATACATATAAAGTCAAAAAAGGGCAGTATATTGGCGGGTATTATTTGAGAGAAAATGATGAAATTAAATTAGAAATCATCTCATCCAAACTGTGCCAACAAGCAGCCAAGCAGGTAGCTAAACACCTAAAAACATCACCCGAACATATTATATTTTACGATTTAGACCAACAAAATCTTAGCCGTTTCGACTATGAACAAATCAATCAAATCTGCGCTTATTTCCGTTAGTGTCTTAGTATTTTTTATGAGCCTTTGTGCTGATGGCGACTTTTATGAAGACTATAACACGTCGCTTTTTGTACCCGAAATCGCCAACGTTAAACCTCAACTCAAACCATTTTATAGGAGTGCGCTGGGCTTTTATGTGGGCAAATCATCGGAAGAAATGCCAGATTTTACGACCAATTTTAACGAACAAAACATAAAAGACTGGCAGCTATATTTTGACAATAAAGTTGATGAAGCGAGTATTAGGCAACTGTTGTACCAAACCAAAAAAGGCGGTACGATAGATTCGCTGATTTTTCATGTCAAAGACCCAACAAAAAAAGTAAGTTTTGGGTACAATAAAAATGCGATATTGAGCTATCCCAACAAAACCAAAAGTCTTGATTTTTTGTACTATTTGGGTTTTGCGCTGGGCTGTGAAGACTTTAAGCCAGCCGTTAAGGAGTGGGACTCTGTACCTGTTTCGTTCAAAAACAATACTTTTTTGGCCAAACTTATTGCTGGTGGCCAGCGGCAGGGCAACAGCGTTAAAGATTCGTTTGTGAAAGAAAGATATTGTTTTCAGAACACCAAACTGTTGTATTACAAGGAAGACTACGCTGGTTGTGAGAATTATTACGAAGCCAACAAAAGCACTTTTAAGGTTTCTAATACCCTCAAATACAGGACGCTGGGTTATGTGGCTGCCTCGCTTTACAAACGAAAACAGTATGCCAAAGCCAATTATTATTATGGACTAATTTTTGAAAACTGCCCCCAAATGAAAACTACGGCCTCGTGGAGTTTTCACCCACAAGAAGAAGCTGACTGGCAAAAAACACTCAGTATGGCCAAAACTGCTAACGATAAAGCAACACTCTGGTTTTTGATGGCTTACAATACCCTCGATAACCTAAGAGCCATGCGTGAGATTGCAAAAATAGTACCCGACTCGCCTTACTTAGACTTGCTACTGACAAGGGCTATCAATGACGAAGAAATACAGACGTTGGAGATTATTGCAGACAAAAAGTCGAATTATTCATTTAAAGCAGGAAAAGTTAGTTTAGCCCTTTTAATATTCGTAGAAAATCAGACCAAAACAAATAAAAACAAAGCCTTGTGGTACACAGGTTCAGGCTATTTGAATTTGCTCAAAGGCAACCTGACAAAAGCCAAGGGTTATTTTGACCAAGCCGAAAAACTCACTACTGATATGCTAACTCTGGAGCAGGTACGGCTCTACAAAACTATCGCTCATATTCAGCAATATGAAAAGTTAGATATCGCCGCCGAAAACGACTTATTGGCAGACTTAAAGTGGTTGTTTAATGACGAAAAGTTAGACAGACTGCGCTACAAAGATGCAACTCTTTGGGCCAAAAATCGGTTGGCCGCACTCTACCGCCAGCAAGGCGAAGACCTCAAAGCCGAGTGCTGGGTCGATCATGGCTCGTTGTTGTTTTACGAAAAAATAAAAAACTTGGAGCGAATGGAGGCATTTTTGAAGCAACCCAATCCGTCGCCTTACTACGACTTTATCAAAAAACAATATGCTTACAAACTCAACGATATTTATGAAGCTCAGGCCGTAGCTTGGACGTATTTGGGCGATGTCGACAAGGCTTTGGCGATACTGAAAACCAACAAAATTAGTCTTGCAGAGTTACATGGCGACCCGTTCTTGATTCATATCAAAGACTGCCACGACTGCGACCATGAGGCCAAAAAAGCAGTGGTTTATAGTGGAAGTACGTTTCTTGAAAAACTACAACAGGCTATAAATAAAGGCAATAACGCTATAAAATCAGAAGAAAAAGCGGAGGCGTTTTGGACTGTTGCCAATGGGTTTTATAACATAAGCTATTACGGCAATGGACGTACTTTTTATGATAGTAAGATAGACGGTTCAACTCGCAACGAGTATAACAATGCCCGTTTTGAGTATGAAGTCTATGGCTACCCAGAATCAACTAAGAGCGATATTTTTAGTATGAAATGGGCAAAAATGTATTACCAAAAAGCCCTCTCCAATAGCCAAAGTCCCGAAACAAAAGCCAAGTGTGTGTTTATGTTGGCCAAATGCGAGCAAAACGATTGGTACATGGCCAAACCGAAGGGCTACAAAGGCGATTTTAAGGCTGGTACAAACTTTGTAACTCTCAAAGCTAACTATGCCAACACCAAATATTACCAAGAAATAATCAAAGAGTGTGGGTATTTTAAGGCGTATTTGGCTAAGAAAAAATAAGATTGTAACTAAAATATTAAAAATAATACCGTAATTTTAAAATCCAATTCTAAAATTACGGTATTATTTTTATAAAAATGCTCAAAAGACACCACTCACTCCTCCATCTCGTCCAAATATCCTCGATAAGCACGCTGTAATTCTTGATAAATTTTGGTATTGTTCTGAATCGTAGCCAATTCTAAGCCTTTCTTGTAAATGGCCTCTAACAATTCTTGACTTTTGTTCTCGGCCAATAATGTGGCGGCTTGGTAGTAGGTGGGCAAATAGTTGGGGTGTAGGTCTAATAATTCTAATAAATATTTTTCAGAAAGTCGGACATCAACATTTATATATTCCATCGCCAGCGCATAGCCATTGAAAGGATCTGTGGGGTCTTCGTCATAAAACTGTTGTAAAAGCACAAGGCGAGAATTATTCATATAAAAAAATGTTATGCGTGCATACTACTTTTTAAATTTTGTCTATATTTGCAACAAATATCAGTAGTTATTTTCAGAATTAAATTCCAGCTATAAAATTACAGTTATAAAATGAAAATTTTAGTTTGTATCACAAACGTTCCCGACACAACCGCCAAAATCTCGTTTACCGATGGCGACACTAAGTTTAACAAAGCAGGTGTGCAGTACATCATTGGCCCCTATGACGACTATGCCTTGGCTCGTGGTGTTGAGTTGAAAGAAGCATCGGGCGGAACGCTTACAGTTTTGAATGTAGGAGAAGCCGATAGCGACCCACAAATCAGAAAAGCGTTGGCTATTGGTGCCGACGATGCCATCAGGGTAAATTGCGACCCAAAAGACTCGTATTTTACGGCAGTTCAGATTGCGGCTTGCGCCAAAGACGGTGCTTACGACTTGATTTTGATGGGCCGCGAGTCGATAGATTTCAATAGTGGTGTAGTGCATGGTTTGGTGGGCGAAATGCTTGGTATTCCATCGTTTTCGCCAGTCATGAAATTGGATATTGTGGGTAACGTAGCCACATTTGCCCGTGAAATAGAAGGGGGCAAAGAATATCTAACAGCCCCATTACCGCTTGTGCTGGGTTGTCAAGAACCCATCGCCGACTGGAAAATACCCAACATGAGAGGCATCATGACGGCAC
>JAYWHT010000062.1:0-3287 GCA_043777595.1 Spirosomataceae bacterium
GGTGCTTGAAAAACGCTGAGGTTTTGGCTGACCGTGGGGGCATTTTGTAGGTTGTTGGTATTGTTTCGGAGGTCTTGGATTGTGGAACCGCCGCCAATGTTATTCCAACGGTCGTAGCTTATGCTGCCTGTGTTGGCGCAGGTGCTGGGGGTGGTGCCGCAACCAGTGAAATCGCTACGACTAAATGGGTAAGATTCAATAGTTAAAGTTCTACATAATGCCCGTTGTGTTACTTCGTAAATGATTTTGACAGCATTATTCCCTATGTCATTTGCATACCATGAATTTTGCCAGTCAATAGTGAAAGTAGTATTACCATGCGAGTAATAAACAATAGATGGATTGGCAGCATTTACTACTTTACATAAAATTTCAGGGTTGTTGAAATAGGTCGTTAGGCTTGCCGTATATGTACAATTATTAGCGTTGAAAGTTACATACATATTATTATCAAATCCTCGGCGAGCCGTTGGGAACGATTCTATTGAAGAACGCATACGCCATCGCTGGTCTGAGGTAAACATAGCCATTTCGTCACCGCTATAATCCATGTAGTTCATAAACATAACACCTGGTGCAGTAGGCGAGCAAATATCAGTTTGTGGGAAAGGAATTACACCAGATGCTGGTATTGCGGTACTTCCAGCTTGATTTGGGGTATCACCACAAAAGTCTGTTCGTGAACACATATCTGGCAAATTTTGGTCATCTCCCCAAATATGGATTAAATTGAAATAATGTCCGACTTCGTGAACCAATACGGTATTTCGAGTAATATTTCCAGAACCATTACCAAAAAATCTAAAATCCATTACAACACCATGTCGCTCTGGGCTCGGGTCATTAGGGAAATTAGCATATCCTATAACTCCACCAGCGATATTACAAACCCAAATGTTTAGATACTCAGCCGTATTCCACGGGTCTGTGCCGCCAGAATTGGATAGTTTAATAGGGTCTTGATTTGGTGTATTGGCTTGATTAGGACTAAACGAGGTCGTATTTGTTTCCACTCTCCTAATGCCCGTTGTGAGGTTTCCTTGTGGGTCTCGGCAAGCCAACTCAAACCGAAAATTGGGCGAAGCAGCCACCATACCAAAGGCCTGCGGAACGTTACGGGTGGAGTTGGAGTTGAAGGCTTGATTCAAGAACGCAATTTGAGTCCGAATCTGTGCATCGCTGATGTTTTGAGCGGCTGTATTGTGAACCACGTGAACTACAACAGGAATAACGATAGGGCAACTTGCATCTGGGCCGCAAAGCGGTGTCTGTACGAATGAAGGGTTGGGGACAATATTGCCATTAGCGGCACTATTTTTGGGGGCTTTCCGAGCAGCCAGGTAATCTTGAAATTTTTGCTCGGCTTGTAAATCAATACTTTGAGGTGTGGTTAAGCAGGTAGTCTGCCCATTTACCCCCCCCCCATAAACTACTTAACAAGTAGAGTGTTGCTATATTTAGAATTAGATTTTTCATGGTGATAAATATTAAAGTGTGTCATTTTTTTTCTTTGATTTGAGTAATCTCTAATTTACAGCCATAACCTTCAAAACCTGTAAAAACACGTATATTCCCTTTGTGAATACCACAGCAGCTTTTTTTACGTCCGCTAAACACTACTTTTTTTCCTACTACCCACAACTCTTTTGGCAAATTAGTTGGTATCAAAATTTCATCAGTAGCTTTATAGCCATTGATATAAGAATTATTAATATCTTCTTTATCAATTGTTAAATAGAATAAGCCAAGTAGATTTTGTTCATTTTCAGCACCACCAATATAATTAGGGTTTATTACTTTCGCCTCTACGTCCTTGTACTCCTCTAATATGGTTTCATTGTCGCAAGTAATTTTAATGTCCGCATTACTGGGGTCTAAATCTACCGCTACGATATTGTCTTTTTGACAACTCACGCTCATACATAGCAATCCTGCTACATAGAGCCATTTTTTTGTATTTTTCATTTTTTTTTAATGTTTAAGATTTGTACTCAATTTGTTAATATCCAGCCCCTTAGGCATCGCTTAGGGAGTGGCAATAGTTGTTTTTTGTTTATCCATAAAGTACTGTTTAAAGCCCCCAGTTCCTCAGAGGGAGTAGAGTGTTTTTGTAAGTAATAAATCTTAAACGGCAGTAAATCAATGATTTGTAAAAAATCAAAGCAACGCAACAGGCGGTAAAGGGCTAAGAGAATTAGCGATGGGTGGGAGAGTTGTGTGTTTTTGTAATCATAAGCTGGTTGGTTAAATGAGAACTAAAAAACGGGTATTTGTAAATACTTACGAAAATTGAGAACTTAGTTTTGCATTTCCAAAGGTTTGTATAAAAATTATTTTTTTAATACTTTTTGTCATTCCGAAGTATGAGGAATCTGCGAGCAAACTGTCAGGTGGAAACACCCGACAGCACAGAAACCTGCATCGCCTTGGTTTGGTATGTTTTGGCCTAATTCTGAAGCATATCCTGCAAAACCCTGCTCCGCTACTACCCGTCTTTTAACACAAGGATCTTCATTTCCGGCATTAGACCCAGCCACACTGAGGGTAGAGGACGTAGTCTGAACGCTGCCGTTGAGGTAATAGGCTGTGAGGCGCAGTGTTTTTTCGCCAGCCGATGTAAACGTAACAGCGTGGCTGTTGTTGGGGTAAAAAGCACGAACACCGCCCTCGCCAAAGTCCACCTCCAACCGCTGAAGCATAACACTGTGATTGCTGATAAACAACCAACTCGGAAACTCAAAAGTAGTAGGGCCTGCATTGATTTTGTCCATGAGGTTGGCAGCCACAAAAGTACGCACTGTGCCGTAGGGCGAGCCTGTGCGGTTGGGTGTGTCGTAGAGGTTGCCGTTCTGCACATATAGCTGGTTGTTGGCAATGGCATCGTCCTTGAAATAATTGACATCTTGCGAAATAACGCCCAACAACGCTTTGCCTTGTATGGCGTAGTCGGTCAGCAAATCTTGAAAGTCGGTCGGTACTGGCCAGTTGCCTTTGCTATACAGGCTGTTGTAGAGTTCCGAATACGCCTGCTTGAAATGCCCAGCCGATGATACGTCCTGCTGGCCATTTTGATTGAAAGTAAGCAACTGAGCAGCAGGGTAAACCCTCGAATAAAGACA
Organism: Spirosomataceae bacterium; assembly: GCA_043777595.1. GTDB lineage: Bacteria > Bacteroidota > Bacteroidia > Cytophagales > Spirosomataceae > JAYVJH01. The sequence goes on from JAYWHT010000062.1 coordinate 3,120, forward strand.
GCCTGTCGGAATTTGCGATTTGTCGATGGCACTCATCCGAGTGTCCAAATCGTCCTGAAAGTCAGACGTGATGCGAGGGGAATAAAGCGATGGTGGCGAAAAAGACGGAGCCTGTTGGGCTACAGAAATAGTGGCAAAACAAAATAGAAAAGCCACTACAAAAAATTG
>JAYWHT010000063.1:0-41172 GCA_043777595.1 Spirosomataceae bacterium
GTTCAGATTTTGCCTCATTAACTCTCTACTCACAAGGTCGATAAAGTCAGTAAAAGTCAGCCTGTCATTTTTCAAACCGAATTTGTTATACTCTATGTCTGATATTGAAACATTTAATGTTCTCATAGTTTCTAATTATTTGTTCAAATATATAGAAAATATCTCAAAGTTTAGTGGTCTATCTGCGTTTTTGCATAGCACCCAACGTCTGTATTTGCGAAAGTTTTGTAGTACTTTTTAGATTGTTTGGTACTATTTTAATAATATATTATACTTTATTTACCAAAATCCAAATATTGTGTTTTTGGCACAAAGAAACCCCCTGCGGAAACGTTGGGGCTTTTTTGCGTAAAATAAACGCAAAATACTTGCCAAGATACTTGCACGTCGGCAACCATTGTGCGTACTTTGTCTATCATTAAAACGCTAACAATCAAATAATTACGACAATGGAAACTAAGAATTACAAAAGCCGCACAGAGTTTAACAACAGAATAAAATTAGGGCATTTTGAGCAAATGACTGAAATATGCCAAAAAGGCAAATACACTTATTACGAAGGCAAATACTACACAGCCTCGGGAGCCGAACACGACATAGTGGTAGCGGTTTGGGAAGACTGAGAATCCCGTCCTTACTTCAATTTGGTATCCATAGCAACTTTGTAAAAAAGAAGCTATGGATACCAAAACAACCCTCCCACAACTCACAGGCCACGACCCCTTAGATGTTTTCAGAAACCATCTAAACCCCAACATTCAGCAAGCACTCACACCCACCCAAGCCGACCGTATGGCTGAGTATCGCTTTGTGTTGGGCTACATCACCAATGGCTCAACCCTCCAAAACGCCGTCAAAATTCTACAGTCAGAGTACAAGCTCACCCAAGGCACAGCCTACCGCCGAGTACAAGAAACCTTCCATATTTTTGGCGATTTCCTCAAATCCGAAAAATCAGCCAAAAAAGTCATCTACATTGAGTGGCTCGAAAAGGTGTTTGCCGACTGTTTAGAGTCGGCCAAAAGTGCCGATGGCGATGAAGCCAAAATAAAGTACTTGACCGTTGCAGATGGCTACATAAAAACGCTCATTAAGCTACAAGAACTCGACAAAACCAGTACTTTGCCCAAAACTCGAGACAAGACCAAGCCCATCAATATCATTTTTACAACTGGCCCCGTACCCGACCAGCGAGAAGTTACCGATATACCTTTTGACTTAGCCCCAACGAGCGATGAACAATAGATATATCCAGCTTTCACAATTTCAGATAGATTTCTTGCAAGCACCACAACCACGCAAAACCGTAGTCGGTGGCCGTGGCTCGGGCAAAACATACCTCATGGGGCAAGTGCTGGCCAAAGCCATTCACGAAATGCCAGGAAGTAAAATAGCCGTGGCGGGGCCAGACTACAAACAACTCAAAGAAGTAGTACTGCCCGGTTGCAAAAAAGCCTTCGACCAATGGGGCATGGTCGAATACGACCCCAAAAACCCACGCCCCGACCTAATCGAGTACGTCAAATATTGCCCAAACATTCCCGACTATTTTGACAAATGCCTCGATGCCCCCGACGACTATTCCAACTGCTACGCCGTTTCAAACGGGGCCGTCGTGCAACTATTGTCCTTTGTCCGTCCCAACAAAAACAGAGGCTACAGCTTCGACTTAATCCTACTCGATGAGTCGGCTAAGTTCAAAGAGCAATGGCTCAACACCATACTCATACCCTGCAACCGTGGCAACGATGGCCGATGGCCACACAGCACCATGCACCGAGGTATCTATGACTTCACTTCGGGAGCCTGGCACCCCGAAGAACAATGGATATACAAAACCGAAGAACTTGCAAGGCAATTTCCCAATACCTTTTATTTTGGCGAATGTACCGCCGCCGACAACCCTGCCGCAGGCCAAAAATACATAGACTCCATGAAACTCGTACTCGACGAAATCGAGTTTGGCATCGAAGTCATGAACGAGCGCATGAGCCGCCGACCAGACGGCTTCTACCCATCACTCAACCCAAACCTGCACCTGCTACGAGACAACTATGACCTCGAAACCAAAGCCCGCATAGACTACACGCCTACGTTTCCGCTGTGCGTGAGCCTTGATTTTAATGTCGATTTTATGTCTGGATCGGTCATTCAACAACGCCGCCCGTTTCACTATGTCTGCGGAAAACTCACTCGAAAGTACCCAAAAGACGAATACACCATGCCCGAGTCGTTGGCACTCGACTTCGTTGAGTTATATGCAAATCACGAAAAAAAAGAAGTCGTAATCTATGGCGACCCTGCTGGCAAAAACAGAACTATGCAAGGCAAGATGGATAAAAAAACAGGCAACTGGCGCAACTCTTTTGACGAGTTTTGCGACATCTGCAAAGCCCACGGCTGGGTCGTAAAAAGAAAAATATTAACCGCCCACCCAAAACACATAGCCAAACAAGAACTCATGAACGAGGCATTGATGGAAAGAAAAGGCTCGTTCAAGCTACGCATCTCTCAACGGTATGCCTACTCTGTTTATATCTCAATGCAATATGCGCCCATCAAAGACGACTACCGAAAAGACAAGATTTCTGAATCTAAAAACGTCAGCCAAGAGTTTGCCACGCACCTATCCGACACCATCGACTACTATGTCATGATGGAATACACCAGCACAGGAGTCAATCGGCCACTCACCCAAATCAAATTTGGATAGACGGGATTTGTAGAGACGTTGCATGCAACGTCTCTACAAATCCCGTCCTTACCTTTTGCTATTTTTTAGGCCAATTTTGAACCATGATAACAGACCAACGCATAGCTCGCTCGGCCGCCATGCGAGCCTTACGCCAACCGACCGATGGCAAAGGATATGCCATTGTGTACGTCAAAAAAGACGGCACACTCGGTGCAAAAACAAATGTAAGCTCTCAGCGAAAGATACCCAGCGGCAAAGCAGGTCACTCTATGTACCGATATAGCCTCAAAGACAACCATGTCGTGTTGCTGTACGACAACGATACGCATGATTTTTTTGCTATAAAACATCACCTTATTACGCACTTTAACGGCTTTTTAATAGACCACCGAAAATAAACATGGTACAGCAACTCGGCAAAAATATAGCACTCATCGGCAACACCGTACAAGCCACCATCGAAACCCTACCTGCCCAAGACAACTATGGTGCAGCCAACTGGGGCGGCTATCAGATGCAGTCAGACGGCTACGACCACATCAGATGGGGCTTGCGAGACGACTTTCCGATTCAAAAAATGAAACTCTTGCAGGACAACCCAACCAAAATGCAGCTTGTCATCACAAGTCGTAATTTTGTGATAGGCGACGGCATCGGTGTTTTTAAGTACATACCCAACCCCACCACAGGCGAACTCGAACGAAAGCCATTTTACTCAAAAGCCATTGAAAGCTGGCTACGCCGACATCGAGTCTATAACTACGTCCACGATGCGGCTTTCCAGCAAGCATTTTCGGGAAATATTTTTACAAACATTTCGTGGAATAAAAATACCCGAGAGGCAAGCCTTACGCCCAAAGATGTATTTATTACCCGCCTCCAGAAACCCAGCACACTTGGTGCCGAAGTTACGGCGTATAAATTGAATCCCAGATTTGGGCTTTTTATAGGCGAAAACTCCCACACAGTTACTGTACCAGCCTACGAACCAGCCGAGCCACTCCGCCATCTTGAAAGCATCTGGCATGGCAAAGATGCCATACCCGGCCAGCCACATTATGCCTTTAAGCCATGGTGGTTTACGGAGACTTGGACTCAAATAACTAACCTTATTGCCCAGTTTCACATCAACGGCCTTAAAAACGGGTACAATCTCAAGTACCACATTCGTATTCCAGAAGAGTATTACGACAAACTCGGCGACACTATCGAAGAACGTGAAGCGGCCAAAGAAGCACAGCAACGCAGCATGGACAAATGGCTGTCGGGCGTTGAAAATGTAAACAAAGCCATGATAACACACTATTTGGCAGAGCAATATGGCTCTGGCAAAGCGGCAGGTGTCGAAATAATAGAACTCAAAAACAACCTACCAGACGATGCCTATACTACGCTCAACGAGACGGCCAATCGATACCAAACCTCTGGCCACGGCGTACTGCCTGTACTGGGCGGCGTGGACACAGGCGGCTCGCTTGGTGGCTCGGCAGGCGAAATCAGAGTAGCCGCCCAATACCATGAAGACTACAACACGCAATCAGATAGGCATATTTTGACCGAACCTATACGCTTTGCCGCCGACATGATGGGCTGGGACGATGATATAGTCTTTTGGCCAAAACGAATTATGCCAATACCCACACTCGACCAAATTAAGCCAGCCGATAGAAAATTGAACTAAAATGTTACTAATAAACACCACATCCGAACTCAAAGCACACTTGTCTGGCGTTTGGCTCAATACCAAAATCGAGCTGTTTTTGGTACTCATAGAGCAAGCTACCGACAAATATATCGTACCCGCTATTGGCAACGATATGTACCAGCAACTCGTGGCACAGCCAGTGGCCAGTTTGAGCCAAGAAGACCAATATTTACACAAAAAACTCGCCCGTGCCGTGGCTTACTATGCCATGTACGAAGGGCTACCAAGCCTCGATGCCGCCGTTGGCGACTTCGGCATAGTCTCGCACAGCACCGACAACAGGCAGCCTGTGTCTAAATGGCGGTTTCAAAATTATTTGCAAGATGCCGCCGAAAAAGCCGACTATTGGCTCGAACACGCTTTGGTGTTTTTGGAAACCAACCAAGACAATTACCCAACATGGACGGCTTCGGCAGACTATGCCCTCAGTCAAGGGCTACTGTTGAAGTCGGCGACCGAAATAACTCGGTTTTTTCCAGCAGTCCAAAACCGCCGAGCGGTTTACTTGAGAGTGCGTCCATTCATTCAAAACTGCGAAGAAAAATATTTGAGAGACGAAATTTCGGACGGGCTTTTCACCCAAATCAAAGACCTAATCTCAGACCCAAACGCCGTTGTCAGCAGCGAAGAAGCCAAACTATTGCGGCTATTGCGGCTCTATTTGGCAGCTATTGCCATGTACGAAGCCCACTATACATTGGCCACCGAGCTTACGGCTCATGGCTTTCGGTCGCTATATGCCAACGATGCCCAAAGTTGGCAACAAGACCAACCTGCCAACGACAGCCAACTCACTGCTTTTAGAGAGCGAAGCTGGAACGATGCCCAAAGCCATCGCCGAGAGCTGCGCACTTGGCTCGACAAAACAGCCACAGATATACTATTTGTAGACTATTTCAACAGTACACTATACCCCGTTGCTGGGGTCAATAGCACATATCAAATGATAGATAATAGTTTCAAAACATCATTCAGAATGTAAGCCATGTCCAAACTCTCTGCATACAAAAGTTATTTTGAAAACATCGTATCGACCATGCCAGCGATTAGCAATTTTGTTTTTGGCTACATGGAACGCCCCATCGAAGGCACGCACAACGAGCTGCGATATCCGCTTTTCCACTTGCACCCTCCCACGTTTAGGCTTGTTGATAACGACTCTAATTACTTCGCCGTCAAAGCCTGCGGAACGTTCGTGATTTGGTGTCTGGGCGACACCGACGACTGGCAAAGCCAAGACGATGCATGGGACTTGTCGATGGAGTTGTCTCTACAAATCGTCAAACAAATGCAACACGACTGCGACGATGGCCTTATCGACGATTTTGACCAAAACCAGTGCAATTTAGACATGGTCAAACCTGCATGGGTGGACCGCAGCCGTGGCTGGGAGGTATATTTTGAGTTTCAGTTGCCAGCCAACGATGAACTATGCTAATCAATTATACAGACGTTGCATGCAACGTCTCTAACCAACCAACCCAATGAACGCAGAACAAATCAAAGCCGAAATAGCGGCACGGAAACAGGCCAGAGAAAAAGCCGAAGCCGACCAAAAAGAGTTGGAAAGCCAACTCGAAAAAGCAAACCAGCAAGCCGCTTCAGAGCAGCTTGACCGAGAACGAAAAGCAGCTTTTTTGCTCGAATATCAAAAAAAGCAAGCCGAAGCACTCAATGCACCCACGCTCGATGTCAGAGACAAATGGCTACGCTGGGCAGCCGAAGCCAAAAGTAAAGCCGATGCCATAAACTTGCCCGAAGACGCAAACTTGACCGAATCAGAATTAGAAAACAATCAGCCAATAACTCAATCAGAACAGTCGTGGAACTTACTCGAAATCGCCAAACAATTCAAGATATCGGCCATTGCATTCACCGTCTTTGCCGTCGGCTACTGGCTGTCGCAACTGGTCGAATACACCATACCAAGCTACCTACTCGAGCAGCTTTCCAAACTGTCGTATGTCGTGTTTTTGGCTTCAAGCACCATTGCTCTCACGTTCTTGATTATGCACCGATACTTCCCGATACTGATGGACTATCTCAACCAAGACCGCCCCAGCCTGAGCATCGAGGCCGACTTCACGCTCAGCACACCAGCCGCCGCCGTACGCTTGCTTTTTTTCTGGCTTATTTTTATGGGCATCGCATCGCTGTTGCTCATAGCGATGAGCCGAGCGGGACTGACCTAAGAGCAAGAGTCGTTGGCTTGGCCAACAAGGAGGTCGGCGTTGTCGAAATCCACGACCACAATGACGGCCCTCGTATTTCTGACTACACAAGCAAAGTCAAAAACCGCAAAACGACAAACACCGAGCCATGGTGCGGCTACTTTGTGGGGTTCATTTTTCTATTGGCCGAAGTACCCGACATCAGAAAAAAGGTCAGATACATGAGCATTGCCGCCGCATGGTTTGCCGACCGAAGCCGTGTAGTCTGGAAAAACGGACACAACACAAGGCTTGGCCGCAGCCCTCGCCCAGGCGATTTGGTCGGCTATCAAAACAAGTCTGGCCGCATCTATCACGTGGGCATAGTCGTTGAGTGGCACAACGACTATTTCATTTCAATCGAGGGCAATACCTCTTGGAAGCAAGCCATTGAGCGAGACTCGTCCAAAAACGATGGCGTTCGTAAAAAACGCCGCCGTACCAGCCAAGCCTACATCGTTTGTGATTTAATTAGTGAGCCTTAAATATTAAGTGTCAAAATAACATTTAATATTTTTGTTTGCAATGCTTTATAATTGTATATTTGACACTTAAAAGTATAGCTATATGAAAATCAACGAATTGCCTGTTAGTTGGTATGGCCTCAGTCAGTCTGAGACATTGGCCATATTGCCTTTGGTATGGGGGCAGCCAAAGTCGGCAAAGACCCGAGTTGATGTTTTGAAAATACTAATTCAAAAAAAAGACTTCAGAAAACTAACAGAAGACGATGTCTATGATTTGACCGAAAACGACCTTGCTTTTTTGTGGAACGAAGACTTTGTAGATGGCCAACCGATAGCCAGTTTCTCAGCTCAAAACAAAAAATTTCTACTTCCCACGCAGGGTATGGCAAGCGTTACGTTTCAAGAATTTTTGAACTGCAATACCTGTTTTCTGGAATTTAACGACACCATCAAAAACGACCCTACCAACGAAGCCGTATTGTCTGAGTCGGCAATGGCGTTGGTCTTCAACTGCTGTCGCCCTCAGAATCCTGTCAAATCAAGCTCTATATATTGGAACGGCGACCTGCGTGAAGACTACAACGAGTTTGTAGCCGAGCATCGTGCCAAAACCCTCAAAATAGACTTCTTGACAGCCACGCTCATTGTACGGTATTGGGGGCAAGAACTCAGAAACTTTTATGACCGATACGACATACTCGAAGACAAAACCCCAAATCCCGACACCACCGACCCAGAAGACGAGCCAACTTGGATAGAGCTGGCGTTGGCCTGGAAAGACACCCATTTTGACCTCGCCCAAGACCGTTCGCTGGGCGACTTCAATACTATTTCAAAAATGCTCATGCCCGATATAGGTATGTATTTGGTTAAACTTAAACAACAAAACAAAGCCCGTGAACAAGCCCAGCGTATGGCCAATACCGACAATGTCTCATCTAACAACTCCTAAAATACAATTATTTTGGCAACTCCAATTCAAATAAACTTAGCCGAACTCGACGACCAAACCGCCGCCCAAGTGCCGATGTCGCCCATAGCCGCCGATGCAACCCACTTGCCAATACCTGGCCCCAGCACCCAAGATGGTTTAGCACAACTCAGCGAAGCCGTAAAAACTGCACAAAATGCAAATGTAGGCATGGCCACCATTGGGCGACCATGGGCAAAAGAGGGCGATGCTCAGGCGACCAATGGCGAGGCTGTGCTGGTGTCTGATAATGTATTTCATATTGGCAAAGTAAACGAAGGGGCAGACTTTACTGCCTTGCCCGCAGACCCAAACTACCTCAAACAAACACAAGGTAATACACTAACGACTGGCGTAATCAGAACCAAAAAAGGATTTATAACTGACATGGATCAGGTAAATGTTGTGATTGACCCCGTCAATGGCAATGACAATTTAGACCCGATTTTGTATTTTTCAGGTGGCCAATTCAAAACTGGCGATGCGGCTTTTAAGTGGGCAAACAAAGTACAGGCGGCGTGGGTTGTCTTCTCTACGGCCAATAGTTTGGCTACTAATAGGATTCAGTTTTCGGCTGGATTTTATAGAATCACAGGTCGAAACATTAGGCTACTGGGTGGATTTTGGGAAATGTCCACCATGCCAAGGTTGCAGAATTGTTTCTTGGATATAGTAAACATAAACATCAAAACTTCGGGATATGGTGGGTTTGACTCGAGCGAGTCGAAGTTTTCTTTTCAAATTGGTGCTATCGAGCATGGCGGTACTAATGGGTTTATTGTTGGAAACTCTACGATGGTCAATATTTTAAGCACGCCCGTCAGTTTTTTGGCGAACAACCTGCATTTGTTTGGCGTAAACGTCAGTAACATTTGGCAAGTAAGTATGGCTGGTTGTACGCTCAACGCTGGGGCATTTACGGGTTGTAGCTTGCTACGGCCTGCCGATGTGGGCGATACGGCCCATTTGTATTTGCAAAATGGCCAGAGCATACCATCAAATATTTCGGTTTTGGGTATGAGCATACACGTTGGCCGGACGATAGTGCTGGGGCAAACGACCTACGACCCTACCAATACACAATATTCGGCGGTGTTTCATAAGGCCACACCTATCCGATTACCAGATTTACAATCAGCACCTGAAATGGTTGGGGCGGTTGGGTTTTACCAGAAAATAGAAGGCGAAGCCGCTGGTAATACTCCGCTCAACGTAAATGCTGTGCCATTTACAGGCGCAAGCAACGGTACGGTTATGTCGTTTATCGGCTCTACTGACAAGGCCGTAACGTTTCCTGTTACGGTGCCAAACGCTGGCAACTATGTGGTTAAGCTGCATTATAGCTATTATGGCGACCCTAATAGTGGTATGCCGCCGCAGTCAGCGGCTACACTGTCGGTTGATGGTGGCGCGGCATTGAGCGTAACGCTGGCATCGGCTCAAAACACAATTCAGAACGTACCATTTGCGGCTGTGGCCCTGACGGCTGGGGCGCATAGCCTCAAACTAAGCCATAGCGGCACACCTGGCAATGCCTTTTATTTGTTGGACTTTATTGAAATAATTGAGGTGGTAGCGGCATCGGGTATTAGGGCATTAGTCATAGACAATAACGGTGTAGTCGGTTGGAAATCAATTTAAAAATTATACAAAAAAATGAAAATAAGAAAAGACAGAAAGGGTAGGGTTTTTCTTGAAACAATAGAAAAAAAGGAAGTGAGCAAGGAGCAGATAATGATTATTTCGGCTGGCGTGGCTCATAAAGTAGCCGAATATGATTTGGCCAAAAACCGCCAAAATTTTAAAACATTCAATTCGTTGGAGTTGGAAGAAATGGCTAATTTGGCTCGTATTGCTGAGAATAGTGGCCTGCCAGCGTTGAGCATTGAGGAGTTGGCCAAAAAAATTTATGAGAACAAATTTGGGAATATTGCTGCTGATGTGGCGTTTTTGAGAAATATCGAGAAAAGTAAGATTTTGTAAATAAAACCGAAAAACAATATGAAAAAGGTAATCGAAATAGCCGAACGCTATGATTTTGAAAATGTGAGGGACAATGGCTCTGCTTTTTTTATGAATCGAGGCAAAGAGACTTTGTTTTTTAACAACAACCACCTGATATATGACTCTGCGGTGGCATACGGGCCAGCCGAGCTGGGCAACCGTATGGCACAATGGCCAAAGGCTGTCGTGGTATCTAATGAGTTTGAGTCATTGTTTGCTAACACTGTTGGAGTCTAACCCATGACCTACAACGGCCTCATAACTACTTCGCACCTTGCCTGCACTGGCGTTAAGACTGTTCAGATTGGCACAGTAGTCAATGGCGTGGTCAATAGCTTAGATACCAACAGCGGTGTCTATAATTTTACGGTGCTAAACGATGCTGTGGTGGCTTATTTTGTGGTCAAATTTTTGTGCGATGGCATTGTGGTAAGCCAGGCGGTGATGGTTTTTGAAGACAATTTGACCGCCACTCCTACCTACGTCCACAACGACAACCTGCCTACATCGCTGTTTGCCTGTTCGGGCATCAAGACCATACAGACTATTGCTGGTTCAGAGGTCAATGGCACGGTCAATGCCGTTTCGGCCACGGCATATACTTTTACGACTATCGACCCCACGCAGCGGTCGGGCTTTGATGCCATCGTGCTATGCGATGGCTTGGAGGTGGGTCGGCTTTTTATTATCATTCCAGACGGCGACATACCGCCCACGCCCATCACCAGCACGCTGCCTGCCATCGAAGCCTTAGACAGTAGGATTTTTAGAAAACTATGGCTCTCTCGCAATGACATCAGCCACAATGTAGATGCCGAAACGTATAGCAATAGCCGCTCCGACTTGCGGTATTTTTTAGAAATCCTCGGCCCTCCCTACCCATTGGCCAGCATGCTTGCGGCCATTACTGAGCCGCTCGATATGGCAGAGAATCCACCTTATCAGGTGGGCAATATCACAACGTTGGAGGGTGCAATATACAGGATAGAGCAATATTTGGACGATGAACTCGTCTGGACACGTCCCGACTTTGAGCAACGGGGTTTTAAAACATACTATCGACACACGATGCCGTTTCAGCTACGCTCTACCGTCAAGCCGACAAATACCACTGAGACTACTGACACCGAGTGGGTGTTTAAGGGAGGCATTGACGACGAAGATTTTAGGGATTATGGACTTACTTTTTTTGACCAATATTTGGCCAATACCCGTCAGTTTTTGACTTGGTGCCCCAACGATAAGCTCGTAAGTGCAGACCAGCCTGAGTTTTTGTACTTTTTGCTCAATTTTGAGCCATTGCCTACCGTCCTTCGCCTGCGGGTACGAGTCAGCTATATAGACAATACTTTCCAGATTTTAACGCCATTTAGCACCAAGCTGCTCCCAGCCTTACGGCTGTACAATGTCGTGTCAGTAGCCGTTGGCCACGATGCCTTGGGCTTAGGGTCATTGACCCAAAAAGTACATAAATGGGAGGTCTGGCTCGACGACCAGACGGGGGTAAGGGTGTCTGAAATTAGAGCTTACCGACAAGATTTTGAATACCGACACCAAAGCCGATATGTCATTTTTAGCAACTCGCTGGGCGGCTACGATACCTATCGTTTTTATGGCACGTCCAGCCAAAAGCTATCTACTCGCCGCACTACCTATCGGCGCAACAAATCTTTTTGGGACGACCCCTCGTTGCCCGAGATATTGGTCAATGAAGTAGAGTCTGAGCGTAGCCTGACTGCTTATACAGGCTGGCTCGACAGGCGTACCAGCCTCAAATGGCTACAAGAATTGGCACTGAGCGAAGACGTATATCTGCACACCGACCGACTACTACGACCAATGATGGTAGTAAGTAGCGAGTTGGTCTATGACCAAGACGAAGAACGCCGAATTGGACGGGTCTTTGATTTTAGCTTTGTAAACCGACACAACAATTATTCAAACCTACCCGAAGCCTTGACCATTGTGCCACGCCCAACGGCATGGCGTGGGTCGGGAGTGTCTGTGTGCGAGCTGGACGCTTTTTATAAGCGAACGGGCAAGTCTATTTTTACAAGATTAGAAAAATATTATACAGACGACAGTAGCATCGTAAAGCCCAAGCAATTTAAAAGCAACGACCCGGGCGACAGCGATTACATACCACCCATTTATGTCTCTGGCCAATGTACCCAAGCAGCCAGCAGTAGCTACCATCTCAACAGCCTACTGTCTCAACTCGGCACATTTACACGAGCCAACTGCCCCGTAGGACAAACAGGTGTGGCGGCCACAATTACGATACCAGCCGACCGTTGGGGTGGTATCGACCCTGTTACAGGCCAAGACACCCAAGCCAAGGCCGATGCCCGTGCGCTGGCCGAATACAACAGCCTCAATACACAAAGCTACGCCGATGCCAATGGTGTTTGTATGATTTTTTATCAAAAAATAGAAGCCGAAGACCCCAACAATTTGAGGTTTAATGTCAGTCCTATGCCTTTTGTGGGGGCTTCTGGTGGTATGGTTATGGCCTTTATCGGTGCGCCTGACAAAGGGCTTACTTTTTATACGATATTGCCTGTGGCAAAACTCTACACGGTTAAGCTGTATTATAGCTACTACGGCGACCCCAATAGCGGTATGCCGCCGACCTCTCAGGCCACGTTGAGCATTGATGGCGGTACGCCGATGGTCGTAACTTTTGGAAGCGCACAAAACACAATTCAAAACGTTGCTTTCGCACCTGTCGCCATGTCGGCTGGGGCGCATAGCTTATATTTTAGCCATAGTGGCACACCTGGCAATGCCTTTTATTTGCCCGATTTTATTGAAATAACATGATAGAGATACGCATAGAAGGCAAGACCGTGGACATGGCACCAGACACAAGTTTGGCGTTGGAGCTGGTGTCGCCCTATTTTGGGTTCGATGCCATTGAGCCAAGTAGGGTGCTGCCGTTTACGTTGCCTTTTACGCCGACCAACCGCAAGGTGTTTAGGTGGTTTGAAAAGCCCGAAAGCACCGTTGCCCGCTCGCAGACTTACTATGCTGAGAAATACAGCGATAGCCATTGTCTCGAAAAAGGCATCGTCGAAGTACTCGATGTGTCGGAGGCGGGCTACAACTTGGTTTTTATCAAAAACCTTTCTGATTTATTTGGGGAATATGGCAATGATAGTTTAAACAAACTGCCGCTGGGTAGTGAGCCTATTCCGTCTGTTTTTGGTATTAACCAAGACCCCAACACTGATAAATATTGCTGGCCGACGGTGGTCAATAATCAGTTTTATGGCACAAACGCCACGTCTGTCAGGGTCAATGACTACAACGGCACGGCCTACGTGAGCGGGGGGCCGATGGTGCCGATGTTTTTTGTGAAGTGGCTTTTGCTCAAAATCGCCACCCTTTGCAACTTTGAGATAGATGGCGACTTTTTGAATCATAGCACTTGGCAAAGGCTCATAATCTATAACACCTATTCGCTCGATGGCCAAATGGCGATTGTCTATAACAACCACTTGCCAGAACTGCGAGTGATGGAGTTGTTTATCGAAATCAGAAAAATGCTTTGTCTTACTTTTGACTTTGACATGGGCAACCGCCGCCTGACGATTGGATTTATGGACGATGTACTGAGCGCACCAACGGCCACCAACTGGAACGCCAAAAACAAATGGGCAACCAACAAACGGCCACTACGGGAGACACGACTGGAACTAAGCTGCATACCCGACAGCGGCGACGGCCTCACCAAAACGCCAAGCGTTGCCGTCGATAAATACCTCGCCCCGTTTGATGCGCTCAACCCACGTGAGCAGATTTTTAAGATTGAGATAAAATTTAGTAGCCTAAAAATAGACCAAGCAACAGGCTTGCCTGTGGCCGAGCAGGTAGGCATTAGCCCACAGTATGGACAAATGACCAATAAATTCAGCCCCAGACTACTGTTTTATGATACGGCCAATTTGGCTTCGGCTCAGTACTTAACCAATACGCTGTATATAACTGGTGCAAATGGGCTACATCAAAAACGATGGGCTGTTTATGAAGCCTGGCGAAAGCAGACCTTTGAAACCAAACAGAAAGTATGGCTCACGAGCGCAGATTTGGTCAAATTTAAGTTTAACAAAAAAGTATTTATCAATGGCCAGAACTACCTCGTAGCGGCCATCAATACGGGGCTTCCAATTAAGAATTTGTCAGACATAACCTTGTTTAAAGTATGAAAAAGTATTTTGTCATGTTGCTATTTGTTGCAACAAAAACATCGGCCACGCCATCGCCATTGACAGGCAGAGCCTTGCACTACAATCATTTTAGCGTGTTTGCCAAAGCTGGAAAAGCACAAGTATTACTTCACCAACTGTCGGGTGTAACAGATGTATGGTTTCAATTTAAGACAGATAGCCTTATCGTAACCGATGACTCGGGGCGGCGTGGCTGCCCGACTGTGCCAGTCAAGATGCCAAACGGTGTAGCCTCGGTTATGGCCTGCAACAAGACGACCAGAACGCATCAGATATACCAATACTACCCCAACGGGCGGCTTAGGTGTATTTTTGAGGCCGATGGCTACTGGTGGATTGTGGTTTTTTATGACAAACCACAGGGCCTGAAAATAAACAATTTTAAAGAAAAAATGCGTGTGATAACCAACTTGCCAAGGCTGTAATGGAAGCCCCGCTCGATATACTGAAAGACCCCAGATTTGAGGCACTCATGCACGACTTCTTGGCGCAAGCCGAAGCCGCTTTTCGTAGGCGTGCCAACAAAGCTAACCTTCATCTGACGGGGGCAATGGTTGAGAGTTTTAAGAAAGGGTCGGTACAAGACGGTGAAAACTTCTTGAAAGGCCACGTAGAGATGCTCGGCTATGTGCGACTCAAAGACATGAAGGGCATGAGTTACCAGCATTTTTTGCCATCCGATGTACTTGAAAAGTTTGTCGATAAAGTGGGCGTAGAAAACTTTGCATACGTGCCAGGCTACGAAAAACCTGGGGCAAAGCTACCAAGCAAAGAGGTACAAGCCAAGCGGATAGTATTTGGCATACAGGCATATCGCAAAAAACACCCCGATGTACGGCGCAAATACCAGAGTATTTACAACGACCCAATTAGTAAAAACATAGTTCCACGACTTAGCTACGAAATGCTACAACTTGCCAATAAAGTAGCAGCCGACGGGGTCGTTGATTTTTTAACAGCAGAATAACCAAACCGTACCGACGTTGCATTGCAACGAGGCTACCCAAACAGCTTATGACACTTAACGAAACGGCCATTATCAACCTCAAAATATCGTCGGGCGAAGCTCAGAACGAATTGGAGGCTCTCAAAATACGCTCTGACGAACTCAGAGAGGGTATGAAAGAACTCGAGAAAGCAGGTCAGAAAGGCTCAGACGAGTGGAAAGCGCAACGCATAGCACTAAGCGAGGTCAATGCCGAAATGAAGACCTACCTGCACCAGATGGACACCAACGAGATGACCGTTGGCCAGCTCAAAGCAGCTCAAAAGCAGCTTAACAAAGAGCTGCAAGATACAGTAAAAGGTACGGAGGAGTATGTAGAAAAGTCGAAACGGCTACAAGAAATAAACACACACTTAAAAGACGTAAGAGACGACACGAAGGCCATAGGCGTAGAGCTTGACGACCAGAAAGACAAATGGGGGCGTTTTAAAGATGCTTTTGCAGGTGCTTTTGCCGCTTTGAGTTTAGAAAACTTGCTGGAAAGCGTGATTGACTTTGGCAAAAAAAGCATAGAGTCTGCCGCTAAAATGACCGATGCAATGTCGGATATTGAGAAATCTACGGGCATGACGACCGCCGAAGTACGAGGATTGGTGGACGAGATAAACAAAATAGACACCCGAACAAGTACAGAATCGCTCCTCGAAATAGCCAAAGTAGCAGGGCAATTGGGCATAGCCAAAGAAGAAGTAATTGGATTTACCAAAAGTGTGGACATGGCCGTGGTAGCACTGGGCGATGAGTTTACGGGCGGGGC
Source organism: Spirosomataceae bacterium (assembly GCA_043777595.1). Classification (GTDB taxonomy): domain Bacteria; phylum Bacteroidota; class Bacteroidia; order Cytophagales; family Spirosomataceae; genus JAYVJH01. The sequence continues at coordinate 16,044 of JAYWHT010000063.1, forward strand.
CGAAGAAGTGGCCAGCAAACTGGGTGTACTCAAAACGGTTTTTAAACAAACCCAAGACTTAGAAGCAGGCGATGCCATCAATAAAATCGGTTCGGCCATCAATGAGTTGGGGGCGGCTGGCTCGGCTACGGGGCCTGTGATACAAGATTTTACGGCTCGGATAGGCCAACTCGGCGACCTTGCGCCCGAGATAACACAGACGATGGGACTGGGTGCGGCTTTCCAGGAACTGGGGCTAAGTTCGGAAATTGCCGCTGGTGGTATAACCAATATCTTGCTCACTGCCGCAAAGGCATCTGAGCCGTTTGCCGCACAGATGAACCTGTCGGTAGATGCGGTCAAGAACTTGATAAATACCAATCCCAATGAGTTTTTGCTCAAACTGGCCGAAAGTTTGCAAGGCTTACCTGCCGACCAAGTAGCGACAAGGTTAGATGCGATGGGTATCAAGTCGCAAGAGGCAACAAAGGTAATGTCGCTGTTGAAAGACCAGACTGATTTGGTCAGAACTCGCCAACAGCAAGCCAACGCTGCCTTTGAAAAAGGCACGAGCTTGACAGAAGAGTTTGCCAAAAAGAACAACAACGCCGCCGCAGAAATGGCCAAGATGGGCAAAGAAATACAGACCATGAGCGTTGATTTGGGTACTGGTTTGTTGCCGATTGTACTCACTGTTGGGCAAGCCTTTGTAGCCTTCGGCAAAGGTATTATGGCCATACCGTCTTTTATCAAAGAAAACAAAGCCGAGATGGCGTTGTTGGCTATTGGCCTACTCAGCTTCAATGGCAATTTGATAGCGGCTACAACGTCATCGCTGGCACACGCTGCCGCTGAGAAAGTCCGCTTGGTATGGACAAATGCGGCGACTGTTGCTCAAAACTTAATGAACACAGCCCTCAAAGCCAATCCAATCGGCCTTGTTGTTACGGCTATCAGCTTGCTTGCCGCAGGCTTTGTGGCTTTGTACAACAGGTCAGAGACGTTTAGGGCTATTGTAGGCAAGCTGTGGGACTATCTCAAAAAATTTGCTGAGTTTGTAGGGCCTATTCTTTCTGTACCATTGGCTATGATAGGGGCAATAGCCAAGTCGGTAGGGTCGGTATTGGGAGTGGCATCTGACGAAGCCAAAAAAGCAACGGTAAAGTCTTTGTCTGACCACGACAAAGCCCTCAAAGACAAAGGCAAAGCCAACGACACCGCCAACGCCTTAGACAAAAAACAACACAGCGACCTGCTGGGAGCCAAAGACTCTGCCAACAAAGAAGCCACAAAAAAGGCCGCCGCCGACCATAAAAAAGCCCTTGACGACAAAAAGAAAGACGAGCAAACGGCTACGCAAAACATCATCAAAAACGAGCGAGATGCTAAGATGTTGGCCGAAACAGACGAAATAAAACGCAACAAAATGAAACTCGACTGGGAATATGCAGACGAGTTGGCGGCTATCAAAAAATCGTTGGCCAGTAATGAAACCAAAGAACGAGAAAGAATATCGGCCAAAGCAAAGTATGACTTAGAGGCCGCCAAGATAGAAGCCGCTGCGTTGGTACGTGCAAAAAAAGACTTGGCCGAAAAAGAAAAAACCGAAAAAGACACGACCGACCGCATTGTCAAAAACGAGCGAGAGGCGGTAAAAGCCTTGCATGATTTTGAGGCAATATCGCTCAAAACCCTCGAAGAGAACAACTTTAAATTTACCCTCAAACAACGCCAAGACCTGAGCAAAAAGGTGATGGATTTGACGAAGGTTAGACTGAAGTTTGAGTACGATGGGGCGGTCAAGAACGCTGACGACATTTATCAAAAAGAAATAAATGCCGAGAACCTAACCGACAAAGAACGGACGAGCATCGAGAAACGGCACGATGCACAGAAACGGCTAATGCTACAGAAGTACTTGACCGATGACAGCAAAGCCAACAAAGACCACACCGACCGTCTGCGAAAACTCGACGAAGACGAACTCAAGAAAAAGCAAGACCGACAAAAAAAGCAAAGCGATGCCTTTGGGGCATTGCTGAAGGGCGACTTTGCAACGGCTTTTAGCTTAATGAAAAAGCAGACCGATGCCGAAGAGACAGAGGCGGTGAAGCGGCGTAAGGCTTTTGCAGGTGATGTTGAGCAAAAAGGCCAGATGGCTATGCAGGCAGTTAATTTTTTGAATGATTTGTCGAAAAAACAAACCGATAAGGCCATAGCAAATGCCCAAAAAGAACGAGACGAAAAGATAAAAGCTCTCAAAACGCAATTTGACAAAGGTATAATTGACAAAAAAAGCTACGATGCCGCCGTAGAAAAAGCCAATGTTGATGCGGCCAGCAAAGAGAGAGCAGCCAAAGAAAAACAGTGGAAAAACCAACAAAAAGCCGACATAGCGATGGCTGTAATCAACGGCTTGATTGGTGCAACCAAAGCCTTTGCACAGGGAGGTATTTTTGGAGCAATAGGTGCCGCAATAGTGCTGGTGGCTACGGGGTTGTCGGTGGCTAAGATTAAGAGTACGCCGATGCCGCAGTTTGCCTATGGTGGCGTGGCGCAAGGGTCTAAGCATGGGCAAGACTATGGGCAGTCGGGCATAGCGTTGGTGGACATACCGACAGGCCGAAATGTAGGAGAGATGCAAGGCGGCGAGGCGATAGTGAACGATGAAGTTACCGATGCCAATATGCCAATAATGAACTTGTTTTTTAGGCGAGCCAAAACCGCCGACCGAAACAAGCCCGTAACGATCACCGACATGGTTAAGGCTGGGGTGGCGTTTCGAGATGGGGGTGTGTTTGACTCGCCCTATTGGACACAAGGCACGTATCTTTTTGGAAGCCGCAAGCGGAAAAAAGAAGCCGCCGCCGCCGAAGCGGCACAACAAGAAGCCAACAGCACATCGGCAAGCGCAGCCGAAGGCTCAGAGGGCGACGTGAACAGTGGTAGCGTGAGTAGTCTGGCAACAGAAAGTACGGAGGCCAGTAAGAAGATGGTAAGCCTATTGGCCGAAATAAGCAAAAGCGTAAAAACTACAAACGACAGGCTCGGAGCGTTGGCGTTGCTCGAAGAAGTAAGAAATGCGGCCAATGGCACAACACAGGCCGTGAGAGAAGAAGGGCAAAACTCAAGAGGTATGATGAGCGTAATGGCAAGGGCAATGAAATAATAAATTTGACAAATATGAAAGTAGTTTTTGAGATTTTTGTGCCAATGTATGTAAAAAAATGGCTCTTCGTTACTCACAAATGCGATGACGGCAACATCGTCAAAATTCGCAGGAACTCGCTCACGGGCTTGGCAACAGACTTGGGCTGTGAGATAGAGTTGTGCTATGCTCACCGATACAGGCCACGGCCAGAGGCGGGATTGGAGCTAATAAAAATAGAAATGCAGGCCGACACCAAAAACGTAGGGCTGACGACTTCGCAGGGTGTACGGCTGGCGGTGTTGCTTGAAAAACAAATGCGTGCCGAGTGCGTGGCTTATGTACGTGGGTTTTTGAGTGTGTTTGATAGCCTACCCGACGACTGGCAGGGCATAGACGACCAGCGGCCAGAAATAACAAAAGAGGCAAGATATAGAAAGCCTTTGCTTGACTTTCGAGCAAAATATGGCATAGATGACGACGATTTGGAATATGACCGATTACGAAAATGGTATCGAGATGTCCAATAGTTGAAAACAAATATTTTCTACGATAATTTCCAATAAATACATATATTTTCCGACTGACAGCTATGAACTTAATACAAAAGATAGCCTTGCCTTGTTTTTGCGACGTTAGGAGTGGAAAGATTAAAAAAATCAAAGCCATTGAAGCCAAAGACTTTGTTCGTTTTGATTTGCCATACTACACTGTGCCAACACCAGCCGCCGCATATACAATGCGAGCGGCAGACATTGAGATAAGAGATGGGGCAAAGGTTTTTGAGTGGATTTGCCAAACAAACCTGAGCCAGCACGATGAAGCGATGGCCAGTAGCGAACACACCGAATACTTTAATCAGAGTATCGGTTTTGACTTTTCGGGCATAAACGAGACTTATTTGAGTTGGTTGTATGAACTTCGAGGCAAAGACTGGGTGGTATTTTATGAAAACAAAAACGAAAAAGTACGAGTGGTTGGTACGCCTGAGCAACCGATGAAGCTGACAGGCAGCTTTACCAGTAACAAAAGCCAACGTAGTAGTTTCGGTTTTGTAGGGCAAACCGTCAAGCCATCTCCGTTTGTCGAAGTATATGACAATGCTGTATTATTTGCAAATACAAGCATCATATCGACAGCCTTAGACTATACATATATATAGTAACTAATCTCGTTCCACTCATAACTGTATTCCCGTCCTTACCTTAATATATATATGCGACTAAAATTGTGCTGTCAAACAACAGCACAATGCTTTTTAGTCCGCAAAACGAAATCTTAGCACTTTCTGAAACTGAGCTGTATGCTCGGATATTGCCATCGTTGTTACGCAACGAGCAGGCGTACTTTGCTCGCCCTGAGCAAAAGGCAGGGGGCTTTGACTTCATAGGTTATGCCCTTCAATATTATACAGCCGACAATGAAGTAGCCATACTTCCCCTCAAAGGCATGATGAGCCGTGGCTATAATGGCTACAACGAGCAGAGCAACTCCATGCTTATAGACTTGCTCAACAAAGCTGCACAGACAGACTCAATAAAGGGTGTCGTACTCGATATACACTCGGGCGGCGGCTCGGTGGATAGTACCAAGGCATTGGCCGATACGATTGCTAAATTCCCAAAACCTATTGCCACGGCTACGGCCTTCTGTTGCTCGGCAGCCTACTGGGCGGCTTCGGCTTCTGACCAGATTTTTATGGAAAATCAATCGGCTTCGGAACTGGGCAGTTTGGGGACTATCTATTTTAGGTTTGGCCAAAAAGGCGCAATCGAAGCTGGCGGTGGCACGGTCGAAGTGCTGCGGTCGAGCAAGGCCGTGGACAAAGCCAAAGACAATCCATTTGAAGATTTAGACGAAACAACACGGGCAGCGATTCAGCAGAAGTTAGACGCTTCAGAGACAGAACTACACACAGCAGTCAAGCTGGGCCGAGTCGGAACGATAACATCAGAAGAAATCTTCACGGGCAAGACCTACGGTGTAGGTGCAGCCCTCCGACTCGGCTTGGCCGACCAAAAAGGCACGCTCGCCGATGCCGTAAAATGGGTCAAAAAACAGTAGCCCAGTATAGACTTAGCCCCCTAACCCTCGATGGGGGGACTAAAAAAAACAACCTCCCACGGGGGGGGAGAACAAAACAAAAACAGCCAAATGAAAAAAGGATTTTTTGCGGGACTATTCCCAAAAACTGCCGAAAAACTGGTGGCACTAATCGGTGTCGAAGACCTGAATGCGATAGAAACCGAAGCGCAGGAGGTACAGAATAGATTAGATGCACAAGCCACAGGCAACAGCCAACTCAAAGCCGACTTCGGGCTTTTTGAAACTCGCCTCAAAGCATTGGAAGATGCCAACACACTGAGCGCAACGACTATCACAGGCTTAGATGCCAAGATAGAAGCCGTAACTGCTGAAAATGCACAACTGAACACTTGGAAAACCAACGCCCAAGCCGCTGCCAGAACTGGTGCTGCTACCGATGCCAGCAACATAACGCAAAAAGCAGACAACTTCACAGCAAGCCAGAAAGCACTATTCGCCGCCATCGGTGAGGGAGAATAAGATTTTACCACCTATTAACAGCAAAAAAAATGAGTTTACAAGTAGCACTTCCAACCACGCCTGCCAATTTAATGAAGAATGTGGCAGATAATAAAAACATTTTCACGAGAAAATTTATTGATGGATTTGGGTTTAAGGATAAGATGACAGTAATGTATGATAGTAGAGATATTGTACCATTGCCACGTGTCAGAACAACTTCGTTCCTTCGACCTGGTCGAACAGGAACTTGGGCGGCAGCAGCCAACACAGTTGCGTTTTCGGCTCGAGAGGCACAACTTCGCCCTTCAAAAGGCGACGCTGAAATAACCGAGTTGGCGATAGAATCGCTGTGGAATTCATATATGGGGCAGATGTATATGAAAGGCAGCAAAACAAGCCAACGAGCATACATAACAGAAACACCTTTTGAAAACATAATTATTGAGCAGCTCATTGCCAGAGCGAATCAAGATTATCGCATGAGGACAGCCTTTAGGGGTTCGTACAATGCCGCTGGTGCAAATTCAGCGTCAATTGATAATGGACTTATTGCTAAAATGACAGCCGAATTTGGTGTTGATATTCCTTTTGCCAATTTGGTAGGCACGGCCATGCCTAACGCTACAAATATGGTAGCTATCACGCAAGCCATAATTGATTTGATTACTGCACAAGCCCCCGAGTATATCAATGAGCCACTTCAGATGTGGATGAATCCGCAGTTGGCGAAGTTTTACTCTCGCAACTGTATGACGGCTTACGGCATCAATCATTCGCAATGGGAGGCACAGTTTGAGAAGAAAGTTTTGTTTGACCAGCCCAATATTGAAATCGTACCAGAAGTAGGGATGTCGGGGTCTAACAGGATTTTTGTTACGCCAAAAGAAAATCTTGTTTTTTGCGCCGATTCACAAAGCCTAAATATAAAGTTCCATGAACGAATTCGGGATTGGCAAGTCGCTCTTGACTTTAAGTCAACGCTTGATTTTTGCGAGGGCGAATTGATTTGGTCAAATACGCTCGCCTAATTGTCTGGGAGTGAGGCAACTCACTCCCTATTTATCTATTCTAAAAAAAAATACAGCTATGTGCAAAAGAATATTAAGTATAAAAAAACTGCCCTGCGGCTTGTCAAATCCCGGGTCAAACCTCAGATTGTTGATAATCAACACCGATGGACTTACAGGCCCGTGGGAGCAATGGAACGCTACGAAAGGCATCTATGAAATCATCGGGCCGCCACCCTTAGTACCAGGAGAGAGTTTTGCGGAGTTTGAGTTTACAAAAGACACGTGTGAAGGCAAGTACACGCAAGAGGGCGACAAAGATAACCCATCGTACAAGCATGACATTGGTGTTGATTTGGCTGGTTATTCGCTTGCGATATACGAGCAAATAACTGGATTAAAAGGCCAACACGTGATAGCGGTACTCAAAAACAAAGCAGGCGCATTGCTTTGCCAGTATGGCTGCTATGACGACCCTTTGTATGTAACAATGAGTGGCACGACTGGTAAGAAGTCTGGCGATAAACGACAAAACACAATCGGACTCTCAGCCGATGGTGTAGAGTTTATACCGATACCAATTCCAATGGGTATCGTTATTCCTGTGCTTCCATAAAATTATTGAGGACTGGGCAACCACTCCTCTTATATATTCATTCTAAAAAATTCAAAAACAATGAATCACAAACTAAAAGACACCGAAGAAGCACGTAATGCCGTGCTAAACAACGAAGTAAATGGCAAGCATATACGATACGTTCAAAATCTCAATCAGGCCGATATGAAAACGCTTATTGACGCTGGCTATGGCGAGCATTTTGAAGAAGTGGCAACAGCCCCTGCGGTAGTAGCAGCCGTAGAAGTAGTAGATGAGAAGGAAATTCCCACCCGTAAAATAAAATAACAATGTCAGAATTTTTGAAATTCGTAAAAGCCGAAGCCGATTATAATATAGCCAAAGCACAAATCACTTCAGGCGTTGAAGTGAAAAATATAGATTCGTTGAAAAAGGCGTTTGAGGCGGCAAAAGAAACGCTTAATAAAACAGGTTATATATTTGTTGGGGATAGTACCCCAAAAGACTCCCCAGCTCTGGTACAGGTGGTTGTGCCTTCTGTATTGCCAGAAAAAGAGGTTGAAAAAAAAACGACTCCTACGAAGTAGAAGGTAAATTGAATATCGAAGTAGAGCTACTGCTGAACAGGAAGACAGACTTGTATTCGGCGGTAGCTCTTTTGTCTAACAGCCTGTCTGAGTTTAAATTGGAAGACAACGCTGGCCGAAAAAAAGTAGTATCTGAAATAGCAACCATCGAAGAAGAACTCAACCCAATCTTAGAACGCCTCGATGTCTTTTTTCAAACTAAAACCCTCCCACCAGCCCCAGAGCTACCAGCCCCCAAGTTTGACCCTACCAACGAAGCCGACTGCCTCCGCCGCCGAAATGCACTCCACAAAAAGAAGTCCGTTTTGAAAAATAAATTAAAGTCATCACCCGATGACTTGGTTATTCAAGACCAAATTAAAGCCGTAGCAGGCGAGCTATTGTCAATTAACGAATCTTTGAAACGATGAGAATGATAGCCATAATCGGCAACATAGCCTCTGGCAAAAGTACCGTATCCAAGCTATTGAGTGAGCAGTTACCAGACTACGTTTATTTGTCAATAGACGAGTTTCGAGTACGGTTTAGGTCAAGCACTAAGCGAGGAGAAGCCAATGCATGGCAAGCCATAATGATTGCAGTTTTCAAAAACGACAACATCATTTTTGAGTCGTCAGGCACGTCTTTACATTATGACGAAATCGTATCAGGCTTCAAAAAGAGAGGGGGCAAAGTTACAGTTATTAAGTTAGAATGTCCTATTCATGAATCTATGCTACGCCGCAGACTTCAGCTAAAGAATGGATACGTGCCTCCACCTTTTTGTTATAGCACAAACCTACCAACATCAGTTTCTTTTATTCATACAAAGCTAACAGAAATAAAATCAGACCTCACATACAACTCTATGGAAGCAAATGCAACCGAAATATGTATTGCTATCGTTGATAAAATAGGTTAAAAAACCATTTCTCAAATTTACATCAAAATCAATATCGTTAAACACTGTATGACAGTGTCTTGCATAGATAAAACCCTTAAAACATTGTCATCTGTCCATCTACTGATGGTGGTCGCACTATAACAAAAGGTAAATTACCCTTTTAAATTTATAGGGTTATCTGACAGAGGTACTTTATTCATAGGTAGATGGCCGTACCAACCTGCTATTCGTTTAAGAATTGACTTGAGCTTCTTTACTTCACTTGTTGAGTTTGTTTTTCTAACAATAAATGTAAATGATTCATTGAAGTAAGTTAATGAATCATTTACATTTATTCTATTAACAATATCGTTGGCAATAACTTCAACAACCATAAAAGGTTCTTTGGTATGAATGATAAAGTTGTTATCACAAACAATTTTGTTGCTTGCTAACAAGAATCTGGGAGTATCGTTTGACATGGTTCGCTGGTGCATTGGTAACGAGCGAACTCCATAAACACTACTTTTTCGTTTTTTTTGAGCGGATATTTGATTACATACAATACTCGCTCCGAGCCTATATCAGTGATATAGTATGGCACTAATAAGTGTGCTCGTATGTGAATAGGTATGTGTCTGGATTTCCACCTGCTTCCTTTTTTTGTGATTTGGGCAAGATGTTGCTTGCCCAAATCCATTCCGATTTGAAAATTATTTTTCATGTCATTGAAAAGCCGATTTTTGACTTGCTGGCACTGCAAGTTTAGACATGGTATGTATTGATTGCAAATATAGCAAAAAAAAGACGGTTTAGCGTCATAATCTCGTCCTTACTTTTTTTTAGGCGATTAGTTTATTTTGCGCCTCACATAAACAAACAGTATGAAGAAGACAGATTTAAAAACACCGATTACCTATTATGGTGGCAAGCAGAATATGCTAAACCACATCTTACCTCTATTGCCAGAGCATGAAGTTTATATTGAGCCTTTCTTTGGAGGTGGCGCTGTATTTTTCGCAAAGCCACAGTCTAAGGTGGAGATTGTGAATGATATAAACCACCGATTAGTGTCGTTTTACAAAGTCCTGAAATACGACTTTGAAGAGCTAAAAAGTCTTGTAGATGAGACATTCCATAGCCGAGCTCAACACAAGGAATCGGACATTATTTATAAAGATGGCCTCGAAACAATATCAGACCCTTTGTTGGTGGCATGGGCAGTTTGGGTTCAGACCAATATGAGTTTCAGCGCAACAATTGGAGGTGGTTTTGGATATGACAGAAAAGGGAAGTGCTCCCTAAAATTATTTAACAAACGAGATAATTTTACGGAAAAATACCAAATGAGAATGAAAAATGTAACAATCGAATGTTACGATGTTCTCAAAGTCATCAAAGCCTACGACTCGCCCGATGCTTTTTTTTATTTAGACCCGCCTTATGTGAGTGCCAATCAAGGGCATTACGCAGGTTATACCGAGATAGATTTCAGAAACTTGCTTGATGCCTGTGCCAATATGCAAGGCAAATTCCTGCTCAGTAGCTACCCAGAAGATATTTTGATGGAGTACCGACAAAAACACAATTGGAAATCAGAGGACATAGTTAAAACCTTGGCGGTCGACGGTCGGCGCAAGGAAAACAAAACAAAGACCGAATGTCTAACGTGGAACTATTAAACAAAGAAGCCTCCCCATTTGGGGAGGCTTCTTTGTTTTTTTAAACAACTTTCTTGAGCCAGCCAATAGCAAGTAAATCGGATACGAAGTTGTCGGGCGTGTCGTGTCTTACAGGCCGCTCCACACTGACATTGACCCTTGCGGCCATGTCTTTTACGAAGTCTTGCAGTGGCTTGTGGGCATCAAAACGGCTACCGATGCGTAGGGCTTCAGCGATGGCAAGTGGTGAGTTGGCTTCTATCAACTCACCATCTGGTGTTTGGTATCGGGTCATCATGCTAATTCTTGTTTACGGTTGTGATAAAATGTAATAATTTCTGCTTGATTAATGCTCGTCAGCGTATTCCAGCTATGGTCGGCGGCAAGGTTGTTTTGTGAATAATCTACTAAATTATGTAAAAATAATACCCAGTTGCTAATTTTTTCAAATTCAATCGTTCCAGAATGCTGTCTAAATTCAATAGTATTGTGGCGAGCATAACTCGTTGGGTTTATTTTAAAATATCTGTCGCCGTCAAATACTCTTTTTATAGCATCAAGGCTGGTCGCTGTTTTGATTTTTGTTACCAAATTGTTTATAGAATTCAAACTTTGGCAGTACTGATTCACGCTGTCTCTCCGACTTACTGGCATGACTTGGTCTATTTGTTTTTCAAAACCTGCGTAGTTCAAATATACGTTTTTCCATTGATTTAAGCTAATGTTTTGAGCATCAAAATGAACGTGAAGGCCGCAACTTTTATTGACATAAGCGTTAAGCGTTTTCAAAACTCGGCAAACCGTCTCAATTTGTTGCATTCCGCCTGTGCCTGTCAAAACTGGACTTACTAATTCAAGTGATTGCTCTCCGATAATACTTGAATCCCTCACTATTTTCCAGTTTGCTCGGGTTGTATGATTATAGCCTTCAACAATTGTAGAAATACCTGCAGCATTTAATGCATTCGACAGCGTTATGGCATTTACATTGTAAGCCTCAATTTCTATTCCAAATCTGCGATTAAATGGTTGTGGAATAAAATTTGCGATGGCCGTGGGTGTCAATCTGCCTTCGGCTTTCATTTTTGCATACACGTTTTGCACAAAACCATAATTACCGTTAGTTACCAATGTTGCTATATCTTTGCGTGTCAAACCAAGCAAAATAAGCTGTTCTATTTTACGTGTTTTTGTTGTTGTTTGGTCTATTATTTCTTGCGTATTCATCTGTAAATCAGCGTTTTAATGATAGACAAAGTACGCACTATCATTGCCAACGTGCAAGTATATCCAAGTTTATTTGTCGATTTTTTAAAAATAATTCAAAACAAAATCATTTTTTCTAGCTCAGCCATTACACGTCTTTCATCTTCACGGGCGTAGGCAGCAAGGCATCTATCTGTTTTTAACCCTAACACAACTTTAACCGTTTCGCTCGGCCATACCAAATCGTTCAATAGATAGTTAGCCAAGGTTTTGCGACCAGTTTTTACTGATATTACACTCGCCAACGGCTCAGGCCACTTCAACTCCATAGCTACAAGTTTCAAATAGTCGTTCATTTTTTGATTCGACACAAACGGCAACTTATCCCACCCGCCATACTTAAGTAATATATTTTTGACATCTTCAAAAATCGGCACTTTAGCCTTTGAGCCAGTTTTAATTCTATCCCAAATAATCCAATCTCTATTGCCAATTTTTGTAACCGCAATTTCATGATTTTCCGCTACCATTTTTAGGTCTTCATCGTGAAATCCAGTTCGGCAATACATCACAAATACATCAGCAGTTCGTTGCAGTCTTTGGTTTGTAAAAGTGTGGCTTTTGAGTTGTTCAAATTGTTCATTGGTCAAAAATATAGGGTCTTTTACCACTTCCATTCTTATTTTGACTCCGTCAATTGGATTAAAAGGCGTATGGTTGTAAAGTTTTGCCCATCTCACCATTTCTTTCGTTACCGACAAGTGTTTTCGTAAAGTTGAGTCTTGGTATTTACGTTGTACTTTCAAAAAATTGTGGTATTCATTGAATTTACGAATGTCAAATTCCGTAATCAATAGTCTTAATCTTTTTTGCCCAGCCAAAAAATCTACAAAAGCATTTCTAATAGCCTTATACGATTTTCGTGTATTTTGGCTAATTTTCCCTTCCATTTCAACCAAAAAAGTGTCGTAAGCCCCGACCATTGTAGCCACTTCATCGTTAGCCGTGTTATACAGTGTTTTCACGGTTTCGACCGTAAACGGCTCTCGTTTTAGCAATAAATTAGTGTAAACACCCAGCAAATCCGACTCTGCCGATGCCAGCAGTCGATTCATTTCAATCGACATTTTCGCTTTTGTTTTCAAACGCTGCCTTTCCTGGTCAAAATCGTCGTACAGACAATTAACTCCTGTGGAGCCTACCTCTGTACGTTCGCAATCAATCGTAATTCGGCAATAGATGTTTGCGTAGCCTTTTTTTTTCGAGCGATGCCGCCAGAATAAAATTTCCATTCTTTTTTTTCATATGACAATTTTTGTTAAATCAAATACTTAACAAAAACTATACCTAATAATTAGATTAAGTTAATTAGTAAGGTAATACCGCAATAAAACCAAGGTAATACCGAATAAGTATAAAAAGAAAATGATAGTACACCACTTGGAAGCAACAAATACTGAAAAATGCAAAAAACCAGCATTAAAAAGCTGGTTTTAGACCCGTAAAACGGTTTTTAAAAATGAAGTGTGGTAATGGACGGAATCGAACCGCCGACACAAGGATTTTCAGTCCTTTGCTCTACCGACTGAGCTACATTACCAAGTCGTAGTTGATATTACTTATTTGGGACTGCAAAATTATGAAAAACTGTTAAACACTCCAAATTTATTATAAAAATAAATCTATTTTTTATTTTTACTCTCACAGCTCTCACTCTACTAAGTCTTTGATTATTGAACAAAATACCAATGAGTCGTGTTATTCTGTTGTATTTGGTTTAATTACACAATAATCTACACAAACAATGAGTCAATTCATGGTCGAGTTTCAGTTGCCGTATGAGTTAAATGCTGAGTTTATGGCCAAAATACCCCGTCAACGCCAAAAAATCAATGAAATGATGGAGCGTGGACGTATTTCGTCTTATACCCTCGCCGCCGACCGCAGCAGGCTCTGGTGCATCATTAAGGCCGAAGACGAAATTGAGGTATTGACCACAATCTCAGAGTTCCCACTTATAGACTTTATGGATCATACCATCACAGAGTTGATGTTTACCAATACCGTAGCTCTCAGACTACCGCTTTTTTCATTAAACTAAAACCACACACCCGATGACTACGCAAGACCTGCTGGCACAGCAGCGTAGCCAACTCGTTAAGACCAAAGCCGCAGAGCTTGGCTTTGACTTTTGTGGTATATCTAAGGCTCAATTTCTCGAAACCGAAGCCCCTCGTTTAGAAAACTGGCTCAACCAGCATCAGCATGGCCAAATGCACTATATGGCCAACCATTTTGACAAACGCCTCGACCCTCGCAAACTTGTAGAGGGCGCACGGTCGGTTATTTCGGTACTTCTCAATTATTATCCAGACAAAAAACTACCCGAAAGCCCCGAAGACCTCAAAATTTCAAAATATGCTTATGGTACAGACTACCATTTTGTGCTAAAAGACAAGCTCAAAACACTCACAGCTTTTGTGACAGAAACCATTGGCGACATCAACGCACGGGTTTTTGTAGATTCAGCCCCTGTCATGGACAAAGTCTGGGCCGCCAAAAGTGGCTTGGGCTGGGTCGGTAAGCATAGCAATCTGATTAACAGAGAGATAGGTAGCTTTTTTTTTATTGGCGAAATCATCTGCGACCTTGACCTTTGGCCAGACGGAGCCATCAAAGACTATTGCGGCACTTGTACCCGCTGCATAGATGCCTGCCCAACCGATGCCATCGTTGCGCCCTACGTGGTGGACGGTAGTCGTTGCATTAGTTATTTTACCATCGAACTCAAAGAGGCCATTCCTGCCGAAGTCAAAGGACAGTTTGAAAACTGGATTTTTGGCTGCGATATATGTCAAGATGTTTGCCCTTGGAATCGTTTTGCCAAGCCCCACCAAACACCAGCATTTGACCTACACCCTGATTTGCAGCAGTTTACAAATACCGATTGGCTCGAAATAACCGAAGATATTTTTGCCGAAATATTCAGAAAGTCAGCCGTTAAGCGTACAAAATTAGACGGCCTGAAACGAAATATCGTTTTTGTGAGCCAATAGTCATTCAAGTGTGTGAGGCTATTTTTTTTATCACAAAAGACACAAAGAACCACAAAAGATTTACTCCGTGGCCTGTGTCTTCACAGGACATCGCTCTGGTCTGTGAGACACAGGCCACGGAATGGAAACCACAAAAGATTTAGAACTATCCTTTTTGTGAACTTTTGTGTCTTTTGTGGTTGAATAATCAGAAAGCTATTAGTTTTTTGTCAGTTTACTAATCGTTTTTCCGTTGAAAGTCAGCACAATAGTAGCTTTGTCTGAGGCAGTTATTTTGCCCAAACGAGCAATACTACAATCACTGTCATACGAGCTAAATGTAGTCTCGCCAGTTAAGTTCAGATTGAGCGTATTGATTTTTATACTATTTTCTATGCCTATCATTCCATCGCCCGATGCCACTACGTTCAGCTCGTTATATTGTCCACCTACTACACGCACATCGCCATCGTTTTGGCTTATTGCCGTTAGTGTATTTTGTTTGGGCGAACGATACTTTATCTCGCTAAACCTACACATAATGGTCTCAACGACAGGTATGTAGATTATGAATTTGGGCGTATAAGCTACCTTCGGTTTTACCCAGAGCGTATCGCCGTGCATCTTAAAATCAATTACTGCGTTGAGGTTGTCTGAGCGGTCTAACAAATACACTCCTCGTTTGCTGCTGTCTGCATAAACTTCAAATTGAATACTGTCTGCCATGATGGCTCTGATGTGTCCAGATGGAAGCGGTAGAAGTGATTTTTGTTTTGTACTGGTTTCTCGTTGATAAGCTACTTTGAAGCCCCAAGCGTTCAAAATCTGTACACCAAGCGTAATGGCGCAGATGCTCGCAAATAAAATAGTTGATGTTTTCATAGGCCCCAGCCCCCGAAGGGGAGTTTAATTTGGATTTTGTGTTGATTATTAATTTATACTTTTACATTTTTCAGTTTTACATTTTTCAGTTTTACATTTTACTGTTTGTCAAAATATATTTGTAAGTCTTCAAAACTGATTTTGAGTAGTGCCATTTGTTTAAAAAAAATAGGTAGTTCGTTGGTTTCAAACTGCTCTTTGCGCCAGCCTAAGTAGTTGGCTTCGGCAGATGGTGCTACAAAATATCCTAAGCCTCGTTTTGTAAAAATCACTTCACGGGCTTGTAAAAAATCGTAAGTACGCTGTACCGTATTGGGATTGACCTCCAACTGAAACGCCAACTCTCTGATAGACGGCACTTTGTCGTCGGGTTGCCAGTTTTGGCCTAGTATTTTTTCGCCGATGTACTCTGCTATTTGTAGGTAGATGGCTGTTTGGTTATGAAATTGCATTATATTTCTTTGTCTTTGATGGCATAATAAATCGTAACCAATAGTAATAGAGGTAAGCAATAGAGCCAATATTGAGGTATATCCTGATAGGCCGATGTAAGTGTTATGAATGTGTTATCTTTTGAAATTTCAACTAATGGTCTAATAAAAGTAGCACTGCTGATGGTTACGTGAGGTTTGCCAGCTAATAATAATTTTACAATTTGTAAATTTAAAAAGCTGGTTGCACCAAAGAATAACATAAGGCAGGCTACTACTTTTAGAAAACTATTACGACCTAATTTAATCTCCCCCAAGGCCGAAATTAAAATGATAGATATAATTAAACAAACTTCATAAAAAGGAAACGGTGCTGTACTCGTAGCATTTGCAACTGCCGTACCAAGCGTAGGAAAAGTAGCTTTGAAGACAGGAATAGCTACCCAAGTAACGCCTTTCCAGATAATAAATGCTGCCGAAATAAAAACAGGAAAAGTAAAAACCAGAAACCAAGCTATGCGTTCGAGTACCGAAACAGGTGTAGTGAGTGCAGACATGGTTTGGGATTTGGTAGAAAAATAATGAAAAGAACGGTTGGCAACTACCAACATACCCATTATGACAGTCAAGCCAAAGACGACGTTTGAGTCAATATCTGCTTTATTTAAGTCAATGTTTGAATATTTAAAACTTAAATAGGTAACTACATAATAGCCAACATTGATGGCCAATAAACCAACGAGAGAGAGTAAGTTTACTTTCCAGTTTTCTAAAATTTCTTTTCGGGCAAACCAATATAGACGCTGAAAACTAAAAATGTCTGATTGGGCGGGAATGATGCTAATTGTGTTCATGGCTGTTAATGGGCGATTAGTTGATTAAAAATTTGTTCAATATCGGGCTGCTTGTCTGTATTTTCGGTCAGAGCGTTGAGGTTTTGTTGATAGGCTATTTGGCCGTTTTTTAGCACTACTATTTCGTCTATCAGGCTGTCGAGGTCACGGACTTGGTGTGTCGAAATCACAATACATCGGTCGTTGGTCATAGCGCCAGCTATCAATTTTCGGAACACACTTTTTGATGGAATATCCAAGCCATTTGTCGGCTCGTCCATCAGCAGTAGGGGAGTGTTGGTGGCAAGGGCAAAAGCAATGAGTACTTTTTTGCGTTGGCCAAACGATATTTTTTCTAATTTTTGATTGAGCGGTACTTCAAAGGCCGTCAAGTGGTTTTCAAATTGTCGTTGGTCAAACAATGGATAAAATGGCGAGTTGATATTGGCATATTGCAATGCCGACACATTGGGTGTGTGCGTTTCGTCGGGCAACAAAAACAACTGGCTCAAAAACGAAGACTTGCGGCTACGAGGCTCATAACCAAGTACTTGACAGCTACCAGATTGAGCAAATACCAGCCCTGTTATCATTTTGAGTAACGTTGTTTTGCCTTCGCCATTCTGCCCCAAAAGCCCATAAATATGACCTGCTTTGAGCGAGAATGACAGGTTTTTGAACAATGGCTGCTTGCCATAACCAAACGAAATTCTATCAAGAGTAACCATATTTTATTTGTTTGAGTGTATTAGTTAAATAGTACACCACAAATGTAATACAATCAATATTATATTTCCAAATATTTTATAATATATTTTTCGTACTTTTTCAATTTTCAGTGAATGGGGCGTGTTATCATACATTTAAAAAATATTTTGTAGATTTACGGCCAATTTTAAAAGAAAGAAAATGGTTATTGCAAATCCAATATACGATGTGGTTTTTAAGCGGCTAATGGAAAACGAGCGAGTAGCAAAGTTTTTTATTGGCACACTTTTGGAAGAAAACATAGAAGCCATTGAGGTAAAACCACAGGAATATACTTTTGATGATGCGATTGATTACAGCAACCCACAAGTCATAAAAGCCATCGAAAACCAGATGGTAGAGCGTTTGTCTATTCGTATATTACGTCTGGACTTCATTGCGACCATCAAAACTGATAGTGGCGAGTTGAGAAAGGTGTTAATAGAAATTCAAAAAGCCAACAATCCACTTGATGTGATGCGTTTTCGTAATTATTTGGCCGAACAATACAAAAAACAAGATTTAATAGAGAATACGAAGCGAATACTACCCATAACGACAATTTACATTTTAGGTTTTGACTTATTTGGTATTGAAACCCCTTGTATTAAAGTCGAAAGGCAATATAAAGATTTGATAAACAAAAAGATTTTGGAAGTAAAAAGCGAGTTCGTTGAACAGCTCACGCATGATAGTTTTGTGGTGCAGGTCGATAGAATAACAGGCCGCTACCAAACCAAGTTAGACAAATTATTAAGCGTATTTGAACAAAATAATTTTATTGACAACGGTACAATTATCAAAGAATTTAATCACGATACAGACTTGGAAGACCTTAAAATAATGACAGATATTTTGCATTATTCTGGGACAAATCCCATTGAAAAAAAGAAATTAGAAACAGAGCAAGAAGCATGGCGCTCAATCGATGCGCTTACTGGTGGGCTAATAGAAAAAGAAAGAGGCTACATCAAAGAGTTAGTTAAGAAAGACGAAGTTATAAATGAAAAAGAGAAAGCCCTTACTGAAAAAGACGAAGTTATAAACGAGAAAGACAAAGCCCTTACCGAAAAAGATGCGCTAATAGCAGAATTATTGCGAAAATTAGGCAACTAAACGGTAGTTTGGCTACACCAAATAAATTCCGTTGGTTTCTATTCTAATTTTGCGTTCACGGTAGAGTGCGCCGATGGCTTTTTTGAAATTTTTTTTGCTCATTTCCAATCGGGCATAAATCAGGGCAGGTTCGCTGGCATCGGTCAATGACGAAAAGCCGTTGTTTTTTTGGAGAAGTTGTATAATCTTTTCAGTGGCCGAGCCTACCAGCGTTTCATGGTCTTGGCCCACGGGTTGCAGTGATACATCAATATTATTGTCGTCCCTGACGTTTTTTATGTAGGCCATTAGTTTTTTGCCGATTCTGATTTCCTGAAAAACCTCATTGGCATAAATCAGCCCTCGGTACTTGTTGTTGATAATGACATTATAGCCCAAGTCGCTGTGTTCATAGACCAAAATCTGTACTTGTTCGCCAGCCGTTAGTTCTATTTCTTCAAATTCTAAATACCGATTGACATGACAAGAACCTACCAATCGGTCGGTTTGAGGGTCTCGCAAGAGGCATACTGTCGCCCATTTGTCCACATCAAGTGGGTTGGTTTGTTCTCTGAATGGCACTAAAAGGTCTTTTTCGAGGCCCATATCCATAAATGCCCCCATAGCACCTACCGAGTTTACTTTTAGATAAGCAAATTCGTTGAGATAAATGTATGGTTCGAGATTAGTAGCAATGATACGGTCTTCGGAGTCTCTATAAACAAAAACTTCGATGCTATCTTCTTCCTTCAAGTCGTCGGGTACATATTTATTGGGTAGCAGCACGTCGTTGCCTTCGTCGTCGCCGAGGTACATACCTACGCTCGTGTAGCGCAAGGCAGTGAGTGTGTTTTTTTGTCCTGTGTGTATCATTGTATTGTGATGAGGCTTTCTTTAAAATCAATGCAGAGTTTTTGATTTTTGAAGAAATCTAAACCCAAAACGCCATCAATATCTGTCAATACTTGATGTGCGAAAAAATCATAAGAGCAAATTTCGATTTCAGTTCGTACTATTTCCATTGCTGTAAGTTTACGAACTCTCTGTGAAAAGTCTGTTGTTTCATAGTAAAAATCTGCGATTTGGATCACTTTTACCAGTATAAATACAAGCAGTATGAGCAAATTTTTTGATTATATCCGTTGATTGGTAGGCCAATTCTCGTTTATCTTTACCTGCCAACAATACTGTGCCACTTTTGAGTTTGTTTATAACAGAATCTAATATTTCATTGTCTGCCAATTCTGGATTACCGACCAACACCCACTGATCAGGATATTTGGCACGAATTTCGGTGATTGATAATGTTTCCATGTTTGTATAACAATTTATTTTTTTTCTCGATTCATTCTATAAAACTTGGCCCCCAAAAACAACAGAAATCCAAAAACGATAATGCCCCCAAAAGCATAAGCGAAGTTGAGAACATCTTTTAAGACTCCTAACAAAACGATACTGACCAAAAATAGAGTAGGGGCTTCGTTGAGTAGCCTAAACTGAAAAGAATCGTAAGGTCGCTCGCCTCGTTCGAGTCTCTTAATCAATCGTTTACACCACAAATGATAAATAGTTAAGAGTATAATCAATGTAAACTTGACATGAAACCAACCCATGAGCCAATAGTCAGGGTTCAGAAAGGTCATCGTCAGGCCACAAGCCCAGGTTATCATCATGGCAGGGTTGCAGATGATTTTATAGACCCGCCACTCCATCAAATTAAACTGCTCTTTGAACGGCTCTCGCAGTGGCTCGGGTTTTTGATCGGCTTCGACATGATACACAAACATACGAACCAAGTAAAACAGCCCAGCAAACCAAGCCACAGCACCAATAATATGAAATGCTTTGAAATAATATAATGCCATAGTTTTAGTACTATCTTTTTATCCTATTATCAATCGTTGCCCTTTTCGGACGGTATTGCCTTTGATGCGGTTGAGTTTTCTGATGCGTGAAACGTCTAATCCATATCGTTGCGAAATCTCAAAAAGTGTATCGCCCGATTGTACTTTATGGTACTTGATTTTGACTTTTATTTTCTTGTTTTTGGCAATAAGTACAGGGCGACTAACTACTTTTTTGCCTACTTCTTTTATTACAATTAGCCTTGCACCTCTAAATAACTTACTGGTTCTGAGTCTGTTCCATTTTTTGAGGTCATACTGATTTACTCCGTAGCGGTTGGCGATGGCTGTCAGTGTTTCGTTTTTGCGAACAACGTGAAACAGCTTTTTGGGCTTGCGGGCAATGATTGTTTCGGGGTCGTCGGTTTCGTCAGATGCGGCAACTATACCACCGACTTTTGTGATTGTGGTCGCAATAACTGAACTGTCAGACGAGTCGGCATTGGCCAGAAGCAGAGCTGGGTTGTAAGGTAGTTTTGAGGCAGAATCCCAAATAGCAATGTGGTTTTCGTGAATGTGTTGAGAGTAATGACTCGGAATTTTTAGTACATAATTCTGAACATAACTTGGCAGCGACGTATTTATTATTTGTGGATTATGCTCGTAAATTTCACCCAAAGACACGCCGCTCATGCTTGCAAAAGTAAATAAATTAAAATAACCAGATACCTGAATGGTGTCTAAGGGAGTTGGATAAACTGGTTTTTCAGCAAAAATACCGTGGTCGTTGGCATAGTGCATCATATAAATCATGGCCACATATTGCGGTACATAATGGCGTGTTTGTTTGGGAAGTGCGTCATAAATACTCCAAAAATTATATCCTCCCGACTTTCGCATGGCACGTTTGACATTGCCGGGGCCAGTATTGTACGAAGCCAGCACCATTTCCCAGTCGCCAAAGATTCGATAAAGTTGTTTCATATATCGGCATGAGGCTTCGGTGGACTTAATAGGGTCGAAACGTTCATCAAAATAGGCATCTTGTTTAAGGCCAAACTCTGCACCCGTTCGAGGCATAAACTGCCACAAGCCACCCGCACCTGCATACGACAACACACGAGGATTTAGCCCAGACTCTATCAGCGACAAATATTTTAACTCAGGTGGCAGACCATATTTAGCCAGAAGCTGCTCATAAATTGGAAAATACAGTTGCGCTCTTTCGAGCATAGTCTTGGTAAAATTTGGCTTACGATAGGTAAAAAAATCTATAAACTGGTGCGTTACTTTGTTGTAACCCATCGGAAAAATATTTTGTAACTTAGCCAATCGTTCCCGAATCAATGCCTCTGGCACAGTCGAGTCTGCAACGGTCTCTATGTCAGGTAGTTGCTCTTCGATAGTTGCCGTATCTATCGTTGTTTCTGTCTGAGCGTCGAGGCGCAAACAAAACAAAACGAGCAAGCATATATGTAATATTTTTATTTTCATTTTTTCAAAATGGATTCAATTTCGAGTATAAATTCTCTTAAATCTGCCAGTAAGGTTTCGGCTTCCTCAATTTCAATCTCTACTATTACTTCATAGTCAGACTTCATACGCTTGTCATAGGCTTTACGAATCATACGACCATATTTTTTGTCAATTTGGCCTGTATGGATATAATTCTTGTTAAACCACCCAATTAGTTGCTGATGTTTTGAGGTTTCAAAACTATTTTTTAATCCAAATGCCAACAAAATATAAAACATTCCATAATAAATTCTGTTAATGGCAGACTCTGCTTCGTTATTTTTGATAAGCAATTCAGACACATCAACCATTTTCTTAGCTTGTTCGATGCGGTGTTCTATCAATATTTGTTTTTCAGATTGTTCCATTATGCATAAATACCCTTTTTAAAAGCATTTTGAAAAATAGGCTCTGCACCACGTAATGAATTGGTAATTTCATCTTTTGATATAATATGTAAGTCTGTTAAAATATCAAATTCGACCTCAATGTCATATAATTCATTCAGTATCAATTCTTTGTCTTGCCAACTGCATTTTGTCTTTGTAACGACTACCAAATCATAATCGGCTTTTGATTTTTTTATTTTTGTTCGTGAGCCAAACAAAATCACTTCGCTGATAGCAATAGCCACATTTGCCAATAAACGCTCTTTGATTATTGGTAGCATAGCCAGTGTGTCCATATTTATTTTTATATTTTTCAACCAAGTCTTACAAAATCCAATAATCGTTTTTCGTCAAAAGGCTTGGCCATAATCTGAACTCCAATCGGCAAACCCTGTGCATCGACGCCGTTTGGTATCGAAATCGCTGGGCAGCCCGTAACATTGGCCTGTACCGTAAAAATATCTGCCAAATACATCTGCAAAGGGTCGGCGTTTTCTGCACCTATCTCAAAAGCTGTTGTCGGTGTCGTTGGCATCACTATTAAGTCGTATCGCTCAAACAATTTGTCGGTTTGTTCTTTTATCAACCGCCTGATTTTTTGGGCCTTGGTATAATAAGCATCGTAATAATTGGCACTCAATACAAACGTTCCGAGCATGATTCGCTTTTTGACTTCTGGCCCAAAGCCCTCGCTTCTTGATTTTTTATAGAGCGACTCTAAGTCTTTGGCTTCGGCACTGCGATGGCCGTAACGCACACCATCAAACCGAGATAAATTAGAACTGGCCTCTGCCGTAGTAAGAACGTAATAAGTGGGTAAAAAATATTTTAATAACGGAAAATCAAAGGCTTCGACCGAGTGGCCGTTTAGTTTTTGGTTATTCAAATATATTTCTGTCGCTTTTTTTATTTCGGTCTGCACGCCCTCACTTTCAAGGCTTTCTCTCAAATAACCAATTTTGAGATGGGCTTGTTTTTTGGCGACCTCGCTGTATTTTTCGACTGATAACCGTGAAACTGTGCTGTCAAAGTCGTCTGCACCAGCCATTATTTCGAGCAACATAGCCGCATCGTCAGCATTTTTGGTAATGGGGCCAATGCAGTCGAAAGACGAGCCATAAGCCACTAACCCCCACCGAGAAACACGCCCATAAGTTGGTTTGAAGCCAACTACACCACAAAAAGCCGCTGGTTGCCGTACCGACCCACCCGTGTCTGAGCCTATCGAAGCCAAGCACATATCGGCCTGAACTGCCACCGCCGAGCCACCCGACGAGCCGCCAGGTACACGGCTGGTGTTGGCGGCGTTACGAACAACACCCAAAGCCGAATTTTCGTTGGACGAACCCATCGCAAACTCATCGCAGTTTTGGCGACCTATAATTATCGCATCTTCGGCTATCAGTCGCTGAATGGCCGTACCTGTAAATTGCGACTGGAAACCGTCTAAAATCTTAGAGCCAGCTTGCAAACCGTGGTTTTCGTAACACAAAACGTCCTTGATACCCAACACCATACCAGCCAATCGACCAGCCGTACCTGCCCGTAGTTTTTGGTCTATTTCAATGGCTTTGAGCCGAGCCTCGCTGTCATAAATGGCCACGAAGGCATTTAAAACAGGATTTTTTTGCTCGATATTGGTCAAATAATGTGCAACGAGCTGCTCGCAGGTGAGGCTACCCGATGCAAGGCCGGTTTGTATCGAAGATAAGGATTCGTATGTTTTGTTCACGATGGGCATAAAATAAAAAATCGGCAGTCTAATAATTCAGACTGCTGATTCTGTTTTTTTGAGATACTTAAGTAATACGTAAATAATAAAATGCAAAAATGCGTAAATGTAAGAATCTAATAATCAGACTTTTATAAACCAAAATTGACTAACTTATTATTTACACGTTACTTAATAAAAGACAGACGTTTGATATTGGTCATTAGACTAAAAATATCCAACGTTCAGAGCATCTAAGTCTTTCACTAATCGTCAATACTTTTTTCGATGTTGTCTTTTACTTCTTTTGAGGCATCTTTAAACTCACGAATACCCTTACCGAGACCTTTCATGAGTTCAGGAATTTTTTTTGCCCCAAACAATAAAAGTACAATAAGGCCAATAAAAATCATTTCTGAGCCACCTAAGCTACCCAAAAATAGGAATATGTTTGTTAAAATCATTGCGTTGTTATTTATGGTTTATACAAAATTACGATAAAATTCTAAGACTTAACCAATCTCAATAGTATTTTGCTTTCTTTCCCAAAGTCTAAATGTTTCTAAGTCGTCGGCGATGGCATTGAATAGCCATAAAACAAGAGCTACGTCGTCTGTTAGGCCAATAACTGGTAAAAAATCGGGTATGACATCGATAGGAGACACAAAATAAACCAAAACAGCTATAGCACGTGTAACCGTAGCCCAAGGTACAGTTTTATATTTGCCAGTAGCAAATGCCCGTAGTAACCTCACTAACAGATTGACTTTGGTTTTGATTTCATCAAAATTGCCACCCGACAGTAGTTTGTTTTTGCTCAATACACGCTGCAAAAGCCCCAATAACCCAGATTTATTTTGGGCATAGCTACCTGCGGCTTGGGTTGCTTTCTTAAAAAATGAAGAATTGAAAATACGAGTGATTAGATTGTCTTGTGGCATAGGTTATATTTCTAAAATAAGTGTTTTTAGTTTTCTTAACGGATTGTGCTAGTAGAATTATTTTGAAAAAAGGGTAAAAATGGTTATCTCAAGGTTGCAAAACCAAAATAGAGATAACCATGAACCAGATAG
>JAYWHT010000064.1:0-40589 GCA_043777595.1 Spirosomataceae bacterium
GACGGCAAAAAAGACTTAATTTTGGCGGGTAACAACGCTACAATGCGTATCAGAATTGGCAAAATGGACGCAAATCATGGTATGGTGTTTTTGAATAATGGCCAAAATAATTTTAAATACCTACCGCAAAACCAGTCGGGACTATGGCTCAATGGTGATGTACGAGACTGCCAAACAGTGAAAACAAAACAAGGAAAACAATGGATATTCAGTATCAACAACGGGCCAGTTCAAACATATTCAAGTACTGGGCTATAATTTTTTGTTTGATTTCAATCGCTACATTTGCCCAAAACGATGACAAAATAATTGTTGAAAATATTACTATTTCGGGCAATAACCGCACCAAAGAACGTATCATTAGGCGAGAGTTGGCAATACAGATTGGTGATACGATTCTGAAATCTGAGCTAAATAATAAACTCGAAATAGACCGCCGAAAAGTATCGAACACTAATCTGTTTTTGACTGTTGAGTTCAAAACTACGATAGATTCTACCAAAAAACAGATTCAAAATATTGACATTCAGATAGTTGTCAAAGAACGATGGTACTTATTGGCATATCCAACATTAGGACTGGCCGACCGAAATTTTAACGAGTGGTGGTATGACCGTGGCCGAGATTTTGGACGGCTCATTTATGGCGTAGATGCCACTCACTACAACCTCACAGGCAACAACGACCGTCTGCGTATCAGGGCTAATTTTGGGTTTATACCTCGTACCGATATTTATTATTCAACCCCGTACATTGACAAAGCCCAAAAAATAGGAATGACGGTAGGTTTCAGTCGTATCGTCAATCGAACGCTGGCCTACCGAACCAACAACGATAAGCTGCAATTTTTTAATTCTGAAATTCGTACCCGTGAGCGACTTGTACCGTTTCTGAGCGTGAGCCGCCGCCAGAAATTTTATGGCTACCATGCCCTCGACCTTCGATATAGTTTTATGAATGTGGCCGATACGATTGTCAGACTCAACGACAATTATTTATCCAAAAACCAACTCAACCAAAACTACGGACAACTCACATACACCTACCTCTACGACAACCGAGACAACGTACAGTATGCCCTCAAAGGCAAGGTGTGGGCCGTGCAGTTGAGTAGGTCGGGGCTTTGGGGTAGCGACAATGTCAATTTGTGGGAAACGAACTTAGACTGGCTACAATTTATACCAATTTCAAAAAAACTGTTTTTTAGTTATATAATAGAAATCAAAGCAACGCTACCCACCGACCAGCCTTTTACACAGACCCGTGGCTTGGGATATGGCTCTGATTTAGTACGTGGCTATGAGCTATATGTAATTGATGGTCAGCACTATGGTTATCTCAAAACTAACTTGCGCTACAAACTGTTTGACAAAATATTTCATCTTAAATTCTTAAAAATAAGTCAATTCAATACCATACCTATTGCTATTTACCCAACTATTTATGCAGATATTGGGTATGTTGTCAATAATTATGCAAATTTGAACGATAGTAAACTCGCCAATCGGTCTTTGGTTGGTGTGGGGCTGGGCTTAGATGTCGTTACGTGGTACAATGTGGTGGCAAGACTTAACTATTCAGGTAATCAGATGGGTGAATGGCGGCCTTATTTTTCGATTGGACGAGAGTTTTAAATATACGAGCGAAGCCCTCGCTTTGGAGCGATGGCTTCGCTAAAATAACATAACAAACTATGAAAAAAAAACACTCACAAACTTATCATTTCGGTATCTACGTAGCAGTAGGGCTACTATTGGTAGCGGCTTGCGACTCTAAGAATGAACAACAAACCGAACAAAAAGCACCAATAGACAGCATAGCCACCCGACCCGAAGACGTGGTGGTGGTCAGTAACCAATCTGAATTTTTGCGAACGATAGTGGGCAGTACCACCAACCATTTTTATCGAGGCGTGGACTTAGGGAACGCCCTAAATACAATCAAAGCCACCGAAACATTTGAAATCTTTGAAGACAGCACCAACCACGTGTCATATACGCACGAAACCGAAAATTTTGAATCTGTCGATGTGCAATATAATTTAGATAAAAACAAAACGGTTCACGACATCAAAACAGACGTTTATTTGAACACCAAAAACTCAGCCAGTAGCCTCTGGGATCAGTTCGACAATTATTTTTCAGGTCGGTATGTAGTTACAAAGGCAACAGGAAAAACCAAAATCTGGAAAACAAAAGATGGTGTCTTTATTGTGCTAATGGACGTATCGGAAGGGAAAGATTTTGGATTGCAGATAAAAATGGGCCCAGATGCAGCCCGAAATTTATAACAATGCTCACACACTTAGACAGCACAGGAAACCCCAGTATGGTGGACGTTTCCGAAAAAATGGCCACCAAGCGTATCGCCAAAGCCCGTAGCATTGTAGTTTTAGGCGATGCTATCATGGATTTGTTGCAAAATGACGAAATACAAACCAAAAAAGGGCCTGTGTTTCAAACGGCCATCATTGCAGGTGTGATGGCTGCCAAACGCACAGGCGACCTGATTCCGCTCTGCCACCCGATTGGCCTCGAAAATTGCCAAATAAATATTAAAATAAACACCAACCGAGAAGTTGAGATAACCTGTACGGCCAGCCTCACAGGCAAAACTGGCGTAGAAATGGAAGCCCTCACAGGTGCAAGCGTAGCTGCTCTAACGATTTATGATATGTGCAAAGCCATGAGCCATGACATCATTATTAAGCAAATTCAACTAATAGAAAAATCGGGGGGGAAACGGGATTTTAGATTGTGAAATATCGCATATCAAGCATTAAACCAATAAGTCAGTTTGGCGATAATAACTCTGTTTTTGACTAAGAAACTATCTGCAAAATAATTGTCGGAATAAACCAAAAAGAAATCAGACACAGGCCGAAACCGCCACTGCAAGCGGCTATTGATATTGACGTTGTTGGCAAGACTGTTGTACTGCAAAAACGTAGTCCAAAATATACTTTTGGTAAATGTAACGTCGGCACGAGGACCAATCAAAAATAAAGTGCCAGTTCCTGCCCCCGACTTGATTTGACTTAGGCTAAAATTGGCCGAAAGCGTACCAAAAGGCTGAAACCGATAAGAACCAGAGCCAGAAACATTGGCAATAGTACCATCGAAATATTGGCCAACGGTAGCCTGAGCCATAAAGCCGAACCTTTTGCGTTGGTCCGAAAAGTACATAATTTGAGCATTATTATAGCGGTATTTTGTACCCACTTTTAGAGGTTTATTGCCCGACCGAGTGGGGTCGAAGTCTGAAAAAAGATAAGTATAGTTTCCAGTCAGGTTAATAGTCAGTTGGGAGGTATTCTGAAAACTTGGATTCCAGGTCAGCACATAACTCTGGTCAGTTACACCAAGGTTGGGCATCGAAAACTGTTCATAAGATACTCCAATATTGTGTCTATTGATGAGCCGCCCCCGAGGATAAAAATTGAGTTGTGCTTGCGGAAAGATATGAAACACGTCTCGCCGAGGCACAAAGCCTGCTTCGGCATCAAAGCCTTTGCCTACCCAGTCTTGCACCCATGTCAGTTGAAATCTGGGTACATTATAAGTCAAAAACAACCCCGTACTGCCTTTGTCTATTTCTTGTTTGGGCGTAAAAGCCTGATAATAATAGGCTTTGCCCTGCCAACGGTTGTCTTTTGAGGCCAAGTTGTATTCAAGCCCCCCTACTCTATTGTAAGCCAACAGTTGAGAGTTTAGCTCTGGCGATAGCGTTTGTTTATTGACCAAAATCATAGCAATATTCGACCGACTGAACAACTTACGCTGCACCACGGCCACAGTCGTGTTGGCATCAGAAATGCCTTTGCTTTCGTCTTTGGCCGTTTGTACGTTCATTATGCCCAGCCGCCAGTTGTCATCAAGTTTACCATTGAGCCGTGCGCCGTACAAAATACGGTTGGGGGTAAAAAGCCCCGTTGTGGTATCGGTCGCAAGCCCTACTCGTCGTGAGAAAAAAGGGGTAACGTTCTGATTGCCAAAGCCCCCGAACAAGTCTGCATTTTCAAGAAAAAACAACCGCTGCTCAGGGTACGAGTACGAAATATCAAAACGGGTCAGGTTCTGAATCTGGCGGTCGGCCTCAACAGTCGAAAAGTCTGGGTTTACTGTCAAGTCCAGTACCATGCCCGACGTAACAGCGATTTTGGCATCAATACCTACTCCATTTTGGGGGGTATTTTTAGTAGGGTTTTTTGTAAAATCTGTCGCCAAACCCGTTCTCAAATAAGGTATTACGGCTAAGTTTGCGCCAGGTTTGGCGAGCGGTTTTTCAAAGTTCATTGGCCCCGTAAATGCCAAATTAAATATCAGTTGATTTTGTGGAATACGCACCCACGACGATGACTCGTTGGTCTGGCTGTCGAAACGATAACTCATAAAATTCCACTTCACGCTCCCTTCTTTGTAGCGCAGTGTTTTAAGGGGTATTTTGAGTTCGCAAGTCCAATAGTTATCATAAATTTTAGAGTTTCCCTCCCATTTATTGTCCCAATAAGTATTAAAATATTGTATGTCAGACCCACCATTAGAAATCAGAGCCTCCCGCATGACACCAAGCGGATTGACACCAAACAAAAAAGCATTTGTTTGGTCGTTGAAAGTATCAAAGACAAAGCTAATGTTATCATTGCCGCCTGCTCGGTAGTCTCGTCTGAGCGACGGAACGATGTACTTGTCGCCAGTCGTAAAACATTTGGCAGCCATGTATAAATACGTTTCATCATAGCACATATAGATTTCGGTTTTGGCCTTGGCTTGGAGTGTATCACTCGGAAAATACTGCCAAAAGTCTTTGGCTACCAAGTGTTTAGACCAGTCGGCTTCGTTCATATTGCCATCAATTTTGTAATTAGGCTTGGATATAAACTTTACGTCAAAAGAAGGTGTATCGAAGTTTTTTTGTGCAAAGAGCGGAGACGGAGCCGTAAAACAAAAAAATAGAAAAAACAGAAATTTAAAAAAAGGTTTTTTTTGAGCAATCATAACAACTTTTTGGCTGGATATATCGTTTGAAAAGAGAACATCTAAAAAAAATAAAAAATTCAAATGAAAAAATTAGCAACATTATTAGTCATTTTATTGGCTACATTTACTTTTGTCAATGCCCAAAAAAGCCCGGCAGTCAAAGCCGAAAGCGCCAACGTTACCGTAGAATATGGTCAGCCATCAAAACGTGGTCGGGTTATATTTGCGACCGAAGGTACACAGAGCCTCGAAAAATACGGCAAAGTGTGGCGCACAGGTGCAAATGGTTGTACGAAAATTACATTCAAAAAAGACGGTATGTTTGGTGGCAAAGCCGTCAAAGCTGGTACTTATGGCTTGTTTACGATACCAGGCGAAAAAGACTGGACTGTAATCTTGAACAGCGACTCAAAACAATGGGGTGCTTATGACTACAAAGCCGACAAAGACGTGCTGCGTGTAACTGTGCCAGCCAAAGCCAACAAAGCCCTTGTTGAGGCCATGACTATCAAAGTAAGCGATACTTCGCTTGACTATATGTGGGACATGGCGGGTTTTTCGGTACCTGTCAAGTTTTAGATTTTATTGGTATTGACACAATAGAGCCGTTGTTTCATAAAATTTGCACACCCATGATATTTTAAATTTACTAACTTAGATTCGATAAAATATGAGTAAGAAATTAATAAGATTTGATTGGGCCATAAAAAGACTTTTGAGAAACAAAGCCAACTTTGCTGTAATAGAAGGTTTTTTGAGCGAGTTACTGTTTGACAGTATAAAAATTGAACAAATTTTAGAAAGCGAAAGTAATCAGGAAACAGACGATAATAAGTTCAACAGAGTTGATATTTTAACAATCAATTCTAAAAATGAGCTAATCATAATCGAAATTCAAAATATCTACGAGATAGATTACTTTCACAGAATAGCATTTGGTGTATCGAAAAGTATAGCAGAGAATCTCAAACTTGGACAAAAATATTTGGAAATCAAAAAAGTAATTTCTGTAAACATCATTTATTTTGATTTGGGACAAGGGCAAGATTATGTTTATAATGGAAAAACGGAATTTACAGGTTTACACCAAAAAGATACTTTAAGTTTATCAGACAAACAAAAACAGACGTTTTCAAGAGACAAAGTTTCAGACATTTTTTCTGAGTATTATTTAATTAAAGTAAACCAGTTTAATGATAATGCAAAAGATACATTAGACGAGTGGGTTTATTTTTTAAAAAATAGTGAGGTAAAAGACAGTTTTAAGGCTAAGGGACTTAAAGAAGCAGGTGAAGTTTTAGACATCATGAAACTTCCAAAAGATGACGAATACGGCTACAATCGTTATTTAGATTCTTTACACCTGAAAGCAAGTGAGATATTTTCTTTACAAACAGAGGCTGAATTTAGTGTCAGAGAAAACGAGAAAATTGAAATAGCTAAAAATGGAATAATTGAAGGGTTTGATGATTTGGTAATCCATAGAATGACAAAACTATCAATTAAAAAAATTGAAGAACTAAGAGTCGAAATAGATAAATAAATCTTCGTCCAACTTAGATTGTACCATATTGAGGCAAAAAAACTTAAATGAGCTTTGTGGGTTAGTTATCTGGCCTTTGGTTGTTGTACTCGCCATCAATTCTTCAATAATGAGCAAAATTGGGTTAGAAGGCCTCTACTAAATCACTACAAAGAGCGCCGTTGTTTCAAAGACAACGGCGCTCTTTGTATTTTTAACATCAGCCTCTGAGCGTAACCTTTGAGCGGTGGCACACCCCGCCAACGGGTGGGTTGTACTTAGACACACTCACCGCCACTGACTCAATGTTGGGGTATTGATCTTTGATTTTATCAATAATTTTATAGGCAATATGTTCCAGCAGTCTGGCACGAGTTTGCATGACTGCTGCCGTAATTTTATAAATCACTTCGTAGTTTACTGTACCGCTGAGGCGGTCGTGTTGAGCAGCTTCTTGGGCATCGGCTTCGATTATGATATCAATCGAATATTTGTTTCCAATTTTTTGTTCTTCGTCCAACACACCATGGTAAGCAAAAAACTCTAATCCTTCGAGTGCTATTGTTGCCACTGTGTTAGCTTATTTGGTCAAAAAACGAGCCTTCTTCTTTTGTTTCAGTTACTTCCTTTTCGTTGGCTATTTCGGCAGTTATTGCCTCCTCATTTTCGGTGTAAGTTTCGGTAGCCGCTACCTCTTCTATCGTAGTCTCAACCAGTGGGCTTTCTTCGATATTGGGTTCTATTTCGAGTGGTAGCGCATCTTTTGGCTCTTCGTCGGCTTCTTTGTTTTTGATAGTTTCTGTTACCTGTACTCGCAAGTCTCCAATTTTTTCTTTGAGTGTATTTTGGGCAAATTTCTTTTCAAAACGCTCCACGCTGTCGTTGGTGCTATTGGCAAGAGCTTTGAGTTGAACCAATAGGTTATCTCGGTATTTTTCCATGGCCTTAAAGTCTCGCTCATGGTTTTTAAACTCTGTCAATATTTCTTCACGGACGTACCTCGACTGGTTTTCGGCATCAACGACTACCATATTTGCTTTCTTGCGTGACTCGCCAATTATTTCTTCGGCTTTTTGGCGGGCTTCTCCTATGTAATGCTCGGCGGCGTTTTTGGCTTGTTCAGTCATTTGGCTGCTTGTATCTTCGGCAGTTTTCAGCATTCTAAACATCGTTAACTCTACATCACGGAGTTTGTTAAGTTCTTTTTCGGCCAATTCCAACTGCATTTTGAGCATTTTCTGCTCGTTCATCACTCGCTCCCATTCGTTAGATAATGAGTTCAAAAAAGCCATCACTTCGTCTATATCATAGCCACGGAGTGATTTCTGAAAAGTATGTTGTCTAATTTCGATTGGTGTTATTTTCATTGTTTATTGAGGTATGTCGTGTAAATATGCGCTAAATTAAAGATAATCTAATAAAAAGCAGTATTTTTAGATATTTTGTTAAACATCAAACAACCATTTGGCTCTTTCAGCGTTGTTATTGTCCAAGATGGTAAGCTGTACAGAGTCGTTTCTTGATGTCTGCATATTCAACCCGACCCACGCCAAAAGTCTATTGAGATGGCCATCTATCGGCACATTCCCAAAAATACAATCAGTCCAATACCAATCAATTGGCTCACCCATCGTAGCCTCAACTGTGTTTTTATAATCGTCAAAGTCATACCCTACAAAAGGCTTACCAAAGTCGTGCCAGAGTTGTCGCATGACTGTATCTAAGCTACGCTGATGATTATATTTTTGGCGAATCGTCAGGTCAAGAATCAGTGCTACAATCGCACCTTTGTGATAAACCGATACTTTACGGTCTGGTATTCCTTTTGTATAACCATCAAGCCATAAGTCCCATGACGACTCCGCCAGCGATAAGTTAGCGTGTCGTGCATTTTCAAAATGTTGTTTTAAGATTACCTCTAATTCTCTCAAATAGTTACTTTCGTCAAAAACATTGGCACGTTTCAAAAACAAATCGCCATAATAAGTCGTAACACCTTCGGCTACGAAGCAAGTTTCAAAATAGTTTTCTTTGGTAAAATTATATGGCAACAGTTCTTTGGGCCTAATTCTGACAATATTCCAAGCATGAAACAGCTCGTGCGACGACACACCAAGCAAGTCGGCATATAGCCCGTCGCTTTCGTCGTCTGGGCCAAGCACTATCATCGTCGAGTGCCGATGCTCTACACCGTGATAAAAAGCAGTAGGCAAAATCAGATTCAAAAA
Organism: Spirosomataceae bacterium; assembly: GCA_043777595.1. Taxonomy (GTDB): domain Bacteria; phylum Bacteroidota; class Bacteroidia; order Cytophagales; family Spirosomataceae; genus JAYVJH01. The sequence goes on from JAYWHT010000064.1 coordinate 8,730, forward strand.
ATGGTATTCAGACTCTGGAAACTCCCCCATCGTCTGGATTTGAGTTCGACTAAATGCCTCAAAATCAGCTAAAATACGCTCCCATTTAGGCTGATAATTGCCCTGAAACCATACAAAAAACTGTGTTTGGTCTATTTCATAACTCTGGCACTGCAACGTAGCCGAAGCCAATATCGGGCTATCGACAAGCTCATAATAATTTGGGGCAAATAGTATATTTTGAGATTGTTGTAGACCGCAGGCTATGATATAATTATTGGGTACAACCAGTTCGAGCGTACAAGCATCGTTTAGTTTGCTGTCGGTATAAATACACAAATTTACAGGATTGACATACCAAAAAGTATCACTCACAAAACTTCCCCCAGCATCTTGGACATTGGCATAATAACGATAACGAACGATGATTTCAGTCAAGCCGGCAGTTTGTACTTGCCAGCGATCTTTGGTTATTTTTTGGGAATTGAGTAAATTGTTTTGAGAATCATAAACATCAAATTTTTGAATATTTTTGGCAAAATGTTGTAGTTCATATCGCCCAGGCCGCCAAGCGGGTAGTTGTAAGTCAGTGGTATCGTTGTGGATAGCATTGATTTTACATTCAATTTCTATAAATCGAGAAGTCGGATTGGCCGAAGAAAGCGTATAGTGCATGAGTTATCAGAATTTGTTTTGAAACCTTGGTAAAGTTTTAGAACTTTGCCAAAATGAAGCCACCCATGGTGTGGGTTTTGTCTAATGTCTAAAATCCAGCATCATTGGATTTAGTGCAATATTAACCACTATTTCCCGTTTTTGAAAAACATAAAAACCAATACACAAAATCCCGATGATTTTATTACAAGCTAACACAGCACTTGCCGACACTACTGCCACCGCCGTGGCCGCAGACGGTGTTCACATCATTGACTTAGTATCAAAAGGTGGCTGGGTCATGTACCCACTCGCTTTTTTGCTTTTTGCTACTGTATTTTTAATTTTTGAACGCTGGCGAGCCATACAATTAAACGGCAAACTCGACGAGAGTTTTATTGACAATATCAAAGATTTTATACGCCAAGGCAACGTCAAAGCGGCAGAGTCGCTGTGCCGCAACCAACGCTCGGCCGCTGGGCGAGTGTTCGAGAAAGCCGTGGGTAGAGTTGGGTACTCAATCAAAGACATCGAAAGCACCATCGAAAACGCTGGCCAAATAGAAATGATGCGATTGGAAAGTAACTTGTCCTATTTGGGTGTCATTGCGGGTATTGCACCAATGGTGGGTTTTGTGGGTACAATTTCGGGGATTATCAATATTTTTTATAGCATTGCCCAAGAAAACTCATTTGAAATAAAGACCATTGCAGGCGGTATGTACGAAAAAATGGTAACATCGGGCGCAGGACTTATCGTTGGCTTGATTGCTTACATGGGTTATCACTTGCTACAAATGAAAATCGATCGCTTTGCGCTCAAAATGCAATCGGCCGCTTTTGATTTTATTGATGTGCTACAAAAACCAACGAGCAAATAACATGAAATTACGCAAAAAAAGTAGATTCGCTCCCGAGGTTTTTACACAGGCTCTCAACGACATTATGTTTTTTTTGATGTTGTTTTTCTTGATTATCTCTACCATGGCCAATCCCAATGTCATCAATATGGTGTTGCCCAAAGCCTCGGCATCACAAAAAATACAGAAAAAAGAAACAACCATTGCCGTAGATGCCGACAAAAACTGTTTTATAGACCGCCAACTCGTACCCAAAGACCAACTCGAAAGCCGCTTGCAGGAAATTTTTGCAGGCGCAACCGAAAAAACCGCCATCTTACAAGTCGATAACACCATAAGCGTACAAGAACTGATAGACGTACTCTCTATCGGTGCCAAACTCGACATCAAGATGGTGATGGCCGTAAAGAAATAAAATGCTGCTCTTTTTTGTTGTAAATCAAATATTGTTCGTAAAACCTCATCGGTTTCCTTTATTACTTGAATCTAAGTTTTTAAATATTACGGCACTTTTAGAACTAAAAAGCAGTATTGCAAGAGGTAGGTAGAACCGCCCAATATTTGTAGTTCAAGACAGATTATTTATAAAACGTAGATAATTAGCATGTATCAAGTTTATTCTTTTCTTTGCTTTTTTGCCTTACAGACGTTGATATTAACGAAAGTGAGAATCGGGGGTTTGTCGGACTATCTAATTTTTCAATAACTCTTTTATCGGCTCAATGACTTCTTGGGGGGCGGTGTAAAGTGTGAAATGGTCGCCGCTTACTTCATGAAATGCCTCACGGGGATATTTGATGATACTATCTTTACGAGCGTGAATCCGTAACTCTGGCTCTGTGCCAATGTGTGGCACAGGCTCAAACATCAGTCTTAACTGGTTGATTACGTTTGTTTTATTTCCTTGAATCAAGTCTTCAAATGTACTCTCAAAAATCTGGCGAGAAGGAGCGTTTCGGTAGTTCATCTGCACAAACAACCATTTCTGAAACCGATTGATATACAGGCCATTACGCACCAACCAATAGATAAATTTGCCGTTGGTGATGGGCGAAATCAGCCTGTCAAAATGTGTCCATGAGCCTATTTGTACAATTCGACAACCGACATGATGCTTGATATGATGGGCTATCCAGCCGCCCATCGAGTGGCCAATGACAACATCGCTGGCGGTTATCAAAAACTTATTGGCCAATTCTTGTGAAAAATCAATGACGTTCAGGTTAGGTCGGTCTTCATTGCCCAATGCCTCCCAGACATCAACAAAAACCTGTTGGCCACCCAACGCTGGGGCTATTTTGCTGAATATATTTTGGTTTTCGCCAAAGCCGTGAATAAAAATAAGTCTCATTGGTGCAATAAGTAGTGAATAGTGAAAAGTGGATAACGAAAAATATTGTAATTAGTTAGTAATTAGATGTTTAAGATAAATCACGTCGTTGTTTGTTTATGAGTAACTACTTAGTTGGAAATATTTGATATAAATAACGTAAATTTAAGTCTAAAATTTAATTACTGTCAAATATAATGCTCGCACATAAACTCATCACTGCCACCGACTACCGCCAGAGCTTACTGGGCCGCAATCTCAAAGTATGGTTGTTTGGCCAACTCGTGCCAGAGCCGTCTTTACACCCAATGATTGTGCCGTCGGTCAATGCCGTAGCCGAAACCTATGAACTTGCCCTGCGTGAACCCGAATTAGCATCGGTCGTTTCGCCTTATACTGGCGAGCGCATCAATCGGTTTTTGCATATTGCCAACAGTGCCAATGACCTTGTACTACAAAACAAAATGCAACGCAAAATGGGACAAAACACTGGTACGTGCTTTCAGCGGTGTGTGGGCATGGACGGCTTTAATGCCTTGTTTTCGACTACTTTTGAAATTGATAAAAAATATAATACAAACTACCACCAGCGTTTTATTGATTTTTTGACACTCACCCACCAACAAAACTCAGTAATTGGCGGCGCAATGACCGACGTAAAAGGCGACCGCAGCAAAGCCCCACACGAGCAAGCCGACCCCGACTTGTTTGTTCATGTTACCAACCGCACGCCCGATGGTGTATATATAACGGGGGCAAAAGCCCATCAAACGGGCTGTCTTAACTCGCATTGGTTGGTAGTGATGCCCACAATGCGCCTCAGTAACAAGGACAAAGACTACGCCATAGTTGGGGCATTACCAGTTGATAGTAAGGGGGTTACCTACATTTATGGTCGCCAAAGCTGCGACACTCGTAGTATGGAAGGCGGCAGCATGGACACTGGCAACAACGAGTATGGCGGGCAGGAGGCAATGGTTATTTTTGACAATGTGTTTATACCCAACGAACTAATTTTTATGGACGGTGAGCATGACTTTGCCGCCATGCTTGTTGAGAGGTTTACGTGTTACCACCGCCGTAGTTATGTTTGTAAAAGTGGCGTGGGCGATGTGCTAATTGGAGCAGCGGCTTCGATTGTAGAAATGAACGGCGTAGAAAAAGCAAGCCATATCAAAGACAAATTGGTAGAAATGACGCATCTCAACGAAACAATTTTTGCCACAGGCATCGCTGCTTCGTATCAAGGCTACGCCACGGAGTCGGGGGTATATTTGCCAGACGATATGCTTGCCAATGTCTGCAAACACAACGTAACTCGTTTTCCGTATGAAATCAGTCGGTTGGCGCAAGACTTGGCTGGTGGGCTGATGGTTACGCTACCGTCTGAGCAAGATTATAATAACCCCGAAACGCACGCCATTCTCGAAAAATATCTCAAAGGCAAAGCCGATATACCAACCGAAGACCGTTTTAGAATGTTTAGATTGATTGAAAACATGACCTTAGGCCGCAATGCCGTGGGTTATCTGACAGAATCTATGCACGGCGCAGGCTCACCGCAAGCGCAGCGAGTACAGATTATGAGACTAATGCAGTTGGAATATAAAAAACGATTGGCACGATCTATTTCAGGAATCGCAAGGGAGCAGGACCAAGAGGCACTCTTAAACGAAATGAGCGGTTATTTTGAGAGAGTTTTTAAGGTAGAATAATACCTACACAGCTTTCACGTCCAAGTTAAACAGGTCGTTCAGTACGTCAATCAGCGTTTCGGCTTCGCCACGTTTACAGGCCGCTTTGAGTTGAAGAACGGGTAGCTTTATGATTTTTTGCATCATATTGGCCGTGATTTTATCCATTTTAACGGCTTCGTCTTCGGTCATGGTCTTCAATGCACGGCCCATTTCTTCTTGGCGAATTTGCTCTAAGGCATTTTTGAGTTTCTGAATTGTCGGCGACACTACCATCTCTTTCGTCCAGTCCCCAAACTCTTCAAAGGCTTCGGCTATGATGGCTCTCACGTGTGGTACGGCGGCCACTCGGGCGGCCAGTGTTTGGTTGGCTCGTTGTTGCAAGCTATCGACATTGTACAATATCACACCAGCAACTTGCTCAACATCTGCGGCTACACTTCTTGGTACAGAAAGGTCGATTAGGTACTTGAATGCCAGCGAGTTTTGCTTTTCGAGTAACGATTTGGTAATAAATGGATTTGGTAGTACGACTGACGAAATAACTACATCTGCATTACTAATACACTGCTCGACATCGCTAAAATTGGCTACTGAAAGCCCCAACTCTGTGGCCAATGACTCGGCTTTTGAGCGAGTACGATTGACAACCGTAATGTCTGTAAACCCCTTGGCTTTGAGGTTGCGGCATACGTCCGTTCCGATTTCGCCAATACCCAATACCAAAATACTCGGGCTGTCTTTGAGGCTTGTGATTTGCTCGATGAGTTCTACTGCAATGTACGACGTCGAAGCTGCCCCATCTCTAAATGCGGTTTCTTGCGCTACTCGTTTGTTGGCAAAGAAAATGGTGTGCATCAATCTATGTAAAAACGGCCCAGCCACACCCAAGTCTGCCGACCATTGGTAAGAGTGTTTGACTTGGTTCGGAATCTGCATATCGCCTACTACCTGCGAGTGCAAGCCCGTGGCTACCTCAAACAAGTGCTGTGCGGCAGTTTCTTGATTGTCGTAGTTTGCAAAATAATCTAAATAGCTATTGGTGTCTGTGAGTCCTCTTTCTATGAGGAGTAGTTTAATTAGACTCTGGTTGTGGTTTTCGGCTGAGTTATAAAACACTTCGGTTCGGTTACAGGTCGATACCACTAATAAGTCTGAAGCACCAAAGTAGTCTTGCATTTTGAGCATAAACGCCTTTGCTTCCGCCTCGTTGAGAGCGATTTTTTCACGAACTGCCAGCGGGGCAGTTTTGTATGAAATACCAATACCTTTAAAATAACCTGTTTGCATGACTTATTTTCTCGAAAAACGTACAAATTTAATTCAAAAACTTACTCAGCGGTGCATCAAACAAAAGTAAAATTGGTATTTAGAATGAGTATAAATTAAGACTAGAACTATTCTTGATTTTATACTACTTCTAATTTTTAAAATTATATTTTGTTTTGTCATCGCTTCAAAATAATATACGGCGGTTTCTGAAATTTAGATTTGATGATAACATACACATTACTCTTTGTCCAATCGCCGAAGTTATTTTGTCGGTAGAAGTTGATACAAGCATGAGCCTTGATTTTTTTGATAGTGTTAGCTACTTCCATAAATACTGTTTTGAGTCTGTATTTTTTGAAGACACAAAAGCTGCGGAGAAGTACCCAAAAACGAGCCAAAATACTATTTATTTATTAGCAGACGACTATACCAAAACTCAAATATTTGATAAAATGTTTTCGATAAGTGTGTTTGTATCAGTCAAGGCAATTTTTGAAGAAAATACAAAAAAGTAGGGCAATAAGTGAGTGTGCTATTCTTTGATTTCATACTTTACAGCCGTACCCTCCATGACATAGCCCTGATAAGTGGCCGTAGTGTAATATTGATAGCGAACGTTGATGAGGGCATTGGCACCCATACTCACGCCTTGTATGATAAGTTGGTCGAGTAAGGCTCGTTTTTGCTCTTCGTCGTTGCCACGGTTTAGTAGTCGCTTTGTTTTCATTTGGGTTTTGGTGAGTTCTACTTCTCGCTCTACCTTGACTGGCCCAATGGCTGAGTATGATTCTCCTATTTCTTGACTGGCATAAAATACAGGAATTGGGTAGCTTGGGTTAGCGAGTTTGATTGGTAGCCCCATTCCACCGTCAGGGGTCGTAACAATTCGTGAGCATGAGGTGCTGAGTGCAAGTAGCAAAACATAAAAATTGTGTTTTGAATATATTTTAAAAAATCCGTGATTATCAGTACAATCAACGTTATCAGTGTGCCATTTTATGCGATTTTGGAACACAGATGACACAGATTTATACAGATTCACCCTGATTTTTTTGAAATGATTATTTTTGATTTCCATTTTTATGAAATTTAGATGGTTATTTCTTCACTCTTTCTGGATTTTCACCAATAAATGCTCCCCAGCCGCCTTTTTTGGCAGACTTACCGCCCGCTTTCGGTGCAGAAGGCAGTGTATTGGCATGATAATGATGACAAACTGCAATAGCTACGGCATCGGTTGCATCAAAAAACTCACCTTTGAGTTCTTGTTTTACTATACTTTCGAGCATATAAGCTACTTGTTCTTTGCTCGCATTGCCATTGCCCGTTACCGACTGCTTAACTTTACGAGGCGAATATTCAACAATCGGAATATTACGACTCAAAGCTGCTGCCATGGCCACGCCCTGCGCCCTGCCCAATTTGAGCATCGACTGGATATTTTTGCCATAAAAAGGATCTTCGATAGCCATTTCGTCGGGCATAAACTCGTCTATAATCTGAACCATGCGCTCAAAAATTTTCTTTAATTTCAACTCATGCGTACTATATTTGTGGAGTTGTAGTACGCCATATTGTAGTAAATCTATGCGCTGTCCTACAACTCTGATGATACCATAGCCCGCTATTCTGGTGCCTGGGTCGACTCCTAAAATTATTTTTTCTGAATTTATAATCGTTTGCATGGTACAAAGTAACGAGCCATTTGGGGTTTCTGGTACAAAATTTATAAGAATTATTGGCCTGACCGCCAAAATATTACTTTTGGTAGCAATGAGTTGGTATCTGTATGCCACTTTTCAGAAACAAGGACAGGATTTTGTCTCCATTTATTGGTTGATTGTCAATAACTTGACTGCCCAAAATACTGTACTACTTGCTGCCGTACTGGGTATGACTTTTTTAAACTGGGCTACCGAAGCTCTCAAATGGCAAACCCTTGCGCAGCGTGTCGAGCGATTGAGATTTGGGGAGGCACTTGCTGGGGTTTTTGCGGGTTTGGCCATGGGCTTTGTCATGCCCAACAACATTGGCGATGCCACAGGGCGGATAATGTCGCTCAAAAGCAAAAAGCGGCTGGGTAGCATTGGCGCAGCGTTGGTGTCCAACGGTGTGCAGTTTTATGTGTCTTTGTTGTTTGGAATGTTGGGTTGGGCTTATTTTTTGTACCACCAGCCCAGTCTTCAAATCTGGTACAATTTTGTACTTTTGATAGCACTCTTCGGAACGTTGATTTTTGGGGTATTTGTACTTTACAGCCGCCAACGAGCCGCCAATTACCTGTCTCGATATAGTTTATTTCAAAAAATAGTACCTTACATTGGTATCATTGCCCAGTATCGCCGTTCCGAAATTGGCAAGGCTTTTGGTTGGGCGGTCTTGCGTTATGGCGTGTTTAGTGTGCAGTTTGGGCTTTTACTTTTTATTTTTAATGTCAAACTTCCCATAGTTACGATGGCGGCTGGTATCTGGTTGGTATTTTTTTCTAAAACGCTTATTCCGGCCATCAACCTACTCGGAGATTTGGGCATCAGAGAGGCATCTTCGCTTTATGTTTTTGGTTTTTATGGAGTTGCACCTGCCAATGTTATTGCTGCTACGATTACGCTCTGGGCTATAAACATTTTGGCACCAACGATTGTAGGTGCTTTTTATATCTCGAAAATCAAGTTTAGTACTTGAGGGTTATTTGGCTTTTATTTGTATATTTGTTTTATTATTCTCATATTTGCAAATAAATATAAATTAAGATATGTCCATTTGGAATAATAAAGTTAAGCGAATACTCAAATCAGAGTTAGTCAAACGTGGTTTGTCAACCGAAGATTTAACCACTTTGTTAAACGAAAACGGTTGTACCGAAACGAAGTCAAGCGTTGATAGTAAAATTAGCCGTGGTACTTTTAGTGCATCTTTTTTTATGCAATGTTTGTATGTGATAGGGTGTATTAAAATTGAAATTGAAGAATATCGTTTGGGCGGTAACCTCTCTGCTTTTATGATTTCAGAATTACCTGTTTTGATGGTTGCTGAACCAAATATTGAATATAAAACCGTAAAAGATGAGAACTAAATTAAAATTTATTGACTTATTTGCTGGTCTTGGCGGCATTCGTCTCGGGTTTGAACAGGCGTGTCAAGATAGAGAAATTGAAACAGAATGTGTTTTAACTTCTGAAATTAAACCCTATGCAATTCAAACGCTAAAACATAATCACAAGCACGAAAATTTTGTTGGCGATATTTTTCAAGTTAAAAATGAGGCTATTCCACCATTTGATTTTTTATTTGGTGGTTTTCCTTGTCAGCCGTTTAGTGCAAGTGGAAAACGCAACGGTTTTGCAGATACAAGAGGAACTTTGTTTTTTGAAATAGAACGAATTATAAAATACCATCAACCAAAAGGGTTTATTCTTGAAAATGTTGAGGGTTTGGTAAAACACGATTTAGAAAACAAAAACGACGAAATAGGCAGAACGCTAAAAACAATTTTAGATAAACTTGAAAATGAATTAGATTATCAAGTGTCTTGGAAAATTTTAGATAGTGTTCAATTTGGTGTTCCACAATCACGAAAACGAGTTTTTATTGTAGGTACAAAACATGAGAAAGTATCATTAGATCATTTTGAAGTAACTTTTAGAATTTTAGATGATGTTTTAGAAAAAGGCAAACCGATAATGAATACTGATTTTACTAAAAAGTTACTTTCACATTTTACAGTTGAAGAACTTTATGGTAAATCAATAAAAGACAAACGTGGTGGCGAAAATAATATTCATAGTTGGGACATTGGCATAAAAGGCGAATGCACAAAAGACCAAATAAATCTATTAAACAGGCTCTTTAAAGAACGAAGAAAAAAACAATGGGCTGGTGAAATCGGAATAGATTGGATGGACGGAATGCCTTTAACTTTAAGTCAAATTCAGTCTTTTTTTCCTGTCAATAATCTATTTGAAAGCATTAATGTAAAAGAACTTTTAGATGATTTGGTTGAAAAAGGCTACATAAAATTTGAACATCCTAAAAAATTGATCTCTGAAAACACGGAAAATGGCGTTATTACTTCTCGTGTTTATGATGAAACTAAGCCCAAAGGCTATAATATTGTAACTGGAAAATTAAGTTTTGAGGTGAACAAGATTTTAAATCCTTATGAAATCGCACCAACTTTGGTGGCAACTGATATGGTTAAAATTGTTGTTCCCGATGGTAAAGGAATTAGAAAATTAACAATAAGAGAAGGGTTAAGGATTTTTGGGTATCCCGAAAATTACGAAATTCCTGTTAAAGAAAGTTTAGCCTTTGATTTATTGGGAAATACGGTTGTAGTCCCTGTAATAAAAGCGGTTTCTGAACGAATTTTAGACGTTTTGGAAATACCAAAATATGAGGTTTATGAAAATGAAAAAATAGGAATCGAAGCGTCGCTCGTTATAGCTTAATACCTGTATTTTCAAGATACTTTGTTTTTACTCGTTTTAGCCAATTTTCACTGTAACTGCTTGTACTGTGCGAATATTTTTCAAGTGTTTCTGAAATGGCATTGAGAAAAGTTGTCTTGTCGGCAAAAGGCTTGTTTTTCGGAGTTTTAGCGTACCATTTTATAGGTCTCAAATTATATGGTTGGCTGTTTTTGGTTTGCATATTAACAGGATTTGTTCCCGAAGTTCCAGCCATTTCCCAAACTTTCATCAGCCATAAATTATCTATACTCAAAACAGAATCAATCATTTTGTAGCCAAAAATCAAATAATCTGCATCAAGTCTTTCTGGTTTGATAAGTAGAGATTTGTTGTAAGAGTCAAAATTTGCAATGTCAAATGCTGGTGTAGCATTTGTATTAAACGTTTTTATTTCTAAAAAGCCACTTTTATCGTCTTCGGCAAGTAAAAAATCTGGAAATTCTTGTGTGTTTACCCTTGTTCTAAAATAAAAGTTCTTTTGTTTTAGCCATTCTCCAAGCCACTCTTGCAATAAGTCACCAATTGCATCTTTACCGTTATATTTTGCAGAAATTCCACCAAGTATGATTTCAACGCTTCCGATTTGTTCCTTTATTTTAAACTCGTTCAATAACAAATCATAAATTTCACCTGCTGTAACCTTTTTCTTTTCTGCCATTCTTGTGTCTTGATTATATTTTAAAATCGTCGCAAATGTACGTTTCTTATCAAACCGCAGCTCATTACAAATATATCTAATTCAGCACATCGACTACCAAATCACGATTTTTGTCTTTACAGTTTCGCCAGCGGTGGAGGTTATTTTGAGTTCGGTTTCTTTGGCAGCATAGTTATCTAACACACCTTTTGAAGCATCAATATAGTAAGTTTTGCCACCTACAATCATGTCGGCACCGTCTGTGAGTGTCAGTACGCCATTGGCATCGGTCGTTTTGGGTTTGGTGGCTGGGCTTGTCGAGGCAAACCAATCTTCGTAACTTGGATACAACTGTACTGTTACTCCCGCTACTGGCTTACTGGTAGTTCTGTCCAAAACAGTGATTTCTAATGTAGTAATGGGATCAACTTTTTTGGTACAGCCTGCCGCAATCAACAGAACGAATGCCAAGGCTGAAAGTAGTCGAAACGTGCGAGATGAATATTTCATTGATAAAATAGTGATTAAGTATAGCACAAATATACAGATAATTATAAGTTCTGATGTGGGTGTTCCTGAAAAATCAATCCCAAAATCGATTAACTTTCTAATTGATTTTCTATCTTTGCCAAACTTTTATAGATTATGGCTTCACTTTCTGTCAGACACTTATTGGGTATCAAAAACCTTGCCGAAACTGATATTCATGTTATTTTAGATTCTGCCGTTAATTTTAAGGAGGTTATCAACCAAAAGCCCAGAAAAGTACCATCATTACGAGATATAACGGTTGCTAATGTTTTTTTTGAAAACTCAACTCGTACCCGACTTTCGTTTGAACTGGCTGAAAAACGACTTTCGGCAGATGTTGTAAACTTCTCATCGTCAAGTAGTTCTGTCAAAAAGGGTGAAACGCTACTCGATACCGTCAATAATATTTTGGCCATGAAAGTTGATATGATAGTGATGCGGCACAGTAGCCCGGGCGCACCGCACTACTTAGCCGACCGCATCAAAGCCAACGTCATCAACGCAGGCGATGGCACACACGAACACCCCACTCAGGCGTTGTTAGATGCGTTTTCGATTCGGGAAAAAATAGGTGATTTGGCGGGAAAAAAAGTGGCCATTATCGGCGATATTCTTCATTCACGGGTAGCACTCTCCAATATTTTTTGTCTGACCAAGCTCGGGGCTGAGGTTACAGTTTGTGGCCCAGCTACGCTTATTCCCAAATATATAGAGAGTTTGGGCGTAAAAGTGAGCCACAATGTAGCCCAAACATTGGCTTGGTGCGATGTGGCCAATGTACTCAGAATCCAGTTAGAGCGCCTACAAGTTAAGTACTTTCCGTCGTTGAGAGAATACTCGCTTTATTTTGGTATCAATAAACAAATGCTCGACAGCCTCAATAAAGAGATTTTACTCATGCACCCTGGCCCCATCAATCGAGGTGTAGAACTCACCTCCGATGCTGCCGACTCTAACCATTCGATTATTCTCAATCAAGTCGAAAACGGTGTTGCAGTTCGCATGGCGGTTTTGTATCTGTTGGCCCAATCTTAGGCCGTTATGCCACGGTCGGCGAGCCAGTCAATCACTGTTTGGTTTTTGTAGTTGCGGGCTACATCTATCAAATCTTTAACTATGTCTGGCTCGATGCCAGGTACTTTGTCAAAAATATAATTGGCTATTGTAAAATCGTTGGTAAAACAAACCATCTGTATCACTACTTGCAAGGGATTAGTACCTATTTTGTTTCGTTCGTTTAGGTTTGCACCACTCTCAATGAGCGTTTTCACAAAATCAAAATTACCATTGATACACGCCCAGAGCAGTGGTGTAAAACCATATTTGTCTTTGACATTGGGATTGGCTTTTTTGGATATTAACAATTTCAATAATTTAAGGTATTCTTCGGGGGTCTCTTTCCAATCTTCGCCGCTCATTTTACATAGATATAACAGGGCCGTTTGCCCCTCGCCGTTGGTCGTGTTTAGGCAGTGTTCAGACCATTTTTCTACTGTTTTTAGGCTCGCAATTTCAATAGCTTTCTCGTACCAGCAACACTGCTTCATTTTATGAAGTTTGTTATCGATAAAATACGACTTTAAGAAATTGGGTATATATCTTGTCATAATATTTATACATGGCCTTGTATGTTAGACTACGACACAGAGTATAAGTAATGAAAAAGTAGTTTTTTGTTTTTCGAGAATCTGCCAAAATAGCCGTAACTTGTGCGCTAAAAGTAAATGCAATGAAAGTAAGGGCGAAGAAGTCGTTGGGGCAACATTTTTTGAGAGATTTGCTCGTAGCGCAAAACATAGTTGAGGGTATTTCGGGGGACGGCTACGACAAAGTACTCGAAATAGGGCCAGGTATGGGTGTACTGACACAGTATTTATTGACCAAAACCAATTATGAAACCTTCGTGGTAGAGCTTGACCGCGAGTCGGTGGCTTATCTGAAAGTACATTTTCCTACTTTGCCACAACAAAATATATTAGAGGCCGACTTCTTGAAATTAGATTTAGATACGCTTTTTGGTGGTAAGCCGTTTGGGGTCATTGGCAATTTTCCATATAATATTTCGTCTCAGATTTTTTTTAAAATACTCGAACAACGCAATGCCGTACCAGAGTTGGTCTGTATGCTCCAAAAAGAAGTAGCGGTACGCATTGCCTCACCGCCAGGCAACAAAGACTATGGCATTTTGAGTGTTTTTTTACAGGCTTTTTTTGATGTCCAATACCTCTTTACCGTGCCGCCAGAGTCGTTTATACCGCCGCCAAAAGTACAATCGGGGGTTATTAGAATGAAACGAAACAAAGTACAGGGGTTGGATTGTGATGAAAAACTGTTTTTTCAGGTCGTCAAAACGGCATTTAACCAACGTCGCAAAACACTCAGAAATGCCCTCAAACCAATGGGCGTTATTTTTGAACACCCGCTCTTAGACCTTCGTGCCGAACGCCTCGGCGTGGCTGAGTTTGTGGTACTGACCAATGAAATAGCAAAAGGGAATAAAGTTGAGAGTAATTAAGCACCAAAATCAATGACTTTTGAGCTAACCAAAGAGTTTTTAGGGCAAATCGAAGCGGCCATCGAAGTTCGAGACGAAAAAAAGTTACGAGCCGAAATGGACGAACTGTACCCAGCCGACATCAATACCGTTTTGGCAGAACTTGACACCGAACCCGCCCATTATGTGTTTAGTTTGTTGGACAAAGAAGTAGGTGCCGAAATCATGGCCGATATTGACCCAACAGACCGAAAGCGATTTTTGACTGTTTTTTCGTCCGAAGAAATCGCCAGTTATGTCGAGTATTTTGACTCTGACGATGCCGTGGATTTACTCAAAGAACAACCCATCAAAATCAGAGAAGAAGTAATTGCACATCTGAAAGACCGTGAACAAGCACGTTTTATTTTAGACTTATTGCCTTACGACGAAGATGTAGCTGGTGGACTGATGCAAAAAGAGCTAATCAAAGCCAACATCAACTGGACGGTAAACGAGTGTATTGAAGAAATTAGAAAACAAGCCGAAGATGTTGAAAACGTATATTCGGTCTATGTCGTGGACGACAACCAACGACTGATGGGTTTGCTGTCGCTCAAAAAAATTGTGTTGGCACGCAAAAATACTAAGATTGAAAACATCTATGACGAAGACGTTGTAAAAGTAGAAACTTATAGACCAATCGAGGAAGTAGTCGAGATTATGCAACGTTATGACCTCGATGCCATGCCCGTTGTCAATGTACAAGGGCGGCTGCTGGGGCGGATTACGATTGACGACATTGTAGATGTAATTACTGACAAAGCCGAAGACGACATTCAGGCGTATGCGGGTATAACAGGCGAAGCCGAAGAGGACGATACCGTCTGGGATTTGGCCAAATCTCGGCTTCCGTGGCTCATAGTGGGCGTTTGTGGGAGTCTGCTGGCGGCTACGGTCATCAAAGGGTTTGAGGGCGAACTCACCAAAATTGCGGCCTTGGCTATGTTCATTCCAATTATGGGCAGTACGGGTGGCAATGTGGGTATTCAGACGGCTTCGCTTATAGTACAGAGTTTAGCCGATAAATCTGGTTTGGAAATTACGTGGCGAGAACGACTTTCAAAAATAGTATCGGTAGCGGCCGTCAATGGCTTGGTAATTGGCATCTTGGCTGGGTTTTATGTTTGGGCATTTAGCGAGCCGCAACTGTTTTGGGTGGTATGTCTATCGCTGTTAGCTGTCGTGATGTTGGCTTCTTTTATGGGAACAGTTACACCGCTTGTTTTAGACAAAATCGGTATCAATCCAGCCATAGCTTCGGGGCCATTTATCACAACCGCCAACGATTTGATAGGCATAGGCACTTATTTTTTGATGGCACATTATTTATTGAACGTATAACTGCCCACACAAATAAAGTACAATTTTTTTAGCTAAATTTATACATAAAAACTCTAAAATACCATGAAACAATTATTTTTTGGCCTAATAACCCTCACGGTGATTTGTGCAGCCTGCCAAACAAAAACCGATGACCCCACGCCAGTAGCACCTGTGCCTACACCCACACCCGTAGCCATCTCTTACCTCAAAGACATTTCGCCTTTTTCGATTGGGGCTTCTATTGACCCCAATCTTCTCAAAAACAACCCCACTTATCGCTATACACTCACCGACGAAATGAGTAGTATTACCGTTGAAAATGCTCAAAAATGGGGCTGGATTCATCCTGGCATCAATACCTTTAATTTTGTTGATGCCGACTACATAGTGAACTGGGCCGAAACCAACAAAAAACGAGTACATGGCCATACGCTGCTCTGGCACGCCTATAACCCCGACTGGCTCAATAAATTTCAGGGCGACTCGGTGGCTTGGGAAAACCTGATGAAAACCCATATCCAAACTGTTGTAGGCCACTACAAAGGCAAAGTAAAATCGTGGGACGTTGTCAATGAGGCATTTACAGACGGTGGTGCCTACCGACAGGCCGACCCAAGAGCAAACGAAGGGAGCATTTGGGCGCAAAAGTTGGGTACAGACTATGTAGCCCGAGCCTTTGAGTATGCCCACCAAGCCGACCCCGACGCTCTGCTGTTTTATAATGATTACGGCCAAGAAGGATACCCAAACAAACTAAAAGCCTGTGTCAATTTGGCCAATGACCTAAAAAAACGAGGCGTTCCTATTCATGGACTGGGGCTGCAGTTTCATTTGGGCGTGTCGCAGTCAGACGTTGCCATTGCCAATGCCATTAAGCAGTTTGCCGCAACGGGGCTGTTGGTTCATATTTCAGAATTGGATATTTTGGTATCGGACTGGCAAAAAAATAGTGCACTGGTATATACCGAAAGTCTCCAACAACGCCAAGCCGATAAGTATAAACTGATTGCCCAAAACTATAAACAACTCGTACCAAAAGCCCAGCAACATGGTATTACGACCTGGAACTTAGGCGATGGCGATAGCTGGATTCCACAACAAGGCTACACCGACTGGCCGTTATTATTCGACAAATCGTACAGCCGCAAAAAAGCCTATTATAGTTTTTCAGAGGGTTTGAAAAATTAAAATGACACCTGACACATTATGTATATTCCAAAAGACAATCAATTTACTGAAAACGAACAAATTATCGAATTTTTAGGCCAAAATGCTTTCGGCCTTTTGGTCAGTACCGTTCAAGGCCAGCTTTGGGCTACGCACATTCCGTTAGAGTTTGACATCAACGAGCAAGGCCAGCAAGTAGTGTTTGGGCATGTAGCCCGAGCCAATCCTCAATGGCGAGATTTGGCCGATGGCAGCGAGGTGATGGCTGTTTTTTCGGGGCCACACGCCTACGTGTCGTCGTCGTGGTATGACCACATAAACGTACCGACTTGGAACTATATTGCCGTGCATGTTTATGGCCGATACCGACAAATTGAAGGTGATGAATTACTAAATTCGCTCACACGGCTCACCAACAAATACGAGGCTGGCTCTACGAAGCCAGTCAAAGTGGAGGAGTTTTCAGAGGCTTTTATGAAAAGTCACTTGCGGGCATTAGTGGGTTTTGAAATAGAAATAACCGACATTCAAGCCAAGAAAAAACTATCGCAAAACCGAGACAATACAAACCAAGGTAATATTATAGCCGAACTCGACAAACGAGGTGATAGCCAGTCGGTGGCTGTGGCCGAGGCCATGAAAGAGTTGAGATAAGATATTGATAATTAAATAATTCGCTCACCCCGATATATATCGGGGTGGCATGGTTCAGCGACTGTGTCGCTAATATAACCCAGCTAAAACCCAACTGAGATGCCGTCTGAACAATATTTTGTAAGAAACGAAAACGAAACGTACTTTATCACCTCTACGATTGTTGAGTGGGTGGACGTATTTACTCGTCCCGTTTATAAACAGATTATTGTCGATTCTCTCAAATATTGTCAGGCGCATAAAGGTTTAGATATTTATGGTTGGGTGCTGATGTCGAACCACTTACACGCTATTGTAGAAGCCCGAAATGGATATAAGTTGTCAGATATTTTAAGGGACTTTAAAAAATTTACTTCCAAACGAATTGTAGAGGCTATTAAGCAAGAACCAGAAAGTCGTAGAGATTGGTTGCTATATCGGTTTGAATATGCAGGAAAATTTAAAACTAATATCGAAAATTATAAGGTTTGGCAAGATGGAAACCACGCCAAAGAATGTTTTTCAGCTAAATTTACACTTGAGAAACTATCTTATATTCACGAAAACCCTGTGAGAGCTTTAATAGTAGATTCGCCTGAGCATTATTTGTACAGCTCTGCTCGAAACTATACGGGGCTAAAAGGGCTGATAGACATCAAAAGTCTCTTATAGCTTTTAGCGACACAGTCGCTACACCATGGCCGCCCCGATAAAATATCAGAGCGAGCGAACGATTTGATAGCAAGAGACAAAGCACTGAGTGAGAAAGACAAAGAACTCGCTGAAATAAAACGACAAATGGAAGAACTTAGGCAACAGTTCGGCAAAAATTAACACAACAAAATCACACATTAACAATGACAACATCAGAAAACCTTATCAGCCTTGAAAAAAAATATGGCGCACACAACTATAAGCCTGTCCCAGTGGTCATTGAGCGGGGCGAGGGAGTGTTTGTGTATGACATAGAAGGAAAAAAATATTTTGACTTTTTGTCGGCATATAGTGCTGTTAATCAGGGACATTGCCACCCTAAAATCATAAAAGCATTGACTGACCAAGCCCAAAAACTAACGCTTACTTCTCGGGCTTTTCATAATGCTGTGCTGGGCGAATGTGAAAAATATTTGTGCGACTACTTCGGTTATGACAAAGTGCTGATGATGAACTCGGGCGTAGAAGGTGGCGAAACGGCTCTGAAACTATGCCGAAAATGGGCGTATTTGGTCAAGGGTGTAGCACCCAATGAAGCCAAAACGGTTTTTGCATCGGGTAATTTTTGGGGCAGAACGCTGGCCGCCATTTCATCATCGGACGACAACGACAGTACCGACGACTATGGGCCATTTTTGCCAGGATATTTGACTGTTCCATACAACGATTTGGCAGCGTTGGAGGCTACTTTTAAGTCAGACCCAAACATTGCAGGTTTTATGGTTGAGCCTATTCAGGGCGAGGCCGGGGTTGTTGTGCCAGACGAAGGCTACCTGACTGGCGTGCGAGAATTGTGTACCAAATACCGAGTGTTGTTTATTGCAGACGAAGTCCAAACAGGCATAGCCCGCACAGGCAAACGCTTGGCTTGCGACCACGAAAACGTGCGGCCTGATATTTTGGTGTTGGGCAAAGCACTGTCTGGTGGGGTTTACCCTGTGTCGTGTGTGCTGGCCAATGACGAAATAATGCTCACCATCAAGCCCGGCCAACATGGCTCGACTTACGGCGGCAATCCGCTGGCTTGTGCGGTAGCTATGGCTGCCTTGCAGGTGATCAAAGACGAAAAGCTATCAGAAAATGCAGAGGCAATGGGTGAAATTTTCCGTCAAAGATTACGAGATTTGCAACAAAAAACAGACCTCATTACACTCGTCAGAGGCAAAGGGCTATTGAACGCCATCGTTATAAACTCAGACGAAGAAAGCTCGCTGGGTTGGCAAATATGCCTCAAAATGAAAGAGTCAGGACTGCTCTGTAAGCAAACGCACGGCAATAAAATACGCTTTGCCCCGCCCTTGGTCATCACCGAAGCCCAGATTCATGAGGCTTGCGATATTATTGAGGCGGTGATTTTGGCGGAAAGGTAACAGACAAATGGCAAAACAAAACGAACTTTACTTACTCTTAGGCTCTAATCTGGGCGACCGATTGGCCAATATCCAAAACGCAACCAATCTGGTCGTTGAGCGAGTGGGCGAGGTCTTAAAAAGGTCATGTCTATACCAAACTGCACCGTGGGGCGTTATAGAACAGCCAGATTTTTTGAATCAAGTCCTAAAAATAAAAACCGCTCTGCACCCAATCGATGTACTGAGCGTGATTTTAAAAATAGAAAAACAACTGGGCCGGGAGCGCAAAGAAATTTGGGGGGCAAGGCTGATAGACATTGATATATTGTATTATGCCGATGTGGTAGTTACGATGAGCGACTTGGTGATTCCGCACCCGCAGCTACACAATCGCCGCTTTACGCTTGTGCCATTGGTCGAGATTGCGCCCGATTATGTTCACCCTAAATTTAAAAAAAACAATCAAGAACTATTGGAAGAATGTCAAGATGAAGGTTTGGCTTTTGTGTTTTCTTGAACCATATTTGTATCTTAAATGAGTTTATAATTTTTGCAAAAAATGAAAGAAATAGTTTTTCAAATCGAAGAAGATGTAGAAGACGGGGGCTACATAGCTGAGGCTTATACAACCAATAATGAGCAAATCGTTACACAGGCAGATACAATAGATGAACTAAAAGAAATGATAAAAGATGCCTTAGAGTGTCATTTTGAGAATCCGTTGGAAATCCCGCATAAGGTGATTATGAAATTTATTAGACAAGAGGTATTCGCCTTTTAACTTTACTATTTGATGTTACCAAAAGACTTAACGGGAAAAAAACTTGTAAAATTATTGCAACAGCTTGGCTATGTAGTAATTCGACAAAAAGGGAGTCACATAAGGATTCAAACAGAGTAAAATGGCAAACATTCTGAAACAATACCAAATCATAGCCCAATAAAGCAAGGTACACTTAAAGTCATACTAAAAAACATATCTCAGCACTTTAATATTACATTAGAAGATTTAGAAAGACAGTTATTTTAATAATAAAATCTATGCAACGCCGACAATTTATTAAAAATACAATACTGACCGCTGGTAGTGGTTTGGTATTGACCAATTGCGCTTCGTCTGACAACCCCACACCCGACAACCAGCCCGAATATGACGGCAAAGTGGCCATTATCGGTGCAGGTGCGGCGGGCTTGTACGCAGGTTTTTTATTGAAACAAAAAAACGTGGCCTTTACTATCTTTGAAGCATCAGACGTAATCGGTGGGCGAGTGCGTGCACTCAAAGGTTTTGCAGACTACGACATAGAACTTGGGGCAGAAGAAATAAATGGTAAAAAATCAGTATGGTACGACATCGTCAAGGCCGCAAATCCAACTTTTATTGACGATTCAAAAAACGTAGATTATTTTCAAATCGGTACTGCGTTCAGAAACGAAGATTTATGGAAAACCGACCCCGATTTCAACAGTGCCATCAATCTCGTCAATCAGGCCACAAGCTACGTTGGTACAGACATTACGTTACAGCAATTTATGGACAACAACAGGCTACCAGCCCGTGTGCAGCCTATCGTCAATGCCAAAATAGCCAACAAGTCTGGTGGTGCTGCCAACAAACTGAGCGTAAAAGGCATAACCGAAGAAGCCCAAGTACGGAGCGCAGGCGACGACAATGTGATGATTGGTGGCAAAACGTTTTTGGGTATTATGCAAGATAAGTTCAAAGAAGTAGTCCCAAATGTCAAGCTCAGTACACCCATTGTAGCCATCGATTATAATGCTCAAACTATACTCTTGCAAGATGCGGCTGGCAATAAACTACCTTTCGACAAAGTAATTGTAACCGTACCGCTTACAATCTTACAGACCAACGGTATTGTGTTTTCGCCAGCCTTGCCTATTGCCAAAACTACGGCCTTGACCAAAATCGGTATGGCCTCGGGCTTAAAAATAGCCATGAATTTCTCAAAAGCATTTTGGGCGGCCAACACCAGCAGTATTTATGGTACAGGTACAGTGCCTGAGTTTTTGGTTTCGTCCAATGGCCGTAGTACCCAAAATTTTGTACTGACAGGATTCATAACTGGCTCAAAGGCAGATACTCTGGCGGCCAGAGGTACAAATATCGTCAGTACCGTTATGGCCGAGCTCGATGCCATGTATGGGCGTGGTGTAGCGTCTGGACTGCTAAAAAACGCAGTTGTTACCGACTGGACCAAAGAACCCTACATCAGGGGGGCATACTCGTACCCGATTGTGGGTGGGGGCTTGCTGTTTCGTCAGGATTTGTCGCAGCCTGTGCAGCGCAAAGTCTATTTTGCTGGCGAAGCCACTCACTACGGCGGCCATAGTGGCACAGTTCATGGTGCAATGGAAAGTGCTGACCGTGCAGTTGGAGAGTTGATTAAAGAGAGTAAATAAGGCTTTTTTAGATTTTAGCTCTTACAAACAGTTCTACAATTTGCTGCAAAATGGCCAAAATATAAGGTAAATTGCTTGAGTCTAAATAGTAGCGTTGGCTGTCAATCCAGAGAGTATCATTTTCTAATTTCAAAAACGACCATTCAAAAGCATTTGTAACACAACCGTAAACAATAGGCGTAGGTTTTCCTTTTTTTTCGTTAAAAATCCTCGTAGCTACCATCTCCGCTCCTGCTTGGGCGTAGCCCTCTTCCAAAGAGCGATTGTTGGCCTCTATCACACAAAAAACTGGCGATTTTATTTCTATTGCATCGGTTTCTGTGCTAAAAATATAATCGCAATAGCCAGACAGTCCACGAGCTTTATCCACGTCAAACAGAAAGCCCGAAAAATAACTAAAATTACGATTTTTACGCAAAATTTCTTTTAAAACAGGAACAATCAAATGTTCAGATTTAGCTTTTTCGGTATTGATTGGCACTAAGTGAGCGTCTTCTAAATCCCACAAAAGTCGTTCTGATGGATAGAGTGGTTGTAGGGTTGCAAATAGATTTTGTCGCTTCTGAACAATACCAAAGGTATCCTCTAATTCACTAATAAGTACAAAGTCGCTGTATGCCATGCTATTGATTATTTGTTCAAAATTAAGAATAATTGATGACCTTTAAAGCTATCTTTCGCTAAACTGCTGCAAGATGGCTTGGTAACTATCTAAAAATAGGTCAAATTCATGTTTGAGCGTCTGTAAGTCGGTGGCAAGTGTACTGGTGTCGTTGGTTTTGAGTTTGGCTTCGCCTACTTGCGCTATTTCGGCTACTCGTACTATGCCTATTGTGCCTGCACTGCCCTTGATGGTGTGCATATTGCTTTTGACGACCGCAACATTACCCTCCTCAAAAGCTACCAATGCCTCCGTTACCAACTCTGTTGATTCTGTTACAAAATCTTCAAAAATAGACGCTACCAACTCCATGCCGCCCAACTGCCGAAGTTGGGTCAATATTTCTAAATCCACAACGGGGAGCCTATTTTCGGCTTCGGCCACCGTTGGCTCTGCTTCGTGTTGGCTGTTGGTTAGTACCAATTCTTTTACTTTATCTATCAATATTTTGGCTCTGATAGGCTTGGCCACGTAGTCGTCCATGCCCTGACTCAAAAACCGCTCTCGGTCTTCTTTCATTGAGTAGGCCGTCATGGCTACAATCGGTGGTAGGTTTTTAAATTGCTTTCGGAGGCACTGGGTGGTTTCGATACCGTCCATGTCGGGCATCTGAATATCCATAAACACTACATCATATTTTTGGTTAATGTCTGAATATGAATTGCTCACAAACTCAATGGCTCGTTGGCCACTTTCGGCCATGTCCACGATACAACCCGCTTTTTTTAAGATTTCGCTCGCTACTTTTCTATTCACAAAGTTGTCATCGACCAATAAAATACGTGGCCCAACCGTTCCGAAAGTTTCTGCGAGTGGTGCTTGATGGTCTTTGGTTTCGAGTGTGGGTGCAATGTTTGTTTCTTTTATTTCGACAGTAAACCAAAAAGTACTTCCTTGGCCATATTCAGAATCTACGCTTATCTCGCCTTTCATCAATCGGCACAACTCTTTTGAAATAGCCAGCCCTAAGCCTGTACCTCCAAATGTTTTACGAGACGAGCTATCGACTTGACTAAATGCACTGAACAGCAATTTGAGATTATCGGGCGTGATACCAATACCAGAATCTCTGACCTCTACTTTTAGTTTATGAAACCGTCCTTTTGTCCAAACTGTATAAATCTCAATATGAACAGTGCCATTTTCGGTAAACTTTATGGCGTTTGAAGTTAGATTGGACAGTATTTGTAGCAATCGATTTTGGTCGGCAATAATATATTTAGGTACGTTTTGGTTTAAATGATAACTCAATTTAATATTTTTGACTTGAGTAGCCTGCCTAAACAAAGCCACGAGCCTATCGAACATTTCTTGGGTAACAAACGGGGCTTCGTACAAGTCCATTTTGCCTGCCTCAATTTTTGATAAGTCCAATATATCATTCAGAATATTAAGCAATGTTTCCGACGACCGCCTAATGGTCTGAATATAATCGGTTTGCTCTATGTCTAATTTTGTGTCGGCCAGCAGGTCTACCATGCCAATCACTCCGTTCATCGGCGTTCTGATTTCGTGGCTCATATTGGCCAAAAACCGCTCCTTTACTTTTAGCGAGCGTTCGGCTTCTTCTTTGGCCTTAACGAGTTCGAGTTCGTTGCGTTTAAACTCCGTTACGTCTCGTGCAAGTGCTGCCACAATAGGCTCCCCGTCTTCTTCGAGTAGTAGCATATTGAGCATATACTGCCGTGATTGGCCATTTTTTATTTTAATTTCTGCCTCAAAATTTCTTAATGTTTTGTCTTTTCTAAGTCTAATCAAAGCCGAATGAATGGTTCTTGGGTTGGCAAAAAAGTAGCTAATGTTTTTCCCCAGTACTTCGTCTGTTGTGTAGCCAGTACGTTTGAGTACCGACGGGCTAACGAGCGTAATGATACCCATGCGGTTGGTACGGCAATAAATATCTTGCAGATTTACAAAAATACCTCTAAACATCTGCTCACTTTGGCGCATAGCGATTTCCGAATTTTTGCGCTCTGTTACGTCTCGTGCCATTCCCGATACTTCCTCGATTGTGCCGTCTGATAATTGAATAGGATTTAACGAAAACTCCAACCAAAAATCATTGTTAGTTGCTGGGCTATGAATCTTCATTTCAAAACTCTGTTGCGTTCCCTTAAATGCCTGTCGGTAGTTAGCTTCCAGCAGCCGTCTGTCGCTGGTTGTCATGAGTTGCCAGCCGAGCCGCTCCATACTTACATTGAGCGAGGGCGTAGTACGGAGTTGTTGCTGTATAAATTCAGAATAGTCTTTGTTGAACGACGTAAGTTGAAAACTCTTATTAACAGACCAGATGAGATAAGCGGTACTATCAAAAATAACATTGAGGCGTGCAGTTTGGCGATTTAGGTTTTGTTCGGACTGCTTACGGGCAATAGCCAACGCCACCTGGCCCGATATAAACTCCAACATCTCTAAGTTTCGAGGTCGATATTGATCTGCATTGGTATAAGACTTAACCCCAATAATACCCGTAACTTTATTGCCAACTCTGAGCGGCACACAGAGCATCACTTTCGGAATCTGGCCATACATATACACTCCCTCTTCACGAGCGAGTTTGGTCATATCGGCTTCATACAAAAACAGCGGTTTGTTGGCTTTAATGGCATATTCAGTAAGGCCATTGCCTAATTTACGCTTTGTAAACCGCATATTTTCTTTGTAATATTCATCGACATAATACGGAAAATACATATAGCTTTTGGCAGGGTCGTAGAGTGCAATAAAAAAATTTCGGGCATCAATGACCTTACTTAGTTCTTGGTGAACACGCTCATAAAACTCGTCTAAGTCGTCGGTCTTGATTGTCCAGTTGGCAATACTATAATATAAATTTTGCGAACGCTCGGCCCTGACTTTACTCGTTATATCATGGAGAATACACCTAAAAAGTGCGGGCTTGTTGTTTTCATATCGGCAAGTTACACTTCCGTTTAGGTATATTTTTTTACCTAATTTATTTCTAAAAATTGTCTCAAAATCAGGTACTTTTTCGCCGTTTTGTATTTTTGTCAATAATGCTAATGTTGGCTCTACTGACTCAGGCCAAATAATATCTTTGAGCCTCAGCCGTGGGAGTTCGTCTGATGTGTAGCCCAAGACCTCAAACCACGACTTATTGACAAACATAAACCGCCCGTCAAGTGTTACCATCTGAATCAAATCGGAGGTATTGTCCACCAAATCCAATAACTGTGGGTTTGAGCGACGTAGGCTGTCGGTGCTTTCTATTGTGGGCGTTGTTTGCATTTAAGGAGTCGTGAGTATATAGTACAGTGTCATGAGTTAAATTCAGTGTTGTAAATCAGTAAGTTATCAGAGTTGAAATACTGTCTTACTTTTGGATATGTACTTATTATAAACTGCAAAAAGGGAATGACTAACAAAGATATTCAAAAAATGACTACTTTTGAAATCCAAATAGTCATTTACTTATTTTATTAAAAATGAAACTACTACATAAAAACTTGTTAGTTGCTGTGCTTCTGGCCAGTGTTTGCTTTCAAAGTTGTGTTCGTAACCCCGTTACTGGCAAAAAAGAACTGTCGCTCATGAGCGAAGAGCAAGAAAAAGCCCTGGGCGCACAGTCTCACCCGTCGAT
Organism: Spirosomataceae bacterium; assembly: GCA_043777595.1. Classification (GTDB taxonomy): domain Bacteria; phylum Bacteroidota; class Bacteroidia; order Cytophagales; family Spirosomataceae; genus JAYVJH01. The sequence continues at coordinate 34,563 of JAYWHT010000064.1, forward strand.
TATAGCTTCGATGGGGCTTTACGACAATGCCAAGCTACAGAATTTTATTGCCGAAAAAGGCAAAGCAATGGGCGCAATCTCACACCGCCCCGATTTAGAGTTTAAGTTTAGTTTAGTCGATTCGCCAGTGGTCAATGCTTTTGCTGTGCCAGGGGGTTATGTATATTTTACGAGGGGTATTATGGCGCACTTTAACAACGAAGCTGAATTTGCTGGCGTACTCGGCCACGAAATAGGCCACGTAACGGCTCGCCATGGCGCACAACAACAAACCAAACAAGTGCTGGGCCAAGTAGGCCTGATAGCCGGTATTGTGTTGTCGGAAACATTTAGAGGCATGGCCAATGAAGCGGCACAATCGTTGCAAGTCTTGATGCTCAAATATAGCCGAGACCACGAGTCGCAGTCAGACGGGTTGGGTGTGAGCTATTCGAGCAAGATAGGCTATGATGCCGTCAAGATGGGTAAGTTTTTTGGCACTCTCAAAAGAATATCGGGCAAGAGCGGCCAGACCATACCCGAGTTTATGTCCACACACCCCGACCCAGGCCAGCGTGAAATCAAAGTCGAGGCAATGGCCAAAGAATACCAAGCCGCCAACCCAGCTATTTATGCAGTAAACGGTGATAGCTACTTGCGTATGATTGACGGCATAGTTTATGGCGACGACCCCAAGCAAGGATTTATTGAAAACGGTGTTTTTTATCACCCCGAAATCAAATTTCAATTTCCAGTACCCAAAGACTGGCAGTCAGAAAACAGTCCTGCACAGTTTCAGATGGCACCCAAAGACGGCAAGTCGGTCATGATGCTGTCGGCAGCCGAAGGCAAAACGCTCGATGAAGCAGCACAAGCCGTAGTAAAGCAATATAATTTGGCGGTATCAGAAAATTCAAAAACAACCATAAATGGTATTCCAGCATTGGTGATGGTTTCGCAGCAGCAACCAGCAGCCCAGCAGCAAGGCCAGCCAGCGCAAGCCCAAGACCCAGCAAAAGTCGTCAAAATAGCTACTTGGCTATATCAGCATGGCGGTATGGTGTTGGCTTTGCATGGTATGTCGTTAGCCCCCGACTTCAACACCAATCTTATTACCTTTCAGCAGGTAGCGCAAAACTTTCGGCCTTTGACCGATCAAGAAAAAATCAATCGGAAGCCTGAGAGAATCGTCATAAAAACAGTGCCTCAAAATACCACTTTTCGGGCTGCAATGAAAGGCTTTGGAATGGCCGATGCTCGCCTCGAAGAACTGGCAATATTGAACCAAGCCCAACTTACAGATAACATTACAAAAGGGGCGTTATTGAAAACCATCAGTCGCTGATATACCATTATAACAAATTTTATGTTCTTTAACAAAACCCTCGCCAATAGTGAGGGTTTTGTTTTGTAGGAGATTCTTGAAAATATTTTGAAAAAAAGATACAAATTATGTAATATGGAGGGGCAAAGTGGTCATTTCGCAAAAATATTTTGATTTTGTGGATTATTTATATGAAATTTAAAATATTAAATCCCCCTCAAATTTTAACAACATGACAACGATGATATCCACTTTAAAAAAAATTAGTGCTTCGGTAATGGTAGCCAAATCCGAGCTGTTTTCGTGCGAAGTACTCAGTAAATTATTGGAGCGAGAAGGCTTTAATGTATTGGGTCGTGCTACCGAACTCAACGAATTGATTGATAAAATTAGAACCAAAAAACCTAATTGTATCATTGTCGAGAATAGTCTTTTGGGTGATAAAACCAAAGAACTTATTGCCGAAATAGAAAACAACAAAAACAAGCCCAAAATTATTGTTTATGTCAATGCAGTCGACAAAAAATACATGGGTAGCATCTTAAATGCAAATTTTAGTGGCTATTTTCACACAGGCGACAACTTGAGTGAGTTGTACACCTGTATAGAAAGCATGAACACAAACGCCAAATATTATAGCGAGGGCTTTAAGGTGTTGATTAAAGATTTGGGATTGGGCAATATAGACAGCGAAACCTCGGACCGACTCAATAAGCTCTCGAACCGTGAACGACAAATATTACGGCTGGTGGCAGAAGGGTTTGGTAGCTGGGAGATTGCCAGTAAACTCAACATCGCTGACCGAACACTCGCCAACCAACGACAAAACATGATTCAGAAACTAAACCTTGACAGCAGCCGCAACCTGCTCAAGTACGCCTTAAATATGAAAACCTATATTTTGTCGTTGCTGTAACGATAAAGTAATAAAAAATAAAATATAGTACTACACAAACAAAACAGGCCACCCAATTAGAAAGAGTGGCCTGTTTTATTTGTGTTCTATGTGTCTTTTGAGTGCTATTTTGTATAAATCTATACGGGCTTTGGTAATGTAAAAATCCGCCACAATCGGATTTTTCATAGTAATATTATATCTGCCTTTGTCTAAATAGGTGAAGCTACCTGTGTAACGAAGATTGACGATTGTTTTACGATTGCATCTAAAAAAATGTAACGGATCGAGGTCTGCTTCTATTGCCGATATAGATTTAATGATCTTAAAACTCCCCTCGGAGTGAGCTACAATATTCTGATTGTCGTTGGTTGTTGTAAAATAATGGCAGTCGCTGATGTTCAGAAATGTAGTACCTGTCTTTGTCTTTACCTCTACTATGTTCAAGTATATTTTTTCTGCCCTGACATCAAAATCTACCAAATCCGTTTGTTGTGCGATTGGTACGTTGTCATCGTCTTTGGTTATTTTGGTTGTTGGCAAATCTGGCTCTTTGATTTGTATAGGAGAAAAATCAATAAACAACGAAACATTGAGCAACGCATAACCCAACACAAACACAAATGGCAGATAAAACATATAAGTATTGACCGAAAACCCGTTGATCAAGTATGTATTGTAGTAATTGCTGAGGCTATAATCTGGAAACTCCCTTAACAAAAAACGAAGATGAAGCGTAACTGGAAAAAAAGCAAAGTAAGCTAAAAAAAACAGTGGCGCAAACTTAAATTCGTAGCGAGCAATGGCCTCAATCGACAAATCTATGCTCTCCAACCTCATAACTCGGTGATAGCCATTGATTAGTGCTATTAAGATAAACAATGACATCAACTCGGGTAGTATTATTGTCGATGCCTGTCTAAATAAGTAAAAAAACGTTAAATTAGATAAGATTTCTGTAACAATATCTTTCCTATTGGCCAGTAGCCCTATGTATGCGAGCAAAACTACAATTATCAGAGCGATAATACCTTTTGATGGACTTTTGAGAAAACTTCGTTGTAAAATAATACGCTGCATATATTGTTAGGTTTGGTTTATAAAATTTTGGTGGCGAGTTACTATGACTCACCCACAAATAAGTAAGTAGTTACTAAAATTTACCTCTAAAAATTCAGAAGTTGGCACAATTTACCACCAACAAGGTAAGTAGTTACTATGGTTTGCCAGCAATAAAGTAAGTAGTTACTATGGTTTGATGGGCGGGTGTACTTTATATTTGCATCGTAAATCAACTATCTTCAATGTTTAGGTTCTGGCCAAGCCGCGCACTTAGGTTGTTTGTTTTATGCTTATTTTATCACAACCCAAAAAAAAGTTAAAAATCATGAAAAAATCATTCACCATCGGTGCCAAAGGCACACTTGCCAATTTGTTACACTCTGTCAAAAACGTAACCGCAGGCGACCCAGCCAAATCTTGCCATAACATGGTGGCAACCAAGCGTCCAGAAGTTTCACTATCTTAATCTGAGCGACCATGAATCAGCAAGTCCTTGTCAAATATCGTTCACTTTTAGAAGAATGTCGAAAGGCTACCCAACAAATAAGTTTCGATACGGACGAGGGCTATTTGGTGGGGGAGGCTATTTTTTCGGCCAACCTCACCAATTTTTTACCCTCAATACCTCATACCCAACACTCAATGTTGTATCGAGAGTCGCTCTGTAATACTGCCTACGAAAACTTTGATTGGAATATACTCGGCATCAGCGACTTGGCAGATATTCGAGACAATAACGAGTCGCTAAATAGTGAAACTAAACAATTCATACTTTGTTCATTTCATTTGGGTTCTTACAGAGTCATTGCCAATTATTTATTCAAAAACAGTTACGACTTTTCTATTTTAGTCAGAGGCGATGTCTATGACCGACAGGCTGCCGAGTTGCTCGAATGTGGCCGCCGAGTGGGCAAAAAATACGGTGTAAAGTCCGATATGCGTATCCACAATGCCGAAAACCCCGATGTACTTCTCAAAGTACTGCGAGAGCTAAAAGAGGGACGCTCGCTATTGGTATATGTGGACGGCAACACTGGCTCGGGCAACAGTACCGAAAAATTAGATACCGTTTCGTTTCTTGGTCAAAATATCCAAACTCGAAAAGGCGTTGGCTACATGAGTTATTTATCGGGTGTGCCAATATTGCCTGTTATATCCTATCGTCAGCCCAACTATCAGAATGTACTCGACATAAAGGACTTAATTTATCCAGACAAAACACTGACCAGAGACCAGTTCTCACAACAAGTCAATCAGCAACTATATTCTATACTTGCTCACTACCTCACCAAATATCCAGCACAATGGGAGGGCTGGAATTATGTGCATCAGTTTTTGGTAGAGGGCCACGTTGCCGGTAGCGTTGTGGCCAACAAAATACCAAAAGCAGCCCCTCGAAGCACTTACCACTTCAATTATGGCAGATATTGCCTTATCAATTTACCCCAACAACCCGTATTGTTTGACAAATGCCACTACACCACCCTCGAAATATCGACCGACCTACACGATTATTTGGCTACAAAATCTTTCTCAAATCCCAAACATATACTTGGAAACAAGGTTTTTAGCGAGTTATTGAAGCAGCAAGTGATGGTTTATTAAGCCAAGCGGCACTTGTAAGCCTCAGCTCTCGGTGTTTCTGAAAAGCCTCTTTCAGGTTTCTAATCCTCGATCGTGGCATGGTCAAGACTATATTCATTGGTTCTCTAAAATTGAGTATGTACTGACCCTTGTCTGTGTATTTATAGCTATCCAAATAGGCCAAATTGATAATATACTTCGGATTGTTTTTAAAAAAAATATCTGGGTTTAATTGACTTTGGAGTTTCAATAGCGACAAATTAGTCTTGAACGTACCCTCAACGCTGTGTACTATGGTACAATGGTCAGATGCCTCAAAATATAAACAACCCTCAACGTTCAAAAAAGACTCGCCTACATTGCTCCTCACTTTTAGTACGGTTACATATTTTTTTACCTCTACACAAATATCCTTGTATGTGTTAGTAACTTGATTGTTCCCTTCACTATTTTTCTTTGTTTTGTAGTCGGCCAACTGGCTGAGATAATCGCTTACAAGCGAGACGTTGAGCAATATGTAACCCAAAACTACAACAGGTGGCAGGTACAAAAAATAGGCTTCCGTCGATAACATTCGCCCGAACCTATGCGAGTACTCACCAATATAACTACCAAACAGGTTATTGATGAGATGGCGTATCGAAAACGTAACTGGAAAAAAAATGAAGTAAGCAATAACAAATAGTGGCATAATGCCAATTTCATATATTGCAATGTTTTTTGGCGAAATAATAATTGTTTTGATGTTGAACACATCGTGAAAACCACGAATGAGAGCCAATAAAATCAATATCGTTGCCAATTCTGGAACAACAACTACTGCAACCCAGTGGATAGAACTAAATTTATTTAGATCACGTCCTACACCAATATTTACTGCATTCATGTACAATACCGAAAAGCACATTACAACCATCAGATAGGGCAAGCACTTTATTGGTTTTTTTAGGAGGCTGAGTGTTATTGAGATTACTTGCATAGTTTAGGTACAGTTTCGAACCATAATTATTATTTTAACTACTCTCACAGTTAGTATGCCAAACTTTAAAAATGAATACAAATAAGCTGATATTTGGCATAAATCCATAAAAAAGTACTATATTTTTTATTTTGGTCTAATATCAAGCAACAGAATCGAAAGAATAATATAGTCATTTGGAGGGACAGTATAGTCATTTCAAGT